>NZ_JASCAK010000027.1:0-160816 GCF_029967885.1 Pantoea sp. V106_11
TGGTGGGTCGTGCAGGATTCGAACCTGCGACCAATTGATTAAAAGTCAACTGCTCTACCAACTGAGCTAACGACCCGAAGTGGTGGGTGATGACGGGTTCGAACCGCCGACCCCCTCCTTGTAAGGGAGATGCTCTACCAACTGAGCTAATCACCCCCGCTGTGTGGAGTCGCATTATAGGGATAGTTGATTTTGAGTCAACGCTTTTTAAAACATAATTGTGCGTTCGGTTTAATTTTAAACATCCCGCAGGGATTTTATCCAATGTGCTGGTTTTCTTAGCAGAAATACAGGCTTTGCTGCCGCTCTGCTGTCTTGCATGCATTGAGGATTCATCATCAGATGCTAGAATATGCGCACTGTTTTCGCGTCTAACCCGTTTTTTGTCATCCAGACAACGAACCTGCGCATTTAAGGCAATACTGAATGAAAATCAAAACTCGCTTCGCGCCAAGCCCTACCGGCTTCTTACACGTAGGTGGCGCTCGTACCGCACTCTACTCATGGCTCTTTGCCCGTCATCATCAGGGCGAGTTTGTACTGCGCATTGAAGATACCGATCTTGAGCGTTCTACACCGGAAGCCATCGAAGCTATTATGGATGGGATGAACTGGCTGAGCCTGGACTGGGATGAAGGCCCTTATTACCAGACCAAACGCTTCGACCGCTACAACGCCGTCATTGATGAAATGCAGGAAGCGGGTACTGCCTATAAATGTTACTGCTCGAAAGAACGTCTTGAAGCGCTGCGTGAAACGCAGATGGCCAACGGCGAAAAACCCCGCTATGACGGCCGCTGCCGTGACAGCCATGAGCATCATGCCGCTGATGAGCCGCATGTAGTGCGCTTCCGTAATCCACAGGAAGGCTCTGTTATTTTTGACGATCAGATTCGCGGTCCGATTGAGTTCAGTAACCAGGAGCTGGACGATCTGATTATCCGCCGTACCGATGGCTCACCGACTTACAACTTCTGCGTCGTGGTCGATGACTGGGACATGGGCATCACCCACGTTGTGCGCGGTGAAGACCACATCAACAACACACCGCGTCAGATCAATATCCTGAAGGCGATAGGCGCACAGGTGCCGGTTTATGCCCACGTTTCGATGATTCTGGGTGACGACGGTAAGAAACTGTCTAAACGTCATGGTGCAGTAGGCGTGATGCAATACCGTGATGACGGCTATCTGCCAGAGGCGTTGCTTAACTATCTGGTACGTCTGGGCTGGTCACATGGCGATCAGGAAATTTTCTCTGTCAAAGAGATGACGGCGCTGTTTAGCCTGGACGCGGTCAGTAAATCGGCCAGCGCCTTTAATACCGAAAAACTGCAGTGGCTAAATCACCACTATATTAATGCGCTGCCGCCCGAGTACGTGGCAACCCATCTGCAGTGGCATATTGAACAGCAGAACATTGATACCCGCACTGGCCCGGAACTGGCAAAGTTGGTGACCTTGCTGGGCGAGCGCTGCAAGACGCTGAAAGAGATGGCCGCATCGTGTCACTATTTCTATCAGGATTTTTCAGAATTCGATGCCGATGCCGCGAAAAAGCATTTACGTCCAGTCGCGCGTCAGCCGCTGGAAGTGGTTCGCGACAAGCTGGCCGCATTGACTGACTGGAATGCAGAAACAGTGCATCAGGCTATTCAGCAGAGCGCGGATGAGCTGGGTGTGGGCATGGGCAAAGTCGGCATGCCGCTGCGCGTCGCCGTCACCGGCGCCGGTCAGTCTCCCGGACTGGATGTGACGGTGGAAGCCATTGGCCGTAGCCGTAGCGTTGAGCGTATTGAAAAAGCACTGGCCTTTATTGCTGAGCGTGAAGCACAGAGCCAGTAACCGTTCTCTTCCACGGCGGCTTGCGGCCGAGCGCTTTCTGGCATTAACCGATGAAGGCCAGGCCGCGGGACGTGATTGTCTGAGACGAAAAAAAACCGGAAGCATCGCGCTTCCGGTTTTTTTATTGTTCGTGAATGCCCAGTCGGTCAAGCACACCTTTTATCCCTTCCCGCAAAATCAACGCCGTGAGCTGATCTTGCTCGTTCTGACTCATTTGCTGGACAGAACTTATCAATAACGCAGGTAATGAATTCGGTGGGGGAGTATAATTTGCCGTGGGTTCATTAAGGTTGCGCGTCGACTGAATGAAACTTTTCACGCGTTCATCAATATGAATCAATCTGGCTTTTCCGCCCTGAACGCCGGGTTTTGGCGTGGTCGTCCAGTTCTCGCGTTTGATCCATTTGTTCACCGTCTGCCGACTGTAGCCCGTTTCGATTGCCAGTTCTTCCGGAGTTAGCCATTCCTTTTTCACGATGCTGTCCCTGTTCAATACATTAGCCATACATATTACAGCAAATCGTAACGCGTGAAAGTAACAGGAAACGAAATTGCCTTTTGTCTCTCAACAAAAGGCAGGGGATTGTTTATTGCGCAGTGCTTGGCTGCTCGGCTGCGGGGCGGAAAGCGAGGAAGTAAGCCAGACCAACGAAAACGGCACCGCCGACGGCGTTACCTAAGAATACCGCCACGAAGTTAGGCAAATATTCAGCCCAGCTCATCTGTCCGGCAAAGATCGCAGCAGGAATAATGAACATATTCGCCACAACGTGCTGGAAACCAATGGCCACAAACGCCATGACCGGGAACCACATCGCGAAAATTTTGCCGACCACATCTTTACTGGCGAAGGCCAGCCACACGGCAAGACATACCAGCCAGTTACAACCGATGCCAGAAATGAACGCATGCAGGAAATCGGCATGGACTTTGGCATTCGCAATCGCCAGCGTCTTTTTCAGGTAATCACCCTCGGTCATGGCCAGCATGTGGCCAAAGAACCAGGCGATAGCGATGCTGCCAAGGAAGTTTGCAATCGTTACCCAGAACCAGTTGCGTAATACGCTGTAGCCACTAATACGGCGTGCAAACCAGGCAACAGGCAACGTCATCATATTACCGGTTAACAGTTCGCCACCGGCCAGAATGGTCAGGATCAATCCCACCGGGAACACCGCAGCCCCTAAGAAGCCGCCAAATGAGCCCCAGTCAGCAGGCAGAGAGTTAATGACATGAACATCCAGCAAGAAACCTGTAGCAATAAAGGCACCTGCCATGAAGCCAAGAATTATTAAGGAGCTAATGGAAGCATGGCTTTTTGCCACGCCAGCCTGAATCGCCAGTTGGGCGATCTCTTTGGGTGTATGCAGCGACATATATTCTCTATTGATTTTAGTATTGGAGCGAAAACGCCTGGTTGAAGAACGGTGCGCTGGAGAAAACCATGCAGCCGTATTAGATAGCGGGCTAAGTTTTACACGACATTACCGGGAAGACAAGATAATTCCCATAACATATTTAACCGTGAATTAACTTAACTGCCGATAAAAAGTTACTCTTCAACCAGGCTCCTTTCACGATGTTAACAAGGACAGGAGAGAAACAAACGCACGTCATCACGCTGAGTTTGCCGTCTTTTTCAGCGATCAAACACAGAATGTGATTTTGCCGTTGACACTCCATGGGGGGTTGCATATTATGCCGTCCGTCGCTTAACACGACGGTTTTTTCGGTTCGGGGCTATAGCTCAGCTGGGAGAGCGCTTGCATGGCATGCAAGAGGTCAGCGGTTCGATCCCGCTTAGCTCCACCAAACTTCTTCCCAAAAGTTTGGCACTGAAAAAATGATTTCCAGATGTGGGGGTATAGCTCAGCTGGGAGAGCGCTTGCATGGCATGCAAGAGGTCAGCGGTTCGATCCCGCTTATCTCCACCAAATCTCTGGCTTATCAGCCTTTCTGATATTTCTCTTCGTCAATCCACACACAAGCGTATATAGCGTGCCTGTGCGATTTATCCTCTTTGACGTTATCTTTCTGCAACACAGCAGGCGTTTATCACCTGGCGTTGTGCCTGAATTCAGCCTAATTGTTGCGTCAGCCATCGACGGAAGTCATTAAGCTGTAGAATAAACGCCTCAGCCGTCGCCCGTGGTGCCTGACTTTCTGCGAAAAAGAAGGCCATTGCCGCTTCACGCGCCGGATAACGCGCAACAAACCGCTCAACGTGCTCCTCAAGGCTGCGCGGCCAGTCCGTGTCGCTATCTTTACGTAACATATTGGTGGCGCGAATCAGTTTTCTGGCAGCCGCGCGCTGAAGTGGTCGCTGCTGCCAGGGCTGGCTGGCGCGGGACAGGCGCGTTGCATACTCGCTCAGCACCTCTGTGACATCGCGGTTTATCGCCCAGGCCAGCGCGCGGGATGGCCTGTAAAGCCCAAACAGCACAGAGAGATCCTGGCCATAGAGACAGCGGCAATGGTGCTTCAGCCAGAATCCCCAGGAAAGGCTGTTCTCCGGCGCGCGGGCCTCATCGAGCGTGCCGATATCAAAATCGACTTTACTCACTACCGGATGCTTTACGGCCAGCGCCTTTTTCAGATCGGCCAGGCTGTTTTGCTGCGCCCGATCAGGTGAATGGCGGAATATCAGGCACAGGTCCAAATCAGATTCTCCCTCAACGGCGTTTCCCGACGCTACGCTGCCGTAAAGATAAACGCTGTGCAGGCTATCCCGATAGTCAGCGCTCAGGTGGGCCAGGGCATCGTCAATGACAGCCTGAAACGCGGGCTGAACGTCTGCAAAGGGCAGGGTAAGGATAAAACCCTGTGGATCCAGGCTCATAATGGCTCCTGTATGGCAAACACAGTCGATAACTGAACGATGCGGAGGTGCGTGGTAAACCGCGAGATCTTCCGCTCAGCAGACAAGGGCAGTATTTATCAGGGCGACAGATGGGGTCAACTTTCTTGTCCGGCACTCAGGTTCCGGCGGGCAAGGAGTTATGGATGGGAGGGAGACAAAAAAGGCGAGTCGTTTGACTCGCCTTAATGTGGGCAGAACGCGAACTCAGAATGCCAGTACCAGGCCTGCAATCGCCGCAGACAGCACGCTGACCAGCGTTGAGCCGTACAGCAGTTTCAGACCGAAGCGTGAAACCACGTTACCTTGCTCTTCGTTCAGTCCCTTGATGGCGCCAGCGACGATGCCGATAGACGAGAAGTTGGCGAATGAGACTAAGAATACTGACAGGATGCCTTCCGCGTTCGGTGACAGCTGACCGGCAATTTTCTGCAGATCCATCATGGCCACAAACTCGTTGGAAACCAGTTTGGTTGCCATGATGCTGCCGACCTGCAGGGCTTCGCCTGATGGCACGCCCATCACCCACGCAAAGGGGTAGAAGACATAACCCAGCACGCCCTGGAAGGTCACGCCGAAGATAAAGTCAAACAGCGCGTTCAGGCCCGAAATCAGTGCGATAAAACCGATCAGCATGGCTGCAACGATGATGGCGACGCGGAAACCGGCAAGAATGTACTCGCCCAGCATTTCAAAGAAGCTCTGACCCTGATGCAGATCCTGCAGTTGCAGATCTTCTTCGCTGTCAACGCGGTAAGGGTTGATGAGCGACAGCACGATAAAGGTACTGAACATATTCAGCACCAGCGCAGCGACAACATACTTAGGTTGCAGCATGGTCATGTAAGCGCCCACGATAGACATGGAAACCGTCGACATCGCAGTGGCCGCCATGGTGTACATACGGCGTTGTGACATTTTGCCCAGAATATCTTTGTACGCGATAAAGTTCTCAGACTGTCCCAAAATCAGAGAGCTTACGGCGTTGAAAGATTCCAGTTTGCCCATGCCGTTGATCTTAGACAGCACGGTACCAATTCCACGGATGACCCATGGCAGGATGCGGAAGTGCTGAAGAATACCAATCAGGGCTGAGATGAACACGATGGGGCACAATACGTTCAGGAAGAAGAACGCCAGGCCTTTATCATTCATGTTACCGAACACGAAGTTGGTACCCTGAGCGGCATATTTCAGAAGATGATCGAAGAAACCGGCAAATCCTTTGACGAATCCCAGACCGGCTTCCGAGTTCAGGAAGAACCATGCCAGAACGATCTCGATAACCAGAAGCTGTACGATGTACCGAACCCGAATACTTTTTCTGTCGTGGCTGACCAGCAGGGCCAGCACGCCAACGACCACTAGTGCTAAAAGAAACTGCAAAATATGGGACATGATTGCTCCAAATTTGAGGAGGATTGTATTTTGCTGCGTATTCTATGTAACGGCTTACCGAAAAACGAGATCTCCACCACAATATAAGTATTCAATATCGCCAATTTTCTCAGAATACTCTCACCGATCACGCCCTGTAACCAAATTGTTCACATCATATTCACTTAAACCTATTGTCTGTAATTTAAACAACACGTAGAGTAGGGGAATTGCGCCTGACCTTCAGGCCTTCTGCACCTCCAATTTATAGCAATGGCTATACTTTATAGCACTATCTATTACACTGATTACTAAAACCGCATTTCACTTGCGCCTGTGTCGCTTTAAGCTGCACAGGTAAACCAACGACAGGGTAGCCAATATGTTTGAAAGCCGTGCCGCCGAGCGCGCCGCTCGCGGAGCAAGAAAAGTGAAACTCGCCCTGTTGGGGCCCGCCTTTATCGCCGCTATCGGCTATATCGATCCGGGCAACTTTGCGACCAATATCCAGGCGGGTGCTGCTTACGGTTACCAGCTCCTTTGGGTCGTGGTATGGGCCAATATCATGGCGATGCTTATCCAGTTGATGTCAGCCAAATTGGGCATTGCGACGGGCAAAAACCTCGCGGAACACATCCGCGAGCGTTTTCCCCGTCCGGCGGTGTGGTTCTATTGGGTACAGGCGGAGATCATCGCGATGGCGACCGATCTCGCAGAATTTATCGGTGCCGCTCTGGGCTTTAAACTGCTGCTGGGTGTGTCCCTGATGCAGGGCGCTGTGCTTACCGGCGTGGCCACCGTGCTTATTTTGATGCTGCAAAACCGTGGGCAAAAGCCGCTGGAGCTGGTGATTGGTGGCCTGCTGCTGTTTGTGGCGGCAGCGTACATTGTGGAGCTGTTTTTCTCCCAGCCCAAGGTCAGTGAACTGGTGACAGGCATGGCGCTGCCGTCTCTGCCCAACGCGGATGCGGTCTTTCTTGCTGCGGGTGTGCTGGGCGCCACCATTATGCCGCACGTGATTTATCTGCATTCTGCATTGACCCAGGGAAAAAGCAGTGACAGTCAGGCCCGGCGCTATTCATCCACCAAGCTTGATGTCGCCATTGCCATGACCATTGCGGGATTTGTCAATCTGGCGATGATGGCCACGGCCGCTGCCGCCTTCCATTTTAGCGGCCACAGCGGGATTGCCGAGCTCGATCAGGCTTACACCACGTTGCAGCCCTTACTGGGCCACGCTGCCGCCACGGTGTTTGGCTTAAGCCTGGTCGCGGCGGGGCTGTCTTCTACCGTGGTGGGCACCCTGGCCGGACAGGTGGTCATGCAGGGATTTATAAAATTCTATATTCCGCTGTGGGTGCGACGCGCAGTAACCATGGTGCCTTCGTTTATTGTGATCTGGGCCGGCTGGGATCCTACGCGCGTGTTAGTCATGAGTCAGGTGTTGCTGAGCTTTGGTATCGCGCTGGCTCTCATTCCGCTGCTGGCCTTCACCGGCAACCGTGAGCTGATGGGCGAGGCATTGGTCAATTCACGGCTGATGCAAAACACCGGCCGCGTCATCGTGGTGCTGGTGGTGAGTCTTAACGCCTATCTGCTGATCGGCCAGATGATGGGAATGTAATGCCGCTGCCTGGCAACCCGTCAGGCAGCCCATCTTTAGCTTTTAAAGCCTGTTGCCTTGAGCTTTATCCGTATCCGTTTATATTTTCTTCTGTCTTGTTGATTCAGGAGCGGAACGATGCGGACACAGGATTATCCTTCAGAAGACCAGCCAAAATGGGCTGCGGTCGACGACTACTTTTCTCAGCAACTTATTCCTGCCGATAGCCATTTTCAAGCCGCGCTTGTCGCCAACCGTCAGGCGGGGCTGCCTGCTCACGATGTTTCTGCCCTGCAAGGCAAGATGCTCGGGCTGTTTATCAAAATGATTAATGCCTCACGCGTGCTGGAAATTGGCACGCTGGGAGGTTACAGCACCCTCTGGATGGCTCAGGCGCTGGGTGCGGAAGGGAAAATTACCACTCTCGAAGCTGACAGCCATCATGCGCAGGTTGCCAGGCAGAACATCCACCGTGCAGGGCTGGCCGAACGTGTCGATCTGCGTCTCGGTGCAGCGCTGGACGTGCTGCCTCAACTGCAGGGGCCGTTCGACCTGATCTTTATCGATGCGGATAAGCGAAACAATCCGCACTACCTGCGTTGGGCAGTCACTCTGGCGCGCCCCGGCACGGTCATTATTGCCGACAACGTTGTACGAGGCGGGGCGGTAACAGAGGGGACGTCCACAGACTGCAACGTGCAGGGCGTGCGTGAATTTTTCCAACTGCTTGCCAGCGATCCCCGGCTGGACGCGACGGCGATTCAAACCGTAGGCGAAAAGGGCTGGGATGGCTTTGTCATGGCCAGAGTGAAGTAGAGCTGGCACTACACCTCAGGTGGCCTGCCAACCCGTTCGGGCCAACAGGCGCGCTTTAGCGATAGCGTTCAGGATAGCGATGGTGTTCGCGGCGTTCAGCGTGCCAGTGGCGATGCTCATGCTCCCAGCGACGTTGTCTGTCGCGTGCGTGCCAGCGGCGTTCGCGTTCCCACTGCTGATGACGTCGCCACGCTTCGTGTCGCCACCAGCGACGCTCTTTATAAGCATAGCGATCGTTAAACCAGCGCGGCTCACGCCAGTGGTGACCGTCCCAGTAATAACCTCGGCGGTCGCGATCGCCCAGATGAAGCGTTACGCCGGGCGCGAGACGCACGGATGTATCTGAGGCCTGAGCGGTGTGCATTGCCAGCGGCATTAACATGGCTACAACGGCAGCCAGTAAGATTCCACGTATCATGATTTTCTCCTGACAGCAGCGTGTCTCCGCTGCTGATACGCTATTTTGTCGGTATCAGGCCGGAGAAACCTGTGGAAGCCGTCTGAAAAACCGTTAAAGCTCAAGGTTTGAGAGTTTTCTGGCGCAGCCGCCTGGCGAACCAGGCGGTGCGGTTACAGCAGCGCGGACTCAATTGCGGCCAGTTCGTCATCCCTGAGGGGCGCCTGACTCAGCATCTGTAGGGCATCATCGATTTGCGCCGTTTTACTCGCGCCTATCAGTACCGAGGTAATGCGGGGATCGCGCAGTACCCACGTCAGCGCCATCTGTGCCAGCTTCTGGCCGCGCTGTTGCGCAATAGCATTAAGCCTGCGAACTTTTTCCATCTTTTCGTCGGTAAGCTGGCTTTCGTTCAGGAATTTGCTGCCGCTGGCAACGCGAGAATCCTGCGGGATGCCCTGCAAATAGCGATCGGTCAGCACGCCACCCGCCAGCGGCGAGAACGCAATACAGCCTGCTCCATGCGCATCCAGCGTCTGAAGTAATCCCTGTTCCGGTGTACGTTCAAAGAGCGAATAACGAGGCTGATGGATCAGGCACGGCGTGCCCAGATCGCGCAGAATCGCCATCGCGTCGGCCGCCCGTTCCGCGGGATAGTTTGAAATCGCCGCATACAGCGCTTTACCCTGCCTGACCACATGATCCAGCGCCCGCATGGTTTCTTCTAGCGGCGTGTCCGGATCCGGACGGTGGTGATAGAAGATATCGACATATTCCAGCCCCATCCGACGCAGGCTCTGGTCCAGGCTCGCGACCAGATATTTTCGGGAGCCCCAGTCGCCATAAGGACCTTCCCACATGGTGTAACCGGCTTTGGTCGAAATAATCAGTTCATCGCGATGAGCCTGAAAATCTTCACGCATGATGCGGCCAAAATTCACTTCGGCGGAGCCGGGAGGCGGGCCGTAGTTATTCGCCAGGTCGAAATGCGTAATGCCGTGGTCAAACGCGTGGCGCAGCAGTTGACGGCTCACGTCCAGTTGCGTGTTGTCGCCAAAGTTATGCCACAGGCCCAGTGAAATCGCGGGAAGTTTCAGGCCGCTGCGCCCACTGCGACGCCACTGCATATGCTGATATCGGTCCGGATGAGGGAAAGCTGTCATAGTAAGGTCCTGAGTGAAAAACAAATAAATGTGCCAAAAACGCCTCAGTGTATACGCTTACACTCAGTATTAATTCGTGTGAAGTCGCATATTCACGGAATAATGCACGGTCGTAACGCGGGCTTGCCATGCAATGCATCGGCTAAATTTGCTGCCATTCTCGCCAAATTTTCGCCATGTCAGATACTTATCAGAACAATCCCCTCAAAGGAATTCGCTATGTCCGATTTTACGGTTGGTGATTATCTGTTGGCTCGCTTACAGGAGTGCGGCGTCAGGCATTTGTTCGGCGTACCGGGTGACTACAATCTGCAGTTTCTGGACCGCGTTATTGCGCACCCGGATATTGGCTGGGTGGGATGCGCCAATGAGCTGAACGCCGCTTACGCCGCAGACGGCTACGCGCGTTGCACGGGCGCAGCCGCCTTGCTGACCACCTTTGGCGTGGGAGAACTCAGCGCCATTAATGGTCTGGCGGGCAGCTTTGCCGAATACCTGCCGGTCATCCACATCGTGGGCGCGCCATCAAGCCAGGCGATGCAGCAGGGGGATTGTGTGCATCATACGCTGGGAGACGGGGACTTCGGTCACTTCATCCGAATGGCGAAGGAGGTCAGCGCCGCAACGGCAGCGTTGACGGCTGACAATGCCACGGCTGAAATCGACAGGGTTATACTGACTGCGCTTCAGCAGCATCGTCCGGGCTATTTAATGCTGCCGGTTGACGTTGCACAGCGGCAAACCTCTGCGCCTGATCAGCCGCTAATGCCCATTACCGCGTCGTCTGATGAGGTGCGCATCGCATTTCAGCAGGCGGCAGAGCGGTTGCTGGCACCTGCGAAGCGGGTTTCGCTGCTCGCCGATTTTCTTGCCCAGCGCTGGCAACAGCAGCCGGCGCTGGCGGCCTTACGGGCAGGACGTGCGTTTCCCTGTGCCACGTTGTTAATGGGTAAAGGTGTACTGGATGAACAGCAGCCGGGCTTTGTCGGTACCTATGCCGGCGAAGGCAGTGAAGGTGACGTGCGGCAGCAAATTGAAGAGGTGGACGTGACGATTTGTGCTGGCGTGCGGTTTACCGACACCATTACGGCGGGTTTTACGCAGCAGTTCAGTCAGGCACGACTTATCGATATTCAGCCGCACAGCGCGAGCGTAGCGGGACAGACGTTTGCCCCGTTGTCGATGGCAGAGGCATTGCAGGCGCTGCTGCCCGTCTTCGAACGCCTGGGGGCAGGCTGGCAGGCCGCCTGTGCGCCACGGGCGGCAGAGCCGGTTCCCGACGCCGCTCTTATCAGCCAGTCTGCTTTTTGGCAGGCGATGCAGGGGTTTCTGCAGCCTGGCGATATTATTCTGGCGGACCAGGGAACGGCGGCATTTGGTGCCGCATCTCTGCGGTTGCCCGTTGGGGCACAGCTTTTAGTGCAGCCGCTCTGGGGCTCTATCGGTTATACGTTACCCGCCGCGTTTGGTGCGCAAACGGCCTGGCCCGGGCAGCGCGTTATCCTGATTATTGGCGACGGTTCGGCCCAGTTGACCATCCAGGAGTTAGGATCCATGCTGCGAGATCAACAGCATCCCCTCATTTTTCTGCTAAACAATGAAGGCTATACTGTGGAGCGGGCGATTCACGGCGCCGCGCAACGTTATAATGATATTGCCCAATGGAACTGGACAGCGCTGCCGCAGGCGATGAGCCTGGAATGCCAGGCGCAGAGTTGGCGCATCAGTGAAACCGTGCAGCTCCAGGCGCTGATGGCGCAGCTCACACAGCAGCGCAGGCTGTCGTTTATTGAAGTGGTGATGCAAAAAGATGACCTGCCGCCGTTATTGCGCAAAGTCTCAGCCTGCCTGAGCCAGCGCAACGGCGGTTGAGATTCGGAAAGTTGCCTCTGTGCAGGCCAGCCTAACGCGGTTAGGCTGTTGCACACACGAGTCAGACGCTCACCAATAACTTCGGTGAGCGTTGTTGTTTTATCGGCAGGATTTTATAGTGTCCTCCAACTCTTTAAGACCCCCAAGCGGAGCACCAGAAGAATGACAACTTATGCCTTGGTCGGCGATGTCGGCGGCACCAATGCCCGTCTCGCTTTGTGTGAGGTGGAAAACGGCAGCATCTCCCAGGCCAAAACATTCGCAACATCAGACTACGACAGCCTCGAAGCCGTCATCCGCCACTATCTTGATGAACAAAAGCAGGATATCAAAGACGGTTGTATCGCCATTGCCTGCCCGATTACCGATGACTGGGTTGAGATGACCAACCACGACTGGGCATTTTCGACCAGAAAGCTGAAAGAAAACATCGGTTTTGAACACCTGGAAATTATTAACGACTTCACCGCGGTTTCCATGGCCATCCCTATGCTGGGTGCGGAACATGTCATTCAGTTTGGTGGCAAAGAGCCGATCAAGGATAAGCCTGTGGCCATTTACGGCGCGGGTACCGGGCTGGGCGTGAGTCATCTGGTCCATGTTGATAAGCGTTGGGTCAGTCTGCCCGGCGAAGGCGGCCACGTTGACTTTGCGGCCAACAGCGAAGAAGAAGATCAAATCCTCGAAGTGTTGCGGGAAGAGCTAGGCCATGTGTCGGCCGAGCGTGTTCTGTCCGGCGCGGGGCTGGTCAATCTCTATCGGGCGATTGTGAAAGTCGATCATCGCGTACCCGAAAATCTCAAGCCCAAAGAAGTGAGTGAGCGTGCGCTTGCTGACAGCTGCACCGACTGCCGTCGTGCACTGTCGCTGTTCTGCGTGATTATGGGACGTTTCGGCGGTAACCTGGCCCTGAACCTTGGCACCTTCGGTGGAGTGTACATCGCGGGCGGTATCGTGCCGCGCTTCCTGGAGTTCTTCAAATCGTCGGGCTTCCGGGCGGCCTTCGAAGACAAAGGGCGCTTTCGCGATTATGTCGCCACGATTCCGGTCTATATGATCACCCACGATCAACCCGGATTATTAGGCGCTGGCGCGCACCTGCGCCAAACGCTGGGCCGCATTATCTAATGCCTGCCGTTGCCCTTCCCGGTGGGAAGGGCTGTGTCCATTCCGCCATTCTCCTACAAGCGCATGAGCAGCCGAAAGGTTTTGACCTTGCTACGACTGACCGGCACCTGAAAATCCTTGTCCCTTAGCTTCAGCAGATAAGTATTATTGAACCAGGGTTCAATCTCTCTGATCTTATTCAGGTTGACGCAGTACGAGCGGTGACAGCGAAAGAATTGCTGTTCAGGCAGGCGTGCGCAAAATTCGCTGATGTTCATCGACATCACGTAATCTTCGCGGCGCGTGTACACGAAGGTTAATTTTTCGTGGGCTTCAACGTAGTAAATATCGTTTACGTCGGTCACGATGATGCGCTCATCTTTGATCAGGTTAACCGTGAGGGCATGTTGCGCACTCGGTGCCTGGGTAATCGTATGCTGCTGTTGCCAGCTGGCTTCCAGCTTGTTGAGCATCGTGATAATACGTGACTCATGATAGGGCTTGAGAATATAGTCAAATGCTTCCAGCTCAAAGGCCTCGACCGCATGCTCTTTCCAGGCGGTAATAAAGACAATGAGCGGCTTGTGAACGAACTGATGGATATTCTGCGCCAGTAACATGCCATCCAGAGACGGGATATTAATGTCGAGAAAGATCACATCAACCCGGTGCTGTTGCAGATATTTCAGCACGTCGAGTCCGTCATCAAAGCAGGCTTCAATGTCAATTTTACTGTGCTGCTGAATCATCCAGCTCAGCTCTTGCTGGGCAAGGAATTCATCCTCTACGATGATGGCTTTCATGCAAGATTCCCCACCAGTGGCTGTCCGTTTTTGCCCAGCGTAAAGGCAATCTCTGTGCCGGGTTGATGACGCACGATATGCAGCCCCTGGCCCGAAAGCAATTTGACCCGGTGATGCACGTTTAACAGACCGATTTTATTGCCCGGCATGTCGTTGCGCGCGACCTTGTCGATCACCTCATCGCTAATGCCTTGCCCTGTATCCCGCACGGCAATGCGGACCTTGTCGCCCAAATCGCGCACGCTCAGTGTGACCACGCCTTTGCCTTTACAGGGTTGAATGCCATGCACGATGGCGTTTTCGACCAACGGCTGAATCAGCAGGCTGGGCAGCGAGAAATGCAAATCCTCATCCACGTCATAAATCATCGTCAGCTTGTCGCCGAAGCGAGCCTGTTCAATGGCGATGTAATCCTTTACCTGCCACAGCTCTTTTTTAATATCGATCAGCTCATCGTCATTCAGTTCGAGGTTGTAACGCAGATAACGCGATAAGTTAATGACCAGCTGACGCGCCGTATCCGGATTAAGGCGGATAGAAGATGAAATCGCATTGAGCGCATTAAACAGGAAATGCGGATTTATTTTACTCTGGAGCGCACGCAGTTCCGCTTTATTGGCCATCTCTCGCAGCTGCTCGGTGCGGGAAACTTCAAGCTGGGTGGAGATAATCTGCGACAGGCCCACGGCCATCTCTTTTAATGAACCTGTAATACGGTACGCACGGCGATAGTAGATTTTTAAGGTGCCGGTAACCTGTCCTTTTTCCCGCAGTGGAATGACGATCATTGAATGAATGTCTTTTGTCCGATGGGCTTCATCATTGTTTTTAATGATGATTTTTCCGCTGTGAATCGCCTGAGCCGTGGTGGGGCTGATACCGTCATCGCCGTGCTGATAGTTGTGCTCGCCATAGCCAACATAGGCCAAAATCTTCTGTTTATTGGTCATGGCGACGGCATCCGCTTTGATTTCCCGCCGGATAATATCGCAAATGTTGCGAAGTGAATCGCTGTTCACCTGCCTGAAGAGCGGCAGCGTCTGGTTAGCAATATCCAGCGCCAGCTTGGCCTGACGCGCTGCAATGGCCTCTTTCTCGCCCTCTACGCTCTGCACCAGCAACACGATTAAGCCAATGCTGGAGGCACCGAGAATCATCGGCAGGGCGATTTCAGACACAATCGCCAGCCCCAGCGCGACAGGTTTGGCCCATAGCACAATCAGCAGCATCGTCAGACTTTCACAAAACATACCGCCGAGAATCCCTACCAACCAGCGCCGTTCGCGCTGCACCCGACGGTTGATTCCCCCCGAGACGATCCCGGCTATGATGCTGGTGATCAGGCAAGGCACAGAGGTAACGCCATGAACATCAATCAGAAAGCGGTGCAGGCCGGCAATCACGCCCGTGGCAATTCCCACCCAGGGGCCAAAGAGAATGCCGCCCGCCATCACCGCAATCACCCGCACGTTAAGCAGTGATCCCTCCACGTTAACGCCTGACCAGGTACTGAATAAGGCGAACAGGGAAAAAATCGCAATGACGGCGGCTTTTTCCAGCGAGGTATGCTCATCCTTTTGTAACAGCTGACGAAAAGGCCGGGTTCGCGTCAAAAAAAACAGGCAGATCAGCATCAGCGCGGCGCGATCAAAGACGGCGAGGAGCATGTTAAAGTGTGAAGTCACAGGCGACTCTTCAGCTATGTTAAAGAACGCCATGATAAAAAATGTGATGATGATGCGCCAGCATGCCTGACGGTCAGCGCGGCTGTTCATGTTTTAGATCAATTTATCTAAAACAGGGAAAAGCGGAAATGTTGAGTGCATTAAAGGGGAACAAGTTAGTCCTCGCTGAATTTGGGGCAGGACGCGGACGCCTGACAAGGTGATTCGCGCCGTTATCCTCGTTTAAGCCCTCGCTCGGGAGTAGAGTATGCAGGTAATGACTTCACGTTTGACGCTAACGACATTACGTCCTGAAGACTGGCAACTGTTCAGGGCTGTGCATGAAGATCGCGATACGATGAAGTGGGTGAGTGACATTCCCGACGAAGATGATATCCGCGAACGTTTCACCCAACGTCTGGCACCCTGGCAGGTGGGCAGTTTTCACATGTTGTGTCTGGTCGTCAGGCGGCGCGATAGCGGAGAGGCCATTGGCCTACTGGGCTGCACGCCGGAGTGGCAGCCTGCCCGCCAGGCCGAGATCGGCTACATGCTGCTGCATCGCCACTGTGGCCAGGGCTTTGGCAGTGAAGCCCTGGAGGCACTGTGTGAGTGTTTGTTTGATGCTGATTTCCTCAAACTCAAGGCGATGGTGGTAGAGGGGAACTGGGCATCACGTCGAATTCTGGAAAAAAATGGCTTCACGCTTCAGCGCACACTACAACATAATTATCTGTTAAATGACCGCTGGGTGAATGACTGGCTGCTTGAGCGGCTCCATCCGCAAATATAAAAAATTTTCTGCTCCTATCGACAAAGTTGTTATTGGCACGTTATGTTCTTGTTGTGGTCACCGCAGTGACCAGCGTCGCTCGGACGGTCCGGGCGCTAACGTTTTCCAGAGGATATCATGGCTGATAACAGCACAACCCGTCGTTTCTCACGCATTGAACGCCTGCCGCCTTACGTATTTAACATCACCGCTGAACTGAAGATGGCTGCGCGTCGGCGCGGTGAAGACATCATTGATCTTTCAATGGGCAATCCTGATGGGGCGACGCCGCCTCATATCGTAGAAAAACTGTGCCAGGTGGCACAACGCGAAGATACGCACGGTTACTCGACGTCGCGGGGAATTCCTCGTCTGCGCCGCGCGATTTCACGCTGGTATGAAGAGCGTTATCAGGTTGATATCGATCCGGAATCTGAAGCTATCGTCACGATTGGCTCCAAAGAAGGCCTGGCCCACCTGATGCTGGCAACGCTCGATCACGGCGACACGGTGCTGGTGCCTAACCCCAGTTATCCTATTCATATCTACGGCGCAGTGATCGCCGGTGCCCAGGTGCGTTCTGTACCGCTGGTGGAAGGCATTGATTTTTTCAATGAGCTGGAGCGTGCCATCCGGGAAAGCTATCCTAAACCTAAGATGATGGTACTGGGCTTTCCCTCGAATCCGACGTCTCAATGCGTTGAACTGGACTTTTTCGAACGCGTGATTGCGCTGGCGAAGCAGTATAACGTCCTGGTGATCCACGATCTGGCTTATGCCGATATCGTTTATGACGGCTGGAAAGCGCCTTCTATCATGCAGGTGCCGGGTGCACGCGATGTGGCAGTCGAATTCTTTACCCTGTCTAAAAGCTACAACATGGCAGGCTGGCGCATTGGCTTTATGGTCGGGAACAAAGAACTGGTCGCTGCGCTGGCACGTATCAAGAGCTATCACGATTACGGGACTTTTACGCCCTTGCAGGTGGCGGCGATTGCGGCGCTGGAAGGCGATCAGCAATGCGTGCGTGATATTGCCGAGCAATATAAACGCCGTCGCGATGTGCTGGTAAAAGGGCTCCACGAAGCGGGCTGGATGGTTGATATCCCTAAAGCCTCTATGTACGTGTGGGCAAAAATACCTGACCACTACGCTCATCTCGGTTCACTGGAATTTGCCAAGCATATGCTGCAGGAGGCGAAAGTCTGCGTCTCGCCAGGCGTGGGATTTGGTGATTACGGTGACACGCATGTCCGCTTTGCGCTGATTGAAAACAGCGATCGTATTCGTCAGGCAGTAAGAGGGATTAAAGCGATGTTTCGTGCTGACGGCATTCTGCCAGGCAGCGTGAAAAGCATGGAAGAACAAATATAGTACGCCACTGGGGCGACCGTCTGTCGCCCCCTACGGACTGCTTGCAAAAACTACAGCATCAGCACAAAGGTGCCGACCCAAAGCAGTACGAAGAAAGAAATTCCCATCAATGCATATTTCACACACGAACTCCTCTGAGCGGTTACGATATTGGCGATCCCGATCCAGCGCAACGCGGACAGAAGGGATAAGGCCGCCGTTCAGGTCAACGGTCAACGGTTTCCCGGACGAACTGAATAACTCAGTACAGGATCGGGGCTAATCTACGCGTATTCAGACCGAAAAGAAATAGTTTGGTTCTGAGAGTTTGTTCACATTTTTTACTGAGTGTTAATTTCCGGAACGGCGGACATCCCGACACGTAACTGGGCCAGATTCGGCTGCCCTTTATCCAGCACAATTTTCACCGGCAAGCGCTGAACGATCTTAGTGTAGTTGCCGGTCGCATTGTCGGGAGAAATCGCCGAGAATGTCGCGCCCGTCGCGGGTGCAATGCTGTCAACATGGCCGGTAAAGACCTGATCGGGTAACGCATCCACTTTGATGCGCACGGGTTGCCCGGGGCGAACATCTTTCAACTGCGTTTCCAGATAGTTGGCTGTGATATAGGTTTGCTGCAGCGGTACAACCGCCAGCAGACGCGTGCCAGCGGAAACCCAGGCCCCCAGCCGCACCGTACGCTGTCCCACCATGCCTGCCACCGGCGCCACAATACGGGTGTAGGAAAGATTCAGACGTGCCTGATCGACGTTGGCTTTCGCCGCGGCGACATCGGCCTGTGACGACCTGACGGCCGCCTGCAATACGCCAACCTGCTTAATGGCGGCAGCCAGCGCCGCTTCGCTCTGGCGCACCGTGGCCGTGGCCGAACGCTGTGCAGAACTGGCTTTTTGCTGCTCGTCTGCGGCCACCGTACCGCTTTTATAAAGGCGGTTATAACGTTCAGCACTCTGACCGGCATACTGAGCCGTGGCCTGGCTGGCCGCGACGCTGGCCTTTTGCTGCGCAATAACTGACTGCTGTTGCTCCAGCTGTGCCTGGCTGCTCAACAGTTTGGCTTCACTGACCTGCAAATCAGCTTCGGCGCTTTCAAGCGCCACGCGATAATCGCGATCGTCCAGCGTGGCTAAGCGTTCGCCCGCCGCCACCTGCTGGTTATCCTTCACGTCGATATGGGCGACATAGCCGGACACTTTTGGCGCGACGATGGTGTAATCAGCATTCACCCAGGCATCATTAGTACGATGATCGTTACGGGTCATGACCGCCCAGACAGCCAGCGCCATCGCCAGTAAAACCAGCAGCAGCAGTGAAAGCAGCAGGTTTTTTCTCATTACTAAAGCACGCATATTCAGTTATCCCGACGTGGAGGTTGCAGAGTGGATCAAGGTTTGTGGCGGCCAGACCCGTTTGGGTAGCAGAGCAGTGATCAGCAGCAGCAGTAGCGCAAAACCGATCAGCAGCAGCCAGGTATCACTCAGGCCGAGCACCAGCGCCTGGTGCTTGACCTGGGTGGCGAAAGCGCGCAGGTTTTCAACAGAGCTTGCGCTGCCGTCTGGCAGAAGCGGATAGCGGCCACTGGCCTGGCCGCTGTCGGGGGCCGTCATCAGCCAGGGTCTGCTGGCCGCCTGATTAATCAGGATGCTGGAGTGAAACTGCTCACGATGGCTGACGAACCATGACACCAGGGTTGAGGCGGCGATGCTGGAGAATCCCCGGACGGTATTAAACATCGCCGAGGCGAACGGGCCTTCCGGCGGGGCAACGACGCTGGTGGCGCTCATCAGGACCGGCAAAATGACCATCGGTTGGCCCGCGGCCTGTAAGGCCTGAATCAGCCAAAAGTTGTCTCTCGCCCAGCCGGTGGTGATCTGCATGCCGAGCAGACAAGCGGCGATAAGCAACCCCAGGCCGAGCGACAGCACCCAGCGACAGTCGATCCAGCGAATATTCAGCAGGGCGGCGATAAAGGGCGCGATAATCAGCTGCGGTAAGCCGATGGTTAAGGCCAGCGGCGCAAACTGGGCAATACGGAACCCCTCAACCTGAGCAAAATAGGTTGAGGGCAGCGCCGAGCCGGACAGTGACACAATGAGTACGCCCGCCAGTACCAGCAAGCCGTGCATCAAATTACGCCGCCTCAGCATCTGCAACTTAAACAGCGGCAGCGGATGAAACCACTCGTTAATCAAAAACACAATCAGTAGCGGCAACGCCGCAAGAAGCATGGCCGCAATGAGCTGCGAATCCAGCCAGTCGAGCCGTTCGCCTTGCGTGAGCACCAGAACGACCAGCGCCATGCCGCTACAGCCGGTAAGCATGCCAAACAGGTCGATCTGCTGAAACCGTTCGGTGCGCAGGGGATCCTGAGGTAATCCCCAGGCCATCAATACGAGGGCAATCAGCATGCCGGGCACGACCTGCCAGAACACAAACATCCAGCTGACTTCATCTGTCCAAAAGGCCGCCAGCGAGGCGGCCATGTTCGGGCCAAACGTGGCGGTAAGCGCATAGGCGCCCAGGCCATAAAGCTTAATCGGAGGGGGCAAAAATCGCAGCGCGACGGTCATCAGCATCGGGGGAAGCGCGCCGCCAAACAGGCCCTGCACGACGCGCAAGGCAATAAACAGAGCAGGGTTCGTCATCAGCGGCAGCAGCACGCCGGATAATAAAAAACCGGCGGACATGATCAGCGAAAAACGGCGCAGGGAAAACGTCACAGCAAACCACGGCGCAATCATCATGGCGGCGACTTCGGCGGCCTGATAAACAGAAATAATCCAGCTACCCTGGTCGTAGCCGATGCCCAGCGCGGCACGAATATCGGCCAGGGCGATATCACTGACCCGATCGTTAAGACCTGACGTTAGTGCGGCGATCCAGACGCCAAGCAGGCCTAATGCCAGTCGCAGGGTAAAGGGATGCAGCGTCGGCGCATTGCCGGGCCGGGTTGTCATAGCAGGCGCTCTCATTATTATGGTTCGATGTATTGCAATGCGATACAGCGCGGCGATATTACATGGCAATATGCTGTATTGCAATGCGGTACATGCTGTAAAACGTGCGCTTTTCGGGTTACAGTAAGTCAGCTCAAAAAGGACGACGCTATGACTCATCAATCATCCAGCCGCGAGGATGAAAAAACGGGCGGCATTCAGGTGATTGCCCGGGCGGCAAAAATTCTTAATGCCTTAGGCGAACATCCCGGTGGCATGAGCCTGGGCGAGATTGCGCAGGTGGTCGATCTGCCGCGTTCCACCGTACAACGTATCGTGGCGGCGCTGGATAGCGCAGAGCTGGTGCGAAGCAGCGGGGCGGGTGGGCTGCGCCTGGGGCCGGCTTTGCTGAAACTGCTGTCCAGCGTCAACACGGATGTGGTGGATTTAGTGAAACCCCTACTGGAAAAACTCTCTGCCGATACCAATGAAACCGTATCGCTGGCCCGCGCAAGCGGCTCACAGCTGGCGGTTGTGCATTATGTTGTGGCGTCACGCGAGCTGCGCGTGGTGCCGCGCATCGGACTGGATCTGCCGCTTTACAGCACCTCAGGCGGCAGAGCATTGCTGGCGCTGGAAAGCGATGCCGACGTGCAGGCGAGGGTAGGCGATGACTGGCGCGAACTGACCGATAAAACGGTTAAAACGCTGGCGGCGCTTTTGCAGATGATTCACGAGGTGCGTAAAACCAGTATTTCCTACGATCGCGGTGAAACGCTTGAAGGCGTTTCAACCATGGCTTTCGCGCTGGATACGATCTTTGGCCGCTTTGCGGTGTCCTTACTGGTGCCTACGGCACGTTTTAAGAAACACGAGGCACGTTATCGTGAGGAAATGCTGCAATGTAAACAGGCGCTGATTCGCGAAATTGGCAAAATCGCCGCTGTTGAAGGATAACGTCCCTATGAAAACAGTCTTAATGGCTATTGATAACACCCCCGTTGCGAAGAAAGTGATTTCCCTGACGATTGAAGAAGCGCTGGCACATCGTGCAGAAGTGATGGTGTTATGCTGCATCGATCCCGCTTATTCATCCTGCAGCCAGCCTATCGATATTGATGCAGGTGAAGATCCGGCGGATTTTGTCGCTGCTCAGGATGAACAGAACACCGCTGAAATGGTGGTGCGCCATGCGCTGGCCCCCTTATTGCAGGCTGGAATCAAGGCGCGGGGCATGATACTGGCCGGCGAAGCGGCGGACACGATTGTGGCGCAGTCGCAACAGTTAAACGCCAGCATGATTATTATGGGGCGACGCCATTTGTCTCCCTTTAACCGTTTATTGAAAGGATCTGTGAGTGCGGCCGTTGTTGAACGCGCGCATTGCCCGGTACTGATTGATGTGCGTAAGGATTAACAACGTAGTATGACTTCCCTGCTTTTAATTACGCTGGTGGCCTTTGTGCTGCTGGCGATTATCATTTTTATGTTGGTCAGAACGACCCGGTTGCGCGTCTGGCAGGGCATCGTCCTGTTTATCCTGCCGCTCATCCTGTCGAATATTTTATTGTTCAAGTGGATTTTGCCTCAGCAACAGCAGGAAAAACGCTACGAACGGGCTGCGGACTATATGGCGCAGGCAACGGTCTATCGGGTATTGCGTACTCAGGAACCGGCCCTGTGGCAATTACTGACACGCGAACTCGCCCACAAACTGCGTGAAGGGGAACCCATGATTCAGGCCGTTGGCGAGCTGAGAGGCTGGCTGACGGATGTGATTAATCAGCGTCTGATGCGCGCGTCAAACCATGCCATCGTTAATTACATTGGCGTTTCTGTCGAAGAAATGCAGGCGCTAAATAAACGCGATCCCGGCCTCTGTTTTCAGTTTCTCTATCCGCAGGTAAAGGGCGGCGTAAATCTGGCAAAAACGCTGCCGGCCGCGCTGAACCAAAAAGAGGCGGAAGCCACGGAATATTTGCTGCTTAACAGCCTGGCGGAAGAACAGCCGATGGATCGCGATCAGGCTCAGGATGATTTGAAGAATATTGTTGATCGCCTATACCAGAAATGGGGCGATAAGCTGCAGCAGCTCAATATGCCAGCAGACACGGCAGTGGACCGCTCTTCAATGTGTGCCATGTCCATCGATCTCTACAGTGCAATTCTCGCACTCCCGGACAAGCAGGCCGCGAATCTGCTTCGTAGAATGATTGCGCTTTCCGGTGAGGGATAAGCAAAAAAAACCCGCTTAACGCGGGCTAAATTGAGAGGCTTTTTTTAGTGAGGCTTTTTATTAGTAGAGTCATACCTGGTGTTGTGCTTTGACTGTTTCTCGTTAGATGCAGTTTCGCAGTTTAATGGCACATTATGCCAACTGTTTACCCGTATTGAATCAATTGGTAAAACTTCGTAAATACGCGACAGTCGCGTACTATTCCTATAGATACGCATTTTGCAGCACCTTACACTGCGTCAAAATGTGAGGGAAAAATGAAAAAAACACTTATTGGTGCACTGGCACTTATTTTGCTGAGCGGCTGTACCGCCAGCAAACCCGGGGCGTTTGAGCGGGTCGATGAAGACACCTCCTCAAATACGATACAGTACCGTTTCGATCCGTCAAAAGTTAATCGCGATGCCATGGAAATTGATGTGGCGAAATACTGCATGGATAAGGGTTTTGATAAGGTAGAAAATCTGCCTGCTCAGGACAGCACAATACCAGGCCTGAAGAAAACCTGGTATCAGTGTAATTACGCGGTGAAAAGTTAACGGATAAAACGAGGTGGGATTGAATCCCACCTTCTTTTTTATATTATGCTGTGTGAAATCTTTGCCCTTCAGTTTTTTTCATATCTGGCGGACATTCTTTCCTGTCTCCGCCTGTCGCTATCCTGCCCTGATATCATTTTTGACCCGCTGATAAAATAACCCGCTGATACTGTGGACAGGACCGTGGTACTTAATGCTTTCATACGACATCTCCACTTTTTCGATGCTTAAAATATTACGCTGAAATAGTGGAGTAAACATGTAGCCAGTGTAGAGTTACTTCGATAATTATTTCTTTATATTTCAAAATGGGCGGTGGCGGATAAAGAATCTGACTATTCCAATCAGAACAGGATGAATAAGCGCTAATATGCGTAAGACCTGTCTTAAAAACAAGTAAGAAAAGCGTTGTCCCGGTTGGGGAAATCGGAGCTACATTATTAGCAGGTCTATAAAGGGAGGCAAACATGGCTCACAAGGTAAAAAATATTCTGCCACTTCAGGCGGAGTTAGGGGAATGCCCGCTTTGGTCGGTAAAGGAGCAGGTATTGTGGTGCGTTGATATCCTGGCACCGGCGATTCATCGTTTTGATCCCCTTAGTGGCGAACTGACGACCTTTCCTCAGCAGGAGGAGGTAGGGTGCATAGGCTTGCGTGAACAGGGCGGTATCATCGCCGCGCTGCGCGGTGGCGTGTGGCTGCTGGATGAGCAGGGCAAACCACAGAAAAAAGTGGCTGATAATCCCGGTATCGCGGAGAAAAGCCGGTTCAATGACGGACGTGTCGATCCCTGGGGCAATTTCTGGTGCGGCAGCTTGTGGGAGCCGCAGGATAAAAACGGCGGTTTGCTGTGCCGTGTGACGCCAGACCTGAAACTTGAGGTGAAAGCGCGTGATATCAAGATCTCAAACGGCGTGGCATTCTCCCCCGATCGCCAATGGATGTATCACACGGATACGCCCAATGAAGTGCTTTACCGCTATCCGTTGGATGCGCAGGGCGAACCGGGCGAGCGGGAGGTTTTTCGACGTTTTGACGCCAGCGGCGGTTTACCCGATGGTGCAGCGGTAGACCGCGAAGGTTTTTACTGGTCGGCGCTCTTCGATGGCGGCCGGGTTGTGCGCATCCATCCTCAGAATGGTGAAATCGTCGATGAGATCAGGCTGCCGGTTAAGTGGCCAACGATGGTGGCCTTTGGCGGCAGCGAGTTAAAGACGTTGTATATCACCAGTTCACGAGAAAATCTCAGTAAAGAAGATCGGGAACGTTACCCGGAATCGGGAGATATTTTCGCGGTTGAGCTGGACGTGGCCGGCATGGCGGAACCGCTGTTTCGCGGCTAAAAAGGGAGGCCAGGCTGTCCTGGCCTCTGAAATTACTGGCGTTGCAGCAACGGCGCGCTCCCGGACTGACTCTGCGGCATCCGGATAGTGAGCGACAGCAGTAAGGACATGACCAATAGCGTCATGATAAGGCTGAACGTCACGGTAAAACCGCCAAACAGTGAGGCAACCAGCGATCCCAACACGCTGCCAATGCCGAACCCCAAATAAATCAGACCATAGTTTTTCGTCAGGTTATTCAGGCCGAAAAAGTCACTGACCAGGGAAGGGAACACGGTAATCGTGCCGCCGAAGCTGAAAGCGACACAGGCCAGCGACAGGAAAAAGGTGGTCTGGTTCATGTGCGTAAACAGTAATACGCTCATGCCTGTCAGAGCGATCAACTGGGCCAGGGAAATAACCCGGATACGAACCATTTTGTCCGACAGGACGCCCAGCACCAACCGACCACTCAGGTTAGCGACGGCAATGACGGTGACCGCGTTAGCCGCCGTCTGAGTGCTGAGGTGCACCAGGCCTTCCCCGATATCTTTGGCGACGCCAATGACGTAAAGCCCGCTCATGCACGCCGTCAGGAACATTAGCGCCAGCATCCAGTACTGCGGAAGGCGCACTGACTCAGCGAGCGTATAATTGCGGGTTGCCTGATGTTGCGCCGTTGACGAACGTTGCAATGGCGCATCGCGCATCATCAGCGCACCGATAACTATCATCGTCATGGCTAATAACCCCCAGAGAATAAAGGTTTTTTCAAGCCCAAACTCAGCCAGTAGCGCTCCACAGATAAATTTGAAACCCAGGCTGCCCAGGCCGTAGGCACCAATCGCGCAGGCGGATATCATCCCTTTGCGTTCAGGAAACCATTTCACGCAGTTAGACAATGTCATCAGGTAACCTGCGCCGTCAGCCAGCCCCAGCAGAATGCCTGCGCTCAGGTACAGCATGACCAGGTTATCGGCATGTGAAGTCAGCCATAAGCCCAGCGCCATCATTACTCCCGCGCCAATCGTCACCTTACGGACACCAAAACGTTCCTGCAGCTTACCGGCAAGCGAAGAGGCTACCGCCAGGCCCAGACTCAGTAATCCAAATGAAAAGGCCACCTGGCTCACCGATGCCGCCAGCTTTTGCGACAGCTGACCGTTAAACAAACTCCAGGTATAAACCGATCCCAACGCAAACTGGGTAATCACTGTGCCGAAAAGGGTTAACCAGCGTGTACGCTGACCAACAGCCTGTTGTCGCTCATTCATTATTTTTACTCCCACAGGAAAACTGGAAACTGCGGCCAGATTAAACAAATGCCTGACGCGCGGGAGGGAAAAGAGCATGAACGGAATGCAGAATGGAATGAAATGCCGTGAGAGCGGCATGAATGGCAGGCACGATAAACGTAACCAGACTAACCATGGGATGAGTTCAGGTAAACAGAAGTAAGGGAATGTTACAGGTAGCGGTTTTTACCGGCAGGTTGCGTGTTTTTTTGCCAGGCTTAAAGTCCATTCAACAGGAGGAAATATGAAAGACCGGACATATGAATCCATCACCAGTGAGGATGAAGTTTGCTGCATTATCGGTCAGGCAGTGATCGAATTGAGCACAGAGCAGCAGCCTGTCACGAAATCTACGCTGGCGCTAAAATTATTGTCAATGGCGGATCGTGACAGCGACGATGAGCGAGTTCTGCTCTACTGGATTGCGCGCAAGGCGATCAATCAACCACAATATCTTGTCAATCAGCAGCAACAATGGGCATGAGGCTCTGACAGGAAAGGGTTCCACGCCCGGTACGGTTCAGCGTAACGCACAGCGCGTAATCGTAACGCGTACAGCACACCTGAAAACTGACCGTAAAATCGTGGTAAAGCCAGGGATGGCATCGACCTCCTCATCTCCTCCAGTGATCTCTTCCCTGACCCGGCTGCCGTTTCACTTTACATTCTGATCTGTCTCGCGCTGTGGCGCTTCCCGATGCTGCGGCCCGCGCTCTGGTGAGTCTGACGCAGGACGGGGCGGTTCAAAGAATCGGATGAAAGACGCCCGCGGACCTGTGATCACACTCAGACATATTCCCCCTGCTGACAGGCACCAACCGTTGTGGGAATAATGAATGCCTGTTTTCCCTGCCGGAGAGGTTTATGAATTCAGTCCCCCTCAAGTGCCTTGGCGTAATGATATTCGCTATCCTCGCTTCGGCATGCAGCCCTTCATCCAATGGTCACATTCCTCTGGGTAAATGTGACGTCAAAGGGACTTACAGTATAAATTTCCCACGCTTTGACGAAACGGCACAGCAGTTAGCCCATGCATCTGGCTGTTTTATTGAGACGGACTTGTCACGAACCGGCGCTGTCCACGTCAATCCTGTGCAGGGAACCATGACGATTCGGGAAGCGGTCAGTCAGGCGATTAAAGGCACCTCACTTACCATCGTGGCGCAAAAACCGGACACCATCACCGTTGAATAATCAGGGCGAAGAATATGCGTAACTTAGCGGCGCTAACAGGAATGGTGTGGCTCTTATCCGTGTCAGCCTGCTACGCCGGTCATGGCGGAGCGGACAGCAATGGCGGAAGTGGCCTTCCAGGAAAGAACGGGCAACGCGGGATGGCGGGCTGTCCCGGTGGCACGCCACGCTCAACAGACGGTCACTTTTATTTGCCGGGTACACAGGAGCGGTGCAATCCGCCCTCTGCCAAAAAACACCACTGGGGCCCGCAGCGGAGCGTTGAGAGCATTTAGGCTAACCCGCCTGAATGCCTCACGGGCACGTTAAAAGGTGAGAACGATGAACCCTGACGCTTTTTTGCCCCTTGCGGGCCAGTTTTATCGCGCGGTGTTATCTGTGAATGCCCGGGCTGTCCTCGCTGCGCCCGGGCCGCAAAGTGCTGGTCGTTATCATCGGCAGGGGCAATCAGCGTTATATATGAGCCCCAGGCCTGAATGGTCTGTAATCGCGGTTTCAGGTTACATGCGGGAAGATGGCTTACCGCGCGTGCTCATTCCGCTACGCGTGATGGGGGCCAGGGTTGTCGATCAGCGGGATAAAGCACGTTGTCTGCAAATGGGAATTATCCCCGAGCTATCGAATCGCCCTTGGCGTCCCGCGCTGCAGCAAGGACAAACGCCGGACGCCTGGGAAAATGCGGACAGAGCAAGAGCATTAGGCGCCGATGGGATAATTGACTGTTCCCGTATGATTCCCGGGGGTTGGCACCTCTGTCTGTTCCGCTGGAATACAGAGAATGCGCCATGCGTTGCGGTATGCGGCAAACCCATTACGATCACGCTTTCACAGAATGGCCCCAAATGGGGATTATAACGGGTGCAGTGCAGCCGAAACCTCCCCTCTGAAACCCTTCAGACAGGTGAATAACATGAGAACCGCTTCTCTGCTGCTGTGCTCGCTCCTCCCATTAATGGCCCTGGCGACAGCGCCAGATTATCCGGGATGCGACCTCAATGTGCAGCATCAGCTGATGGCGGCGCCAGTTGGCAGCATGACGGACGTGCGTGAGGCGCACATTGTTATGCGTGCCGATGTCCTACAGGCCGATATCGGCAAAGCCCGGAAAGCGCGCCAGCTCACGCAGCCAGAAGCCCGCGCGCTGTGGCAGGACATTGCACAGGTGCGCAAAGACAGTGCCCGGTGGGTGAAAGTCCAGGGGTTTTTAAGTGCGGCGGAGCGGGCCAGTTATGACCGCGCGCTGGATCGCGTGGCGGTGCAACTCTGTAAACGCGGATGAACCCTGACAAATTAATGTTTTGATCAAAATGGATAATCTGATTTCACTGTCAGTTGCCTTAAAAACAACTAAAAAAGCAATGCTTTTCTATTTTCATAATTCATATTTATAACGCCGTTCACAATTATACGCTTTTCCACTCTTTAACCGAAAATACCCTACTTTAGCTTTACTAAAGCCTGTGTCCGGAAATCACAGAAAGGATGGACGTTATGCTCGCTATCCCTGCCGATATTTGCGCCCGGCACGTCACGCGCTTTAACCGGCATTTTCCTGCCAGACTGTAAACATGCCCCTCAGAAACTATTTTTTTATTTATGAATGTTTTTAACGAATCAATGTGGTTTGGGGGCTTTACTATGTCGTCATAAAACCGGCCTTTCGCCAACCGCGGCATCATGCAATGTGCCCGGCGCAGGGTACGCCTTAAAATCACATCCGCAGGTAAAATGCCGCTGGCGGAGCTGGAAACGATCGGATTTTTCACAAGCGGAGGTCAGGTGCAATGAAATAATTTCGAAAAAGGATAATATTATCCGGAATAATTATTAACCGTGTGGTTTGTATCAAGTCATAATTTTTTGACATGGGCGTCATCATAACGAACGCGTGCTGTGCGCGCACGAATCTATATTGGGAATGTTATCACTTTGAGAAGAAAGCAGATGCCCTTAAGAATATTCGTCTCACTTAATATGTAACTCTGATGTATTTTACTTTTCGATCTTTAATTCTACATTTTTACACTTTAATGAGATAATAAACTATAGTTTAAATTTATCTGGTTTTATCTACTTTGCGGCAAGATTAAATTAGTATTAAAGATCGTATATACATTTAATTTCTTTATTTTGTTTGTAAATCAAAAACTCCAATGCATAATTGGCTTTGCCAGTTTTAAGGTGTGTTTTTAATTAATTTCTATGCTTTTGTTAAATGTATAAATATTTGTTAAATAGATATTGATCTGTTTGATGATATTTATTTGTTATTGCATTAATCAATTAACGGGATTAAATAGGTATGAAAATTAATAAAGTTGCAGTGGTTTTGATGCTTGCTCTGGGAATGGGCGCAACAGGTGCGCATGCGGCCAATCAGGGACAGGGAAAAATCACTTTCCATGGTCATATCATTGATGCTGCATGTTCCATCGGGAGTGACAGCGAAAAACAAACTGTTGAACTGGGCCAGATTTCAGCTCGACAGCTAGAAGATCAAGGAACATCCAGCCCAAAAGTTTTCACTATTGATCTGGAAAACTGCCGCATGAACAGCACCGACGATGGCAATGGTAACACTGTTATCACCTCGCCAACGGTGAAAGTGACCTTCGGTGGAACGGCTGCAGTAAAATCCGATGGCTCCACAGATAATAATAAGTTCGGCATTATGGGCACCGCATCCGGTGCGGGCGTGGTGATCACCGACGCGTCCAGCGCAATTATTCCCGTTGGCGGTTCCAGTGAAGCCCGTACCTTAATTGAAGGCAATAATACGTTGGCATTCTCTGCCTATCTGCAGGGACTGGACGACAATAATGCGATTAAATCCGGTGAGTTTACCTCGATTGCTGACTTTACGTTGGCGTATGACTAAGAGCTGATCACAAACGTTTCCCCTACCCGGTCAGCTCATGACCGGGTAGGGGAGTTATCTGCAGGCATAAACAGGATGCATATTGTTTATTTGCGTTTGACGCTATTCATCTTTTTTATTTGCCATTTCACTGTCCAGGCGTCCCCGATTAAAGATGAGGGGCAGGGCCGTGTTTACGTTAATGGTCAGATTCTGACATCGGCGTGCAATATTCATACTGAAGATGTCTGGCAAGAATTTGTGTTCGATTCACTTACGCCGCATATCGTAGAGAATAATAATGGGCTCAATGAAAAACGATTTTCCATTCGCTTAGTGAATTGCGATCTTAGAGACGAAGATAAATGGCGAAGCATAGCGTTCACCTTTTCAGGTGAGGCGGTTTCTCACGCGCCCTCTTTATTTTCGCTAAGGGGCGAGGCCAAAGGGATTGCACTCAAAGTGACTGACAGTGACGGCGAGCAGGCATTGCCGGGCATACCTATGCACAGCGTTGTCCTGAGTCAGAATGAACATCAGTTTGATTATGTTATGCAGGTGGTTCCGGATGGAAAAGTCTATATAGAAGGCGACTGGGCGGGTGCAATACGTTTTATGCTGAGTTATCAGTAAATCCCTTTTGCACGATTCGCTATAACAAAAGATAACGTAAATGGGTAAACCACAACTATTACATCGATATTGTCTTTTTTTTAGCGTTTTAATAACGATGTCGGGTTATTGCGGCGATACACGCGCTGTTGAATTTAATACTGACATTCTTGATGCCGAAGATCGAAATAATATTGATTTATCCCGTTTCGCCCGCGCGGGTTACATCATGCCGGGTACCTATAGTCTCACACTTCGGTTGAATGAGCGGAATATCATTGAACAGGAGGTGGTGTTTAAAGAGAAGAAAGGTGCCGAAGAAGTGCAGGCCTGTCTGACGCCTCAGCAGGTTGAGTTACTCGGTCTTAAGCACGATGCGCTGGCAAAGATAAGCTTTGACCATAATGACGACTGCGCTGATTTTTCCGCGCTGGACGGTGTCAGGCTGCGCGGCGATCTTTCAACCTCGTCGCTCTATATTTCGGTACCCCAGGCCTGGCTCGAATATCAGGATGCCACCTGGCTGCCGCCTTCACGCTGGGAGAATGGCGTACCGGGGGTAATGCTGGATTATAACATCAATACCAGCTTCACCCGTCCGGTACACGGCAGTCAGTCACAGCGAGCCAGTGCCACCGGTACGCTCGGTGCAAACAGCGGCCCCTGGCGTTTGCGAGGCGACTGGCAGGCTAACTACAACAAGACCGGCGGCTCCAGCGGTGGCACGACCCAACGTATCGACTGGAGTCGCTTTTACCTTTATCGCGCGCTGCCGTCGCTTATGGCGAAACTCACTCTGGGTGAGGATTATCTTCGATCGGATATTTTTGATACATGGCGCTTCACCGGCGCGTCATTGGTCAGCGATGAAAGCCAGCTGCCCCCCAGGCTGCGCGGCTATGCGCCGGAGGTGAGTGGCATTGCACGCACCAATGCCAAAGTCATCATCAGCCAGCAGGGACGGATCATTTACGAAACCATGGTGGCGGCAGGACCGTTCCGCGTGCAGGAACTCAGCAGTGCGGTGAGTGGGCAACTGGACGTAAAGGTGGAAGAGCAGGACGGTAGCGTACAACACTTTCAGGTCACCACCGCCACCGTGCCCTATCTGACCCGGCCGGGCCAGGTGCGTTACAAGCTGGCCACCGGGCGACCCTCCGATTTCCACCACCATGTGCAAGGGCCGACATTTGGCACCGCCGAAATATCATGGGGCGTGGCTAACAGTTGGTCACTGTATGGCGGGAGTATTTTCTCTGCGGACTATCACAGTCTGGCCATTGGTGTGGCGCGTGATCTTTACCGGTTTGGTGCGCTCTCAGCGGATATCACCCAGTCTGCAACATCGTTACCGGACAGGGGACATTTACAGGGCCGTTCCTACCGTTTGAGTTATTCAAAGCGCTTTGACGACTTCAACAGCGATTTGACCTTTGCGGGCTACCGTTTTTCCGAACGCAATTACATGACCATGACGGAGTACCTTGACGCGCGCTATCGCAATGGCGTAACGGGCAGCAGTAAAGAACTTTATACCGTTACGGCGAGCAAAAGTTTTACGGATCTCAACCTTTCTGCCTACCTGAGCTGGTCTCACCAGACGTACTGGGATCGCCCGCGTGCCGACCGTTACAGCCTTTCTGCCAGTCGTTATTTCGATCTGAACCGTTGGCGCAATCTGTCCGCCACCGTTTCCGCCGTGCGAACGCGCGATTACGGCCGTAAGGATGATGCGCTCTGGCTAACGTTAAGTGTTCCTTTTGGTCAGGGGACGGCCAGCTACAACGGCAACTGGAGTCAACAGACTTACAGCCAAACCGCAGGATGGTATGAACGCCTGGAAAACGGTGACAGTTATCGCCTGTCGGCCGGAACGCGAAGCGGAAAAAGCGAGAGCATCACGACCCAGGCGAGCGGGCTGTACAGCCACACAGGAACGGCTGCAGACATCACCGCCAATCTGGGCTGGCAGCAGAACGGCTATACCTCAGCGGGCTTGTCGATTAGCGGCGGCCTGACAGCGACCAGCGAAGGGGGCGCGCTCCATGGCAGCAGCGTCAGAGGAGGCACCCGAGTGTTGGTCAGCACCGATGGCGTGGCGAATGTGCCGGTGGGCCGTAATGGCATGACCAACCGATTTGGCCTGGCCGTGGAACCCTCCGTACCCGGCTACTATCGCGCCACGGTCAAGGTAGATGTGAATCGGTTGCCGGATGACATCGAAATCAGTAGCGCGCCCGTTGCGGAAGTTTCACTGACCGAAGGGGCGATTGGTTTCCGCCGTTTTGACGTGCTCAAGGGCGCGAAAGTCGTGGCGACTGTCGCGATGGCTGACGGCACTTTTCCTCCTTTCGGGGCCAGCGTGCGCAATGCAAAAGATCAGGAGTTAGGCATGGTGAGTGAAGCGGGCTTAGCCTGGATTTCAGGGGTTAAACCCGACGAGGTGCTGACGCTGTTCTGGAGCGACAAGGCACAGTGCCGGGCAACGCTTCCGTCACTCATCCCCGACAGTCAACTGCTGCTGCCCTGCGAGTAACCTTCCCATGCAGCCTGTCTGGGATCTGAAAGCAAACGTATACAAGGTGCAAACGAGATGATGAAAAGACGCAAGGATAGGTGGGCATTACTGTTGATAACGAGTGTGCTGGCGACGTTGGCAGGGCAAACAGCGCAGGCTGCCATTGCCCTTGACCGCACGCGCGCCATTTTTAACGGAGGCGAAAAAAATCTCATCCTGAATATCAGCAACGACAATCAGAAAGAGCCCTATCTGGCTCAGGCCTGGCTGGAAGATGCACAGGGCAATAAGCTCACCAACTATCTCAGGGTCACGCCGCCCGTGCAGCGCGTGGAGCCGGGCGCAAAGAGCGTCATTCGCATTACCGCGTTGCCCTCTTCCGCCTCGCTGCCGCAGGACAGGGAAAGTGTGTTTTATTTCAGCGTCCGGGAAATTCCGCCGCGCAGCGACCGCGCCAACGTGTTGCAACTGGCCCTGCAGACCCGAATCAAACTGTTCTATCGACCAGCCAGCATCACCCCTGAGCGCTTCAGCCGCCATGATGATCAGTTAGTCCTGCACAAAGTGAAAGGCGGTTTCCGCGTGGAGAACCCAACACCTTATTACATGACGTTGCTGGGGATCATCAGTAAAGGCAACCGTGCTGTTGAGAAAAGCTTTGTGCCCGTCATGATCGCCCCGATGTCGAGCGAGACGGTGAAGTCCTCGGTTTCCCGCGATCCGCAAATTATCACCATTAATGATTTTGGTGGAAAACCTGTTCTGCCCTTTCTCTGCCAGGGCTCGGTATGTCGGGCCGATCCCGTGGCCGTCACTCAGCACTGAAGAAGGAGACAGAATAGTGATAGTGCGAGCGTCTGAACTCTATGTCGGATGGAAACACATGATGGCAATAACCCTGATCGCAGTGCCGCTGATATCCACGTTCCCGCGAGCTCACGGACGGGAAGCCCGGTGGGAAAATACGCTAAGAGGAATGTTGCAGGCCTCAGGCTCATTGATCACCTCGCCCTGTGTATTAATGCCGGAATCTCAGGTTCAGCATATTACGCTCAGCCCTGTTGCGTTGGCGGCGTTAAACAAGACAGGCGATGTCACTGTGCCCGTGGATATTCATCTCGTACTGGATCACTGTCCCAGCGGCGCCCGGCATTCTGGCACCCCACAGGACCTGCGCCACAGGTTATGGCTCGCCGATCAGCGCTCGGTCAGACTGCGTCTCCTCGGCGACAGGGCCAATGATGATGCGCGATTTTTCAGCATAAGAGGTGCATCCGGTCTTTCTCTGCGCATGGAGGATCCTTTGGGTAACCTCCTGATTCCCGCCCTGTTAAGCCAACCCGTTCCGCTTGCCGAGGGGCGTAATGACCTGGTTCTCAAAGCACAGCTCTGGCGTAACCGCGATCCGCTGGAAGCGGGCGAGTGGCAGGCCGTTATCAACATTGGCATGGAGTACGAGTGATGGAGAACCTAATCCGTTTTCGTCGCGCGGGCGGTGGTTTGCTGATAGTGATTGGCCTCACGATGTTCACCGCGCTGCTGCTGGTCAGGGCGAAAGCGGATGCGGGATCAACGGACGTTGTGTTCCGCGGAACGCTGCTTGCCGTGCCCTGTCTGGTCGACATGGATTCGGTGGATCAGACGGTAGCCTTCTCGCCCATCGTCGCCCGGCACTTTACCACCAATCATCAGTCCTATCCGGTCGACTTTTCCATTGCGCTAAAAGAGTGTGACCTGTCTGTCGGCTCGCAGGTAAGCGTCACGTTTTTTGGCGATAAAAACGCCGTAAATCCTGCACTTTTTGCGCTGAATGGCACGGTGGAAGGGTTGGGGCTGGCGGTCAACGATGCTCAGGGTAACGCGGTACTTCCCGGTGTGCTTCAGCCGCCTGTTGAACTCACCGACACGGAAAATCGGCTGGAGTGGCTGGCCCGATTGCAGCGTACGGCCGCAAATGGCGAGGTCACGTTAGGGGAATACAGTGCAATGATCACCTTTCAGTTGCAATACGAATAAAACAGCACCGTTACTGCCGCCTTGTAGTCAAGGCCGCAAAGCGCACAGCATCAGGAGGTACAGCCGTTGAATATCTTCAGCTTGTTAGATCAAGGCCATCAAGCCGGTACTCAAACTCATCCGGCCAGCGTGCGCGGCCGGGTACTGATCAGGGAGGTGATATGCGTAACGAACGCCTGAAACAACAGTGCCTTGCCGTGCTGGGCACCGCCAGGGACGTGGACAAGGGACTGTCCACCCGAGACATCGCTGACGCGCTGGATATTAGCGTGTACAAAACCCGATTGCTGTTGCTGGATCTTGAGAAAGAAGGGCGGGTCAAGGCGCTGCCGCGTGAAAAGCCCTGGCGGGGGGCGGCCCGGCGCTGGGCGGGTCGTTGATGACTGGCACAAGTGTGTGTTCAAACGCCTTCTTCCAGCTTGGGCTTGAGGCGATACAGCAGGCGCTGTCAGACCATTTGGGCAAGCAGATTCGCCTTCAGGGATTCTACTTTCCGACGATGCAAGCGCTGCTCGCCTGGAGCATGAATCCACGGCTCGCAAAGGGATGCATGATTGTGATTGCCGGCAGTCACCCGGTGCTGTCGGTGTTAAGCGGCCTGGTGGATCCGAAGCGCATCCTGCTGTCAGACGCGGGCGAATCCCGGCAGGCACTGATGGAGAAACTTTACATCAAGGCGCGATGCGCGCACCTGAAGTTGCCGGTAAAAAAAGAGGCCATTTACCTGACCCGGCGTGAAGTGATCTATATGCGCGCCTTTATACAGGGCAAACCACACCAGTCACACAGTAAACGTGACAGCGGTATTCGACTGGCTGTGATGAAGAAAATTGGGGCAACAGGGCCGGTTTCTCTGCTGATTCGTTTTCGCCTGTTGCGCGGCCTTAAAAGCGATTACCTGCTGAAACCTGCCCGGTTAGCGCACGGGCAGGCGGTGGAACAGCGCGGCGGCATCCCGCAGAACATCACGCCGACTGCGCAAAGAGACAGGCGTTGCCTCGGGCAGCCGGAAACACAACAGGACATTTTGCTATGTGGACAAAAGCGATATTGATAAAGCTCTGGGCCATTCTGGCGCTGGCAGGCAGTGTGAATGCCCATGGCGCGCTGACGGTTGATCGATCGCGCCTGATCCTTAATCAGGGGGAAAAGTCGATCAGCCTGAACGTAACCAACCGCAATGAAAAAGATCCCTACCTGGCGCAGGGCTGGATGGAAGATGTAGACGGAAAAAAAATCAGCGGTCCGCTGATGGTATTGCCGCCGGTGCAGCGTGTTGAAGCGGGCGGCAAGACGCTGGTGCGTATTCAGGTTCTCCCGGCCATCTCGTCGCTGCCGACAGACAGGGAAAGCGTTTTCTACCTTAATCTGCGGGAAATACCGCCAAAATCGGCTAAAGCCAACGTCCTGACGCTGGCGATGCAGATCCGGCTCAAAGTCTTCTATCGCCCTAAAGGACTGAACGTGGATCCGATGTCAGATACGGTTCCCGGCACGGAAACCCTGACGCTGATTAAGCAGGGAAACCAGTATGAAGTGCACAACCCAACGCCCTACCATTTTTCCTTCGTCGAAGTCAGACGAAGCCTGACCGGAAGCGGACTGGCACGTTTTGAACCCGTCATGGTGGCACCGAAAAGCCGCCAACTGCTCAGTCCGACCGTCAGTGAGTTAGGCAGCACGCCGGTTCTGATGTTCGTCAGCGATTACGGCAGCCAACGGTTGTTGCCGTTTATTTGCAACGGCAACACCTGCCAGGCAGAGAAATCGCGCATACCGAATGAGATTTCCTTTAGGCAACAGCAGGCGGAGCGCAATGAAAGCTAAATTCAGGCTGTGCAGCCTTCTGCTGCTGACTGCATTCATGGCGAGCAGCGTACAGGCAGAGGTTAACAATGGGGATATGACCACGCTGACCATCCGCGGCATTCTGGTGGAGACGCCGGAATGCGTGGTCAACAACCAGGAACCCATCGAGGTGGACTTTGGTGAGGATGTGGTGATTAGCCGAATAAACGGCGTTGATTATAAAAAGACACGAATCATGTACAGCCTGCTGTGTACATCCCTGGCTAAACAGGGGCTAAAAGTCACGATTATCGGCGAACCGGCTGCGTTTAATACTTCGCTGCTTGCAACCAGCAAATCGGCACTGGGTATTCAGTTAATGCATGAGAATGCCGCGCTGTCGCCGGGCAGCAGCGTTGCATTCAATTATAACGACGGCGCGTTGCCCGAATTATGGGCCGTGCTGGCAGTACAGAACAACGCTCTGCCCACGGCCGGTAACTTTACAGGTAATGGAACGATGGTGTTTGAGTATCAGTAAGGAGCCAGCATGCACCCTGTTTATATTCCGCTCGTGTTTAGCGCCGTATTCTGCTTGCCGTTTAACGCAGCCAGTGAGAACCCGAAGGCGGATGTGACGTTTCGCGGCACGCTAATCGAACGTATTCCCTGCACCGTTAATAACGGTGACACCATCACGGTGAATTTTGGTGATGATGTGATGACAACCCGGCTGGACGATGACAACAGCAATGTTTACAGCCGGGAGGTTGTGGTTCCGCTGGACTGCAGCTCACGCGATGTGCGGTTGCGCATTGATGGCATCACCTCGGCGTTCAACCCTGAACTGCTTGCCGGTCATCAGGCGGGATTCGGTTTTCGCCTGATCTATGGTGACAGAACGATGCCGCTCAACGACTGGATCCAAACGAACGTCAGCGCGCAGGGCATGCCCGATCTCACCTTTACCGTTCGGCCCGTCAGGCAGGAGGGCGTAACGCTCAACGGCGGAGAGTTCAGCGTCGTCGCGTCTTTGATAGCGAATTACCTGTAAACATGGAACATCATGACAAATCAAGGAGTCAGGATGCCTGGTTATGAAGGATATGCGAAAGGTCGACATCGGTGGCCCGGAATACGGGTGGGCAGTCTGCTGTTGGGGGGATTAGCCCTGATTGCACCCGATGTCTACGCGAACAATCTTGCGCTCAAAGGAACGCTTATCACCCCGCCGTCCTGCATCCTTAACGGAGACAGCACGCTGGAAATCAGCTTTGGGGAAAGCATCAGAATTAAAAGCGTTCCCGATGGTCTGTATCGCCAGGCCGTTAACCCGGGGCTGGAGTGCGATAGCAGTAATCTGGCATGGAACCTGGTGTTAACCGTCGCCGGTACAGCGGCAGGATTTGATAACGAGAGCGCAACGGTCGTGACCGCAGAGCAGGCGGATCTGGGCGTGAAACTGTATATCGACGATGCGGCGTTTGAACTCAACAAAGCGTACAAGGTGAATGGCCAGACGCTACCGAAGATAGAAGCCGTGCTGGTTCAGCGTGAAGGTGCGGAGCTGGATGAAGGCGATTTCACGGCCAGGGTAACGTTACGCGCTGAGTTTCAGTGAAAACGGCGGGTGCCTTAACTTGAAAGGTGACGCCCACACGGCGCGGTTTTCACTCAAGGCGCCTCTCTGTCGCGAATCCTGTGGCGAAAGGCGGAGCTTAAGGCCTTTTGTAATGAATAGTCTGTGAGGAAACCTCATGCGTTTTTTTTATTTCCTAACCAGCGTGTTTTTTCTGCTGTTTTCGTCATGCCCGGTGAAAGCCTTATTGCATGAGAATGCACCTTTCCCGATTTTTGTGGGTAACACGCAAAAAGTGCCCGGCACACAGGTCGAATTTCATGTCGGACGCGCCACGAGTTACATCGATCCGCATCAACCTCACTACGTTACGGCAAACTCAGGGATTGCGATTTATTTTTACTGGTGCACACAAAGTGGTGGCAGTTGTGCAGGCCCCGCGAATACCTTTGTGCCACCCGAAAATATCATTGCTCGCGGGGAAGGCTGCCCCACCGATGACATACATCAATTTATCGATTGTCTGCATGAGAAAATAGATCCAGGCGGGCAATATATGGCGACCGTCCCTGACAATGTGGGGTCAGATTCGCGGCTGACGCGCGGCCGGGTTTGTTTACGCTATCTCAATGATGTTAATTCGGCGCTCGGCACAACGTTTACCTCCAGTTATAACTCTTGCAAGTTATCGCCGCCGACCCAAACCTGGTGCGCGATGGAAACTCCTAATGTGGATATCGATTTTGGCATAGTCCATGTGGGAGAGGCTGAAGGACAGACGCGGGAAAAGGATATCAGCGTGTATTGCTCGGGACCGGCCAACTATATTATCGATCTGACAAGTGAAGATTCCTCTGTCCCTTTAAGTAACGGCATGAAAGCCGAATTAACTATCGATGGGCAGTTGATACAATCCCAAAGGCTGGTTTCAACGGAGCAAGGCTCAACGACTTATAAGCTGCAAGCGGAATTGAAGGGGCAACCTGTGGCAGGGGCTTTTAACAGTACAGCAATACTGTTTATTTCCTACCCGTAATCGTGCTGGCAGGATTGATATTTACCGGGCCTGACAGGGCACAATGTTGAACGGGCCATTCTGGTCGGATCTAAAAGCCTGTGGGAAGCCAGGCCTGTTAATCATCGCCCTGTGAGTCAGGGTAACAGGGAGCAACTGTTTTCACGCTGAATGCGCCCACTCATGGGCGCTGCATTTTAACCACTCAATGAGGCTGAGATGTCAGCTAAATCCCTGGCGATCCCCGCCATCCTGCTGGGCAACGTTATGCAGAACCATGGCGGCGGCCCCAAATGCGACGGTATCCGTGGCGGAGATCTCCGGCAGGCAGATCTCGGGTTGCACGACACGGCTGCCCTTTAAGCTATCCAGCCTGGAGAAGTCGAGCCAGACCGCGAGCCGTTCACGAACGCTTTGAGGCAGTGTTCCCCCCACATAGATCGCCGCAGGGGCAAGAACAGCGTTCAGCATAAAGCCCAGACGGGCGATTTCCGGGCCTGTTCGTTCGATCCATTCGTCGAGAACGCTGACGTTTTCAGTAAGGAATCGCTGCCAGATGTCTTGTGAGCGCCCATCCGGTATCTGGCCGAGGCGATGCTGACACCATGCCGCAAGGTCAGTAAAGGAGGGGCGGGGCCTGTCGAGTGGCAGTAACAGACCAATTTCGCCCGCGTTGCCAAGATGACCGCGATAACGCTGTCTACCCAGAATAATGCCGCTGCCGACGCCTTCTGACAGATAGAGATAGAGAAAGTCTTCATGATTAGCCGCATTACCCAGTGCCATTTCACCCATCGCTGCAGCATTGGCATCATTCTCAATTAACACCGGACAGCCCAGCGCCTGCTGAATGGACTCGAACAGTCCGGGTTCATCCCAGGAAAGCACCTCGGGAGCCAGATGAAGGGGAGCAACGCCCCGCTGGAATCGCGTGGGCATGGCAATGCCTGCACCAATCACTAAAGTATCCGGAATGTGGTTTCTCTCAAGCAGGGCTCTGTGCCCCTTCTGAATCGCTGATCGGGCCGTGGCGAAGGTATCGTAAAGGCCGCGCAGCTCAATTTCGTCAACCCGCTTCCCTGTGAAATCAAGCAGCATCAGCGTAATGGAGAAGCGGCTGGCATGAACTCCAACGGCATAACCAATGGCGGAATTCAGCGTGAGATCAATGTGCGGAGCGCCCCGGCCAGACGGGCGACGCGCCCCTTCGACGATGATCCCTCGCCTGATGAGATCGCGGGTCATCATGCTGACGGCCGCCGCTGTTACGCCACAGCCCTCGGCGAGCTCGGCACGCGATGCGGCGTGGTTGCGACGCAGATAACGCAGCACCGCAGACTGCGTTGTTCCGATTCCTTCCCAATGCTTCGATGAAGTCAATGCCGCTTCTCCCTGTCGTTGTCGCGTGGTCATGAACCTGTCATTTAAATAAATTAACTTACTTAAATAATAGGTACAACGGGAATAAAAACCATGTCGAAAAAACGCACTCTCCTGGCAAGCGTAATGATTTCCGCGCTCTGTGTCGGCATTGCCCATGCCGAAGAGATCACCATCAAACTCTCCACGCTTGCTGAGCGCAGCGCACCCAACCGCATCACCAATATTGAAGATGCCGCCGACATCATGAACAAGCAATTCAAGGCTGCGGGTGTCGATAAACATATTGTGATTCAGGCCAACAGCAGTGCGGTCAAAGGCTGGGACGACTTCGCGATGGACATGCTGAAGGCGATGTCCGTCGGGCAGGGGCCGGATATCTATGTACTGCCTCATGAGTGGATTGGCCAGTTTGCTAAGGACGGTTATGCCTTGCAAATGAACGATAAGATCGCTGCTGCGCCGTGGGTCTACAGCGATATCCTGCCTGTGCTGTGGGATGCAGCAAAAGCAAACGATGGCAAGATTTATGGCATACCGCAGGATGCCGAAATACGCATGTTTTTCTACAACAAAGATATGTTGAGAAAAATCGGCAAGGATGAAGCTTTTATTAACGCTATCCCTGCCAGGGTGGAATCCGGTGATTTTACGCTTGACGATCTGACTGCGCTGGCCAAAGAGGTCGTGGACGGTAAAGCGGCCCAGTATGGCATGCTGCACCGCCCGAACGTGGGTATTGATTATCTTATGGTTTTTCAGTCATACGGCGTGAAATTTATGGATGAGAAGACCGGCAAACTCATCTTCCCCAAAGCGGAAATGGCCGACGCCCTTGGCTGGTATGCGCGTAATGCTAAGCAGGGCGTTACGCCTGTCGATAATACGGCGATGAGCTGGGATGCCATTCAGGGTGCGTTCAAGCAGGAGAAGGCGTTTATTTTCCACCAGGGCGTTTGGGCGGTAGCCTGGCAACTGGGTGACAAAAATGGGGCCGTCTGGCCGTCGGACAAAGACGGTTATTTTCATAAGATAGGCTGGATTCCTGCTCCCGCGGCCAAAAAGGGCGGCCAGCCCTCAAACCTGTCGCATCCGCTTCTCTATACGGTGAATGCCAAAAGTAAAAATGCCGACATCGCTGCCGAACTCGTGGCACTGGCAACGTTGCCCTATTTTAACAACGAACATGCCGTAACCTCCTATCACACCGCCATCAGCAACGCGCAAACGGCGATGCCGAAATACCGGGATAACTGGGTGTTGTCTGCTGCCTCGCCCATGATGGCGCATGCGAAGTTCGTGCCCAATCAGACGCAGTTTGGCAGCTACAACAAGGTACTGTTCAGCGGCCTTCAGGCCGTGGAAACAGGGAAAATGACCGCAAAACAGGCCGTGGATTTTATCGCTGAAGAGTTAGAACTGCAGTTCGGCGACGATATAGAAATCCGTTCGTCCGTTGCCAGCAAATAGGGTTTAGCCCGCCCAATGCGATCGTTAATATTGAGGGAGGTGAGGTGATGTCGCAGTTCCAGCCTCGGGCGCACCGGCCCGCCCGGCCCGTCTTCTATCTCGCGCCCGCTATCGCGCTGTTGGTCGTCTTTTTCCTGGCGCCCATCATCGTCAATACCGTTATCGCCTTTACCGATATGGGCGCGGATCTTCGGGTCGGTCAATTGACACTGCATAACTTTGAGCGGATTGTGTCGCGTGATGCGCGTATTCCGGGCGTGCTACTAACAACGCTGATTTACGTAACGGCGACGCTGTTTCTTTTCAATGTCGGGCTGGGGGCGCTGCTGGCTATCACATCAACGGCAATCCCTGACCGACTCGGGAATCTGTTTCGCGGTCTCTGGCTTTTGCCGCGCATGTCACCGGCCGTGCTCTACAGCATTCTGTGGATATGGGTGGCCGATCCCACGCCGTCCGGTTTGCTTAATCAGATAACGGGTTCCTTCGGGCTGCAGCCGATGAATCTGCGCAATGATTTCCCCTTGTTTCTGATCGTGGTGGCAAATGGCCTGGTCGGCGCATCCTTTGCCATGGTCATTCTGACGTCAGCGATTCGTTCCATCCCTTCACATCTTGCCAATGCGGCACGGATAGATGGGGCGAGCGAGTGGGGCGTGCTGCGTTATGTTGTGGCCCCCGCGCTGTCTCAGCCCATTCGATTTATTACGATCTATCAGGGGCTCTCCCTGATGACGACCTACGAATACATTCTGCTCATCACCGGGGGCGGTCCCGTTTACGACTCCACACCTTATGCGCTCTACATCTACCGTCGTGCCTTTGAAAATGGTGCTTATGCCTATGGTGCGGCCCTGGCGCTGGGGTTGATGGTGATCGGCGTCGCCGCGACCTTAATACAGTGGCGTGTCAGCAATATGCGCGCGACATTCGCCGCGCCGAAAATCGAGGTATTGTGATGTCACGCGTCCAAACCACATCGGTTGCCACATCGAAATGGGCCCGTCTTGAACGCAGAGGTACCGTCAATCGTGTCGGCTTCCTTTCTGTGGTCATTCTCTTCCTGACGCTGATTTCGGTTCCGATCCTGCTGCCTTACCTCTGGCTTCTTGCGAAATCCATGACCACCTCTGATGCATCTATCAGTCGGCTTGTTCTTTGGCGCACCAGCGCCATTGCGGGCGTGGCTTATCTCGGCGCGCTCGTGCTTGCTTTTATGGCAGAGCGCTTGCGCAGGCCGGTATTGTCCTGGAGTGCGCTCGGCATCATCGTGCTGCTCCTCGTGATGATCTTTCTGATGCCCTATCTGACGTTGCACAACTACCGGTTTCTCTGGCTGCGGGATATCGCGAATACCGGCACAACGCGTGTGGATCTGATGCCGTCGGTCTGGACGGCACTGGGCAGCTCCCTAATCTTTGCCGTCTCTCAGACGCTGATTGTGACGATCGTCGCCACGCCAGCAGCCTACGCGCTATCCCGCTTTGCCTTTGCCGGCCGGGAAAATTTTCTTCGCGGTTTGCTGCTGTTACATGCTTTCCCCGCGCTGGCACTCACCATCGCCATCTTTATCCAGCTCCACTATATGGGCCTGCTCAACCATCTCTCCGGCGTGGTGATGGTCATGAGTGCGCTGGAACTGCCCTATGCAATCTTTGTTCTTAAAGGCTTTTTTGACGGCGTGCCCTGGGATATTGAGATGAGTGCGGTGACTGATGGTGCCACCCGTTTTCAGGCCTTCCGCATGGTGGTGTTGCCCCAGGTGCGCAGCGGACTGATTGCGATCGCCACCTTTACCTTTCTGCGCGGTTGGGAGGAGTACGTCTTTGTTCAGACATTACTCATCGACAAAAGCCAGATGACGATGAGCCTCTACCTCTTCTTTGTTGCACAGGACAATACCGGCGCGGATTACGGCATGATCGCCGCCGTCGGCATTATTTACCTGCTCCCCGTGCTCGTTCTCTACACCTTCACGCAGAAATACATCACCCAAATGAGTTTTGGCGGTATTAAGGGATAATTGTCATGGCCTCGATCACTCTCAACAATGTCACCAAAAACTGGGGCGAGACCCAGGTCCTGAAACCGATCAATCTTACCATTGAGAACGGCGAATTCGTCGCCATCCTCGGGCCATCTGGATGTGGTAAATCAACGACGCTGTTTCTGCTGGCGGGGCTTTATGCGCCAAGCAGTGGTGAGATCGCGTTTGACGGGCACAATGTCAATCGCATTGATGCCCGCGATCGTAATGTCGGTATCGTCTTCCAGTCTTATGCGCTTTACCCGAATTTGACGGTGCGTGAGAACATCGCGTTTCCGTTGCGCTTTAAAAAATTAGATAGAGATCAAATCGCCAGGCGCGTGGAAGAAGCGGCCAGTCTTGTACAAATCAGCGCACTACTCGATCGACGTCCGTCGCAGCTTTCAGGTGGGCAGCAGCAGCGCGTGGCGCTGGCTCGCGCCCTGGTCAAGGAACCGAATATCCTGTTACTTGACGAACCCCTTTCTAACCTTGATGCAACACTCCGTATCACCATGCGGACAGAGCTTAAGAATCTTCAGAAACGTCTTGGCTTCACCACCTTGATCGTCACTCATGACCAGATGGAAGCCATCACCATGGCCGATCGGATTATCTGTATGAATCAGGGCGAAATCGTCCAGATCGGTACGCCAGAGGATCTTTACCGACGTCCTGACGATCTCTTTGTGGCAGGATTTATCGGCTCGCCGCCAATGAATCTGGTGAAGGGGCAAGCCCTGGGGCGCTTTCTACAACTGGGACAAATGTCACTCGAACTGAATCACGGATACGATGGCCCCGTCTGTTTTGGTCTGCGTCCGGAGGATATCAGCCTGGTTGCCCCTGATGATGCGCCGCTGTGTGGAGAGGTGATGACCGTTGAGCCGATGGGACGCGAAGTGTTTTACACGATCGACACGCCAGCCGGCAGGCTCCATGCACTGGAATACGGTGAAGCAGTGCGTCATGCGCCCGGTTCCCGAATCGGTATCGCATGCCAATCCGCGCTGACCCTGATTTTTAATTCGTCCGGTAAACGCATCGTCGATCTTCATGCCAACCTCTCCGTATTCTGCCATCCCGGCAAACATGTCCATGCTGCCAGCTAACAGGAAATTACCCTAATGACCCGAATCGTCTCACATCGTGGCGCCAACCATTTTGCGCCAGAGAACACCTTCTTTTCCGCAGACCTGGCGCTGGAACAGGGGGCTGATTACATTGAGCTGGATGTGCGAGAAAGTGCCGATGGCGTGCTCTATGTCATCCATGATGAAACGCTGGATCGTACCACTAACGGCACCGGCCCTGTGGGTCATGCTTTATCGCGCGATATCGATGCGCTGGATGCAGGAAGCGGGTTCGACGAGCGCTTTAAAGGTGCCATGGTGCCGCGGCTTGATGCTTATCTTGAACATCTGCGCGGTCGCGCGGGCGTTTATATCGAGCTGAAATACTGCGATCCGGTTAAAGTAGCTGCATTGGTACGGGATCTCGGTATGGTCCGCGACACGTTCTTCTTTTCGTTTTCCGAGGAAATGCGCCGCGGTCTTCAGGCCGCCGCGCCGGACTTTCGTAAAATGATCACCCTTGATATCGCGATGTCGCCCTCTCTTGTGAGAACCGTTCATCATGCATCGCTCATTGAGTTGAGCGTAGAACAGATGCGTAATCGCGCCATCCTTGAAGCGAGCCGTCAGGCCGAGCTTGAAATCATGGTTTATTACGGTGGTGACGACATAGCAATTCATCAGGAAATCGCGGCGGCGGGCGTCGATTATATTAACCTTAATCGGCCGGATATTTTTAGTACAATACGTAATCAAACAGCCATGTAATATGATCGAATAGCGCACCTGAAGGTGTTTTTCATTGGGAAGCACCTTTAGAACGTCGAAGCAAAATACTGCTTTGAAATCAAAATAATCTCGATGTTTGAATTGGACGAAGGTAGTGCAAGGTTTTTACAATGAAGAGAATATTTGGATAGTGAATTCTGATTTGATAAAAGTGTATTTCCAAAGGATGTAATTTGTACGCATAAGCGAAAAGATGTTTAACGTAAATGATTTTTAAATGGTGCTATTTTTTATTATTACATTTAAGTTTTATATATGCATGCCGAAAAATATTTTCTTTTTTATATGTTAATTTCAATTTGAAACTCATTAAGGGTGAAAAAGGAAAAGCGAAAAATATTCTGACATTCTCTATCTTTAGATATTTTTGAGAAGGTTTTAGCTTGGTGGCTATATTTTAATTGTGTGATGAGTGTCATGGTTTTTTTGTTCAGGCAAGGTTTTCATTCTGTCTGAAACGATCTGAAAAGTTGCCCTGGATGTGCTGAATTTTTATAAAGCAACCAGGTTATATCTATTTTTTAATTTTCAATCTTTATTAAAAGCAATGATTTGACGTAAAGAAAAGAGCTTGGGAGTGATATGTTTCTTTAAATACATTGATATATGATTGCTGTGCTGGATTACTCCTATAAAAGAATTCGATGATAATTCTCCGTCAACAGAACATGTGGCATCTTAACTTTAAGCTATGATATGATAAATTTAATACCATATCGACTCAGGGCGCACTGAATGAACGATTTTGAGCAAAAACTTCTCGATAACGGTTTTTCTGCCAAGAATATCGGTAAACTCAAAAGCATCATTAACAAAGATGAATCTAAAAAAGACACACTTCAGAGTCTCGTGATTGATCTTAGCAAACGCTTTTGGGGAGGGGTCATTGCTCTGGTTATTTTGGCTCTAATTGGATTGAACGGCATTTTTAATGCAGACTCTTCAAATGCCATCCCATACATCATCGTCCTGACTTTCGCTTTCTTCGTGGTGTATTTCGTCACGCCTCTTAACTTAGCCTGGAAATCATACAAATTTATCAGGAAGAATAAACATTAGTTCTGTGCAGGATTGTTTTTCATTTGGTAAAGGTTCATACCTATTCCAGTTCCCTTGTGTATAGCACCCAAACCTTTGAGAGCGAGTGCTGGTTTACTCAGAAGCTGGACTTTGCGATAGTGATCGGTTGGTAGATATTTGTATAACCTCCATGCTTCAGGTTTTAGGGTAAGCTTGAAAAGGCCATAGTATGATGTTGTCAGGTCCACGACCTGGTAGGTTAACAATCCTAAGCGCTTATCAAAACCGAGAAAATCGGCTGCGTCTTCATATTTATCTCTTACTGGGTTAGATGGGTGAGGCACACCACTTAGCTTACCTATACTCTCAATCCCAGAACCCACACCATTCATCACCAGGGCTGAGCCTGCCACTACTCCGATAACATTGCCTGTTGTTACAGAGCCTACGATTAGACCAACCCCTGCAACAATTTGCATGCCACTCAGCACGACGCCGATACCGTCAATGACATACCCAATGACTTTTTCATGGTCATGGTAAAACTGCACAGAAGACGATACGACAGCTTCTCCTGTTCTGAGCATCCTGTCTTGAATCTTCAAGTTTTGGGTTTCCTGCTTGAGATTTTGGATGCACTCCTGACATTTGTCATCCGAGGTAGCAGTGCGGATGGTTTGAAGCTGCGAGCGGCTAAACTCTCGCACTTCATCCTGAAACTTCAGGCGAACAAGGGCATCCTTGAGATGGAACTGTGAGAGGGATGTTGCCACATTGACTAAGTGGTTGGCCTCCAGGCTTGCCATAGTCAGAAAGTAGCTTGATTGCCTGTTTCTGTCCCAGTAGTTGTCCATAACGATACCTTTGTTTAGCAGGATTTATCGAATATTAAAGTAGCGTGGGTTAAGAAACAAAACAAATACATCCAAAGCAAGGTTTGAAGAAGAGGGGGCAATGAACCCGGGATTTGACGTAGCGAAGGACAGGAGAGATTGATTCGTCTTTAACGCTTCGTCATGTAAGTGGCCTGATGTTGTTTATGAAGACACATCTAAGTTTTTAGTAGCTTAACTGAAGGAAGAAGGGTTCAGATGAATGTCTAAAATGAGGTTAAGTAGACTTGAAGAAAGGCATACATGGTGTCCCCTGCAGGAATCGAACCTGCAACTAGCCCTTAGGAGGGGCTCGTTATATCCATTTAACTAAGGAGACGCCAGCGCAGTATACCGCAGTTAGGCGGCAGGATTCACTACACCGTCGCGCGTTTGCTCATTCTGTCAGCAATTTAGCGTTCTTCTTGTTGCTGCTGACGTTTTTTCTCCGCTTTACGTCGTTCCGCTTTCGCCTTTGCCTGGGCAGCTTCGCCCATATCATTGCGAATCTGCGCATGGCTGATCAGGGCGAAAATCAACGTACCGCCCGTCAGATTGCCCAACAGCGTCGGGATAGCAAAGGGCCAGAGAAACTCGGTCCAGGGAATGCTGCCGTTAAATACCAGGTAAAGCACTTCGACGGAACCCACCACGATATGCGCCAGATCGCCCAGCGCGACCAGCCAGGTCATCATCACAATGACAAACAGCTTGGCGGCACCGGCATAGGGGAACATCCAGACCATGGTGGCAATGATCCAACCTGAAATCACCGCATTCGCAAACATCTCGCCCGGCGTATGTTCCATTACCTTCATGCTGATGTCGGTAAAGGCCTGGCGGGTGGCTTCATCAAAAATCGGCATTTCAGTAAACGCCAGAGCTGCGAACGCTGTCCCGATAAGATTACCCAGCAGCACAATGCCCCACAGGCGAAGCAATAAGCCAAGATTGCTCATGGTGGGTTTGTGCATAAAGGGCAGGACGGCGGTCACGGTGTTTTCAGTGAAAAGTTGCTGCCGTGCCATAATCACAATCACAAAGCCAAAGGTGTAGCCAAGATTTTCCAGTAAAAACGCGCCGGGCACGCCATCCAGATGCACCTGAAAAATGCCCTTAGCCATCAGCGAGGCGCCCATCGACAGCCCGGCAGCGATAGCTGACCACAGCAGCGCCATTCCGTCACGTTCCAGCTCTTTTTCCCCGTCCTGACGAATCTCCTCATGGATAGCGGCGGCGCGAGAGGGCAGGGCGTCTTCATCCACTTCAATATCCTCTTTGCCCTGTTCTTTCTCTTCGCTGTCTACGTCGTTAGGTCCCTGACTGGTGCTTGATGAAGGCTTCATGTTTTCTCCTGGTAACAGTGCAAATGCGTTATAAGCGTAGTCGTTTTTTGGCTCGCGAAATTGTTTCTACAACAGCTAACAAAAGTTACAACATTTTGCTGTGGTGCGCTTTTTGTCCGCTTAACGCCGTGAAAAGCACGAATATCCAACCTCAGTGGGAAAGGGGGCCGCGCACGGTCTTCGGCACACTGCAACATTGTGCTATCATTTGCGCCTTATTTGGCTGGCGCGATTTACCCCTCCATGTTGGAAATCATGAATCTGCTTTGTGTGCGTGATGAACGTGCGCTCTTTGAGGCGCTCACGTTTCGCGTGTCGGCAGGTGATATCGTACAAATTGAAGGGCCAAACGGGGCCGGTAAAACGTCGCTGCTACGGATTCTGGCCGGGTTGAGCACGCCTGAACACGGCGAGGTGCGTTGGCAGTCGCAGCAAATTCATCAGCAACGCGATGTCTGGCATCAGGCCATGCTTTATCTTGGGCATCTGCCGGGGATCACCTCGGCGTTGTCGGCGCTGGAAAATCTACGCTTTTATCATCCGAACTGCCGCGATGAGCATATTTTTACTGCACTGGCCAGCGTCGGACTGGCGGGCTATGAAGACGTGCCAGCCGCGCAGCTCTCTGCGGGGCAACAGCGGCGAATCGCGCTGGCCCGGCTGTGGCTGACCCAGGCAACCCTGTGGATTCTGGATGAACCCTTAACCGCTCTTGATCCTGTCGGCGTCGACACCTTAATGGGGCGCTTTGCGGCACACGCGCAACAGGGCGGTTCTGTTATTGTGACGAGTCATCAGGCGCTGCCGGGGCTGAACGGCCAGATAAAAACCGTTCGCCTGCATGCCATGGAGTCGCAGTAATGTTGTGTCGTCTTATTCAACGTGAATTACGCATCGCCTGTCGTCGCGGTGCGGAGGTGGTTAACCCACTGTGGTTTTTCCTGATCGTAATTACGCTTTTCCCGTTGGGTATCGGTCCCGATCCTCAGCAACTGGCCCGGATCGCGCCTGGTATTGTCTGGGTTGCTGCGTTGCTCTCCTCGCTGCTGGCGCTGGAAAGGCTGTTTCGCGATGACTTCAATGACGGCACGCTGGAGCAACTTTTATTGTCTCCCACGCCGCTGCCGGTCATGGTGCTGGGCAAAGTGATTGCCCACTGGCTGGTCACCGGCTTGCCGTTAATCCTGCTTTCGCCGCTGGCGGCTCTGTTGCTGTCCCTGGATATCCCGAGCTGGCGAGCGGTGGCACTGACGCTGCTGCTGGGAACACCGACGCTGAGTTTTCTTGGCGCAATTGGGGTGGGGCTGACTGTGGGATTACGTCGTGGTGGCGTGCTGCTCAGCCTGTTGGTTCTGCCGTTGGCGATTCCTGTGCTGATTTTTGCCAGTGCGGCCATTGATGCCGCAGGACAGGGCGTCGCCATTGGCGGGTATCTGGCGTTGCTGGGGGCGATGCTGGTCGCGAGTGCAACGCTGGCGCCTTTTGCCACCGCCGCGGCGTTGCGGATTACGCTGCACTAAATCAGCACGCCTCAGACGTGTTATTAGCGTTTATTTTAATGTGAGCAATTGAACATGTGGAAAGGATTACATCAGCTGGCTAAGCCCGAACGGCTCTATCAGTTGTGCGGTCGCCTGCTGCCGTGGTTTGCTCTGGCCAGTGCGGCGGTACTGCTGCTGGCCTGGGTATGGGGATTTGGCTATGCACCGGCAGACTACCAGCAGGGTGACAGCTTTCGCATTATGTATATCCACGTTCCGGCGGCAATGTGGTCGATGGGGATATACAGCGCGATGGCCGTTGCGGCGTTCACGGGGCTGGTCTGGCAGATGAAAATGGCCGATTTAGTGTCAGCGGCGATGGCGCCAATCGGTGCCGTGTTTACCTTTATCGCGCTGGTCACCGGTTCTGCCTGGGGCAAGCCGATGTGGGGAACCTGGTGGATATGGGATGCCAGACTGACGTCAGAACTGGTGCTGCTGTTTTTATATCTGGGCGTGATTGCGCTGTATCAGGCCTTCGACGATCGTCGCATGGCCGGGCGGGCCGCAGGCGTGCTCATTTTGGTCGGGGTGATCAATCTGCCCATCATTCATTTCTCTGTGCAGTGGTGGAATACCTTACATCAGGGATCGTCCGGGTTGCTGCAACAGGCGATCGCGCCGCCGATGCGCACGCCGCTGCGCTGGGCCATCCTGGGTGACCTGCTGTTGTTTATCACCTTAACGCTGATGCGCTTACGTAACCTGATCCTGCTTACGGAACGTAAACGTCCCTGGGCAATTGCCCTGGCGAAGACAAGGAGCAAAGTATGACGCCCGCTTTTGCCTCATGGCATGACTTCGTTGCCATGGGCGGCTACGCCTTTTATGTGTGGCTGGCGGTGGCAGGCACGCTGGTGCCGCTTTTCGCCCTGATCTTGCATAGTAGGTGGTCACACCGACGTTTGCTGGCGGACATTCGCCAGCGTGATGCACGGGAGCGCCGCCTGCGAGCGGCCAACGTTCAACGTACCGCCAACCCTACGGCAGGAGAAGAGAAGTGAATACCCGCCGTCGTAATCGCCTGTATGTCGTGGTGGCGATACTTACCGGACTTGGGCTGGCGACCGCACTGGTGATGTATGCGCTGCGGTCCAATATCGATCTGTTTTATACGCCGGGTGAAATCCTGGAGGGAAAAGGCGATGCGCATATCAAGCCTGAGCCCGGACAGCGCCTGCGCGTGGGCGGCGTCGTGATGCCTGGCAGCGTAACGCGGGATCCCCACACGCTGGCGGTTTCCTTCCAGCTTTATGATGGTCGCGGTGTGGTCAACGTGAGCTTTGTCGGCATTTTACCGGATCTGTTCCGCGAAGGTCAGGGCGTTGTCGCGCAGGGCGTACTTGAGCCCGGCAACCTGATCAAAGCCAACGAAGTGCTGGCAAAACATGATGAAAACTACACGCCTCCCGAAATCAGCACCGCGATGAAACCCGCACCCTCTGCGCAACAGGCCGCGAATAACCCGGCAGGACGTACACCATGATGCCAGAACTGGGCAGTTTCTTACTCTGTCTTGGATTAGCGTTGGCGCTGCTGCTCAGCGTCTATCCGCTGTGGGGCGCCTGGCGCCAGGATGCCCGCCTGATGGGCATGGCACGTCCGCTTGCCGTTGGCCTGTTTGCCTGCGTCGCGGGGGCTTTTATGCTGCTGGTCTGGGCGTTTATCGTTAACGATTTTACCGTGAGCTATGTCGTCAACAACTCAAACTCACTGCTGCCGGTTTACTACCGCATTGCGGCCACCTGGGGCGCGCATGAAGGCTCGTTACTGCTGTGGGTGCTGCTGCTGAGTGGCTGGACGCTGGCCGTGGCAATCTTCAGCCGCGGTATGCCGCAGGACGCGCTGGCCCGGGTGTTGTCAGTGATGGGGATGATCAATCTGGGCTTTTTGCTGTTTATCATCCTCACCTCCAATCCCTTCAACCGAACGCTGCCCGATTTTCCCGTAGACGGTCGCGATCTTAACCCAATGTTGCAGGATATCGGCCTGATCTTTCATCCGCCACTGCTGTATATGGGCTATGTCGGCTTCTCCGTGGCCTTTGCTTTTGCCATCGCCTCATTAATGGCGGGACGGCTGGATACCGCCTGGGCGCGCTGGTCGCGTCCCTGGACTACCGCCGCCTGGTTATTCCTGACCATTGGGATTGTGCTGGGTTCCGCCTGGGCGTATTACGAACTGGGCTGGGGCGGCTGGTGGTTCTGGGACCCGGTGGAAAACGCCTCCTTTATGCCGTGGCTGGCGGGCACCGCCTTAATGCACTCGCTGGCGGTTACGGAAAAACGCGGCACCTTCAAGGCCTGGACGGTGCTGCTGGCTATTACCGCGTTCTCCCTGAGCCTGCTCGGCACCTTCCTGGTCCGTTCCGGCGTGCTGGTCTCGGTACATGCTTTCGCCTCCGATCCGGCGCGCGGCATGTTTATTCTCGCATTTTTGGTCATCGTGATTGGCAGCTCGCTGCTGCTGTATGCCATTAAAGGCGGCCAGGTGCGCAGTCGGGTGCAAAACGAGCTCTGGTCGCGAGAATCTTTTCTGCTGGGGAATAACGTGCTGCTAATCGCGGCCATGCTGGTGGTCCTGCTCGGCACGCTGTTACCGCTGGTGCATAAACAGTTAGGGCTGGGCAGCATTTCCGTTGGCGAACCCTTCTTTAATACCATGTTCAGCTGGTTAATGGCTCCGCTGGCGTTAATGCTCGGTATTGGGCCGTTAGTGCGCTGGCGACGCGATGAACCACAAAAACTGGTTCGTCGTCTGCTGATAGCGCTGCTCGTGACGCTGCTGGCCTCTGTGCTGCTGCCCTGGTGGTTGCAGGATCGTGTTCAAGCCATGACGGTGGTGGGATTACTGATGGCGGTATGGATCATCCTGTTGACCCTGATGGAGCTGCATGAGCGTGCCACTCATCGTCATCGTTTTTTTACCGGATTACGTCACCTTTCGCGCAGTCACTGGGGCATGGTGCTTGGACATCTCGGCGTGGGCGTCACCGTTATTGGCATTGCGTTCAGCACCCAATACAGCGTTGAGCGCGACGTGCGCATGAAAGCGGGCGACAGCATCGATATCCATCACTACCATTTTGTTTTTCGTGATGTTCAGGACTTACAAGGCCCGAATTACAGTGGCGGCGTGGCGGTCATTGACGTTTCCCGCAAGGGCAAGCCGGAAGCCGTGTTGTATGCGGAAAAACGCTTTTATTCTGCCGCGCGCACCATGATGACCGAGGCGGCGATTGACGGCGGCTTTACCCGCGATCTTTACGCCGCGCTGGGTGAAGAGCTCAGTGACGGTAGCTGGGCGGTGCGTATCTACTACAAACCCTTTGTGCGCTGGATCTGGTTTGGCGGCTTGTTTATGGCCGTCGGAGGGCTGTTCTGTTTACTGGACCCGCGCTACCGCTCGCGCAAGAAAGCCGATCGCGAGGTAAGGGCATGAAAAAAATTCTGTTTATTCCGCTGGGATTATTTTTACTGCTGGCTGCCGCGCTGCTGTGGCAGTTATCACGTAATGCGGAAGGGGACGATCCTTCGCGGCTGGAATCAGCCTTGATTGGTAAGCCTTTACCGGTGTTCAGGCTGGAGGCGCTGGATAAGCCAGGCAAAACCTATGATCAGCAAACGTTGATCACCGGTAAACCGCTGTTGCTGAACGTTTGGGCAACCTGGTGTCCGACCTGCCGCGCCGAGCATCGCTACCTTAATGAGCTGGCAGAGCAGGGCGTTCGGGTTGTAGGGTTGAACTACAAGGACGATCGCCAGAAGGCGGTGAACTGGCTGAACACGCTCGGTAATCCTTATGCGCTCAGCCTGTATGACGGCAACGGGATGTTGGGCCTCGATCTCGGCGTTTATGGCGCACCTGAAACCTTTCTGATTGATGGCAAAGGCATTATTCGCTATCGCCACGCCGGGGATTTGAACCCGCGCGTCTGGCAGCAGGAAGTCAAACCCTTGTGGGATAAATACACGAAGGAGAGCGGCGCATGAAATTCCTGATGATGATGCTCTGTGGACTGCTGTTCAGCGCCAGCCTGTGGGCCGCGATTGATACCTATGCGTTTGACTCCGTGGCGCAGGAAGAGCAGTACCGTGAGATCACGGCCTCGCTGCGCTGTCCCAAATGCCAGAACAACAGCATCGCCGACTCTAATGCGATGATTGCGTCAGATATGCGGTTGAAAGTTTATCAACTGATGAAGCAGGGGCAGAGCCGTCAGCAAATCATCGACTATATGGTGGCGCGTTATGGCAATTTCGTCAGTTATCAGCCGCCTGTCACGCCCTCAACCCTGATCCTCTGGGCCGGCCCGGCGCTGTTTGTGATTGTGGGCGGTGCCGTGATCGTGTGGCGTAGTCGTCAGCGTAAAACCCGAAGCGAGCTTGATGACCAGGAACAACAGCGTCTGGCGGCGATTCTGAAATCGGACAGGAAACGATAATGGCCGTTTTTTTAATCACGATTTTTGTGCTGCTGCTGGCGGCCTGCATACTGTTTTTAGCCGCAGGCTGGCGTCAACGTGAAACTCATACAGCGGCGCGCGACAACCTTAATACGCATTTTTATCAGCAGCGGCTGGCTGAACTGACGCAGGATGAAGAGCAGGGCGTGATTGCCGATCGCGTCGTGATGGAGCAGGAGTTACAGCAAACCCTGCTTAGCGATATTCCGCCCGCTTCGGATGCCCACTCACACCGCAGCCGCCGCTGGGTGCTGTTACCCGGCCTGATCGTTTTAGTTGTCGTGTCACTGGCAAGCTATCTTAAAACCGGTGGCTTAACGCAGTTAAGTGGCTGGCTCCAGGTGCAGGAAGCGTATCCGGCGCTGCGCGCCCAGCTCATGGATCCCCATGCCCGGCCACTTACCCAAGAGCAGCTCTCTCGCCTGCAGCTCGGTTTGCGCAGCCAGCTACAAAACGAACCTGATAACCTCAGTGGCTGGGCGATGCTGGGCCGCCTCGGTATGGTACTCAACAATGCCACGGGTGCGCGTCAGGCTTTCGAGCATGCGTTGCAGCTGGCACCGAATAATTTTGCTCTGCAGCAGGATTATGCCGAGGTGCTGACGCGATCGGGCGATCCTCAGGATAACCGCCAGGCCGGGCTGCTGCTTAACGAACTGCTCAAACAGCATCCGCAGGATATCCGCACCCTGAGCCTGCTGGCCTATAATGCGTTTGAACAACAGCAGTATTCGCAGGCGATAGACAGCTGGCAAGAATTGTTGAATGCGTTACCCGCCAACGATGCGCGACGCGACGGCATAGCACGCAGCATTGAACAGGCTAAAACCGATGCCGGGCAGCAAAGCACGCAGCTGGCCGTGGAGGTCACGCTTTCCCCCCAGGCAGAAAAAATGTTACCGCCGGGCGGAGTCATGTATATTTCGGTGACTGACGGCGTCTCGCCGGTACCGGTGGCGGTGAAACGGGTTTCGCCCGGACATTTTCCCGTGTCGCTGACGCTGGATGACAGCAATGCTATGTTACAGGACCGACGTCTTTCGGCGCAGAAACAGATCCAGGTTCGCGTCAGAATTTCACGTAATGGCCGCGCAAATCCTGAGACGGGTGACTGGTTTGGCGTCAGCGCGGTCGTCCCCTGGGATGGTCATCAGCACATTGACGTCGCGATTGATAAACAGCAGCCTTAACCGGCTGGCGTCTGGCAATGTCTGAATCTGCCAACCGCATGGGAGATATCAGCTATGCTTGCTGGACTGCGCTGATCTGCCCGCTGAAACGTAGCAGGGTATAAATAACTTATATGCACAGGGAGAAAAAAATGGATCACCGCCTGACCAGCCTGGCTTTGACCAGTGTGCTTCTGGTTGGTTGTGCCAGTTCAAAGCCTGCTGACGATGCGCCTGCAGGGCGTAGCGATCCGCTTGAAGGTTTTAACCGCACAATGTTTAACTTCAACTATAACGTGCTGGACCCTTACGTGCTGCGCCCTGTGGCAGTGGCCTGGCGCGACTATGTTCCCGTGCCTGCCCGCGCAGGCCTCAGCAACTTCCTGGGCAACCTCAGCGAACCTGCCAGTATGGTAAATGCGATTCTGGTCGGCGAGCCGCGCAATGCAGGTATCCACTTTACACGTTTCTTCCTGAATACGGTGCTGGGGCTGGGCGGTTTCATTGATGTCGCCGGTAAAGCCAATCCGGAACTGGCGCGCCAGGGACCGCAGCGTTTTGGTACCACGCTCGGTCACTATGGCGTGGGCTATGGCCCTTATGTGCAGTTACCGGCCTATGGCAGCTTCACGATACGTCAGGACGGCGGCGATTACGTCGATACGCTTTATCCTGTGCTTGGCTGGTTGACCTGGCCCATGTCCATCGGTAAATGGACGCTGGAAGGCATCGAATCGCGCGCACAGTTGCTGGACTCGGATGCTATCCTGAAACAGCAACGCGATCCTTACGCCTTTATCCGTAGCGCCTATTTCCAGCGCTACGACTTCCTGGCGCGCGGCGGCAAACTGAAGCCAGAAGACAATCCGAATGCGGCGGCGATCCAGGACGATCTGAAAGACATTGATTCGCAGTAAATCATGACCCGTCAGAAGCCGCCTGTCGCAAGGGCGGCCTGATAAGCGGCCCGGAGTGATGAAGTGAAGCTGTTACAGGGGCACCAGGCTGCATGACGTGTGACGTTCCTGTGAGCAATAAAAAAGCGACACTCAGTGTCGCTTTTTTTATGCGTTTCGCGCATCAGAACTTGTAGTTGAAGCTTGCGCCATACAGCCAGGCTTTACCACTCGAGTTAAAGGTATAGGTGCCTTCCTGCACGGTCACTTTCTGACCGTGCATGTAAGACACGCCGACGTCTACCGATGCATCGTCGTTAAACGCATAAGAGGCACCGGCGCTCAGCCACAAACGGTCCTGATCCGGGATAGAGATAGAACGCTTGTCAGCCGGCACCGGGCTGTCATCAAACGCGATACCGCTGCGGAAGGTCCAGTTTTTGTCGTACTGGTAGGTGGTACCCAGTGCGATGCGGTAGGCATCGTGGAAACCTTCATCTTTATAGAACAGCGTCTGGCCGTTTGAGCCCGTGGCTTTCAGCTCCTGGAACTGGCTCCAGCTGGTGTAGGCCAGGCTATAGTGCACGGCCCACTGTGGTGCCACTTTATGCCAGCCTGAAACTTCCCACATTTCCGGCAGGTTTAAGGTTAACGCGCCGGGAACTGTAGAGCCGTTTGTACCTGTCGGGAGATTAGTAACTTCTGGGTTATTACGAGGATTGAATGGCAGGCTACTTTTATAGTCTCCATCAAAGTCAATTTTCACTTCGGAGCGGTAGGTAAAACCAAAACGGTTATTGTCATCGACTTCGTAGAGTACGCCAGCGTTCCAGCCGTAGCCCCATTTATCTCCCTTAAGATAGGCAACTTGCGTATCTGCGGGTATACCGAGCCGTGCGCCCGCTTCACCAGCATAGCGCTCAATTTTAGCTTTGGCATATACAGCATCAAAACCTACCCCGAAGCTGAAATGCTCATTCAAACGATAAGTCGTGCTGAGGTTCAAGTTACCCGTCATCAGGTCAGTTTTGCCGCCCAACCCGCCCGCGGTGTAACCGTTGTTAAACTCTGTCGCCAGGCCGTAGTTAGACGTCGCTGACGCGCCAACCCACCACTGATCGTTAATCGGCTGGACATAGTGCAGGTTAGGGATCCACTGGTTTGGTGCGATGTTTTTCGCGTCCAGACTGCGGCCCGTCGGGCTTTGGCCACTGATATCCACTTCAGGATCGATGTAAACCGCACCGATTGAAAATTCAGGGCGATCCATGAGTGCCATGGTTGCCGGGTTACGACTGGCTGAGGCCGCCGTATCACCCATTGCGCCCTCGCCAGAATAAGCGCGACCTAAACCAATGGAAGAAAATTCATTTAACTGAAATCCGGCTGCATATACGTTAGAGGAAATAAGCGCTACTGCAGCTGCCACGGCTGACTTTGCGAACAGGTTTTTATGGTTCATGACCACAACCTCATGTGAATTATTATTTAACGTTGTGACGTCGCGTAACAAGGAACGGCGGATTGTATGGACTGATGTCAAATGCACATATCAGACCAGTGCGGAGAGTATAGGTCCGACCTGTACACATGTTGCAATATTGTTTTTAAATTATTTCCAATTTGATAGGTGAAAATTCGATCTGCTTAACACTTCTCAGGAATAAACAGGCAGAGCGGCAGGCGCAAAACTGATCCACATCAAATTTTATTGTGATATTCGTCACTTAGCGCGGTGTGTGTAGCGGGTTGATAAGCGAGCGCGTAAAATTTTCAGCACAAAACTCACCCACCTTTTGATGTGATGTCAGGAGAAAATCATGACAAATGCTTTAAAAAAATGTAGCGCGACGAAAACGGCTGCGTGCTGTTGCGTTGATGTTGGTACGGTGATGGACAATTCAGACTGTACAGCCAACTGGTCAGCATGGTGTAAAGATCGCGCTGATGCCGAAACGAAACTGGCGCAGCTGACGGAAAGGGCGCGCCAGGTCGAGTCAGAACCCTGCGTTATTGATTCCAGCATGGTGGAAGAAGCCGGTGGCGTGCAGCTTAATATCGACTTTACCTTTAGCTGTCAGGCCGAAACCCTAATTTTCCAACTGGGTTTACGTTAAACATTTCGGCGCCGCTGCTCTGCGGCGTTTTTCATTTTCGTGTTTCTTATCTCACTTTTCTCCTCCTGATGTTGGCGGCGCACCCGCTTGTGGTTAACACTGTGGATCAGGTCAGACCTCTTTCGGCAATGATGCCTCGGTCACGATGTACAGGTGGATACAATGAGCAAAGCGCAGTCACTGCTGACGCGTAATGGCGAGCGCATCGCCATAACCCACGGATTACGCACGCCTTTTCTTCGCCAGGCCACGGGTTTTCACGGCATCCCTGCGGTTGAACTGGGCCGCATGGTGATCAGCGAAATCATGGCCCGAAGCGAACTCCCGGTTGAGGTGATTGAGCAACTGGTCTTTGGTCAGGTGGTGCAAATGCCGGAAGCGCCAAACATTGCGCGTGAGATCGTCTTAAGCAGTGGCCTGAGCGTCAATACCGATGCTTACAGCGTCAGCCGCGCCTGCGCCACGAGCTTTCAGGCGGTGGCAAACGTCACCGAAAGCTTACTGGCAGGGACGATTTCTGCCGGCATCGCAGGCGGGGCTGACTCCTCCTCTGTGCTGCCTATTGGGGTCAGTAAAACGCTGGCGCGCGCGCTGGTGGATATGAATAAAGCGCGTAGCTTTTCACAGAAGTTGCACATTCTCCGGCGGCTGCGCCCTAAAGATCTGTTACCGGTTCCGCCAGCCGTTGCGGAGTACTCCACGGGATTACGTATGGGGGATACCGCAGAGCAGATGGCCAAAACGCATGGCATCAGCCGGGAAGAGCAGGATGCGCTGGCCCTGCGCTCGCATCAGCGCGCGGCTCAGGCCTGGCAGTCAGGCGTACTGAGTCAGGAGGTGATGGCCGCCTTCGTGCCGCCGTGGAAAGCGCCCATTGAGCAAGATAATAATGTGCGTATGGATGCAAAAGCCGCCGACTATGCCCGGCTGCGTCCGGCATTTGACCGTCAGCACGGTACCGTTACTGCGGCAAACAGTACGCCACTTACCGATGGAGCCGCTGCAGTCATTTTAATGCGTGAAGGCCGGGCAAAAGAGCTTGGAATACAGCCGCTGGGCTATTTACGCAGCTATGCGTTTACTGCCATCGACGTCTGGCAGGACATGCTGCTAGGGCCGGCCTACGCCTCGCCGCTGGCGCTGGATCGTGCCGGGATAACCTTAAAGGAGTTGACCCTGATTGATATGCACGAAGCCTTTGCCGCTCAGACGTTAAGCAACCTGAAAATGTTTCGTGATGAACGTTTTGCCCGTGACGTGTTAAACCGCGCCCATGCGCTGGGCGAAGTTGACGAGGCGCGTTTTAATGTCTCGGGCGGATCGATCGCCTTTGGGCATCCGTTTGCCGCAACCGGCGCACGCATGATTACCCAGACGTTAAATGAATTACGCCGCCGGGGCGGAGGGCTGGGTTTAGTCACCGCCTGCGCCGCCGGGGGTTTAGGGGCAGCAATGGTTCTGGAGGCCGAATAATGGAACAGAGCGCGTTCACATTACAGATGCGGGACGATCATGTAGGCGTGATCACCATTGATGTACCCAATGAAAAGATGAATACGCTTAAAGCGGCATTCGCAGCACAGATTGCATCTATTATTGCGGAAGCACGCAAGCATCCGCAACTGCTGGGGCTGGTGCTGATTTCAGGCAAACCTGACAACTTTGTTGCAGGGGCCGATATCAGCATGATTGATCGCTGCCAGAGCGCCCACGAGGCAGAAGCGCTGGCCAGACAAGGGCAGGACGTGATGGCGGCGATTGCGGCATTGCCATTTCCTGTGGTGGCGGCAATCCATGGTGCTTGTCTGGGCGGCGGGCTTGAGCTGGCGCTGGCCTGCAACGCGCGCATCTGTTCGCTGGATGATAAAACCCGTATTGGCCTGCCTGAAGTGCAGTTGGGGCTACTGCCGGGATCGGGCGGCACGCAACGCCTGCCTCGCTTAATCGGCGTACAGAAAGCCTTACCGCTTATCCTTACCGGTAAGAACCTGCGGGCCAGACAGGCGAAAAAGCTGGGCATTGTTGATGATGCCGTGCCGCAGGCCATCCTGCTTGACGCTGCCGTTGAACTGGTGAAGAAGGGTAAATACCGCAGAGCGCCGCTGCCCCTGCGCGATCGTCTGCTGCAGGGCCCGATGGCGCGTCAGGCGCTGTTCGCACTGGTCAGACGCGAAACCGATCGTAAAACCCAGGGTAACTACCCAGCGGCACGACGCATTATCGAGGTGGTTCGCATCGGCCTGGAGCAGAGCAGCCAGGCCGGTTACGCCGCGGAAGCGCGGGCGTTTGGCGAACTGGCGATGACGCCAGAGTCGGCCGCGCTGCGCAGCCTGTTTTTTGCTTCCACCGCCATCAAGAAAGAGAACGGCACCCAGGCTGAACCACGACCACTCCAACGGGTCGGTGTGCTGGGCGGCGGGCTGATGGGCGGCGGGATCGCCAGCGTCAGCGCCGTTAATGCGGGGCTACCGGTACGCATCAAGGATATCAGTCTTAAAGGCATCAACCATGCCCTGCAAACCAGTTGGGATCTGCTGAGTAAAAAAGTGAAACGCCGGCAAATCAGTCCGGCACAGCGTCAGCAGCAGATGGCGCGCATCAGCGGCAGTACCGACTATCAGGGATTCACCCAGCGCGATATCGTGATTGAGGCGGTCTTTGAGGACCTGGATCTGAAAAGACAGATGGTGGCGGACATCGAGGCGAACTGTCAGCCTCAGACGATCTTTGCTTCCAATACCTCATCGATTCCCATTGCCGAGATTGCGGCGACGGCACGGCGCCCGGAGAACATCATCGGCCTGCACTATTTTAGCCCGGTGGAAAAAATGCCGCTGGTCGAGGTGATCCCGCATGCCACGACATCGCCTGAAACGATTGCCAGTACGGTAATGCTGGCACGGAAACAGGGTAAAACGCCGATAGTGGTGGCCGATAAACCTGGTTTTTACGTCAACCGTATCCTCACACCTTACATCAACGAGGCCATGCGCTGCGTGGTGGAGGGGGAACCGATCGATCACATTGATCGGGCGCTGGTGAAGGCGGGATTCCCGGTGGGGCCGGTTCAGCTACTGGATGAAGTTGGCATTGATGTCGGCAGTAAGATTTCACCGGGCCTGCAGCAGGCTTATGGCGAGCGGTTTGCCGCGCCTTCCGCGCTGGATGCCGTGATTAAAGACGGTCGCAAAGGACGCAAAAACGGTAGGGGATTCTACCTGTACGGATCGTCGCGTCTGGCGCGTAAGAAGGTCGATCCGACGGTGTACGGCTTAGTGAAGACCCGGCCGGTGGCAAAGCAAAGCGGCGCGCAGATTGCCGAACGGTGCATGATGATGATGTTAAACGAAGCGGTGCGTTGCCTGGATGAGCAGGTTATCCGCTCGCCGCGGGACGGCGATATCGGTGCGGTGTTTGGCATTGGTTTTCCCCCCTTTTTGGGCGGGCCGTTCCATTACATCGACAGGCTGGGCGCGGCAGAAATCGTCAACAGATTAACGCGGCTTCAGCAACAGTACGGGGACCGTTTTGCGCCCTGTGACGCGTTGCTGCGCGCAGCGGAGCAGCAGACAAAGTTTTACACTTCTTCATAAATTCGAATACCCACTCCGATTCAGGGGGTTAGAAACGCGCCGCACAAGCGTGAGGCGCTGCACGAATCTGACAGGTGCTTATTTAATAAACAACCGGTTGACTATACTGAAGTCATTAGGGTACAACACGACGTTCATTCGCAGAATGAAGCGCCTGATGCGGATGCATCAGGCGATGTCGACAAACAACAGCGGTGCTTTATGCAAGTTTTTATCATGCGTCACGGCGATGCGGCTCTTGAGGCTGCCAGTGATTCAGTCAGGCCTTTAACGCTTTGTGGATGTGACGAATCACGTCAAATGGCGAACTGGTTAAAAGGTCAGTCTGTTGACATTGAACGTGTACTGGTCAGCCCCTATCTCCGTGCGCAGCAGACGCTTGCCACATTTCGTGAGGCGTTCCCTTTGCCAGAAGGGGAGGATATTTTGCCGGAACTGACGCCCGGCGGCGATCCCGGTCTGGTCGGATGCTATTTGCAGGCACTGGCGAATGAAGGGGTTAAATCGGCGCTGGTTATCTCCCACTTGCCACTGGTGGGCTATCTGGTGTCGGAGCTTTGCCCCCAGGAAACCCCACCGATGTTTGCCACCTCGGCCATTGCCTGCATTGACTTCGATCCGGCTGAAAGTCAGGGCAAACTGTTATGGCAGGTCAGCCCCAAAAAACTCGCGAAAGCGATGTAATAATGTCGGGCCATTTACTGGCCCGAACATGAAAACGACCCCCGAACGTCATTCCCGTCTGCTTCTTTCCCTGCAGGTCAGGCAATCACAAAACGTGATACTGAGCCCGCCAGCGTTTGCGCCTGGTCATGGAGCGCGCTTGCCGCCGCAGAGGACTGTTCCACCAGGGCCGCGTTTTGCTGCGTCACGTTATCCATTTCAACGATAGCCACGCCGACCTGCGCAATGCCGCGGTTCTGCTCTTCAGACGCGTGAGAAATTTCGTTTAACAGATCTGTTACGTTACTCACCGAGTTGACGATTTCCCCCATGGTATTGCCCGTCTGGCTAACCAGTTGTGAACCCGCATTGATGCGCGCTACGGAATCGTGAATCAATGCTTCAATCTCCTTCGCTGCCTGCGCGCTGCGCTGAGCCAGATTGCGCACTTCGCTTGCTACCACGGCAAAGCCACGACCTTGTTCACCGGCCCGTGCGGCTTCTACGGCGGCATTCAGGGCCAGAATGTTGGTCTGGAAGGCGATGCTGTTGATGACAGAGGTGATTTCTGAGATTTTACCGGAGCTGGTGGTGATCTCATTCATGGTCGTCACCACATCCGTAACTAGCTGTCCGCCGCGACTGGCTGTGTCGAAGGTTTGCTGCGCCAGACGGCTCGAATGATGGATGTTGTCTGCGTTCTGCTTAACCGTCGCCGTAAGTTGCTCCATGCTCGCGGCTGTCTGCGCAAGGGCCGCAGCCTGACTTTCCGTGCGGGCTGACAGGTCATTATTGCCCGAGGCAATTTCGGCTGAAGCCTGACTGACGCTGGTTACGCCGCTGCGGATGCCGCTGATAATGCGACGCAGTTCATCGCTCATTTCAGCGACCGCATGCATTAATTCGCCCAGTTCATCCCGACGGGATGATTTCAGCTTAATGCTCAGGTTGCCACGCGCCATCTCATTAGCCACGTTCAGCAGCTCAGAGAGAGGACGCGTCAGTTGACGGGTAATAAACAAGGCAATAAGAATGCCTGCGACGACAGCGGCGATAATGATCACCGTCATCAGCCAGACAGCCTGGTTCGCATCGTGATTGGTCGCATCGAGTTGCTGCGTAAACAGTGCGTTGCTCATGTCGGTCAGGGTTTTGCCCGCCACAGCCAGTTGCGCGGTGGCCTCATCGCCCGAGGCCACTGATGCCATCAGCGCAGAGATTTCACCCTGTTTCGCCTCAAGCTGTGCACTGACTTTTTCAAGGGCGGCACCGTCTGCAGGATTGAGACGCGGTTTAACCTGCGCGATCAGCTGCACTGTTTCCGACAGGAAGCTGCTCAAGGCATTGCGGTCATCGTCTTTGTGCTCAAGGCCGAAGAGTTTCACGCGCACCGCCACGCCGCCCAGATGCTTATTAATTTCCTGTAACGCCGGGCCCGTCTGTGGGTCGCCGCTGTTGCTGGTGGCAAGCTGGCTGATTTCGCGCATCTCATCTGCTACGGACAGATTCTGCAGCGCCTGCGTACCGTTACGGACGGCCTGCACGGTTTCGGCCCGTTTCTGCCGGTAAGTGGCAATGGCGGACGGCATCGCCGTAATCATGGCCTGCTGACTGGCATCCCAGCGGAAAGCGCCCAGGTTTTTCAGATTCTGATCCACCTCTTTCAGCATGGTTTCGTTTATGTCGATGAATTTCTCATCATGCGTTTTAACGAACTGCAGTCGGGCATCTTTGGCCTGAGAAAACCGGTCATTAACGCTTTTCAGCTCCCTGAGCTTTTCGGCCCGGACGCTAATATCGTTGAGGTTTTTAATACCACATATCGCGACGGCCAGACTTAAAAGCAAAATCAGTCCAAACCCGAGCATGAGCTTTTTGCCCACGTTTAAATTCTCAAAAAAACGACTTAATGCGCTCATTCAAAATGTTCCCTTGGTTAATACGCCAAAATGTTGAAGCCTAATGTGCCTAAATGCCTAGACGTTATCGGCAAGGGAAAACTTGTATTGAATATAAATAGTTTCTTAAGCAAATAGTCTGCGTCAGCCTGAACAGAAAGCAGCAGAACGCCTGGCCAAACAGGGGCGGGATCGGGCGTTTAAGGGGAGCGACGTGTGAGTCCGTTTAACGGGCTCCCCCGTCAAAGGGGGAGGCAGCGGGGCAAGGTGCTTAAGCCGTTTTGCTGCCTGAATGTCAGGGCAGCTCTGGCGGTTGCCACTCTTCTACTTCAATCAGCACCAGCAAGGCAGCGTCGCCACCAAACATTTTAGGTGCCTGGTGAAAGGCCATTACCCAGGGATGTTGAGCCAGCCAAAGCGGCGTTTGCTGCTTTAGAATATGTTTACCATGTCCGGTCATCACGCTGGCGCAAAAAAGGTGTTCGCGACGACAGGCGGCAATTAGCGCGCCTAACTCCTGCTTGGCCTGCATCTGTGTTAACCCATGCAGATCGAGAAAAATCTCTGGCGTATAATCGCCCCGACGCAGCTTTTTCAGCTCAAAATGGCTCACGTCCGCGCGCACATAGCGCGTCGCCCCTTCAGTGGAAAGCAGCGGCTGGAACTCATCGGAAAAGTAGTGGCTGTTATCCGCCTGTTCAGACAGCAGCCTTTTTATCGGCACTTCCCGGGTTTTAACCGCCGGTTTGTGTACGATAGTGTCTTGTTTTAACTGACGCGTTCCTGTCATCAACTGGCGAAACAGCGCTTGATCATCCTGGCTCAGGGGGTTTTTTTTACTCATGGGTGGTGAATCATGTCTGAGGTGGCTGATTAACAGCAGAAGCCGATACCTTACCGTTAACCGTCATTAATTGTCAGCTTTTTCACCTTGCTGCGCTGAATTCTCCTCGGCTTCGTGGCAAACTATCGGCCGAATTAGTAAAAGGCCTGCGGAGGGCTACGTGGACAAAATTTTCGTCGATGAGGCAGTGAACGAACTGCACACCATTCAGGATATGCTGCGCTGGTCAGTTAGCCGCTTTACGGCTGCCGGAATCTGGTACGGACACGGCACAGATAACCCCTGGGACGAAGCTGTCCAGCTGGTCCTGCCCACGCTGTGGTTGCCCCTGGATATCCCTGAAGACATGCGTAACGCGCGCCTTACGGCCAGCGAACGCCATCGCATTGTTGAGCGCGTTATTCGCCGCGTGAACGAGCGCATTCCGGTCGCCTATCTCACGAATAAAGCCTGGTTCTGCGGCCATGAGTTTTACGTTGATGAACGGGTTCTGGTTCCGCGTTCGCCCATTGGGGAACTGATTGAAAACCGCTTTGCCGGTCTGATCACGGACAAACCGCGACATATTCTGGACATGTGCACCGGCAGCGGCTGTATTGCGATTGCCTGCGCCTATGCCTTTCCGGACGCAGAAGTGGATGCAGTGGATATTTCCCACGATGCGCTGGCGGTCGCCGAGCAAAATATTGAAGAGCACGGCCTGATTCATCACGTCACGCCGATCCGCGCCGATCTGTTCCGCGAACTCCCGCCGGTGCAGTACGACCTGATCGTGACGAATCCGCCCTATGTCGATGCGGAAGATATGGACGATCTGCCGAGCGAGTATCAGCATGAACCCGAACTGGGGCTGGCGGCGGGCAGCGATGGCCTTAAACTGGTGCGCCGCATTCTTGCCTGCGCGCCGGGCTACCTGAGCGAGCAGGGCGTGCTGATTTGCGAAGTGGGCAACAGCATGGTGCACATGATGGAACAGTATCCCGATGTGCCCTTTACCTGGCTGGAGTTCGACAATGGCGGCGACGGCGTCTTTATGCTCACCCGCCAGCAGATCGTGGATGCACAGCACCATTTCTCATTTTATAAAGACTAAAAGGATGGGCGAACCTTCGCCCGTCAAACCGTAACAAGGAATCTCAATGGCCGGAAACAGCATCGGACAGTTCTTTCGCGTCACCACCTTTGGTGAATCTCACGGTATTGCCCTGGGCTGTATTGTTGATGGCGTGCCGCCGGGCATCCCGTTAACCGAAGCCGATATTCAGCACGATCTCGACCGTCGTCGTCCAGGCACGTCGCGCTATACCACCCAGCGCCGTGAGCCGGATCAGGTGAAAATTTTGTCTGGCGTGTTTGAAGGTGTGACCACCGGTACCTCGATCGGCCTGCTGATTGAGAACACCGATCAGCGCTCGCAGGATTACGGTGCCATTAAAGATCTGTTCCGTCCTGGCCATGCGGATTACACCTATGAGCAGAAGTACGGTACGCGTGACTACCGTGGTGGCGGCCGTTCATCAGCACGCGAAACCGCGATGCGCGTGGCTGCTGGGGCGATTGCCAAAAAATATCTGCAGATGAAGCACGATATTGTGGTTCGCGGCTATCTGGCGCAGATCGGCGACGTGGCCTGTGAACTGAAAGACTGGAGCATTGTGGAAGATAATCCTTTCTTTTGCCCGGATGCGGACAAGCTGGACGCGCTGGACGAGCTGATGCGCGGCCTGAAGAAGGAAGGCGATTCGATTGGGGCCAAGGTTACGGTCATGGCGGAAAACGTACCACCAGGCCTGGGCGAGCCGGTTTTTGATCGCCTGGATGCCGACCTGGCGCATGCGCTCATGAGCATTAATGCGGTGAAAGGGGTAGAAATCGGCGACGGTTTTGCTGTGGTTAATCAGCGTGGCAGTCAGCATCGCGATGAAATTCGCGCCAGTGGTTTCCAGAGCAACCATGCGGGCGGTATTCTGGGCGGCATCAGCAGCGGTCAGACCATCAGCGCCAATCTGGCCATGAAGCCCACCTCCAGTATTACCGTGCCGGGGAAAACCATCACCCGCGACGGCGAGGAAGTGGAGATGATCACGAAAGGTCGCCACGATCCCTGCGTGGGCATCCGTGCCGTGCCGATTGCCGAAGCCATGATGGCCATCGTGCTGATGGATCATCTGCTGCGCCAGCGCGCGCAGTGTGGCGATGTGCACTCCACCGTGCCACGTTGGTAAGCCAATGAAAATTTTGCTGATGGTGAGCGCGCTGTTGTTGAGCGCGGCCAGCCTGGCGGCGACGCCGTGGCAGCGCATCCAGCACCCGATTGCGGGTCAACCGACGGCTATTGGTGGCTTTGCCAATGGCTGTATTGTGGGTGCGCAGGCTTTACCGCTTAATTCGCCTGATTATCAGGTGATGCGTCAGGATCAGCGCCGCTATTTCGGGCATCCCGATCTGATCCTGTTTATCCAGCGCCTGGCCACCCAGGCCCATAGCCTCCAGCTAGGAAACGTGTTGATTGGCGATATGGGCATGGCGGCGGGCGGGCGCTTCAGCAGTGGACATGCCAGCCATCAAACCGGGCTGGACGTGGACATCTGGCTGCAACTGCCTAAAACCCGCTGGAGCGCGCAGCAGCTGCTTAAGCCCCAGCCGCTGGACCTCGTCACCGCCGACGACAAGAACGTGGTGGCGCGCCACTGGCAGCCTGAGATTGACAGCCTGATTAAGCTGGCGGCGAAAGATGAAGATGTCACGCGTATTTTCGTCAATCCGGCGATTAAAAAGCAGCTGTGTGCCGATGCAGGCACAGACCGGGCCTGGCTGCGTAAGGTGCGTCCGTGGTTTGCGCATCGCGCCCACATGCACGTCCGTTTGCGCTGTCCGCAGGGCAGCCCCGACTGTGAAGAGCAGGCACCGCCGCCTGCCGGTGACGGCTGCGGCGCAGAACTGCAAAGCTGGTTTTTGCCCAAGCAGCCTGGCTCTGCACCGGTGAAACGTGAACCGCCGCCGCTGCCTGCGGCCTGTCAGGCACTGCTGGATAAACATCTACTGTAAGGGTTCCCATGGAATGGTTCGTTGTCAGCCCGTTGTTGGTCGCGCTGCTGTTTTTCATTGCGCTGCTGGCAGGTTTTATTGACTCCATTGCGGGCGGCGGCGGACTGTTAACCGTTCCCGCGTTGCTGGCGGCCGGGCTGTCACCGGCTCAGGCGCTGGCAACCAACAAGCTGCAGTCGGTCGGCGGATCGTTCTCGGCCAGCCTCTATTTTGTCCGGCGCGGGGCGATTAAGCTGAGCGAGCAGCGGCTGAATATCGCCATGACCTTTTTGGGGGCGGTTGGCGGTGCCATTCTGATCCAGCACCTTCAGGCTGATTTTTTGCGTCAGGTGCTGCCGCTGTTGTTGATTGCTATTGGCATGTGGTTTCTGCTGATGCCGCGCATCGGTGAAGACGATCGCGTTCACCGCCTGCAGGGGCTGCCTTTTGCCCTGGTCGGCGGTGGCTGTATCGGCTTTTATGATGGCTTCTTTGGACCCGGTGCGGGCTCTTTCTACGCGCTGGGCTTCGTGACGCTATGCGGCTACAACCTGGCGAAAGCCACCGCCCACGCCAAACTGCTCAATTTCACCTCCAACTTGGGCAGCCTGCTGTTTTTTATGTTTGGTGGCAAAGTGGTCTGGGGCACGGGACTTATCATGATGCTGGGGGCTTTTTGCGGGGCTCGCCTGGGCGCCAGGCTGGTGCTGGCACGCGGACAAAGGCTGATTCGCCCGATGGTGGTCATCGTTTCGGCGGTAATGAGCATCAAGCTGCTCTGGGACAGCCACGGCAGCGAATTCATGGCCTGGCTGAGCACGCTGAATCTGTAATACTTTTACGTGATGACTTAATGACAACAACACATAATTACGCGCAGCTTATTACGCTGTTTGATGACTGCTTTAGCCACGATTTTCAGACCCGTCTAATTAAAGGCGATGACGAACCGATCTATCTTCCAGCGGATGATGAATCACCATGGAACCGGGTGGTTTTTGCTCATGGGTTTTATGCCAGCGCGCTGCATGAAATTTCACACTGGTGCATTGCTGGCGAAGCCCGGCGTAAGTTAGTGGATTTTGGCTACTGGTATTGTCCGGACGGACGCGACGCGCAAACGCAGAGCCAGTTTGAAGCGGTTGAGGTGAAGCCACAGGCGCTGGAGTGGATGTTTTGTGTAGCCGCAGGCTTTCCCTTCAACGTCAGTTGTGACAATCTCGAAGGCGATTGTGAGCCAGATCGCATTGGCTTTCAGCGTAAAGTTCATGCCCAGGTCATGAGCTATCTGGCGTCGGGTATTCCTGACCGCCCCGCACGCTTTATTTCAGCCCTGGCTGACTATTATGGCAGGCCTTCTCTGACCGCATCGCAGTTTCCCTGGCCGGACGATCTGTGATGCATAAGGGACTTAATAACAGAGGAATGATGAGATGATCGCAGAATTTGAGGCACGTATTCTGGCCCTGATTGACGATATGGTTGAGCACGCCAGTGACGATGAGCTATTTGCCAGCGGTTATCTGCGCGGCCACCTCACTCTGGCAGTCGCTGAAGTGGAACTGCTGGACGACCACACGCCGCAGGCGCTACAGATTCAGGTGACACGTAGCCTGCAAAATGCCATTGCTGCCGGGGAGTTATCGCCACGGGACCAGGCGCTGGTGATTGGCATGTGGGATAACCTGTTTTTACAGGCCCGTCAGACGGCTTGAGTAGTCAGGGCGGCAGACCGCCCTGTGCTATTTCCCCGCTTTTTTACCCTTCAGTAGTTTTCTTACCCAGTAACGATTGGGATGAAGCGCCGCGAGCGTGTTGAGGTCCAGCGGCTGGGGTTCACCGCTAAGCTGAGCCGCCAGCACTTCCGCCGCCAGGGGGGCGCTGCACAGCCCGCGTGAGCCAAGCGCACCAAACAGATAAAGGCCAGGGAAACAGGGTGCCATTTCGCTCTCGGCCTCGCGGGCGCGCTGCTGAGCAAGATCGGCATAAACGTCAAGCGTTGCCACGTAATCCGGCACGCTGCCGACCATGGGCAAATGATCGCGTGTGGCGCAGCGCACGCCATTGCGCGCCTCGCCCTCACTGACGTCCACGTCATTCACCCAGTCGCTGTGTGGCAGGCAGTGCTGCAGACGGCTGCGGTTTTGCTGCTGATCGTCTTCGCGATAGGCGGTAGAGGTGTCGCCACGATGATAGCTGGCCCCGATACAGTGCGTACCAAACTGCGGGCTGGCTGGCGTGAGGTAGCCGTCATAGCAAAGTACCGCTTTCAGTGCCGACAGGGCCGGTGAAGCCGGGATATGGCTGACCTGACCGGCGACCGGGTAAACCGGCAGGGCATCGGTCTGAGGCAGATCGGTCATGGCATGACCATTAGCCAGCACCACAGCCTGATGCTGGGTTGCGGGCTTTTCGTCAAAGGTTAACTGCCAGCCTTGCTGAACCTGCGTCAGTGCGGTGACGCGGTGCAGCCAGTGAATGCGTAATCCACGCTGCTCGCAGTGGGACAGCAGGGCTGTGGTTAATTCGGCCGGGGCCAGCCAGCCGCCCAGTGGATAAAATATACCTCCGCAATCCAGCGCCACATTTGCCAACGCGGCTGCCTCGTCCTGGTTGACGCCAAAGGCGACCTCAGCCGGTAGGGCCATATCCAGCATCTGCGCAATCTTACTGGCACTTTTCTCGTCCCAGCCCAACTGCAATACGCCGCTCCAGTCATGTTCATAAGGCAGATCGAGTTGATCATACAGGCGACGGGCAAAACTGAATGCGGCAGGAAAGAAAGCCGCCAGGGCAGGATCGTGCTGGTTAAGGAGCGGATAGAGCGCGCCCTGACGATTACTGGACGCCCCCAGCGCGGGTGCCTCGTCAGCGCAGTAGAGCGTCACGCGAAAGCCCCGGCGAAGTAAGGCAAGGGCCAGCGTCGCGCTGGCAACGCCGCCGCCGACCAGGGCGATCTCCTTACCGGACAGGGCAGGGCGCGCATACCAGGGCTGGCGATGAGTCAGCGCAGGCGCGGCCTCAAGCGAACCGCACAGCATTTCCCGTTTCGGCCCAAAGCCTTTACGCCGGGTCACCGCAAAGCCCGCCTGTTGCAACCCGCGCCGCACAAAACCCGCTGCCGTAAAGGTTGCAAATGTGCCCCCTGGCCGGGCCAGTTTCGCCATCGACGCAAACAGTTCCGGCGTCCACATATCGGGATTTTTCGACGGCGCAAAGCCATCCAGAAACCAGGCATCCACCTGGCGATGCAGACTGTCATCAAAATTATCAATTAGCGCATTAATATCGCCTAACCACAGGTCCAGTGTGACGCGGCCCGAATCAAATAACACCCGCTGGCAGCCTGGCAGTGCCAGCGGCCACTGGTGCTGGAGCTGTTCAGCCCAGGGGGCCAGTTCGGGCCAGTGCTGGTGGGCCGCCGTTAAATCGGCCTGCGTCAGGGGGAATTTTTCAAAACTGATGAAGTGCAGACGTTTTAGGGGCGCGTCAGGATAATGTTGCTGGAAGGAATCAAAGGCCTGCCAGAGCGTGAGAAAGTTCAGGCCTGTGCCAAACCCGCTTTCGGCAACAATGAGCAGATCGCGCGGGTGCTGATGAAAGCGTTGTGGGAAATCATTGCCACCCAGAAAGACATAACGTGTCTCTTCCAGACCGTTGTCATTGGAAAAATAGACGTCGTCAAACGCTCGGGAAACAGGTGTACCCTGTTCGTTCCAGCTCAGTCTGGCGTGTTCAACCTGGGGTGTTTTCACAGTAAAGGCTCATTTTTCAGGGAGTGTCAGGATCTTATCGGTCGGAGTGACATGACGCAAATTTACAAAAGGAAATGGCTGATCGGACTTGTTCGGCGTACAAGTGTAAGCTAGAGTGCTCGTCAAATAACAGAAGTGGTGAGGAAGATTGAATGAAACGTGCTGTGATTACTGGCTTAGGGATCGTTTCCAGTATTGGTAATAACCAGCAAGAGGTGCTGGCATCTCTGCGTGAGGGCCGCTCAGGCATCACTTTTTCCCAGGAGATGAAAGATTCCGGCATGCGTAGTCACGTCTGGGGTAACGTTAAACTCGATACTACCGGCCTCATCGATCGCAAAGTTGTGCGTTTTATGAGTGATGCGTCCATCTATGCTTACCTGTCTATGGAAGAAGCCATCAAAGATTCTGGCCTGAGCAACGAAGCTTACCAGAATAACCCTCGCGTAGGTCTGATTGCAGGATCTGGCGGTGGTTCCCCACGTTTTCAGGTTTTTGGTGCGGATGCCATGCGCAGCCCACGCGGTCTGAAAGCCGTAGGGCCTTATGTGGTGACTAAGGCAATGGCGTCAGGCGTTTCAGCCTGTCTGGCTACGCCGTTTAAAATCCACGGCGTGAACTATTCAATCAGCTCTGCCTGTGCGACCTCCGCGCACTGTATCGGTAACGCGGTTGAACAGATTCAACTGGGCAAACAGGATATCGTTTTTGCGGGCGGCGGCGAAGAGCTGTGCTGGGAAATGGCCTGTGAGTTTGATGCAATGGGCGCACTTTCTACGCGTTATAACGACACGCCAGAAAAAGCCTCACGGACCTATGACAACGAACGTGATGGCTTCGTCATTGCGGGCGGCGGCGGTATGGTCGTGGTTGAAGAACTGGAACATGCGCTGGCGCGTGGCGCGCACATCTACGCTGAAATCGTGGGCTATGGCGCAACGTCGGACGGGGCAGACATGGTTGCGCCATCCGGTGAAGGCGCAGTGCGCTGCATGAAGATGGCGATGCACGGTGTGGATACGCCAATCGACTACCTGAACAGCCACGGAACCTCTACGCCAGTCGGTGATGTGAAAGAGCTGGGTGCCATTCGCGAAGTGTTCGGCGACAACACGCCGTATATTTCTGCAACCAAAGCGATGACCGGCCACTCCTTAGGGGCGGCGGGCGTGCAGGAAGCTATCTACTCGCTGCTGATGCTGGAGCACGGTTTTATTGCCCCAAGCATCAATATCAGCTCGCTGGACGCGGCGGCAGAAGGGATGAATATTGTGACTCAGCCAACTGAAAAAGCGCTGACCACGGTAATGTCAAACAGCTTTGGCTTTGGTGGCACCAACGCCACGCTGACAATGCGTAAATACCAGGCTTAATGCCCGGTTAAAAACGTGACGTCGCGCTGCGCGGCACGACGTGAACCCTGTGAAAAGGTCGGCTTGCCGGCCTTTTTTGTTTTGATTATCCCTTAGCGACGGTTGGGTGATGAGCCCGATGAAAACAGCCTCACCAGCTTATCGCACCCGGCCACTATCTCATCCGGCGTCAGCGCCGCAAAACCCAGAATCCAGCCTTGCTGACGCGCGCCATCGCCGTAGAGCGGACTCAGGCGAGGCAGCAATAACCCCATCTTCTCGGCCTGTAAACTCAGCCTCGCTTCGTCGCCCTGCCGCAGAGCAACGGTTGTCTGCAGTCCACCCGGGCAGGGAAAGGGCCTGAGCCAGGGCGTCAGGCGTTGCGCTATCTGCTCGAGTAAGCGATCGCGGCGGCTATGGTAAAGCTGGCGCATCAAACGCAGGTGGCTGGCAAAATGCCCCTGCTGCATAAATTCCGCCGTTACCGCCTGGGGCAGCAGGGCGCTATGCCCGTCAAGCAGGCTGCGCGCGCGACCTAAGGGCGCGACCAGCGGGCCGGGCACCACCATCCATGCCAGACGTAGCGACGGAAACAGCGATTTTGAAAATGTGCCGAGGGTAATGACCCGGTTATCGTTGTCGAGCCCGTGCAGCGCAGACGCAGGGCGATCGTCATAGTGAAACTCGCTGTCGTAATCGTCTTCAATCAGCCAACTGCCGTTGCGCCGTGCCCAGTCCAGCCAGGCCAGACGGCGCGGCAGGCTTAATGACACGCCGGTGGGATACTGATGCGAAGGTGTCAGATACATCAGCTTTGCTGTTCCGGCTTGAGGAATCGCCCCCTCGGCATCCACCTGAATGCCGCGCACCCGTGCGCCTGCAGCAAGAAAGGCATTGCGCGCGCCCGCATAGCCCGGCTCTTCCATCCAGATCTCATCACCGGGATCAATCAGCATTAACGACAGCAGCTGCAGCGCCTGCTGTGAACTGGTCAAAATAATCACCTGCTCAGCCTCGCAGTGAACCCCACGAGACAGGGCAAGGTAGTCTGCAAGCGCGTGGCGAAGTGGCAGGTACCCCAACGGATCGCCATAGCCCATGACGCCAGGGCCTGCGGTGCGCTGCACGCGGGCGGTTAAGCGCCGCCAGAGAGGATGAGGAAAGGCGCGCAAATCTGGCGAACCTGCCGAAAAGGCATACGGAAAGGGCACATCCTGACAACCGCCTGTCGCCAGCATCTGATGGCCGCGCTGCGAGAAATGCGCCATGCGGTCAGCGCGGGGGCGCGGCGCGCTGACCGGCAGCGTGATGGCAACGAAGCTACCGCGACCGGACTCCCGCCGCAGGTAGCCTTCACTTTCAAGCTGAGCGTAAGCCGCTTCAACCGTAACGCGTGACAGATTCAAATCGGCAGCCAACTGACGGCTGGAGGGCAGTTTCTGACCCGCCTGAAGGTGCGCGGTTTCTATCCACTGGCGAAGCGTGGCGCACAGGCGGTCGCGCAGACCGCCGGTTGCCTGATGATGAAACAGTTGCAGCAGCGGGGAAGTCATCGTGGTCTTATGGGCTCATTGAAAGCGGTATTATCCAGCAGTCCACTTTGCCGTAAACTGCCTGTCTGCCACAACAGGAGAAAAAACGATGTCATCTGTTTTAGGTTTTCCCCCCGCGTCACCGCAGCAGAGCCTTGCATATCTGCAGGCCAAACTGGCTTATTACACCGATGCCTGGGATCTGGCTGACGATCTGGCCCATCAGCGACCGGGCGTTGTCGTCATTGATGCCCGTCAGATCGAGGCTTACCGCGCCGGTCATCTCTGCGGAGCAATAAATTTTCCGCATCGGGAAATGAATGAAGCCAGCACGGCCGGACTGGATCGCAACCTGCTGTATGTGACGTACTGTGATGGCATTGGCTGCAATGGTTCGACCAAAGCGGCTTATCAGCTGGCGTTGCTGGGATTTAAGGTCAAAGAACTGATTGGCGGGCTGGATTTCTGGAAGCGCGATGGCCATCCCATGGCATGGGGCGACGAGCCGGGAGAATGGCCGCAGACGGCTTCTGCGGCATCCTGTGGGTGTTAACTTACAGCACCAGCCAGAGTAAAAAGGCCAGAACGATTAACCCGACGATCGCGCTCAGCACCGGGCGCGCTGCCAGCGGCTGCAGCACAGGCGGCAGCGAGCCGGAGATGGGCGCCCAGATGGGATGCGGATTCAGTTCGTTATCGGCCAGGGCTTGCTCGTGTGCTCTTTCTGCGCGACGTGCAAACAGGAAGTTAAGCAGATCCTGGGTTTGCGTCGGGGTCAGCACCATCTGAGGCGTGGCCTGAAAGCGTTGCAGGCTGTAGTCTTCCAGCATCTGCTGTTCACGCTGATCCAGAGGGTGTTTCAGCGAGGTTTCAATCAGCTGCAACGTTGGCGCACTGTGCTGGCTTAACGTCTGACGGACCTGTAAATACTGAGTGAGCAGCGGATAGTGGCGTGACGGGATCGGATCGCCGCTGGTCAGGTTTACCAGCTTTAGTGCGGCGGTCCATATTTTGCCACTGGATTCGCCCGTTGCGGCAGCCAGGCGAACAATTTGCTGATTCAGCGCCTGATGCTCGGCAGGCAGCAGCGTGCGATCGCTGCTGCGGCTCTGCTGAGGTTGCGGAATGGCCATCTGACCATTTTGCAGCATGGTCAGCACCTGACGAAGCTGATCCTGGGTTAATGCGCTCAGCACCGTCTGACCAAACTGCTGGCGGATAAAATCACTTACCGCCTGGCGGTTATTGCCTTTGGGCAACAGGTCGGTGAGTTGCGTCATTAACTGACGCGTACCGTGACCGGTCTGCACCTGCGCCAGGCGGTTGTTAAGAAACTGCTCCGCAGCCGGAAAATGGCGTGACTGGAGTTCTGCTTCGCTTTTAACACCGACTTCATGACGCAGGCCGGCCCAGAGCTCAGGCGCTTTAAGCGTGCTGAGCGACATGATGCGCACAATCAGGCGCTCAAGCGTCGTGCGCTGGGCAGGAGAAAGGGGTTGTTCACCGGCAACACTTCCCGTACGCGGGGCGTCAGTTTGCGGATTAACAGATGAACGATCGCCGACCGGCACACCGGGGCCGCTGACAGGTTGCATGGCGGATTCCTTGGGAAACAGAACAGCGTGGGGTGCGCCGGAAACAGAATACACTATGATAACAAAAGCCCCTGGGAAATCCACGGGGCTTGTGTGTTTCGAACAAAGATTTACTTACTGATGCGCGGGAGCGGGCTTACGGCGCAGCCGTTTCCATAGCAGCGGCACGATTAATACGGCAACGGCGAGGATCAACAGGACTTTCGCAATCGGACTTTCCCACAGAATGCCCATCTCACCGTTGCTGATCGACAAGGCACGCCGCAGGTTTTGCTCCAGCATTTCACCCAGCACGAAACCTAAAATCAGCGGGGACATGGGGAAATCCATTTTCCGCAGGATATAGCCGAAAATCCCCAGTCCGACCATCAGCAGCAGGTCAAAGGTGGTGCTGTGCACCGCATAAACGCCCACGGCCGAGATGGCGGCGATAGCCGGAACTAAAAACCACAGCGGAATCGTCAGCATCCGCGCAAACACGTTGATCATCGGGATGTTCATGATCAGCAGCATCAGGTTACCAATCAGCAGCGCGGCAATCAGTCCCCAGACGATATCCGGCTGTTCGGTAAACATCGCAGGTCCAGGCGTGATGTTGTACAGCGTCAGCGCACCGACCATGACCGCGGTGGTGCCGGAACCGGGAATGCCCAGGGTCAGCATCGGAATAAACGAGCCGCAGGCGGAGGCGTTGTTCGCCGCTTCCGGCGCAGCCACACCGCGAATATCGCCCTTACCAAACTGATCGCTGCCAGTGATTTTTTTCTCGGCCATGTAGGCGATAGCACTGGCGATAGTGGCGCCCGCGCCGGGCAGCACGCCCACAAAGAAGCCGATAAATGAGGCACGCAGTGTGGCACCCGTAGACATAGCGGCCTCTTTCATATTGAACATCATGCGGCCACTGGCACGCACCACCTTTTGCCCGCTATGGGTGGATTCCAGCATCAGCAAAATTTCGCTCACTGAGAACAGGCCAATGACGACCACGACAAACTGGATGCCGTCAGAAAGGTGAACGCTGTCAAAGGTGAAGCGATAGACGCCGGTATTCGCGTCCACGCCCACGGTCGCCATGCTCAGCCCGATCAACGCCGACAGAAATGATTTAAGCGGGTTCTGACTCATCATGCTGCCCAGACAGGCAATGGCGAAGACCATAAGCGCAAAATATTCGGCTGGGCCAAACGCCAGCGACCAGCGGGCCAGCAGCGGTGCGAATAAGATGATGCCGATGATAGCGATGGTGGAACCGACAAAGGAGCTGACGGCAGAGATAGAGAGTGCCACGCCCGCTTTTCCTTGCTGCGCCATCGGATAGCCATCCAGTGCGGTCATAATGGCGCCGGCATCGCCCGGAACGTTGAGCAGTATCGACGAAATACGTCCGCCGTATTCACAGCCCAGATAAACGGTGGCCAGCAGAATCAACGCGGATTCTGCTGGCAGGTGCAGGGCGAACGCCAGCGGCATCAAAATCGCTACGCCGTTGATCGGCCCGAGTCCCGGCAGTAAGCCTACGATGGTGCCGATAAAGCAGCCGATAAGGGCAATCAGCAGATTTTCCGGCGTCATGGCAACGGCAAAGCCGTGCATCAGGAAAGACCAGGTTTCCATCATTTCTCTCCTTAATTAAACAGGCTGCCAGCAGGCAAGGTAACGTCCAGTAGATGGTCGAAGGCGTAAAACAGTGACCATCCCATTACACCACCGGACAGCACAGCGGCCCACCAGCGCGCGCCAAACAGCAGGCCGATACCAAACGTCAGCAGCGAGGTCGCTAACGGGAAGCCCAGGGTTTCAAACATCCCGCCGTACACCAGCATCATCGCCGCCAGCGCCACCAGGCGTTTCAGTGTGGCGGGCGTGGGCCACTGGATGGCATCCGGTTTTCTCAGCAGCAGCATCACGGCACAGAAAGCCATCAGGCTGAGAAGCACCAGCGGAAAAGGACGTGGGCCGACAGGCTCATAGCTGTATTCACTCTGAATCTGCCAGGCGATAACCAGTCCCGCCAGGCACAGCACTAGCCACAAGGTGGCAAAAATACGATCGCTCATGATCTCTCCCGCTTACTTAGCCAGACCAAAGGATTTCGCCTGCTCGCGATAGGCGGCAACCTGGTCTTTCACGTATTTATCCAGTTCAGCGCCAAACATATTGAATTCGAACAGGCCTCGCAGTTCGCGCTGCTTCTTGAATTCAGGGGTTTGCACCATTTTCTCAAAGGCGCTCTGCCACCACTGATAATCGGCATCGCTGACTTTAGGGCCAAGATAGAAGCCGCGAATAATCGGCCATTCCACGTTAAAGCCCTGCTCTTTGGCGGTAGGAATCGAGGCCAGCTGATCGGGCAGGCGTTTGTCTGCCATTACCGCCAGCACGCGCAGTTTGCCCCCTTGTAAATGCGGCACCATCTCGCTGAGATCGCCCGACATCACCTGAATATGATTACCCAGCAGGGCGGTGACGACTTCACCACCGCCTTCAAACGCGACATAGCGCATTTTGCGCGGATCAATACCGGCTTCTTTTGCGACCAGCGCCGTTTTCATCCAGTCCTGGCTGCCGATAGAGGCACCCGCACCCACCACCACTTTGGTGGGATCTTTTTTCATATCCGCCATGAGTTCGCCCAGGTTTTTCCACGGCGCGTCTTCACGCACGGCAATCATGCCGTAATCGGTGCCGACCGCCGCCAGCCACTTCACGTCATCAACCGAGTAGCGACCAAATTTTCCCTGCGACAGGTTCAGCAGCGATCCCCCCGAAAAGGCCACGACCGTACCGGCTTCGGCAGGACGCTGCGCAACGATCGCGTTATAGGCCACCGCGCCTACGCCACCTGGCATGTAGGTAATGCGCATCGGCTTCTCGATCTGCTTCGTTTCCATCAGCGAAACCTGAATCAGCTTACAGGTCAGGTCAAAACCGCCGCCGGGTTTAGCCGGTGCGATGCATTCTGTTCTGTCGGGTGCAGCAGCATAACCTGATGAGGGCAACATAAGAGCCAGTAGGGCAGAGGCGAGGGCGGTGTGGATTATTTTTTTCATCGTGCGCTCCATCTTTGTTTCAGAGTGTGATTACTACCGACTATTCGGTGTTATTGAATTGTTAAAACAGCAACCTTTCATTTACCTTTCATTCATGAGGTTTAGTGAAAGGATGTGATATGCGTCTCTTACTGGTGGAAGACACGGCCGAGCTGGCGCGATGGTTACAGAAGGCGTTAACACAAAAAGGCTTTGCTGTGGACTGGGTGGCGGACGGCCTGGCGGCCGATCACAGCCTGCAAAGCGAAGACTATGCGCTGGTCGTGCTGGATGTCTCTCTGCCGCGCCTGGACGGCATTGAAGTATTAACCCGGCTGCGCCGCCGGGGACAAACTGTGCCGGTACTGATGCTGACCGCGCGCACTACGCTGGATGACCGCGTGCGCGGTCTGAACACGGGGGCGGATGACTATCTGACCAAACCCTTTGAACTGGATGAGTTGGACGCGCGCCTGCGAGCGTTAATGCGGCGTTCGCAGGGGCAATCGCCACAAAACAAAACGCTGGGCCAGTTGGTACTGAACGGCGAGGGTTACTTTTTGCTGGCCGAAAAACCGCTGGCGCTGACGCCGCGAGAATCCAGCGTGCTGACCACGCTGATGCAGCGTCAGGGTCGCCCGGTCTCGCGGCAACATTTGTATGAACAAACCTTTACGCTGGCGGATGAAGCCAGCCCGGAAAGTATTGAACTCTATGTGCATCGGGTGCGCAAAAAACTGGCCGGAAGTGATGTCGGTATTGTGACGCTACGCGGTCTGGGTTACAGCCTGGAAACCCTGGCATGCGATTAATCACCTCGCTACGGGGAGAGCTGCTCGCCTGGCTGGGACTGCCATTGCTCCTGCTGTGGATTCTGTCGGTTTATACGCATTACCAGAGCGGCCTGGCGGCGGCGAATCAGGCCTACGATCGTTCGCTGCTGGCCTCTGCGCGCACCGTTGCCGAGCGGCTGGTGGTCCGTCATCAGCATCTGGAGGTCGATGTGCCCTGGGTCGTGCTCGACAGCTTTGAGCGCAATATGAACGATCGCCTGTTTTACCAGGTGATTTCGCCCCAGGGTAAAACGCTGTCGGGTTATGACGGGCTGCCGCCGATTCCGACCACCAGCGAGATGTCTGAAGCCTATCCTGCGTTAGTCCATTTTTATGACGGGTTTTACCAGAAACAGCGCATTCGGGTCGCGGCCTTATGGCAGCCGGTCAGCGAGGCGGGCGTGGAAGGTATGGCACTGGTGCTGGTGGCGGAAACTATCCATTCCCGTGAGGCGTTTGCCCAGGGGCTGATGCGGACAGCCTTACTTAGCCAGAGCGCGCTGGTGCTCATCGCCTTGTTGCTGGCGAGCATGATGCTGCGCCGGGTATTACGGCCTTTACGTCGGCTGTCAAAGATTGTCCTGCGCCGCGACGGTGCTGAACTGACCCCGCTGCCTTCGCTGCCCTGGTCGGAACTTCAGCCGCTCATTGTGGCCTTTAACCGCTATCTGGAACGGCTGAGAAAATTGCTGGCACGGCAGGATCGGTTCAGCGCCGATGCCGCGCATCAGCTACGCACACCGCTCACCATTCTGAAAACGCAGATTAGCACGGCGCTGGATAGCGATCGGCCCGAACAGTGGCGGGAAAGTCTACAGAGCATGCACTACACGCTGGATGACACCATTCTGCTCACCGACCGTCTGTTACAACTGGCGCGCATCAAAGCCCGTCACGGGGAAGATAAACCCATGACGCGGGTGGATTTGGCGGCAGTGGTGCGTGAAGCGTGCCTGAGTCGTTATGCAGCGGCGCGCGCGAAACAGATTGACCTGGGTTACGAAGGGGATGAGCACGGTGAGGTGAAAGGCGATGCGCTGTTGCTGGGCGAGCTGTGCGCCAACCTGCTGGATAACGCGATTAAGTACACGCCAGCGCAGGGCATGATTACGGCCCGCGTAGAGAACGGCAGGCTGCAAATTGAAGACTCGGGGCCGGGGATTAGCCGGGAAGAGCAACAAAAAGCACTGCGGCCTTTTATCCGGCTGGATAATGCCGCGATGCAGGCCGGAGCGGGCATTGGACTGGCGCTGGTACAGGATATTTGTGCCTGGCACGGGGCGGCCGTCACGCTGGAGAGCAGTCCGTTACTGGGCGGACTGCGTGTTTCCGTCAATTTTAGCGCGGATCGGCCTTGATCGATTTGCGCGCGCTAAGCGGCCTGCGCAGCCGCTGTGCCAGCAAAACGCCCGTCAGCGTCAGACCGCCGCCGATCCAGTGATAGCTGTGCAGATGCTCATGCAGAAACAGCACCGCAATCAGGGCGGTAAAAACCGGCGTCAAATTCATAAAGATGCTGGTGATGCTGGCACCTAATTTTTGCACGCCATGGATCCACAGCCAGGGGGCAAGAATCGAGGCAAACAGCCCGGCAAAAGCCACCAACGGAAGGTTACGCGGCGTAAGCGCCACGTCCGGCGTCATCAGAAAGCCGGGTAACAGCAACAGAACGCCAAAGGCAATTTGCACATACAGGCTCTGCCAGACCGGCAGCGGAATTGACCAGCGTTTGGTCATCACGCCATAAAGCGCATAGCTGGCTGAGGCCGCCAGCATCATGGCTTCACCTGCTCCGATGCCGTGATGCAGCAACTGATCAAGATTGCCTGCGCTGACCAACCAGATTAAGCCACAAAAGGAGATCAGGCTGCCCGCCAGAATCCCCACGGTCGGGGCAATGCGCAGTATGACCACACTGAGCAATACCGTTAACAGTGGGATTAGCGCGGCGATGATACCCATAAACAGGGCGCTCACGCTGTGCGCGGCATAGTAGGCCAGGCTTTGTTACAGCGCCATGCCCAGCAGACCCAGAACCATCAAGCGCAAGAGGTGCGGCCGGATCGTCTGCCATTGCCGTATCACACCCGGTAACACAAACGGGGTCAGGACCAGCAACGCCAGTAACCAGCGATAAAAAGAAATCGCCGCAGGCTCGATGGCACTCGCCGATAATTTATTAACGATAGCATTAACCGACCAAATTAAGACCGCAAACAGCGGGAACAAAAAGAACATAATATGACTCCAGCCTCAGACCCGCCGCAGTGTACGCCTGTGTTGCCCCTTTCTGCCAGCCTTAGCACTCACTGCACAGCGTGGTTAGGCTAACGCGGGGCTTTTGTGCCAAAATAGCGCCCTTAAATGCAACACACAGGAAAGCCGTGGTGAAAATTCTCGTCGATGAAAACATGCCCTATGCCCGTGAACTCTTCAGCCGCACGGGCGAGGTGGTCGCTGTCCCTGGCAGGCCGCTTCCTGAAGCCCAACTGGCCGATGCCGATGGCCTGATGGTGCGTTCCGTGACCCAGGTTAACGCTGCGTTACTGCAGGACAAGCCCGTAAAGTTTGTCGGCACGGCAACCGCGGGCACAGATCATATTGACGAAGACTGGCTTGAGCAGGCGGGCATTGCCTTCTCTGCCGCGCCGGGCTGTAACGCGATCGCCGTCGTAGAGTATGTTTTTTCTGCCTTGCTGCTGCTGGCGGAGCGCGACGGTTTTCAGTTGCGCGATCGCACGGTGGGCATCGTTGGCGTCGGTAACGTGGGCGGGCGATTGCAGAAACGCCTTGAAGCCTGGGGCGTGAAAACCCTGCTTTGCGATCCGCCGCGCGCTGACCGGGGTGACAAAGAGGATTTTCACTCGCTCGATGCGCTGGTGGAACAGGCCGATATTTTAACGTTTCATACGCCGCTGTTTAAATCTGGCCCCTACAAGAGCTGGCATCTGGCCGATGCCGCGCGGCTGATGGCCCTGAAGCCCAACGCCATTCTGATTAACGCCTGCCGCGGCCCGGTGGTGGATAACGCCGCGCTGCTGGAAGTTCTGAACATGCGTCACGATCTCAGCGTGGTGCTGGACGTCTGGGAACCTGAACCGGATCTCTCCCTGGCGCTGCTGGATAAGGTGGATATCGCGACGGCCCACATTGCTGGTTACACCCTGGAGGGCAAGGCGCGCGGCACCACCCAGGTGTTTGAGGCCTGGTGTGACTTTATTGGTCAACCGCAGCAGGTGCCGCTGAGTAGCCTGCTACCGACGCCGGAATTCAGCCAGATCAGCCTGAACGGGCCGCTCGATCAGCCAACGCTGAAACGGTTAGTGCATCTGGTGTATGATGTGCGCCGCGATGATGCGCCTCTGCGAAAAGTGGCGGCAAAACCGGGCGAGTTTGACCGCCTGCGCAAACAGTATGAAGAGCGTCGCGAATGGTCATCATTACAGGTGAACTGTGATAATGAAGCCACCGCTGAGCAGCTTATTCAACTGGGCTTTAACGCTATATTATCCTCAACCTGATGGGTTCAGCCGGGTTACGCGCGGCTGAAGGTAGGGATAATTCTGAATCCCCGGGCGGTGACATCACCGCCTTCTGTTTTTATGTCATTGTCTGAGGTAAACCAACATGTCTGACGGCTGGAATATTGCGCTACTGGGCGCAACAGGCGCAGTAGGGAACGCTGTACTGGAACTACTGGCTCAACGCCAGTTCCCGGTTGGTGAATTGTATTTGCTGGCGAGCGACAACGGTGCCGGTGAAATCAAACGTTTTGAAGGACGTTCTGTGCGCGTTGAAGACGCGGCCGGGTTTGACTGGTCACAGGCGCAGCTGGCCTTTTTTGTTGCCGGTCGCGATGCATCAGAACGCTATGCCGAAGAGGCGGCGGGCGCGGGCTGTCTGGTGATCGACAGCAGCGAGCTGTTTGCCCTGTCACCGGACGTGCCGCTGGTGGTGCCGGATGTGAATCCACAGGTGCTGGCCGATTACCGTAATCGCAACATCATCAGCGTGGCGGATAATCTGGTGAGTCAACTGCTGACGGCAATCAAACCGCTGGTGGATGCGGCAGGTTTGGGCCGTTTACAGGTCACCAATCTGATCTCTGTCTCCACCCACGGCAAAGTGGCCGTGGATGCGCTGGCCGGTGAGAGTGCGCGTCTGCTGAACGGCGTGCCCGCTGACGAACACCATTTTGGCCGCCAGCTGGCCTTTAACCTTCTGCCGCAGCTGGCAGATAGCGAAGGCAGCGTAGAAAGCGAGCGCCGCCTGGTCGATCAGGTACGCAAAGTCCTGCAGGACGAGGGTTTGCCCGTGGCGGTCAGCAGCATTCAGGCGCCGGTATTTTATGGCAATGCGCAGATCGTACATATTGAAAACCTGCGCCCGCTGTCGGCGGAAGAGGCAAGGGCAGAGCTGGCGCTGGCTGCGGATATTCATCTGAGCGAAGAGGATGCGGTGCCGACGCCGGTTACCGATGCCTCGGGCAGCGATGAACTGAGCATTGGCTGTGTGCGTAACGACTACGGCATTCCTGAGCTGTTGCAGTTCTGGTCGGTGGCCGACAACGTCCGTTTCGGCGGTGCGCTGATGGCGGTGAAGACCGCTGAGAAGCTGGTTCAGGAGTACATGTACTGATGTCAGAAGGTCAGACACAAAAACTGGCTCTGGGCATCGAGTACGACGGCAGCCGCTACTATGGCTGGCAACGTCAGCAGGAAGTGCGCAGCGTGCAGGAAAAGCTGGAACGGGCGCTTTCAAAAGTGGCCGACCATCCGGTCAGCGTGTTCTGTGCCGGCCGCACCGATGCTGGCGTACACGGCACCGGCCAGGTGGTACATTTTGAAACCGTTGCGCAGCGCGCCGATGCCGCCTGGACGCTGGGCGTGAACGCCAATCTGCCAGACGATATCGCCGTACGTTGGGTCAAGGCGGTGCCGGACGACTTTCACGCGCGTTTTAGCGCAACCGCCAGGCGTTATCGCTATTTGATCTACAATCAGCGGCTCCGTCCGGCGATTCTGGGTAATGGCGTGACGCATTTTTACTATCCTCTGGATGTAGAAAAGATGCAGCGCGCCGGACAGTGCCTGCTGGGCGAGAATGATTTTACCTCTTTCCGCGCCGTGCAGTGTCAGTCGCGAACGCCGTGGCGCAACGTGATGCACCTGAACGTCACGCGCCACGGGCCTTATGTGATTGTCGATATTAAAGCCAATGCGTTTGTGCACCATATGGTGCGCAATATTGTCGGTAGTCTGATGGAAATTGGCTGCGGCAATCAGTCAGAATCCTGGATGGCGGAACTGCTGGCGGCTAAAGATCGCACGCTGGCGGCGGCAACGGCGAAAGCCGAAGGGCTTTATCTGGTGGCGGTGGATTATCCCGTGCATTTTGCTTTACCTCAGCCGGCGATGGGGCCATTGTTCCTCGCGGATTAATTAACCTTACGTACAAGGGATCGTTATGGAGTTTATCCATTTTGTGGTCGATTTTATTCTGCACATTGATGTGCATCTGGCCGAATTAGTCGCGCAGTATGGCATCTGGATCTACGCCATCCTGTTTCTGATTTTGTTCTGCGAAACGGGCTTAGTCGTCACGCCGTTTTTGCCGGGTGATTCACTGCTGTTCGTGGCAGGGGCGCTGGCCGCGTTGCCGGGTAACGATCTCAACGTGCATCTCATGGTGGCGCTATTGGTCATTGCCGCTATTCTGGGGGACGCCGTGAACTACACCATCGGCAAACTCTTTGGCGAACGGCTGTTCAGCAACCCGAACTCGAAAATTTTCCGCCGCAGCTATCTGGATAAAACCCATGCCTTTTATGCCCGGCACGGTGGGAAAACCATTATCCTGGCGCGCTTCGTGCCCATCGTGCGGACCTTTGCGCCTTTCGTCGCCGGAATGGGACACATGTCCTACCGCCACTTCGCCCTGTTTAACGTCGCGGGCGCGCTGGCCTGGGTGCTGCTGTTTTCCTATGCGGGTTATCTGTTTGGCGATTTGCCCGTGGTACAGGAAAACCTTAAGCTGCTTATCCTCGGGATTATCGTGGTGTCGATTCTGCCAGGTGTGATTGAAATCTGGCGCCATCGCCGCCAGGCTAAGCAGTAAAATTATCCCTGAGTAGCCGCGTTGCTCAGGGGTAAGACCAGATTTTTATCCACAGTCTTAATTGGTTGTGGTTTAATGAGCGACATTTACCGTCTGCTGAAGCGGTTTTCAGCAGTATCAAGACGACTGGACCAGGTCAGTTTTAAACAGAAAGGTCATCAATGAGCTGGATTGAACGCATTCTTAATAAAAGCAACATTACGCCCACAAGTCGCGCCAGTATTCCGGAAGGAGTGTGGACGAAATGCGACAGCTGTGGCCAGGTACTTTATCGTGCCGAGCTGGAGCGTAATCTTGAGGTCTGCCCTAAGTGCGACCACCACATGCGCATGCATGCCCGTGAGCGCCTGGCGAGCCTGCTCGATCAGGGCACGCTGGTTGAGCTGGGCAGCGAGCTGGAACCCAAGGATCTGTTGAAGTTCCGGGATTCCAAAAAGTATAAAGATCGTCTGGTTGCTGCACAGAAAGCCACGAATGAGAAAGATGCGCTGATCGTGATGAAAGGTCAGCTGCACGGTATGCCGGTTGTGGCGGCCGCCTTTGAATTCGCCTTTATGGGCGGCTCAATGGGATCGGTGGTTGGCGCACGTTTCGTCCGGGCTGTTGAGCAGGCGCTGGAAGATAACTGCCCGCTGATCTGCTTCTCCGCCAGTGGCGGTGCGCGTATGCAGGAAGCGTTAATGTCGCTGATGCAGATGGCCAAAACCAGTGCCGCGCTGGCGAAAATGCAGGAACGCGGTCTGCCGTATATTTCGGTGCTGACCGACCCGACCATGGGCGGCGTGTCTGCCAGCTTTGCGATGCTGGGCGATCTGAATATTGCCGAACCTAAAGCCCTGATCGGCTTTGCGGGTCCACGTGTGATTGAACAGACCGTTCGTGAAAAACTGCCGCCGGGCTTCCAGCGGAGTGAGTTTTTGATCGAGAAAGGGGCGATTGATATGATCATTCGTCGTCCGGAAATGCGCTATAAACTGGCGAGTCTGCTGGCAAAAATGATGAATCTGCCCGCACCGCTGCACGACGGTGAAGCGTTCGCACCTGCGACGAGCCATCCGGAGAGCAACGAGGCCTGACAGGAGACAGAAGGCGCGCAGGTCGCGCCTTCCACCAATGCACCGTATACCTTGCGGCTTTCATCGGGTATAAATTTGCAAAACGGGACATATGGACAATCTTCACCTTCCTCAAGCCACGTCGCCTTTGGCCACGTGGCTTTATTATCTTGAGCACCTCCACTCTCAGGCGATAGAACTGGGCCTGGATCGTATTCGCCAGGTGGCGCAAGGTCTGGACCTGCTCAAGCCTGCACCCTTCGTTTTTACCGTTGCGGGCACCAATGGCAAAGGTACCACCTGTCGCACCCTGGAAACCTTACTGATGGCAGCCGGCTATCGGGTTGGGGTTTACAGCTCGCCGCACCTTGTGCGCTACACCGAGCGCGTCCGGATTCAGGGGCAGGAACTCAGTGAAGCCCAACACAGCGCCAGTTTTGCCGATATTGAGGCCGGACGGGGTAAGGTTTCTCTGACCTACTTTGAATTTGGCACGCTGTCGGCGCTTAACCTGTTTAAGCAGGCGGGGCTGGATGTCGTCATTCTTGAAGTCGGGTTGGGCGGTCGGCTGGACGCGACCAATATTGTCGATGCGGATGTCGCGGTGATTACCAGTATCGCGCTGGATCATACCGACTGGCTTGGCCCGGACCGTGAAAGTATTGGCCGGGAAAAAGCCGGTGTCTTCCGCCAGGCGAAACCCGCCGTGGTCGGTGAACCTGATATGCCTGCCACAATTGCTCAGGTTGCCCGTGAAAAAGGTGCGCGGTTAATGCAGCACGGGCGCGACTGGCACTATCATCAGCAGGCAGAGAGCTGGTCGCTGCGCGATGCGCAAGGCGAGCTGCATGATTTACCGCTGCCTCAGGTGCCGTTGCCAAATGCGGCTACCGCACTGGTGGCGCTGCGCGCCTCCGGGCTGAACGTGAGCGATGCAATCATTCGTGCGCATCTGCCGCTGGCGATTTTACCGGGACGCTTTCAGACCATCAGCGAATCCCCACGGGTGATTCTGGACGTTGCCCACAATCCGCATGCGGCGACCTATCTGGCCTCGCGACTGGCTGCATTGCCGCAAAGCGGACGCGTCCATGCGGTTGTGGGGATGCTGCACGATAAAGACATTGCCGGCACTCTGGCGGCCCTGGCACCTCAGGTGGACTGCTGGTATTGCGCACCCTTGGCCGGTCCGCGCGGTGCCAGCGCGGAGCAGCTCATGGCGCACGTAACGTCCGCTCAGGCATTTACGGATGTTGAACAGGCCTGGCACCAGGCGCGCCAGCAGGCGGAAGCGCAGGATATTATTCTGGTCTGCGGCTCTTTCCTGACGGTGGCGCAGGTTATGGAATCGATTGAAACGGAGAAAGGACGTGGCGAGTAAGTTTCAAAACCGTTTAGTCGGTACCGTTATTCTGGTGGCCGTCGGCGTGATCGTATTGCCGGGGCTGCTGGATGGTAAGAAAAAACATTATAAAGAAGAATTTGCCGCGATCCCGCTGGTGCCCAAACCCGATGACCAGCAGGACAGCGAAATGGTGCCGCCGGTGACGCAGTCGCTGCCTGCGCATCCGCCAGCAGGCGCAGGCAGTGCGGTCAGCCATTCTGATACGGATGATGATGCCGCCGCCGAGGGCAGCAGTCAGCCCGAGCAAAGTAGCGAACCGAGCGTGGTCTCACCGCCACCGGTCCATTCGTCTCCGGCCACGACAGCGCCGAAAGCCAGGCCGGTTGAGCCAACCCGACCCAAACAGGTTGAGCAGGCTAAACCGAAGTCGGTCGAGCAGACGCAGAGCAAACCGGTAGAAAAAACCAAACCGGTTGAGCAGGCTAAGCCTGTTGAAAAAACCAAACCGGCCGAGCAGTCGCAGCCGGCGGAAAAAACCGCGCCTGCGGAGCAGCCCAAAGAAACGCAGCCTGCCGGTCAGGCTTACGTTGTTCAGTTAGGCGCACTCAAGAACGCCAGCAAGGTTAACGAGATTGTGGCGAAACTGCGCCTGTCGGGTTACCGGGCCTATACCGTGCCGTCTACGCCCGTGCAGGGGCAAATCACCCGCATTTATGTGGGGCCGGATGCGTCAAAAGCGAAGATGCAGGCGGCCGTCGGCGAGCTGAAGAACGTTTCAGGCTTGAGCGGCGTGGTTAAGTCTTACAGCGCCCGCTAAAGCGCCGATTGGCGCTGCCGATAGAAATAACAGGCAGCGCCAATCGGGATGAGAACGGCAGTGCCTGACCCGGCTTGACGCTAAATTTCTGACAACTTTTCAGCCTGTTAGCGGGGTGAAAATGACACAGGCGAAGACGGATTTTTTCATCGCCTTTTTTATGGATGCAGAACCTGAAAACCTCTACGCAAACGTTTTCTTTTTCTGTTAGAATGCGCCCCGAACTGGAAGCAGGGGTGCAATGGCACTGGCGCTGGAAGAGTTCATGATCTGGATTGATTACGTCATTATTGCGGTAGTTGGTTTTTCGGCTTTGGTCAGCCTGGTTCGAGGGTTTGTCCGCGAAGCCTTATCTCTTGTTACCTGGGGATGCGCGTTTTTTGTCGCCAGTCATTACTATGCCTACCTTGCAGTCTGGTTCACAGGTTTTGACGACGAACTGGTTCGTAACGGAATCGCGATTGCGGTGCTGTTCATCGCGACCCTGATTGTGGGCGCAATCGTGAACTACGTTATCGGCTCGCTGGTTGAGAAAACTGGCCTGTCGGGAACCGATCGGGTATTAGGCGTTTGTTTCGGGGCATTGCGTGGTGTGCTCATCGTGGCCGCTCTGCTGTTCTTCCTGGATACATTCACGGGCTTTTCAAAGAGCCCGGACTGGCAGCAGTCTCAACTTATTCCCGAGTTCAGTTCTATAATCAGGTGGTTTTTTGACTACCTGAAAAGCACGTCGAGTTTTTTGCCCCGGTGAGACCACCGGGCGTACGGCTTAATGAGGAAATGACAACATGTGCGGTATTGTCGGTATCACCGGTTTCATGCCGGTCAACCAGTCGATCTATGACGCGTTAACGGTGCTCCAGCACCGTGGGCAGGATGCCGCAGGCATTTGTACCATCGATGCGCTGAACTGCTTCCGCCTGCGTAAGGCTAATGGTCTGGTCAGCGATGTTTTCGAAGCGCGTCATATGCAACGTTTACAAGGCAACATGGGGATTGGTCACGCACGCTATCCTACCGCGGGCAGCTCCAGCGCTTCTGAAGCCCAGCCATTCTACGTTAACTCGCCGTACGGTATTTCCCTTGCCCATAACGGTAACCTGACCAATGCCCACGAGCTGCGTAAGCAGCTGTTCGAAAAAGGCCGCCGTCACGTTAATACCACCTCCGATTCTGAAATCCTGTTGAATATCTTTGCGCAGGAACTGGATCGTTTTCAGCACTATCCGCTGGAAGCCGATAACGTGTTTGCCGCCATCGCTGCCGTCCACCAGCAGGTGCGTGGCGCCTATGCCGTGGTGGCGATGATCATCGGTCACGGCATGGTCGCCTTCCGCGATCCTAACGGCATTCGGCCACTGGTGCTGGGCAAACGCGTCATTGCCGATGGCCGTACCGAGTACATGGTCGCCTCCGAAAGCGTCGCGCTGGATACCCTGGGTTTTGAATTTATCCGTGACGTGGCACCGGGTGAAGCGGTTTACATCACTGAGCAGGGGCAGCTTTCAACCCGTCAGTGTGCCGAAAACCCAAAAAACAATCCTTGCCTGTTCGAATACGTCTATTTTGCGCGTCCGGACTCCTTCCTGGATAAGATTTCGGTCTACAGCGCCCGCGTGCGCATGGGCACCAAGCTGGGTCAGAAGATCGCCCGCGAGTGGGAAGATCTGGATATCGACGTGGTGATTCCCATTCCGGAAACCTCGATGGATACCGCGCTGGAAATCGCCCGCATCCTTGATAAGCCTTACCGTCAGGGGTTTGTGAAAAACCGCTACGTGGGCCGCACCTTTATCATGCCGGGACAGCAACTGCGCCGCAGCGCCGTTCGCCGCAAGCTCAACGCTAACCGCGCTGAGTTTCGCGATAAGAACGTGCTGCTGATTGATGACTCAATTGTTCGTGGCACCACCTCCGAGCAGATTATCGAGATGGCGCGAGAGGCGGGCGCGAAAAAGGTCTATCTTGCGTCTGCCGCGCCGGAAGTGCGCTTTCCTAACGTCTACGGCATTGATATGCCCAGCGCGACCGAGCTGATTGCCCACGGCCGTGAAGTGGAAGAGATTCGCCAGATTATCAAAGCAGATGCGCTGATTTTCCAGGATCTCGATGACCTTATCGAAGCCGTACGGGAAGAGAACCCGGATATCGTGCAGTTTGAGTGCTCCGTCTTTAACGGCATCTACGTGACGAAAGACGTCGATCAGGGCTATCTTGAATATCTGGAATCCCTGCGTAACGACGATGCGAAAGCCATCGCCCGTCAAAACGAAGTCGAAAACCTCGAGCTGCATAACGAAGGGTAAGCGAACCTGAATGCAAAAAGGAGGGCGGGATTTATCCCGCCCTCTGTGTTTTCTGCCGGTCTGCGCTATTATGGTGCACTTTGCCACTGCAAGGTTGAACGATGAAACGACTCATTATTGGTATTTCGGGCGCAAGCGGCGTGATCTATGGCGTCCGGCTATTGCAGGTCTTGCAGCAGATCAGCGACGTGGAAACCCATCTGATCATCAGCCATGCGGCACGTCAGACGCTGAGCCTGGAAAGCGACTACAGCCTGCGGGACGTCCAGGCGCTGGCAGACGTGGTTCATGACGTGCGGGACATTGCCGCCAGTATCTCCTCCGGGTCGTTCAAAACGTTGGGCATGGTGATCCTGCCGTGCTCAATGAAAACCCTGTCCGGTATTGTTCACAGCTACAGCGATTCGCTGCTGACGCGCGCAGCAGACGTGGTGCTGAAAGAGCAGCGTAAACTGGTCCTGTGCGTACGTGAAACCCCGCTGCATATTGGTCATCTGCGCATGATGACGACCGCGGCCGAACTGGGGGCCATCATCATGCCGCCGGTGCCGGCGTTTTACCACCGCCCAACCACTATCGAGCAGCTTGTCGATCAGACCGTTAATCGGGTCATTGATCAGTTTGATATTGAACTACCGCAGGACTTGTTTGTGCGCTGGCAAGGTGCATAAGCGTGTTCTTTCGCCCTTCTTTGGTGCAGAAACGCGGGAGCGATCACTGTTCCTGCATTTCTTGAACTAAAAGTTCACAACATCGCTTTTTCTCTGCGACATCACTGATATATTCCTTTCACAAACCCAGTCTTTTCGTCACCAAACGGGCGGCTGGGCAGACGGCAAAACTGCAGAACTGGCATGAAACATGCACAGGAAAAGGCAGTGTTCGTCGCAAACACACATCATGCATCACATAACAATAAGCAATTTACTTGAGGGTAATCTATGAAGAAGCGTGTTCTGGCTCTTTCTTTAATGTTGGGCCTGTCCAGTGCGGCCAGCGTATTTGCAGCAGTACCGACCTCGATTCGTGTCGGCACTGACCCAACATATCCGCCGTTTGAGTCGAAAAACGCGCAAGGACAGCTGGTTGGTTTTGATATCGACCTGGCTAACGAAATCTGTAAACGTATCCAGACCAAGTGTACCTATGTAGAAAGCGATTTTGATGCGCTGATTCCGTCGCTGAAAGCGAAGAAAATCGATGCCATCATCTCCTCGCTGTCCATCACCGCTAAACGTCAGGAAGAGATTGCGTTCTCAGACAAACTGTATGCCGCTAACGCACGCTTAGTCGCGCCGAAAGGATCAAAAATCGAGCCGACGCCTGAGGCGCTGAAAGGCAAGAACATCGGCGTGCTGCAGGGCACTACTCAGGAAACCTACGCGAATGAGTACTGGCGTCCAAAAGGCGTAACCGTAACGCCTTATGCCAACCAGGATCTGGTCTATCAGGATCTGACCGCCGGCCGCATTGACGCCGCCTTCCAGGACGAAGTTCAGGCCGCCGAAGGCTTCCTGAAACAGCCTGTCGGTAAAAGCTATGCGTTCGCAGGTCCGGCCGTGAAAGACGATAAAATCTTCGGTGTCGGAACCGGTATGGGATTACGTAAAGACGATACCGAGTTGAAAGCGGCCATCGATAAAGCATTTGAATCAATGCGTAAAGACGGTACCTACGACAAAATTGCGAAGAAATACTTTAATTTCAACGTGTACGGTGACTGATCTGTCGTCCTCGCCTCTGTTGTTCGCATAACAGAATAAGCCCTGGGTTGTCCCGATCTCTCTGATCGGAGCAACCCTGTGTCATCGGCTATGCGAGAACAGAAGCTGCGCTGCCCGTCTGCACGACGGCGCAGCGTCGTTTCCACCCCACGACAGGACCTTTTCCATGTTGTATGGCTACTCTGATGTCATTTTAAAAGGCACGCTGGTTACGCTTGAGCTCGCCCTGAGCTCGGTGCTGCTGGCGGTGATCCTGGGTCTGATTGGCGCAGGCGCGAAGCTGTCGCGCAATCGCCTGCTGTCACTGATTTTTGAGGGCTACACGACGCTGATTCGTGGCGTGCCCGACCTCGTTCTGATGCTGCTGATTTTCTACGGCCTGCAGATCGCTCTCAACCATCTCACCGATGCGCTTGGCCTGGCCCAGTTCGATATCGATCCCATGGTGGCTGGCATCATCACCCTGGGCTTTATCTATGGCGCCTATTTTACCGAAACCTTCCGTGGCGCCTTTATGGCGGTGCCAAAAGGGCAGATTGAAGCCGCCACGGCGTTTGGTTTTACCGGTTCGCAGGTTTTCCGCCGTATCCTGTTCCCTGCGATGATGCGCTACGCGCTGCCCGGCATCGGTAATAACTGGCAGGTGATCCTGAAAGCCACGGCGCTGGTTTCCCTGTTGGGGCTGGAGGATGTGGTAAAAGCCACGCAGCTGGCAGGTAAAAGCACCTGGCAGCCGTTTTATTTTGCTATCGTGGCGGGCGTGATTTATCTGGTCTTTACCACCTTGTCTAACGGCATTCTCTGGTGGCTCAATCGCCGCTACACGGTCGGCGTGAAGAGGGCGGAGCTATGATCGAGATTATTCACGAATACTGGAAGTCGCTGCTCTGGACCGACGGTTATCGCTTCACAGGCGTGGCGATTACGCTATGGCTGCTGATTGTCTCGGTCGTACTGGGCGGCTGCATGGCCGTGTTGCTGGCGATTGCGCGTGTATCACCCAATCGTTTTATCAGCCTGCCGGTGTGGCTCTTTACCTATGTGTTTCGCGGTACGCCACTCTATGTGCAACTGCTGGTGTTCTATTCCGGCATGTATACGCTGGAAATCGTGAAAGGCACAGAGCTACTGAATGCGTTTTTCCGCAGCGGCCTGAACTGTACGCTACTGGCATTTACCCTTAATACCTGCGCTTACACCACGGAAATTTTTGCCGGGGCGATTCGTGCCGTGCCACACGGTGAAATCGAAGCGGCGCGAGCCTATGGCTTCTCGACCTTTAAACTGTATCGCTGCATTATTTTGCCTTCTGCACTGCGCACGGCCTTACCGGTTTACAGCAACGAAGTCATACTCATGCTGCACTCTACCGCACTGGCCTTTACCGCAACCGTGCCTGATTTGCTGAAAATCGCCAGGGACATTAACGCGGCAACCTATCAGCCCTTTACCGCGTTCGGCATTGCGGCCGTGTTATACCTGATTATTTCTTACGTGCTGATTAGCCTGTTTCGTCTTGCGGAACGTCGCTGGCTGGCGCACGTGAAACCTTCTTCATCGCATTGAGTAAGACTATGGCTGATAACAAATTAAGCGTCACCGACCTGCATAAACGTTACGGTGAACATGAAGTATTAAAAGGTGTGTCATTGAACGCCAATGCGGGCGATGTCATCAGTATTATTGGCTCGTCGGGTTCCGGGAAAAGTACCTTTCTGCGCTGTATTAACTTCCTCGAAAAGCCGAGTGAAGGCACCATTGTGGTCAACAACACCGCTATTACCCTGGTACGCGATACGGACGGCCAGCTGAAGGTGGCAGACAAGGAGCAGCTGCGCCTGCTTCGTACCCGTCTGACCATGGTCTTTCAGCATTTCAACCTGTGGAGCCACATGACGGTGCTGGAAAACGTTATGGAAGCGCCGATTCAGGTGCTGGGCCTGAGTAAAGCGCAGGCACGTGAGCGCGCGATTACTTATTTGAACAAGGTCGGCATCGACGAGCGGGCGCAGGGAAAATATCCCGTCCATCTCTCGGGAGGGCAGCAGCAGCGCGTCTCCATTGCCCGCGCGCTGGCGATGGAGCCGGAGGTGCTGTTATTTGATGAGCCCACCTCAGCCCTGGATCCTGAGCTGGTCGGTGAGGTGCTGCGTATTATGCAGAAGCTGGCCGAAGAGGGAAAAACCATGGTGGTGGTCACGCACGAAATGGAATTTGCCCGTCACGTCTCCAGCCACGTCATTTTCCTGCATCAGGGGAAAATTGAGGAGCAGGGGCCACCGGCTGAATTATTTGGTCAGCCCAAGAGCCCGCGCTTACAGCAGTTCCTGAAGGGATCGCTTAAGTAGGCAAGCTATCGGTTATTCAGCAGGCGCACGGCGGTGGCTTCATCGGTCACCAGGCCCGATATCCAGCCGCCGTTCAACGCCGCCTGAATAGCGGCATATTTTCGCTCCCCGCCGGCAAAGCCGATGATATTGCGCGTCGTCTGGCTTTCCAGCGCCACGCTGGTTAACAGCGCATCGGTTTCCCCTAACACGCGTTCGCCCTGCTGATTGAAGAAATGACCGAGCATTTCCCCGACCACGCCGCGCGCATTCAGCGCCTGCACCTGGCTGTCTGTGATAAAGCCTTCGGCATGGAGCGGGCAGCCGGGATTGACCTCCCCAATTCCCAAAAAGGTGACGTGGGCCTGTCGTGCACGGTTGACCACGCGCTGATAGACCTGATGCCGGCACCACATCTGCTTATCGTCTGGACTGTCGGCGAACAGCGGGGCGGGAATGAAGAAATACTTGCCCTGCATTTTTTCAGACAGCTTAAGCGGCACGTCGTAGCGGGTGCCTGAATCGTCGCGGGCGATGGCCCCAATCATGGAAACACAGTGATGCTGCGGTCGTTCAACCCAGGGAAGCGCATCAATAATGGCACGCAGGGTTTTCCCCGAACCGATGCCAAACACCTGCGGCTCGTCGTTATTGATAAACTGCGACATCACCTCTGCGCCTTCTACCGCCAGCATTTGCTGTATGGCATTGTCGTCCAGATCGCCGGAAGGCACCACGCGGCAGTGCTGCAGGCCAAATTTCTCCTGCACGTCGTGCGCCAGACGCAGGCAGTGCGTCACGGGGTGGGCGATCTTTACGCTGACCATGCCCATTTCACGCGCACCGGAAATCAAACGCTGGGCCACCTGGCGCGACAATCCCAGTGCCCGGGCGATCTCCTGCTGTGTTAACCCAGCGACGTAATACATCCAGGCGGCACGTGCCGCCAACTCCTGTTTCTTCTCTTCTTTGTTCATTGCGCCATTCCCTTCTCTGCGGATCGCCATTTTATCGCGCAATCTGTTTAAAAGCCTATCAGGGCAAAAGCTCAATTAACGGGCCAATGTCTTAAATGTGAAATTAATCACAGAACCTTGACGTTACCTCTGATTAACATATGTGCATCGGGCAAATGCCCTTAATTTAAACAAATGCCTAAAGAGGTCATGATGACACCATCAGTTTGGATGCATATCGGCGCAGGCTCTTTCCATCGTGCCCATCAGGCATGGTATCTGCACCGCCTGATGCAGCAGGGCGACAGCCGCTGGCATATCGCGCTGGGCAATATCCGCGATGACGCAACGCCGTTGCTGACGCAGCTAACCGCCCAGCAAGGGGAATATGTGCTGGAGACGGTCACGCCTGAGGGCGAGCGTCACTACGAGACCATTACCTCCATTCGGCAGGTTCTGCCGTGGGACAAAGAGATCAGCGCGCTGGTGCAGCAGGGCGCCGATCCATGCACCCGGGTAATCGCCTTCACCGTGACCGAAGCGGGTTACTATTTAACACCGGAACATGAGCTTGACCTGCAGCAGCCCGATATTCAGGCGGATCTGAATGGCGAGGCGCGAACCTTGTATGGCGCGCTGGCGCGTATCCTGACGGCACGCGTCGTCAACGGTGGGGCGCCCGTGACCCTGTTGAACTGCGACAATCTGCGCCACAACGGTGAGCGTTTCCGTCAGGGTTTTTTGGCCTTCCTTGCGGCAAAAGGGGCAGGTGAGCTGGCCGCCTGGGTGCGTGACAACACCACCTCGCCGAATACCATGGTGGATCGAATCACCCCGCGTCCCACGCCTGACGTCGCGGAGCGCGTTCAGGCGGCAACCGGTAAAGATGATGCGGTGCCGGTGATGGCGGAGTCCTTTATCCAGTGGGTGATCGAAGACGATTTTATTGCCGGGCGTCCGGCGCTGGAGCAGGTGGGCGTCGAGCTGGTCGAGTCGGTGTTGCCCTGGGAAGAAGCCAAGATTCGTATTCTTAACGCCACCCACAGCGCCATTGCCTGGGCGGGCACGCTTATCGGTTTGCTTTACATTGATGAAAGCACCCGTCAGAAAGCCATCCACCAGATGGCATGGGAATATGTCTCACAGGATGTCATACCTTCACTTTCACCCAGCCCGCTCAACCTGGCGGAGTATCGGGATGTTGTCCTGTCCCGCTTTAGCAATCCGTGGATAAAAGATACCAACCAACGTGTGGCGGCTGACGGTCTGTCAAAAATTCCCGCCATGGTGACGCCGACGCTACGGGAATGCTATCAGCGCGGCACGCCGCCTGCGGCCAGCCTGGTGCTCCCGGCGCTGTTCTATCTGTTTTTGCAACGCTGGGCCAGTGGCGAGCTGCCTTATGACTATCAGGATGGCGTGCTGCAACCTGAAGTGGTACAGCAGTGGTTTGCCCATGCCGATCCGTTACAGGCTTACATGACCCAGACGTCCCTGTTTGCTGAGCTGGCCACATCACAGGATTTTCATGCGCGGCTTAGCACCACCGTCGCCGGGCTGGAAACGTGGCAAGTCCAGCCAGAACAACCGCTGGCCGTGGTTTAGGGGGCGAATATGTATCTGGGTATCGATATCGGCACCTCTGAGCTTAAAGCGCTGATCGTGAATGCGCAGGGCGAGATCGTGGCATCGGAACATGCCGCCCTGGCCGTGCAGCGCCCCCATCCGCACTGGGCAGAGCAGGACCCGCATGACTGGTGGCGCGCCTGCCATCAGGTCATCACGCGTCTGCGTCAGCAGGCACCTCTGGCCTGGTCTGCGATAGAGGCGATTGGGCTGTCAGGACAAATGCACGGAGCGGTGCTGCTGGATGAGCAGGGTGAGGTTTTACGGCCCTGCATTCTGTGGAATGACACGCGCAGCGCGGCAGAATGCCACTGGCTGGGTCAGCATCATCCCGAAATCATGCACATTAGCAGCAACATGATCATGCCGGGCTTCACGGCCCCAAAGCTGTGCTGGGTGGCCCGGCACGAGCCTGACTGCTTTCGTCGCATTAGCAAAGTGTTATTGCCAAAAGATTACCTGCGCTGGCGCCTGACCGGGCGCTTTGTCACCGATCCCTCGGATGCCGCAGGCACCTTATGGCTGGACGTCGCCAAACGCGACTGGTCAGCGGCACTGCTGTCCGCAACGGGAATGCGTCGTGACCAGATGCCTGCACTCGTCGAAGGGAATGCCGTCAGCGGCACGTTACGGCCGGCGATTGCCGACGAATGGGGGCTCTCCTCGTCGGTCATCATTGCAGGCGGCGGCGGGGATAATGCCACCTCGGCGGTTGGCGTGGGCGCCGTGAATCCTGGCGATGCGTTTATTTCACTTGGCACCTCTGGCGTCATCTTTGTGGTTAATGACCGGCTGCAGGCCGATCCGCAGTCAGGCGTGCACGCTTTCTGCCATGCGCTGCCTGACCGCTGGCACCAGATGAGCGTCATGCTCAGCGCCGCAAGCTGCCTGCGCTGGCTGTGCCAGTTGCTCTCGGTCAGTGAAAACCAACTGCTGGAAGAGATTGCTGCGCTGGGTCCGGCACAAAAACAGCAGGCCCCGCTTTTCTTGCCTTATCTCTCTGGAGAACGTACCCCGCACAACGATCCTGATGCGACGGGCGCGTTTTTTTATCTGCGGCACGAAACCCAGCGTGCCTTACTGGGCTATGCGGTGCTCGAAGGCGTAGCCTTTGGCCTGGCCGACGGCCTGACCGTCTTAGGGGAAGGACGGCGTGCCATTACCCAGTTCAGCCTGACCGGCGGCGGCGCGCGCAGCAGCCTGTGGGCGCAACTGATCGCCGATGTGCTGACGCTGCCTGTCGTGACGCATCCCGCCAGCGCATCCGGTGCACTGGGCGCGGCGCGCCTGGCCTGGCTGGCTAAGGGCGGTGATGAAGCGCAGGTGTGTCTTAAACCCCCGATACAGGCGCGCTTCCTGCCCAATCCTGAGGTTCGTCAGGGGCTGCAGCAACGGCTGGCTCAGTTCCGTGAGCTTTACCGTCAACACTCTCAGTCCCGTTCGCTGGCCTGATTAACCTGTAACCAAACAGAGAAGGACGATCGTCATGCACTCTACTGCGTACTGGTTTGGCTTGCCCAAACATCTGATCTGGGGATTTGTCGCCATCGCTGTTTTTATGGCAGGTGACGGTTTTGAGATGGCGTTCCTGTCACGTCATATTACCGATATGGGATTCACGCCGGGGCAGTCGGCGCTGGTGTTTACCTTTTACGGTTTAGCGGTGGCGCTGGCCGCCTGGGCATCCGGTGTGGTGGCGGAACTGATTACGCCGCAGCGCGCTATGCTGATCGGTTTTATCTTGTGGGTTGTCATGCACGCCCTGTTTATGAGCCTGGGGCTGGGGATGCGCAATTATCCTCTTATGCTGCTGTTTTACGGTATCCGTGGCCTGGCCTATCCGCTGTTTATCTACTCATTTATGTTGCTGCTGGTGCAGGTGCTGCCACGGGAACGGCTGGCGGCTGCCACGGGCTGGTTCTGGGCTATGTATTCGGTAGGCATCGGCGTGGTCGGGAGCTATCTGCCCAGCCTGATCATTCCTTCCATTGGTGAAACCGGCACGCTCTGGCTGGCGATTGGCTGGGTAACCTGCGGCGGCTTGCTGGCCTATTTTAGCCTGCGCAACGTGCCGGTCGATCGTTCTCGCGTCAACTTACCCCTGCGGGAAAAAATGACGGAAATGTCGCGTGCGGTGACTATCCTGTTCACCAACCAGCATGTGTTTTACGCCTGTCTGATCCGCATTATTAATACGCTGTCGCTGTTTGGCTTTGCCATCATTATGCCGCTGCTGTTTGTGGATCGGCTTGGGTTTACGCTCTCAGAGTGGCTGCAGATTTGGGCGGTGTTCTTTTTCGTCACCATTTTTACCAATATCTTCTGGGGCATCATGGGTGAACGTATTGGCTGGATTCGCCAGGTGCGCTGGTTTGGCTGCCTCGGCATGGCGATCTCCAGCCTGGCGTTCTATTACCTGCCTGTCTATGCCGGTCACAATTTCCTGGTCGCCCTGATTCCTGCCGTGATGCTGGGCATTTTCGTGGCGGCCTTTGTGCCCATGACGGCGGTTTTCCCTACGCTGGAGCCCCATCATCAGGGCGCGGCCGTCTCGGTGTATAACCTGTCCGCAGGCATGAGCAATTTTGTTGCGCCCGCCATCGCCTCCATGATGCTGCCGTTCTTTGATATCGTCGGCGTGGTATGGGCTTACACCTGCCTGTATGTGTTTGCCGGTGTGCTGACGTTTATCATCCGCGTACCGCAACCGAATCACGGCGCGCTGCGTTCCACGGTGAAGTCGAAAACCGCGGTCACCTCTCAGTAAAAAAGGGAAGGGGAGCGAGTGCTCCCCTGATCCTCAGCTTTTCACCACATCCTGTAATGCATTCTGCAGCTCATACCAGCGGAAGCGAAAACCCGACGCCTCCAGCCGTTTTGGCAGCACATGTTGCCCACCCAGCACCAGTACAGACGATTCTCCCATCATCAGCTTGATCGCACTGGCGGGCGTGCGCATGAAAGCCGGGCGGTGCATCACCTCACCCAGGGTAGCGGCAAACTGCTCATTGCGCACGGCGTAGGGCGCAACCATGTTAAAAGGGCCGCTACAGGCATCATCGTCGAGCAGCCACAGAATGCCGCTGACCATGTCATCAATGTGGATCCACGGCATATACTGTTTGCCGCTGCCAATCGGGCCACCAATTCCCAGCTTAAACGGCAGTTTCATTTTACTCAACGCGCCGCCTTCTCGCGTCAGCACGACGCCGGTACGCAGCAGGCAGACGCGGGTGCGCTCACTCTGCGCGGTCAGCGCCAGCTGTTCCCAACGGGCGCAAAGTTCGTGGGTAAACTCGTTCTGTCCGGGATCGTCCTCGGTTAGTACCACGTCGCCCGTGTTGCCATAAAAGCCCGTTGCCGATCCCGAAATCAAGACGCGCGGTGGCGTGGTACTGGCGTTAATCAGGGAGGCAATGCGCTCCGTTATCTGCCAGCGGCTCTCGCACAGCTGCCGTTTGTGGGCCTCTGTCCAGCGTTTATCCGCGATGGGTTCACCGGCCAGGTTGATAACGGCATCCACGCCATCCAGCGAGTGCTGTTGCGCCAGGCCTGACCAGAGCGCGATATCTTCCCCCAGCATGTCTCGTGCAGCGGCAACGTCGCGCGTGACCACGCTGACCGTGTCGCCACGCTGTTGCAGACGTGGAATAAGATGGCGGCCAATAAGCCCGGTTCCACCGGTAATTAAGATATGCATAGTGCGGCTCCGTCTGAATTTTTATTTTTTGCTTACTTCATCATAGAAGAGTCGTACCCGTGTGGCGTGAGCCGCTTCGTAATTTAGTCAGTTGAGCGCAAACATCGGACCAGCGCCTGGTTGTTTTCAGAAATAAAAATCGGTAAAGATGATGCACCCCTGTCAGCTATTTGAGGTAGCAGATGAATTACCCCTCCATCACCCTGTGGTCAGATTCATCTTTCTTTAGTCCTTATGTCATGTCGGCTTATGTTGCGCTCAGCGAAAAAGGGGTGCCTTTTAGCGTAAAGCGTATCGATTTATCGCAAAACCAGCAGCGTGCTGAGGCCTATCGCGATCTGTCCTTAACCTGCCGCGTCCCGACCTTACAGGTCGATGACTTTATGCTGAGTGAATCATCGGCCATCTGCGAATACCTCGAAGAGCGTTTTGCTGCCCCTGAATTTGAACGCCTCTATCCCAAAGATCGCGAGAAACGCGCCCGCGCCCGGCAAATTCAGGCCTGGCTGCGCAGCGATCTGATGCCCATTCGCCAGGAGCGCCCTACCGAGGTGTTATTTGCCGGTGAGCGCTTTGCGCCCTTGTCGCCTGCAGCCGTTGAGGCCGCCGAAAAACTGATTGCCGCTGTTCAGCGCCTGTTGCCAGAACGTCAGCAAAATTTATTTGGTGAGTGGTGCATTGCAGATACCGATTTGGCTGTCATGCTTAATCGACTGGCGCTGCATGGCGATACCTTGCCTGCACGTTTGCAGCACTATGCTGAGTTTCAATGGCAGCGGGCATCAGTACAGTTATGGCTAACGGAAAGCGGCAAAAATCGCTAGCGATCGGCGCTTGCTCAAGTTGTCATAAGTGATTACCTTACGACACACTATGATATAGGTGTGGCAAACAGCGCGTGCATAAAGACACGCTAAACAGGAAAGGGTTACGGATGGTGGATCAAACTGCTGGTGGCGAAATCGAATGGGTCGATATCGTAAGCGAAGAGAATGAAGTCGTTGCACAGGCCACGCGTGCGCAGATGCGCGCGCAATGCTTACGTCACCGCGCGACCTATATCGTGGTTCATGACGGTATGGGGAAAATACTGGTTCAGCGCCGTACTGAAATCAAAGATTTTATGCCAGGCAAACTGGATGCGACGGCTGGCGGCGTAGTGCAGAGTGGCGAAGACATGCTTGAATCGGCGCGGCGTGAAGCCGAAGAGGAGCTGGGCATTGCGGATGTGCCTTTTGCAGAACATGGCAAATTCTATTTTGAAGATGAGCATTGCCGCGTCTGGGGGGGATTATTCAGCTGTGTGTCGCACGGCCCCTTTGCTATGCAGGAAGAAGAAGTGGATGAAATTTTCTGGATGACCCCGGATGAAATCACCGCCCGCTGTGATGAGTTTACCGATGATTCACTCAAAGCCTTATCCCTTTGGCTGAGCCGCAACAACGAAAACAGTCACTGATACCTTCTGTTAGCTTTGCGGGCGGTCGTGGCCGTTCGCAAAGCGGGCACGCGGCGTTGATCGCCGCCTCATTCGCCTGATGATCAACTTCCCGCCTTTAGTGGAACGCCGTTTGCGCTCAACGACGTGGCGCGTGCCGTAGAACATGCGGCACAGCATGCTGGCCCGTTTCAACAAACTGTGGTGGTACCGCCCGTTCAGCCCCTGACGTGATTTTGCCCATGACCAGGCTGACAGGGGCTGGGTGCGCACTGTCCAGATCAGACAACCGCCCACACGTTAACCCTGTGGGCGGTTTAACAACCTGAACCGGTTTGCTGACTGTTATCTAAACCGGCTGTGGCTGGCGCATCTTTTCCCCGCGCCGCCGCAGGACTTCCATGACGATCAGTAACAGGAGCGAAGCCGCAATCATGATTGTGGCGGCGGCCGCGATAGTGGGATCGAGGTTTTCACGAATACCGGCAAACATTTGAATCGGCAGCGTCCGCTGCGTTGGGCTGGCAAGAAACAGCGTCACGACAACTTCATCAAATGAGGTGGCAAACGCGAACAGTGCCCCGGAAAAAACGCCCGGTGCAATCAGCGGCAGGGTGACTTTTCGAAACGCCAGCAGCGGAGAGGCACCGAGGCTGGCAGCGGCCCGCGTCAGATTGGTGTCGTAGCTTTTCAGTACGGCGACCACTGTGATCACCACAAAAGGAACGCCCAACAGGGCATGGGCTAACACCAGCCCGAGGTAGCTGTTCAGCAGTGACAGTTTGGCAAAGAAGAAAAACATGCCAACGGCGATGATCACGACGGGCGCCACCATGGGAGAGATAATGATTGCCATCACCAGACCTTTGCCGCGAAACTCGCCGCGCACCAGGCCCATGGCGGCCAGCACGCCCAGTACGCTAGCCAGTAGCGTGGCTAGCGGCGCAACCAGCAGGCTGTTCATTAACGCACCTATCCACTCCTTCGAGTGAAAAAAGGCCTCGTACCAGCGCAGCGAAAAGCCACTTAGCGGATAGCTCAGAAACGAACTTTCGTTAAACGACAGCGGCACAATGACCAGAACAGGCACAATCAAAAACAGCAGTGCCGCTGCGCCGTAAAAATTAAACAGGTAACGCCAGACCCGCAGCAACGTCGAACCTTGTTGTTTCATCATTTGCTCCTTAACGTACTGCCGCCTCGGATGACGTCCGGGTGACACGTGAATACACCACATACAGCAACGTCACGATAATCAGCAACTGGCTCCCCAGGGCGGCGGCCATGCCCCAGTTCATGGTGCTGTTGGTAAAAAAGGCGACAAAGTAGCTGACCATTTGATCGTCCGGCCCGCCCAACAGCGCTGGCGTAACGTAATAGCCAATCGCCATCATGAACACCAGCAGCGCGCCTGCGGTCATCCCGGCATAGGTCTGCGGGACATAGACGCGCCAGAAGGCCACAAAGGGATGGGCACCCAGCGACACGGCCGCCCGGACATAGCTGGGAGAAATCCCTTTCATGACGGCATACAAGGGCAGCACGATGAAGGGCAGCAGGATATGTGTCATAGAGATGTACACGCCGACCCGGTTGAACACCAGCGTGAGCGGACTGTCGATGAGCCCTGTCGCCATCAGCGTCCGGTTAATTAATCCTCCTGACTGCAGCAGGACAATCCAGCTGGCGGTACGCACGATCAATGAGGTCCAGAAGGGCAACAGCACCATAATCATTAGCAGGTTGGCGCGGTTGGACGGCTGCTTCGCCAGCCAGTAGGCCAGCGGATAGCCCAGGCCCACGCACAGCAAGGTGACCACGGTCGCCATCCACAGCGTACGTAGCAGAACGTTCACATAAAGCGCCTGATCGGGGGACTGCGCGACGATGTCGCCGGTCTTTGCATCAACCTTGTGGTCAAACACTGACAGCAGGTAATAACTGGTATAGGGTTTGGCTACGCGCTTGAGGGTTTGCCAGGTAGACAGCTCGCCCCACAGGGGCTGCTTATCAATGAGGGTGGCTTTGACGTTAACCCCATCCTCGGGGGCCTGGCGGGGCACGGCCAGGATCAGGCGACGAAACGCATTGTCTTCATAACTCAATCGCTTCGCAATGCCAGAGATCTGGCCCTGCTCGCGCGCCGCGCTGACTTCCTTCGCCAGCGTGGCAAACAGGCTTTCATCCGGCAGCGCCTTGCCGTTCCATTTAGCCAGGGCCTGGCTGGTTTGCGGAAGTGCGTCGTGAAGCTCAGGGTTATTGACGCTCATACTGAGAATAGAGCCGATGGGGAACAAAAAGCACACCACGACGAAAATCAGTAACGGAGCAACTAAAAACAGGGAGCGTTGTGTTTTTAACCAACCTGCCCGGTTAAATTGCTGGCGCAGACTGAACGCGCCTTCCGTACGTCTGACGGGCGCTGAATTCATCACGGGGTTTTGACTCATGCCGATCTCCTGAAAGGGGGCTGCCGGAGCGGGTCCGGCAGTGGGTTATTTCGCGGCCCAGGCGTTAAAACGCTGTTCCAGCTCTTCGCCATGTTCCAGCCAGAATGTGGCGTTAACCTGAACGGCTTTGGCCATGTTTTCCGGAGCCGTTGGCAACTGAGCCAGACGATCGGCCGTCAGCAGTTTGCCTGCCTTGATATTGGCGGGGCCATAAGGAATATTTTCGGCATACACTTTTTGGTTCTCGGGCTGCAGCGAGAAGGCGATAAATTTCTCTGCCAGCGCTTGGTGCTTTGAGCCTTTCACAATCGCCCAGTTATCGAAGTCGTACAGGTTACCGTCCCAGACGATTTTGAAATTATGACCTTCTGCCTGAGCGGTGCCGATGCGGCCGTTATAGGCCGATGCCAGCGTCACGTCGCCTGAAACCAGCCACTGCAGGGGCTGCGCTCCCGATTCCCACCACTGAATATTCGGCTTTAGCTCATCCAGTTTCCTGAAGGCACGATCGACGCCCGCCGGGGTTGCCAGCACCTTGTAAACGTCTTCTCGCTTCACGCCGTCCGCCATCAGCGCGATTTCCAGCGTGTATTTCGCGCTCTTACGCAGGGCGCGTTTGCCGGGGAATTTTTTCACATCCCAAAAATCTGCCCAACTGGTGGGGGCGGTTTTGAGCTTGTTGCCATCGTAGGTCAGTACGGTAGACCAGACGAAGAAGCCCGCACCACATTCGCTCACGCTCCCCTTTGCAAAGTCGGCTTTGTTGCCTAACTTGCTCCAGTCCAGGGTTTCAAACAGCCCTTCTTCACAGTCCCGCTCCAGTTCCGGGGTTTCAAGTTCTACAACATCCCAGCCGACCTGTTTGGTTTCAACCATTGCGCGGATGCGTGCCATTTCGCCGTTATATTCACCGGCTTCAATGCTGTCCTTCCCCGAGGCCATGAAAGGCTTATAAAACGCTTTATCCTGTGCGTCCTTGTTGGTGCCCCCAAAGGACACCACCGTAAGATTTTCGGCCTGTGCCTGGATGGCCACCGCTGCCAGAACCAGTGCCGCTATGTTTTTCATCATCCCCGAACTCCTGAATTATTATGTTCAGGCAGATTCCTCTGCCCGGTGTTTGCCTTGCAATCATGATGCCAGGGGCTGACCCGCAGCGGAACGTGCGGTGCGTCAGCCCGCGAAACCTAATACTTGCCCAGGATACGGTTCAGCAGATTCAGTGCCGTGCGGAACTGCGCATCCGGAATGGTGAGAGGGTAGAGGAAACGAATAACGTTGCCGTGTACGCCGCAGGTGAGCAGCAGCAACCCTTCGTCCAGCGCCTCTTGCTGAATAGCTTTGGCGATGTCTGCGCTGGGTTGGCCTTCGCTGTTGGTGAATTCAGCCGCGATCATAGAACCGCGACCGCGCACCTCTGCCAGCGCACTACAGCCTGCGCCCTGCAGCGTTTCCGTCAGTTGCCCGCCTAACAGCAGGGCGCGCTCGCACAGGTTTTCATCGCGAATGACCTCCAGCACGGCCAGCGCAGCGGCAATGGCCGGTGGGCTTCCTGCATAGGTGCCACCCAGGCCGCCGGGCAGGGGCGCATCCATTACGTCAGCCCGCCCTGAAACCGCCGATAGCGGCATACCGCCCGCCAGGCTTTTTGCCATGGTGATCAGGTCTGGCTGCACGTCAGGATAGTATTCACTGGCAAACAGCTTGCCGGTGCGGGCAAAACCACTTTGGATTTCATCGGCGATCAGCAGAATGCCATGTTGATCGCACAGCGTGCGCAGGGCGGTCACAAACGCTGGCGGCGCGACATTGAAGCCGCCTTCACCTTGAATGGGTTCATAGATAATGGCCGCAACCTGTTGCGGGCTGATATCGCAGCGGAAAATGGTTTGTAAACTCTCCAACGCATCATCGACGCTACAGCCATGCAGTGCATTCGGGTAGCGGGCGTGAAATACTGAGCTGGCAAAGGGGCCGAAACCGGTTTTGTAGGGGACCACTTTGCCCGTCAGCGACATCGTCATGTTGGTGCGGCCGTGAAAGGCCCCCGTAAAGGCGATGACGCCGGGACGGCCGGTTGCCGCGCGGGCAATTTTGACCGCGTTCTCAACGGCTTCTGCGCCGGTGGAGAAAAAGGTGGTCTTGGCGGGGCCGCTTACCGGCACCAGCGCATTCAGTTTTTCCGCCAGGGCAATATAATTTTCGTAAGGCACAACCTGAAACGCGGTGTGGGTAAAATGATCGAGCTGTTCTTTGATGGCGGCGATCACTTTGGGATGACGATGTCCGGTATTCAGCACGGCAATGCCTGCGCTGAAATCGATAATTTCACGGCCCTGGTGATCCCATAACGTAGCGTTTTCTGCTTTCACCGCATAGAAATCGCACATCACGCCCACGCCGCGCGGCGTAGCATTGAGACGACGGACCTGCACTTCACTGTTACTCATAACGCGACCTCATGGTGTTTGTTGCCATATTGTTACAGTGGAATCTGCCTCCTTGCTTTTTAGCGTTTTCAGGGTTTTATAATCCAGAGCCAGTTTTTTTTATTTTGAGGTACCAATTTTGCGAAGCTTACTCGGTGACCTGCTTGCACAACGTCTGGCCTCGCTTTCCGGCGGTACGCTTAATAAGCGATTGTATGATGTCTTGCAGGCAGTGATTCAGGACGGATCCATTGCCACCGCGACGCGACTGCCCGCCAGCCGCGACCTTGCTCGCGAACTTTCTGTCTCACGTAATACCGTGCTGGCAGTCTATGAACAGCTTCAGTCTGAGGGCTATGTACAAACCCGCACCGGAAGCGGCACCTTCGTCAGTACCGTGCTGCCGGAACAGGTGCCGGGTGAGCCGCTGATCAGGCCCGTCACGCCGCCGATGAAACCCGTCAGACTGTCGCGACGGGGTTCACGCCTGCTGGCGAGCAGCGGTGCGGGGAGCCATCAGTGGGGGGCATTTATGCCCGGTGTGCCGGACGTCAGCCATATGCCGCACGACATCTGGCGCAAAATTCAGCTCCGCCTGAGCCGACGGCTGCCGGTTGAAAACCTGAGCTATGCCAGCCACGGCGGCTGTGTTGAGTTACAACAGGCGCTGGCGGATTACCTGCGGGTGATCCGTTCGGTGAACTGCACCCCCGAACAGGTACTGATCACCGCCGGAACCCATCAGTCGCTGGATCTACTGGCGAAAATGCTTTGCGATCCGGGAGACAGGGCCATCGTCGAAGAGCCGGGATACTGGGGGATCCGCAATGTGCTGGCGGTGAACGGCGTCACGCTGATCCCCACGCAGGTTGACGATCAGGGGCTGGTTTTGCCGCCCGAGCAGCCAGACAGCCCGGTGCCTCGCCTGATCTGTGTGACGCCTTCTCACCAGTATCCTCTCGGGGCGGTCATGAGCCTGCAGCGGCGCCATGAATTACTGGAGCGCGCAAAAAGCAGCGGCAGTTGGGTGGTGGAAGATGACTACGATGGCGAGTTCCGCTTTACCGGAAGTCCCATTCCTGCGCTACAGGGCCTGGCGGCGGATGCCCCAGTGATTTATCTGGGCACCTTCAGTAAAACCTTGTATCCCGGCATCCGGCTCAGCTACATGGTGGTGCCTAAATCCCTGGCGGCACGGATGAAAATGGCGCACTCCGAGCTGTATCGCGGCGGCTACGGGTTAGTACAACTCACGCTGGCGGAGTTTATTCGGGAAGGGCACTATGCGGCCCACGTACGACGCATGCGGCAGATTTACAGCCGCCGTCGTGCTGCGCTGGTGGAGGTGATTAGCACATCGCTGGGCGCCGACTGGATAGTGCATCACAGCAATGCGGGGTTGCATCTGGTTCTCAGGCTGCCGGACAGCATTGACGATGTGGCCTTTAGCGCAGAGCTGGAACAGTGCGGTGTATTAACACGTCCACTGTCGTCCTATTATCTTCGGGGCACGCCGCAGCGCGGATTGCTGCTGGGTTATGCCTGTGTTGACGAAGCCGCCATTCCCGCCGCGTTCGCGCCTATCCTGACCCGGTTGCAACATCACCTGCAGGTGGCGTCTGTCTCGCCGTGATGCACCATCAGTGCGCACCCCTGGTATTGCCTGATTCTGTGATAACTGTCACGTTAATTTAATGTTAAATTTAAAAAGACAATAAAATACAATGGCCTGCAAAGTAAATTTGTAAGCCATTTCTTTTTAGATTGTCAAATTCTGCTTGTGCAAATCAAATGCGTTGTGGTAGTGCTAAAAAAAGGCCCGACAGGATTCGCACGTCAAAAGGATGATGCATGAATCGTGCCGAAACCCTTTTTCATCCTGTTTACGAGATTACGCCATGAGAAATTTTGTCAGTTTTCGGAATATCAAAAAGAGCTACGACGGCGACAAGCTGGTGGTGCGCAACCTCAATCTGGATGTGGCAGAAGGCGAGTTTTTGACCCTGTTAGGGCCGTCAGGCTCCGGGAAAACGACCAGCCTCATGATGCTGGCAGGATTTGAAACGCCTACCGATGGCGAGATACTGCTGCGTGATAAACCTTTGCACACGTTGCCGCCGCATCAGCGTGATATCGGTATGGTATTCCAGAACTACGCGCTTTTTCCCCACATGACGGTGGCCGAAAATCTGGCGTTTCCTTTGTCGATTCGCCGTTTGAGCAAGGCCGATATTGCCCAGCGAGTTAAACGGGTGCTGGATATGATTAAACTCACTTCGCTGGCAGACCGTTATCCCGCACAGATGTCTGGCGGCCAGCAGCAGCGGGTGGCCCTGGCGCGGGCGCTGGTATTTGAACCTAAACTGATCCTGATGGACGAACCGCTGGGAGCGCTGGATAAACAGCTGCGTGAACACATGCAGATGGAAATTAAGCAGCTGCATAACATGCTCGGGCTGACCATTGTTTACGTCACTCACGATCAGAGCGAAGCCATGACCATGTCTGACCGGGTGGCGGTCTTTAACGACGGCATGATTCAGCAAATGGACAGCCCGAATAAGCTTTATGAACAGCCCGACAACGCCTTCGTGGCGCAGTTTATTGGCGAGAATAACAGCCTGCTGGCAACCCAGTCAGGGCAGCAGGGTGATTACTATCAGGTGACGCTGGATAACGGTATCCAGCTGGATGCGCTGAAGGTGCGGCCCAGTTCTCCGGGCAAGAAAATACAGCTCAGTATCCGCCCTGAACGCATCAACGTAAATGCAGCCAAACCGGGCGATCAGTCGGTCCAGGCCCGAATCCAGCAGTTTATCTATCTGGGTGACCACGTGAGAATGCTGACGGAAGTTGCTGGTCAGGGAAACTTTATGGTGAAAATGGCCTCATCGGAGGTCTCACCCGGCTGGACGGCGGGCAGTGAAGTGACGTTGTCCTGGCAACCTCAGCACCTGCGCGCGCTCGACGTTACGCTGCAATAGGCATAAAAAAAGAGCATGCAGTCTGCATGCTCTTGTTCAACGGGAAAGGATTAACCTTCAGCCTGCTGCGACTGAATCGCCGTCAGGGCAATGGTGTAGACGATATCGTCTACCAGTGCGCCGCGTGACAGGTCGTTGACCGGCTTACGCATGCCCTGCAGCATTGGCCCGATTGAAATCAGGTCAGCGGAACGCTGCACCGCTTTGTAGGTGGTGTTACCGGTGTTGAGATCCGGGAAAATAAAGACCGTTGCGCGTCCGGCAACCTGCGAGTTGGGCGCCTTGGATTTTGCCACGTCTTCCATAATCGCCGCGTCGTACTGCAACGGCCCATCAATCACCAGATCCGGGCGTTTTTCCTGCGCAAGGCGCGTGGCTTCACGCACTTTCTCCACGTCGCTACCGGCACCTGAATTACCGGTTGAGTAGGAAATCATGGCGACGCGTGGATCGATGCCGAAGGCTTTCGCTGAATCGGCAGACTGAATGGCAATTTCTGCCAGCTGTTCAGCCGTTGGATCGGGGTTGATCGCGCAGTCGCCGTAGACCAGCACCTGCTCCGGCAGCAGCATAAAGAACACGGATGACACCAGTGAGCTGTTGGGCGCGGTTTTGATCAGCTGTAACGGCGGACGAATGGTGTTGGCCGTGGTATGTACCGCGCCCGAGACCAATCCGTCAACTTCCCCGCTTTCCAGCATCATGGTGCCCAGCACCACGTTATCTTCCAGCTGTTCCTGCGCAACCACCTCGGTCATGCCTTTGCTTTTGCGCAGCTCGACCAGACGCGGAACATAGTTCTGACGCACCACTTCAGGATCGACTATCTCAATGCCTTTACCCAGCTCAACGCCCTGGGCTGCCGCAACGCGCTGGATTTCATCCGGATTGCCCAGCAGGACACAGGTCGCAATGCCGCGGTCGGCACAGATTGCTGCGGCTTTAACGGTACGGGGTTCATCCCCTTCCGGCAGAACAATGCGCTTGCCAGCCTTGCGAGCCAGTTCGGTTAACTGATAGCGGAAAGCCGGCGGCGACAGGCGGCGACTGCGCTCAGACGTGGCGGTCAGCGACTCGATCCAGTCCGCGTTAATGTAACTTGCGACGTATTCCTGGACTTTTTCAATGCGCTGCGTGTCATCAACCGGTACTTCGAGGTTAAAGCTTTGCAGGCTGAGCGAGGTCTGCCAGGTATTGGTTTTGACCATGAAGACCGGCAGGCCAGTCTGGAAGGCGCGATCGCACAGTTTGGCGATGCGCTCGTCAATTTCATAGTTACCGGTTAAAAGAATGGCACCGATCTCAATACCGTTCATCGCGGCCAGACAGGCGGCAACCAGCACGTCAGGGCGGTCAGCCGAGGTGACCAGCAGCGAGCCCGGGCGGAAATGCTCAAGCATGTGCGGGATGCTGCGTGCGCAGAAGGTCACTGATTTGACACGTCGGGTCTGAATTTCACCTTCGTTAATAATCCGGGCGTTCAGGTGGCGGCACATATCAATGGCGCGGGTCGCAATCAGGTCGAAGCTCCACGGCACACAACCCAAAATGGGCAAGGGACTGTTGGCAAACAGCTGGTCAGGATTAATATTCGCGATGCTGGCCTTCGATGAGTCATCGAAAATTTCAGACAGGTCAGGGCGCGTACGGCCCTGCTCATCAACGGGCGCGTTCAGCTTGTTGATGATCACACCGGTGATGCTTTTATTCTTCGAACCGCCAAAGCTGCTTTGTGTCAGTTCAATACGCTCTTTGAGCTGTGCGGGAGAATCGTTACCCAGCGCGGTCACGAAGACGATTTCAGCGTTTAACGTTTTGGCGATTTCATAGTTCAGCGCGCTGGCAAACTGGTGCTTACGCGTAGGCACCAGGCCTTCAACCAGAACCACTTCAGCATCCTGCGCATTGGCGTGGTAGCGGGCAATAATTTCTTCCATCAGCACGTCTTGCTGATTAGATCCCAGCAGCGATTCCACACGGGACATCGGCAGCGGCTCTGCGGCCGGGATGCCTGAACTCTTGCGCACAATGCTGGTGGTCTGGTCAGGTGCATTGCCGCCCGCACGCGGTTGTGCAATGGGTTTGAAAACGCTCAGTCGAACGCCTTTACGTTCCATGGCGCGAATAACGCCAAGGCTAACGCTGGTCAGACCGACGCTGGTGCCGGTCGGAATGAGCATAATTGTACGTGACACGATTGAACCTCTCAGATTTCACTGGGTGTCAAAACAACGCCGTCAGCCGGAGCTGACGACGAAAGGAGATCAGGCGGTAAGGCGAGCGGCATCTCGGGCAATCACTAACTCTTCGTTAGTGGGGATCACCACTGCCGGGCGAGTGCCTTCTTTGTTGATAAAACCTGACTTGCCAAAGCGAGCCGCCAGGTTGCGCTCGTGGTCAATGTGAAAGCCCAGCAGCGCCAGCTTGTCCAGGGTCAGCTCACGCACCATCGCCGCATTTTCACCGATACCGCCGGTGAAGACCACGCCATCGAGACGACCGTCCATCAGCGCGGTATAGCTGCCAATGTATTTGGCCAGACGGTGGCAGAAGACATTCATTGCGCGTTTAGCATCGTCTTTGGTGGCGTAGTTGTCTTCAACATAACGGCAGTCGCTGGTGACTTCGGTCAGCCCTAACAGCCCCGACTCTTTGGTCAGCATCTTGTTAATGGCATCGACGCTCATGCCCAGCGTGTCGTGCAGGAAGAAGATAATGGCCGGATCGATATCGCCGCTGCGGGTCCCCATGACCAGGCCTTCCAGCGGGGTCAGGCCCATAGACGTATCCACACACTCACCGTTACGGATAGCAGAAACAGACCCGCCGTTACCGAGATGACAGGTAATGATGTTCAGCGTTTCTAGCGGCTTATTCAGCATTTTTGCCGCTTCGTGGGTGACATAGTAGTGGCTGGTACCGTGCGCACCGTAGCGGCGCACGCCGTGCTCTTTATACAGGGCATACGGCAGCGCATAAAGGTAGGACTCTTCCGGCATTGTCTGATGGAAAGCGGTGTCAAAAACCGCCACATTCTTGTCAGATAAGTGCGGGAAGTTTTTCATGGCTTCATCAATGCCAATCAGGCCCGCTGGGTTATGCAGTGGTGCAAAAGATGATGCATCTTTGATACCCTGCACAACAGACTGAGAAATGACCACTGACTGCGTAAGTTTTTCGCCGCCGTGAACAATACGGTGACCTATTGCAGCGATTTGTGCTGAAAGCTCTGGTTTTTGTGCCAGAATTGTTTTAACAATGAAATTCAGCGCTTCGCTGTGGGCTGCGCCAGCACCTAAAGGTGCTTCCTGCTTCTGACCATCAAGTTTCCATTTGATCCGTGCTTCGGGCAGGTGGAAGCATTCAGCCAGACCCGAGAGGAATTCTTCACCGCTGGTGGGATTAAGGATGGCAAACTTGAGAGAAGAGCTGCCGCAATTCAGAACCAGTACTAACTTACTCGACATGGAAGTACCTATTTGTTAAAAGTGGCTAAAAATAACGCAATCAGACTTACAGCGTAGCCCATCGACGCAGCCAGATTAATGACAGAAGTCATACCCAGGTCAAAATAGTGCGTTTTATGCAAAAAAAATTGAGTCTTTACGCATAAATTTGAAATTTCGCTTAAAACGGGCCTTGTCGTCTCTGTTACAAGGGAAGTTGCGGCAGTGACGCTGTCAAAACGGCGTCAGAATAGCCGGAGTCACCTTTAAAGACAAAAATATTTGAAGGATGTTACGTAAAGTTGTGTGGTTATAATTATTTTTCAAAAAATACAGTATTAGTTGAGGCGAGCCATGGCGAATGAATCTCACACCGGCTGGTTCCGGATGTTTCAACGCGGACAGCATTATATGAAGACCTGGCCCAACGATAAACGCCTGGCACCGGTCTTTCCTGAGAACCGGGTATCGACGGCTACGCGCTTTGCGATTCGCTTTATGCCGCCGCTGGCGGTCTTTACGCTCACATGGCAGATAGCGATGGGTGGGCAATTGGGCCCGGCAGTAGCAACGGCTCTCTTTGCCTGTAGTTTGCCTATGCAGGGATTATGGTGGCTGGGTAAGCGATCCGTCACCCCATTGCCGCCCACGCTGCTGCGCTGGTTCCATGAAGTGCGCACGAAGCTGGAAGCCGCAGGCCAGGCGATCGCACCGGTTGAAGGCAAACCAACTTACCAGGCACTGGCCGATCTGCTTAAGCGCGCCTTCAAACAGTTGGACCGCACCTTTCTGGACGATCTTTAATCCGCACCGCGCAGAAATTATTGCACGCAAACCTGCGGTTAAATCAATGAAAAGCGATGTGGCTACGCCCGCATCGCTTTCCCTGTGTAATTATCTTTCCATCGTATAAAACCTGAACAGCCCGCGGGCTGGAGGACAAGATGATGGAAATGACCCACGCGCAACGTTTGATCCTGACTAACCAGTACAAAATCATGGCAATGCTGGAACCGGAGAGCGCCGAACGTTTTCGTCGCTACCAGACTATCATTGAGCGTGGCTATGGCCTGCAAATGCGGGAGCTGGACAAAGAGTTTGGCAAGCTTCCCGAAGAGACCTGCCGGACGCTTATCGACATTATGGAAATGCACCACGCGCTGCAGGTCTCCTGGGCTAATCTCAAGACCCAAGGCGATATCGACCCACGACGTCTGGCGTTTCTGGGGTTTGATGCCGCCACGGAATCCCGCTATCTCGGTTATGTGCGGTTTATGGTGAACATCGAAGGGCGCTATACCCATTTTGATGCGGGAACGCATGGCTTTAATGCGCAAACGCCGATGTGGGAAAAGTATCAACGTATGCTGGCTTTGTGGCAGACTTGTCCTCGCCAATACCATTTAAGCGTAAACGAGATTGCGCAAATCATTAACGCCTGATGAGGAGTGACGCGTGGAGTACAGTGGTTTTTTATTTGATTTAGATGGCACCTTAGTGGATTCGCTACCCGCGGTTGAACGCGCCTGGAGCAACTGGGGTGCACGTCATGGCATTGCGGCTGATGAGATTCTGGACTTCATCCACGGAAAACAGGCGATTACTTCACTGCGCCACTTTATGGCGGGCCAGTCAGAAGCGGCAATCCAGGCCGAGTTTCTGGCGCTGGAAAAAACGGAAGCAGAAGACACGGACGGCGTGCGGGCGCTGCCAGGCGCAAAAGCGTTGCTCACGCAGCTGAATGCTTTGCAAATCCCCTGGGCGATTGTCACCTCCGGCTCCGTGCCGGTGGCGCATGCGCGTCACAAAGCAGCAGGTTTACCTCAGCCTGCCGTGTTTATTACGGCCGAACAGGTGGCGAAGGGCAAGCCAGAACCCGATCCTTACTTACTGGGCGCAGAAAGGTTAAAGCTGTCGCCAGCCGACTGCGTAGTGGTAGAAGATGCGCCGGCCGGCGTGATCGCCGGGTTAGCTGCGGGCTGTGCCGTGATCGCCGCGAATGCGCCTGATGATACGCCACGCATTGACGAAGTGGCGCTGCGCCTGACTTCACTGGAATCGCTGGTGGTCACCAAACGATCGACGGGCAAGTTTGCGTTTCACCATCAAGGCTAGGTAAAAGGGCGGCGTGAAGCCGCCATTGTCAGAGCGGCGTGTCCTGCGAGATTTCGTCCAGAGACAGGCTAAAGCTGGGAATGAAGACCTCCACGAAATAGCTCATTTCGGGCGAACGACGCTGATTCAGGGTTTTTTCCAGCCGCGCTTTTGCTAACAAAAACTCATTATTCCCGGCCGACAGCTCTTCCAGGCATTTTACGTAGGCACAGATCGCATCGGCTTGTTTCACGACGGCTTTTTCTTCCTCACTGTGCAGATGCTCATCAATCAGCGGACGGTAAACATCCTGCAACTCGTCCGGCAGCATCTCAATCAACTTCTGCTGCGCGATTTTCTCAATCTTTTTGTATTCGTGGGCGATCTGCGCGTTGTAGTACTTCACCGGCGTGGGTAAGTCTCCGGTCAGCACTTCACTGGCGTCGTGATACAGCGCCATCATGGCGATGCGCTCGGCATTAAGGTTGCCGTTAAACTTCTTATTTTTAATGATGGCCAGCGCGTGGGCAACCATCGCGACCTGCAAACTGTGTTCAGAGACGTTCTCGGTGCGCACGTTGCGCATCAGCGGCCAACGGTTGATGAGTTTGAGACGGGAAAGGTGGGCGAAGAAATGGCTCTGAGTCATGGTAATTCCTGTTTGCGACAGGGGAGAGGCCTGCTCTCCCCGAAATCACATCAGTATAGGCGCATCCGGACTACTGGCGGTAGCCTTGCAGAAAACGGCCAAACTTATTGATCGCCATTTCCAGATCGTCGACGCGCGGCAGCGTCACGATGCGCAGATGATCGGGCCACGGCCAGTTAAACGCCGTTCCCTGAACCAGTAGCACTTTCTCCTGTAGCAGGAAATCCAGCACCATTTTCTGATCGTCGTGGATATTGAATTTTTTGGCATCAATACGCGGGAACATATAAAGCGCGCCCTGCGGCTTCACACAACTCACGCCTGGAATATCGTTGATCAGTTCCCATGCGCGCTGACGCTGTTCATAGAGCCGCCCGCCAGGCACAATAAATTCACTAATGCTCTGATAGCCGCCCAACGCAGTCTGAATGGCATGCTGCGCGGGGACGTTGGCACACAGACGCATGGAGGCCAGCATCTCCAGCCCTTCGATATAACCTTTAGCATGCTTTTTGGGGCCGTTTAGCACCATCCAGCCCTGGCGGAAACCCGCTACGCGATAGGTTTTAGACAGGCCGTTAAAGGTTACGGTCAGCAAGTCCGGCGCCAGTGCAGCAATAGAGTGATGCTGTGCGTCGTCGTACAGAATTTTATCGTAGATCTCGTCAGCGAAAATAATCAGGTTATGCTGGCGGGCAATCTCAACGACTTCCATCAACAGTGCTTTGCTGTAAACCGCACCGGTTGGATTATTGGGATTGATAATCACGATGCCGCGCGTGCGTGGCGTAATTTTACTGCGGATATCATCCAGATCCGGGAACCAGCCTGCGGACTCATCACACAGGTAGTGCACGGCTTTGCCGCTTGAGAGCGACACGGCCGCGGTCCACAGCGGGTAGTCAGGTGCCGGCACCAGCATTTCATCACCGCTGTTCAGCAGCGCCTGCATGGCCTGGACGATGAGTTCAGAAACACCGTTGCCGATATAGATGTCTTCCACCGTGACGTCGCGCATGTCACGCGCCTGGTAGTGCTGCATGATGGCTTTACGAGCAGAATACAATCCTTTGGAGTCACAGTATCCCTGTGCGCTGGGAAGGTTACGGATGACATCAACCAGAATCTCGTCCGGCGCTTCGAAGCCAAAGGGGGCCGGATTGCCGATGTTCAACTTAAGAACTTTATTACCTTCTTCTTCAAGGCGTTTAGCCTCTTTTAAAACCGGTCCACGAATGTCGTAACAGACATTGTCCAGTTTGCCGGATTTATCAATTTGAAAAGTCATTGTGGCCGCCTTAATGTGCAGAATCCTTGTGCCTGCCGCTGAAAACAAACCTGCACAATGTACTCTCCTCAGGCCGACAAAAGAAGGGCAGGGCGCGGTTTTGGCGTGTTCAGCATCTTTGTCTCCAGCCAGACGATGGAATGCGTATTGGTTATCAAGCAGGCCGGTTGTAACGTTTGTTTTTTTGAGTTTTATTGGTTTATTATGCTGCGATTAAAAATTGAGCGCTGGGTAATGTCTGCTTTTATTTTGCCGATAATGAACCTGAAGGCCGTAAAACAATCTGAGAATCTGTGATGCGTCATGAGTGAAATAGTTTAATTATGCTTTATTGATGCATAAAATTTGCACGCAAAAAGCGGCCTCAACTCAGAGTAACCTGAAAAAAAACGATGGTGCATAATGTTAACTATCTTATATCAAAGGTTTTTTATAAGATTTTCAGGGCCGGGAGAGACAACCGGGAGCATCATCAATGCATGTTTCATCGCTGAAAAGTCGTATTTCCTGTTTTCAGGCAGGTTACGTCCGCTCAGGACATTCTCGAAGGGATGTAAGATGCTATTTGATCAAAATATGCAATGCTTTTCACAAAAACATTTCCATTTTGCGGTCAAAAATGATTAAGTATAATTTACTATTTGATGAGATTAAACGCTGCGTACCGTTAGCGTATTACAGACCCGTTTACCCCTGCCTGAGGGCACTTTGGGGGTAGGAAAAGACAACTACACAGCTTCCCGCATTTTTGCATCCAGTGCCTTCGGTACAGAAGTTGTCTCTGTCTTCAGGACCCGGTTTCCCTGTTTTGCAGGGAAGTACCGTCTTCCTCCGTAAGTAAATTTTATGTCGGCCCTTTGCCGGGACGCCATGAAGCATCATTACCGCTTATCGCTTTGATAAGCTTGTAATAACACCAGGATAGTAGTTCTTAAAAATCTAATAAGTGAAGAAAAAACATGACTAATGCAAATCGTCCGATACTCAATCTCGATCTCGATCTGCTCCGGACTTTTGTTGCTGTAGCTGACCTGAACACCTTTGCAGCCGCTGCTGCTGCGGTGTGCAGAACGCAATCGGCAGTGAGTCAGCAGATGCAACGTCTGGAACAACTGGTCGGTAAAGAGTTGTTTGCCAGACATGGCCGCAACAAGTTGTTAACTGAACACGGCATTCAGCTTCTGGGCTATGCCAGGAAAATCCTGCGTTTTAACGATGAAGCCTGTACTTCACTGATGTACAGCAACATCCAGGGTGTACTGACGATTGGCGCTTCTGACGATACCTCAGATACCATTCTGCCGTTCCTGTTAAACCGCGTGACCTCTGTCTATCCAAAACTGGCGATTGATGTTCGCGTGAAACGCAATCCGTTCATGATGGAAATGCTGAATCAGGGCGAAGTTGACTTAGTCGTCACGACGTCAAGCCCGGGTAACTTTACCCATCAGGTTCTGCGTACCTCTCCGACCCTGTGGTATTGCGCGGCGGATTATGTGTTCCAGCGTGGAGAAGCTATTCCACTGGTATTGCTTGATGAACCCAGTCCGTATCGTGATATGGCGATTGATCATCTCAACGAAGCCGGTATCCCGTGGCGTATCTCTTACGTTGCATCAACCCTGGCGGCCGTTCGTGCGGCAGTCAAAGCAGGATTGGGTGTAACGGCGCGTCCGGTAGAAATGATGAGCCCGGAACTGCGCGTGATGGGCGCAGCAGAAGGCTTGCCGGTTTTACCGGATACACAGTATCTGCTGTGCCGTAATGCCGACAGCGACAACGAGCTGGCGCTGGCCATCTTTAATGCTATGCAGTCCACGCACGATCCGTACAACATGGTGGCCAACGCTGACGGCACGCTGTTGCTGGATGACGAAGAGTAACATTTTCACGCTGTCGCAAAAAAAACGTCATTCACCGGTAAGATAATGGCTGTAAACAGGCCTCTTGTTCTGTAAAAAGAACAGGAGGCTTTTTTTTGACCTTTTTCCTGCGAAATAAAAGCCCGCCCGGAGACGCTGAGTTTATCGCCTGCCCGCAAGCATTTCAGTGCGATGTAAATGGCGGGCGAGAGGCAAAATGTAAAATATTTGATTCGAATCAGTCTGATAACTGCTGAAATTTAACACAAAAAAGATAATTCTGTGTTCTGGATCAACAAAATAGCCATTCCCAAGGGAAGGAAAACCCCCGAAATCCTGTCAAAATATGAGGGTTAATTGCACGATCCATGCGCGCAAATACCCGCTACACTAAAATTACCCTTACAGACTGAAGCGATTTAGCTGGAAACACGCGCATCATATGTTAATAATATGATGCAGGTGTAAAATAAAGTTTGGATACTTTTGTCAAAGTTGACAAAAGGTTATAGAAAGGAGTAAAAAACCCCATAAAATTGCTGCTTATTGCAGAGTAACAGCAAAATTTGTAAGGTTTTTATCCTTCCCTTTGAATCGATGTGGTGAGTTTGCTGCCAGAACCCGAGCAGGATGCCCGCGCCACTTTTGATGAGTAAGCAATGAGTATGTCAACTACCACCGAAATCATCGCTCAGCATTGGGCATTCGTCGTATTTATCGTCATCGCTTTTGGCCTCTGTGCGTTCATGTTAACCGGAGGCTGGCTGCTTGGCGGCAGAGCGCGTGCCCGTTACAAAGACACACCTTTTGAGTCCGGCATTGAATCCGTCGGTGACACTCACCTCCGCTTATCAGCAAAATTCTACCTGGTAGCGATGTTCTTCGTTATCTTCGACGTAGAAGCTCTCTTTTTATACGCATGGGCGACCTCTATTCGTGAAAGCGGCTGGGTCGGCTTTGTGGAAGCCGCAATTTTCATTTTGGTGCTCCTGGCGGGCCTAGTTTATCTGGTGCGCATTGGCGCGTTGGACTGGACGCCTGCACGCCGGCGAATCGTGGTTAAAACGCCCACGGTAAGTCACACCAATCCTCATAAGCAGTAAAAGAGAGGCAATAAGATGGACTATACGCTCACCCGCATAGACCCAAACGGTGGTGAGAACGACCGTTACCCTCTGCAAAAGCAGGAAATCGTCAGCGATCCGCTGGAGCAGCACGTTCATCGCAGCGTCTACATGGGCAAGCTCGAACACGCCCTGCACGACATGGTGAACTGGGGACGTAAAAACTCCCTGTGGCCTTACAACTTTGGTCTTTCATGCTGCTACGTTGAGATGACCACCTCCTTCACCGCCGTGCACGACGTCGCGCGTTTCGGTGCAGAGGTTATGCGTGCATCGCCACGTCAGGCCGACTTCATGGTCATTGCCGGTACGCCGTTTACCAAAATGGCCCCGGTGATTCAGCGTTTGTACGATCAGATGCTGGAGCCGAAATGGGTGATTTCCATGGGTGCCTGTGCCAACTCAGGCGGCATGTACGATATCTATTCTGTCGTGCAGGGCGTTGATAAGTTTCTGCCGGTTGACGTGTATATCCCGGGTTGCCCGCCGCGCCCTGAAGCTTACATGCAGGCACTGCTGCTGCTGCAGGAATCCATTGGCAAAGAGCGCCGTCCCCTTTCGTGGGTGGTCGGAGACCAGGGCGTTTACCGTGCCAATATGCAGTCTGAGCGTGAACGTAAGCGTGGCGAACGTATTGCAGTAACCAACCTGCGTACACCAGACGAAGTTTAAGTTAACCGTATGGATGGAATCAGTGCCTGCAGCAGACAACACCACAAATTAATGCATGGCACCATCCTGACGCCTTCATTTGAGCGCCTGTTATCAGGCCGGAATGGTGAGTAACGTATGACAGATTTGACCACGCAAGATCTCGCTCAGCCGCTATGGCAAACCCGGGATCACCTGGATGACCCGGTGATCGGCGAGCTGCGTAATCGTTTTGGGCCGGATGCCTTTACCGTTCAGGCGACCCGCACCGGTATTCCGGTTGTTTGGGTAAAGCGTGAACAGCTGCTGGAAATCATTACATTCCTGCGAAAACTTCCTAAGCCGTACGTCATGCTGTATGACCTGCATGGCATGGACGAACGCTTACGTACCCACCGCGCCGGTTTACCTGCCGCGGATTTTTCCGTTTTCTACCACCTACTCTCGATTGAACGCAATCGCGACATCATGCTCAAGGTGGCTTTATCTGAAAACGATATGCATGTGCCGACCATCACCAATATTTTCGCCAATGCCAACTGGTATGAGCGCGAAACCTGGGAGATGTTTGGTATCACCTTTGATGGTCATCCGCATCTGACGCGCATTATGATGCCGCAGACCTGGGAAGGGCATCCGCTGCGCAAGGACTATCCTGCGCGTGCGACCGAATTCGATCCTTTCACGCTGACGAAGCAGAAAGAAGATCTGGAAATGGAAGCGCTGACGTTCAAGCCGGAAGACTGGGGCATGAAACGCAGTACCGCCAACGAAGATTTCATGTTCCTCAACCTCGGTCCAAACCACCCGTCAGCGCACGGTGCTTTCCGCATCATTTTGCAGCTGGATGGGGAAGAGATCGTCGATTGCGTCCCGGATATTGGTTATCACCACCGTGGCGCAGAGAAAATGGGCGAACGTCAGTCCTGGCACAGCTACATTCCTTACACCGACCGTATTGAGTACCTTGGTGGCTGCGTTAACGAAATGCCTTATGTACTGGCCGTTGAGAAACTGGCTGGTATCGTGGTGCCTGACCGCGTGAATGTTATTCGCGTCATGCTCTCTGAGCTTTTCCGCATCAACAGTCACCTGCTGTACATCTCGACCTTTATTCAGGACGTTGGCGCAATGACGCCGGTGTTCTTTGCCTTTACCGACCGTCAGAAAATTTATGATGTGGTTGAGGCGATTACCGGTTTCCGTATGCACCCGGCCTGGTTCCGTATTGGCGGTGTGGCACACGACCTGCCGAAAGGCTGGGAGCGCCTGCTGCGTGACTTCCTGGACTGGATGCCAAAGCGCCTGAAAGAGTACGACAAAGCGGCGCTGCGCAACACCGTTCTGATGGGCCGTTCGCAAGGTGTGGCAGCCTACAATATGGAAGAAGCGCTCGCCTGGGGCACCACAGGTGCAGCCCTGCGTGCCACCGGTCTCGATTTTGACGTGCGTAAATGGCGTCCCTATTCAGGCTATGAAAACTTCGACTTCGAAGTGCCCGTGGGTGCCGGTATCAGCGATGCCTACACGCGCGTACAGCTGAAAATGGAAGAGATGTGGCAGTCGCTGCGTATTCTGGAACAGTGCCTGAACAACATGCCGGAAGGGCCGTTTAAAGCCGATCATCCGCTGACAACCCCGCCGCCAAAAGAGCGCACGCTGCAGCACATTGAAACCCTGATCACTCACTTCCTGCAGGTGTCATGGGGCCCGGTTATGCCGGCCAATGAATCCTTCCAGATGATTGAGGCGACCAAAGGGATTAACAGTTACTACCTGACCAGCGATGGCAGCACGATGAGTTATCGCACACGTGTGCGTACGCCGAGCTTCCCGCACCTGCAGCAGATTCCTTCGGTAATCCGTGGCAGCCTGGTATCCGATTTAATCGTGTACCTCGGTAGTATCGACTTTGTTATGTCAGACGTGGACCGCTAATTATGCACGATCAACACATTGCTATTAAAACGATCGACCCTAACGAGGTCTTCGTGCTGAGTGCGGAAGAGCACCATGCGATTGAGCACGAAAAACACCATTACGAAGATGCACGCGCGGCGTCAATTGAAGCGCTGAAAATCGTACAGAAACAACGTGGCTGGGTTCCAGACGGCGCGATTCATGCGATTGCCGACGTTCTGGGCATTCCCGCCAGTGACGTAGAAGGTGTGGCAACGTTCTATAGCCAGATTTTCCGCCAGCCGGTTGGCCGCCACGTGATCCGCTACTGCGACAGCGTGGTCTGTCACATTACCGGTTTTCAGGGCATTCAGGCCGCTCTGGAAGAAAACCTCAATATCAAGCCCGGCCAGACCACGACCGACGGCCGCTTTACGTTGCTGCCGACCTGCTGTCTGGGTAACTGCGATAAAGGCCCAACCATGATGGTGGATGAAGATACGCACGTTCATCTGACGCCGGAAGGCATCGCCTCTTTGCTGGAGCAGTATCAATGACAATTAAACAGATCATTCGTACTGCCGAAACCCATCCACTGACGTGGCGCATGCGCGACGATCAGCAGCCGGTATGGCTGGATGAGTACCGCAGCAAAAACGGCTACGCCGGTGCGGAAAAAGCACTGAAGGGCATGGCACCCGACGAGATCGTGGCGCTGGTGAAAGATTCCGGCCTGAAGGGACGCGGTGGTGCAGGCTTCTCTACCGGTTTGAAGTGGAGCCTGATGCCGAAAGACGAATCCATGAACATCCGTTACCTGCTGTGTAACGCCGATGAAATGGAGCCGGGCACCTATAAAGACCGCCTGTTGATGGAGCAGATGCCGCATCAGTTGGTTGAAGGCATGCTGATCAGTGCGTTTGCCCTGAAAGCCTACCGTGGCTACATCTTCCTGCGTGGCGAATACATTGAAGCGGCGGTGCATCTGCGCCGTGCCATCGCTGAAGCGACCGAAGCCGGGTTACTGGGTAAAAATATCCTGGGCTCAGGGTTCGATTTCGAACTCATCGTCCACACCGGCGCAGGCCGCTATATTTGCGGTGAAGAAACCGCACTGATTAACTCGCTGGAAGGACGCCGTGCTAACCCACGTTCTAAGCCGCCTTTCCCGGCGAGCGCGGGCGTTTGGGGTAAGCCGACCTGCGTGAACAACGTTGAAACGCTGTCAAACGTGCCGGCTATTTTGGCAAACGGCGTTGAGTGGTATCAGGGTCTGTCTAAGAGCGACGATGCGGGTACCAAGCTGATGGGCTTCTCGGGTCGGGTGAAAAACCCTGGCGTCTGGGAACTGCCGTTCGGTATCACGGCCCGTGAAATCCTGGAAGACTATGCCGGCGGCATGCGCGATGGTCTGCGCTTTAAAGCCTGGCAGCCGGGCGGGGCGGGAACGGACTTCCTGACGGAACAGCATCTGGATCTGCCGATGGAGTTCGCCAGCATCGGTAAAGCGGGCAGCCGTCTGGGTACGGCGCTGGCCATGGCCGTGGACCATGAAATCAATATGGTTTCACTGGTACGCAATCTCGAAGAGTTCTTTGCCCGTGAATCCTGCGGCTGGTGTACGCCATGCCGTGATGGTTTGCCGTGGAGCGTGAAGATCCTGCGCGCGCTGGAGCAGAAAAAAGGCCAGCCGGGGGATATCGAAACCCTGGAGCAGCTTTGCCGCCAGCTCGGCCCGGGCAAGACGTTCTGCGCCCACGCACCCGGTGCAGTCGAACCGCTGCAAAGCGCCATTAAATATTTCCGTGAAGAGTTTGAAGCCGGTATCGCGCCGCAGGTGTTTGGTAATACCCGATCGATCGGTGGTATTCAGCCAAACCTGCTGAAAGCGCGCTGGTAATTCGCCGTTATCCACGGGAGCTGGCCCTGTGCCGCCGTTCCTGCTGCAGTGTGCAGGAACAAGAATTTGATTAACGCTCGTTTATGACGAGCCTTACGGAAGCATGTCACTATGGCTACAATCCATGTAGACGGTAAAGAATATGATGTGAACGGAGCGGACAACCTGCTACAGGCATGTCTGTCTCTGGGCCTTGATATTCCTTATTTTTGCTGGCATCCGGCGCTGGGAAGCGTGGGTGCCTGCCGCCAATGTGCGGTAAAGCAATTCCAGAACGCTGAAGATACTCGCGGCCGCCTTGTCATGTCCTGTATGACGCCGGCGTCTGACGGCACCTTCATCTCTATTGATGATGGCGAAGCGAAAGAGTTCCGTGAAAGCGTGGTTGAGTGGTTAATGACCAACCACCCGCACGACTGTCCGGTATGCGAAGAGGGCGGTAACTGTCATCTGCAAGATATGACGGTAATGACCGGCCACAGCTTCCGCCGCTATCGCTTCACCAAACGCACCCACCGTAATCAGGACCTTGGCCCGTTCATTTCACATGAGATGAACCGCTGTATCGCCTGCTACCGCTGTGTGCGGTATTACAAAGATTATGCTGACGGTACCGATCTGGGCGTTTATGGCGCGCATGACAACGTTTACTTCGGCCGCCCGGAAGACGGCACGCTGGAAAGCGAGTTTTCCGGCAACCTGGTTGAAATCTGCCCAACCGGCGTATTTACCGATAAAACCCACTCTGAACGCTATAACCGTAAATGGGATATGCAGTTCGCGCCCAGCATCTGTCAGCAGTGCAGCGTGGGCTGTAACACCAGTCCGGGTGAGCGCTATGGCGAGCTGCGCCGCATCGAAAACCGTTACAATGGCAGCGTTAACCACTACTTCCTGTGTGACCGTGGTCGCTTTGGTTACGGTTACGTCAACCTGAAGGACCGCCCTCACCATCCGGTACAGCTGCGCGGCAGCGATCGCGTGACGCTGAATGCGGAGCAGGCGGTGAACGTCGGGGCAGACGTGCTGCGCCAGGCGAAACGCGTGATTGGTATCGGCTCGCCACGTGCCAGCGTCGAGAGCAACTTTGCGCTGCGTGAACTGGTCGGGGCCGAAAACTTTTCTACCGGCATGCCTGCCGGTGAGCAGGAACGCCTTGAACTGTTGTTAAAAGTGCTGCGTGACGGCGGAATTTATACGCCATCGCTGCGTGAAATTGAAAGCTACGATGCAGTGCTGGTGCTGGGGGAAGATTTGACCCAGGTTGGCGCGCGCGTGGCCCTGTCTGTGCGCCAGGCTGTGAAAGGTAAGGCCCGTGAAATGGCCGCTGCGCAGAAAGTCGCAGACTGGCAAATCGCGGCCATCATGAATATCGGTCAGCACGCTAAGCATCCGCTCTTTGTCACCAACGTCGATGAAACGCGTCTCGATGATATTGCCGCGTGGAGCTATCGTGCCCCAGTGGAAGATCAGGCGCGTCTTGGATTTGCCATCGCCAATGCGCTGGACGAAACCGCCCCGGCCGTAAGCGATTTCGACGCTGCGCTGAACGGCAAGCTGGATGTCGTCGTGCAGGCGCTGGCCGGCGCTAAAAAACCGCTGATCGTTTCCGGTGTTCACTCAGGCAGCACTGCCATGATTGAAGCGGCCGCGAACGTGGCGAAAGCGCTGAAAGCGCGCGGCGCAGACGTCGGTATCACCTTACTGGCAGGCCATGCGAACAGCATGGGGCTGAGCCTGATGGGCGGAAACACCCTGGACCAGGCGCTAGAACAACTGCAAAGCGGCGAAGCCGATGCGGTCGTGGTACTGGAAAACGATCTCTATCGCCATGCGCCAAAAGCGCAGGTGGATGCGGCGCTGAATCAGGCCGCTAACGTGATCGTCGTTGATCATCAACGCACCGCCACGCTGGAGAAAGCCGGACTGGTTTTGTCCGCGGCCAGCTTCGCGGAAAGCGACGGCACCTCAATCAACCACGAAGGGCGCGCACAGCGTTTCTTCCAGGTGTACGATCCTGCCTATTATGACAACAGCATCGTGATGCTGGAAAGCTGGCGCTGGTTGCATTCGCTGCACAGCGCGCTGGAAAGCCGCCACGTTGACTGGACGCAGCTGGATCACGTCATTGATGCCGTGGTTGCCAGTCTGCCACAGCTGAAGGGCATTAAAGAGGCGGCACCGGATGCCAGCTTCCGTATCCGTGGTCAGAAACTGGCGCGTTCACCGCATCGTGCCAGTGGCCGTACCGCCGCGCGCGCCAACATCAGCGTGCACGAGCCGCGTCAGCCGCAGGATCAGGACACGATGTTTGCCTTCTCAATGGAAGGGAACAACCAGCCGAACGCACCGCGTTCGCAGATCCCCTTTGCCTGGGCGCCAGGCTGGAACTCACCTCAGGCATGGAACAAATTCCAGGATGAAGTGGGCGGTAAACTGCGTCACGGCGATCCCGGCGTGCGTCTGTTCGAAGCCAGCGACGCACAGTTAGCCTGGTTCAGCAGCGTACCTGGCGCGTATACCACTAACGGTCAGTTCCGCGTCGCGCCTTACTATCAGCTATTCGGTAGTGAAGAGATGACGCAGCGCGCGCCGGTGATCCAACAGCGTATGTCGGCACCCACTCTGGTCCTGAACCCGGAGGATGCGGCTAAGCTGGGCGTGAACAGTGGCGCGTCTGTGGAATTAACCTGTGCCGGTGAAACCGTACGCTTGCCTGTGCGTTTCTCCGCGTCGCTGCAGGCAGGGCAGGTGGGGCTTCCACTCGGTCTGCCGGGCGTACCGCCATTCCTGGCGAATGCAAAAATTGATTCTCTGCAGGAGGCGGCGCAATGAGCTGGTTAACTCCAGGTGTTATCGACATTCTGATCGCCGTGGGTAAAGCGCTGGTGATTCTGCTGGTCGTGGTGGGCTGCGGTGCGTTTATGAGCTTCGCCGAGCGTCGTCTGCTCGGCCTGTTCCAGAACCGCTATGGACCGAACCGCGTGGGCTGGGGCGGATCCTTGCAGCTGGTTGCTGACATGATCAAGATGTTCTTTAAAGAGGACTGGGTTCCCCCGTTCACCGACCGCTTTATCTTTACCCTGGCGCCGGTCATCGCCTTTGTGTCACTGCTACTGGCATTTGCCATCGTGCCGGTTTCGCCGACCTGGGTCGTCACTGACCTGAACATCGGGCTGCTGTTCTTCCTGATGATGGCGGGCCTGGCGGTCTATGCCGTACTGTTTGCCGGCTGGGCGAGTAATAACAAATACTCGCTGTTAGGTGCCATGCGCGCCTCTGCGCAGACGCTGAGTTACGAAGTGTTTCTGGGACTGTCGCTAATGGGCGTAGTGGCCCAGGCGGGATCGTTCAACATGACCGATATCGTCAACAGCCAGACGCACATGTGGAACATCATCCCGCAGTTCTTTGGTTTTCTGACCTTCTGTATTGCGGGCGTCGCGGTCTGTCACCGTCATCCTTTTGACCAGCCAGAAGCTGAGCAAGAGCTGGCCGACGGTTACCACATTGAATATGCCGGGATGAAATTCGGCCTGTTCTTTGTGGGCGAATACGTCGCGATTACCACCGTCTCAGCACTGATTGTGACGCTGTTCTTCGGGGGCTGGCATGGGCCTTTCCTGCCGCCTTTCATCTGGTTCGCCCTGAAAACGGCGTTCTTTATGATGATGTTCATCCTGATTCGTGCTGCGCTTCCGCGTCCACGCTATGACCAGGTGCTGTCGTTCGGCTGGAAAGTGTGTCTGCCGTTGACGCTGTTGAACCTGCTGGCGACCGCCGCAGTGATTCTGTACACAGCGCAGTAAGGGGTAAACAAATGACATTAAAAGATATTGTCGTAGGCTTCGGCACGACAGTTCGCAGTATCTGGATGATAGGCATGCACGCCTTCGCGAAACGCGAAACCCAGATGTATCCGGAAGAGCCAGTCTACCTGCCACCGCGCTATCGTGGTCGTATCGTTTTGACGCGCGATCCCGATGGGGCAGAGCGTTGCGTTGCCTGTAACCTGTGTGCAGTAGCCTGTCCGGTAGGCTGTATTTCACTGCAAAAGGCCGAAACCAAAGACGGTCGCTGGTATCCAGAGTTCTTCCGTATTAACTTCTCACGCTGCATTTTCTGCGGCCTGTGCGAAGAGGCCTGCCCAACCACCGCTATCCAGCTGACGCCGGATTTCGAGCTGGGCGAGTTCAAGCGTCAGGATCTGGTGTATGAAAAAGACGATCTGTTGATCTCGGGGCCGGGTAAATATCCGGAGTACAACTTCTACCGCATGGCAGGTATGGCGATTGACGGTAAAGATAAAGGTGACGCTGAAAATGAAGCGAAACCCATCGACGTCAAAGGCTTATTACCTTAAGGAGCAAGGCATGGAATTTGCGTTTTATCTTTGCGGACTGGTGGCGGTGGTGACGACGTTACGCGTCATTACCCACACTAATCCGGTACATGCATTGCTGTACCTGATCGTTTCGCTGTTATCGGTGGCGGGTGTCTTTTTCTCCCTGGGTGCCTACTTTGCCGGTGCGCTGGAAATCATCGTGTATGCCGGTGCCATCATGGTGCTGTTCGTGTTCGTCGTGATGATGCTCAACCTGGGCAAGGCCACGGAGAAACAGGAACGCGAATGGCTCAGCCCGTCCCTGTGGATCGGTCCCGGTCTGGTGTCCTTTCTGCTACTGGCGGTCATGATTTACGCCATCATGACGGCACAGGATCAGGGCATTGACGGTAAAATCATCGACGCGAAAGCGGTCGGTATTAGCCTGTTTGGCCCGTATGTCCTGGCGGTTGAACTGGCATCAATGCTGCTGTTGGCCGGTCTGGTTGTTGCCTTCCATCTGGGACGTGAAGAGCGCCAGGGTGAAGTCCTGAGCAACCGTTCAAACGATGCCGTGCAGGCGAATAAGGAGCAAGCATGATCCCGTTACAACATGGATTGATTTTGGCCGCGGTGCTGTTCGTTCTTGGCCTGACCTCGCTCGTACTGCGCCGCAACCTGCTGTTTATGCTGATCAGCCTTGAAATTATGATCAACGCCGCGGCGCTGGCGCTGGTCGTTGCGGGCAGCTACTGGGGACAGGCCGATGGTCAGGTGATGTATATTCTGGCAATCAGCCTCGCCGCAGCGGAAGCCAGTATCGGTCTGGCCCTGCTGCTTCAGCTCTATCGTCGTCGTCAGACGCTGAACATTGATATTGTGAGCGAGATGCGCGGATGAACCTTCTCTATTTAACTGTCTTGTTTCCGCTGATCGGCTTTTTGCTGTTAGCGTTTTCCCGTGGTCGCTGGTCAGAGAATCTGTCGGCGACGGTCGGAATGGGATCGGTGGGGTTAGCCGCACTGACCACCCTGTATGTTGGCGTTGACTTCTTTGCTAACGGGCAGCAGGCATTCACCCAAGCGCTGTGGACCTGGATTCACGTGGGCAATTTTAACATTCAGGTCAATCTGACTCTGGATGGCCTCTCGCTTACCATGCTGTCGGTGGTTACCGGCGTCGGTTTCCTGATCCATATGTTCGCCTCCTGGTATATGCGCGGAGAAGAGGGCTATTCACGCTTCTTCGCTTATACCAACCTGTTTATCGCCAGCATGGTGGTTCTGGTGCTGGCGGATAACCTGATGCTGATGTATCTGGGCTGGGAAGGGGTAGGGCTGTGTTCTTACCTCCTGATCGGCTTCTACTACAGCAATCCGGAAAACGGCAAAGCGGCGATGAAAGCCTTTATCATCACCCGCGTCGGCGATGTGTTTCTGGCCTTTGCGCTGTTCATCCTTTACAACGAACTGGGTACGCTCAACTTCCGCGAGATGGTTGAGCTGGCACCGGCACACTTTGCGGCTGATAATCACATGCTGCAGTGGGCTACCCTGATGCTGTTAGGCGGTGCGGTCGGTAAATCGGCCCAGTTGCCCTTACAGACCTGGCTGGCCGATGCAATGGCAGGCCCGACACCGGTATCGGCACTGATTCACGCCGCGACCATGGTAACGGCAGGGGTTTACCTGATTGCCCGCACGCATGGCCTGTTCCTGCTGACGCCTGAGGTGCTGCATCTGGTCGGCATTATCGGTGCCATTACCCTGGTGCTGGCAGGCTTTGCTGCCCTGGTTCAGACGGACATCAAACGCGTTCTTGCTTACTCCACCATGAGCCAGATTGGCTACATGTTCCTGGCGCTGGGCGTACAGGCGTGGGATGCCGCGATTTTCCACCTGATGACCCACGCCTTCTTTAAAGCCTTGCTGTTCCTGTCTTCAGGTTCGGTTATTCTGGCCTGCCACCACGAGCAGAACATCTTTAAGATGGGCGGACTGCGTAAGAGCATCCCGCTGGTTTACACCTGCTTCCTGGTGGGCGGCGCCGCGCTGGCGGCACTGCCACTGATTACCGCCGGTTTCTACAGTAAAGATGAAATCCTGTTTGGTGCGCTGGCGAACGGTCATCTTAACCTGATGGTAGCGGGCCTGGTGGGTGCGTTCCTGACCTCAATTTATACCTTCCGCATGATCTTCATCGTGTTCCACGGTGAAGAGAAGATTCATGCTCATGCGGGTAAAGGCATTACCCATCATCTGCCGCTGCTGGTGCTGCTGGTGCTCTCTACCTTCGTTGGCGCACTGATTACCCCACCACTGGCGGGGGTTTTGCCGGCGAATGAGTTTGGTGAAAACGGTAAAGTGACGCTGGAGATTGCATCGGGTCTGGTCGCGGTTTCCGGCATCGTGATTGCAGCCGCACTTTGGCTGGGCAAACGTCAGCTGGTGACCCGTATTGCCAACAGCGCACCGGGCCGCTTCTTCGGCACCTGGTGGTTCGCTGCCTGGGGCTTCGACTGGCTCTACGACAAGGTGTTTGTCAAACCGTACCTGGGCATTGCGTGGCTGTTAAAACGCGATCCGCTCAACGGCCTGATGAACCTCCCTGCGTTGCTTTCACGTATCGCCAATAAAGGTCTGGTGGTCAGTGAAAACGGTTATCTGCGCTGGTACGTGGCGTCGATGAGCGTGGGTGCCGTCGTGGTTCTGGCCCTGTTGCTGGTAATTTAAAGATTGATGAGCGGGGTGAGTTCGCTTACCCCAGTTAAGAATGTCCAAATAACCGAGTAATGAGCGCAATCGTCGCAGCCAGTTTCATTACCGCCAGCGCACAGCAATCGGAGCGTACTGAAGTACGTGAGGATTGCGAGCACTGCCGGGAATGAAGATGGTAAGTAAGATAGCTCATAAAAGGCCATAAAAGGGAAGTATGCCGTGTTATTACCTTGGCTAATTTTCATACCCTTCTTCGGTGGTTTTATCTGCTGGCTCGCCGAGCGCTTCGGCGCGAAAGTGCCACGCTGGATTGCACTGATCACCATGGGGCTGACGTTGGCGCTTTCACTGCAGCTGTGGTTGCAGGGAGGCTATTCACTGACGCAGGCAGCGGGTATTCCGCAGTGGCAATCGAGCTTCTCAGTACCCTGGATCCCCCGTTTCGGCATTAATTTCCATTTAGCGCTTGATGGCCTTTCGCTATTAATGGTGGTGCTGACCGGGCTGCTCGGTTTGATGGCCGTGCTGTGTTCGTGGAACGAGATCGAGAAGTATCAGGGATTCTTCCATCTTAACCTGATGTGGATTCTGGGCGGCGTTATCGGTGTGTTCCTTGCCATCGACATGTTCCTGTTCTTCTTCTTCTGGGAAATGATGCTGGTGCCGATGTACTTCCTCATCGCACTGTGGGGACATAAAGCCTCGGACGGGAAAACCCGTATCACCGCGGCCACCAAATTCTTTATCTATACCCAGGCATCAGGTCTGGTGATGTTAATTGCGATTCTGGCGCTGGTGTTTGTCCACTACAACGCGACCGGCGTCTGGACGTTCAACTACGAGCAGTTGTTGAAAACGCCCATGTCGCACACCGTCGAATATCTGCTGATGCTGGGCTTCTTTATCGCGTTTGCGGTGAAAATGCCGGTGGTGCCGCTTCACGGCTGGTTACCCGATGCGCACAGTCAGGCGCCGACAGCAGGTTCTGTGGACCTGGCGGGTATTTTGCTGAAAACTGCGGCCTATGGTTTGCTGCGTTTCAGCCTGCCGCTGTTCCCCAATGCATCCGCTGAGTTTGCCCCTATCGCGATGTGGTTAGGTATCATCGGTATCTTCTACGGTGCCTGGATGGCGTTCTCGCAGACGGATATTAAACGCCTGATTGCCTACACCTCGATTTCCCACATGGGCTTTGTGCTGATTGCGATTTACACCGGCAGCCAGTTGGCCATTCAGGGCGCGGTGATACAGATGATTGCGCACGGCCTGTCTGCGGCGGCCCTGTTTATCCTTTGTGGTCAGCTGTATGAGCGCCTGCACACGCGTGATATGCGTCAGATGGGCGGTCTGTGGTCGCGCATCAAATGGATTCCGGGTTTATCACTGTTCTTTGCTGTCGCCAACCTGGGGATGCCGGGCACCGGTAACTTCGTGGGTGAGTTTATGATCCTCACCGGCAGCTTCCAGGTCGTTCCTGTCATTATTGTGATTGCGACCTTTGGTCTGGTTTTCGCTTCGGTTTATTCGCTGGTCATGATGCAGCGTGCCTACTACGGCGAAGCGAAATCTAAAGATCCACTGCCGGGAATGTCGGCACGTGAATTCCTGACCATTGGCGTGCTCGTGGTTCTGCTGGTGCTGTTGGGTATTTATCCCCAGCCGATTCTGGATACCTCACATGCTGCAATGAGCAATATTCAGCAGTGGTTTACCGCTTCAATTTCAACTACAAGGCCGTAATTCGCCATGACAATAACTCCTCAACAATTGATCGCGTTGCTGCCGCTGTTAATCGTCGGATTGACGGTGGTGGTTGTGATGCTGTCCATTGCCTGGCGACGCAACCACTTTGTTAACGCCACGCTAACAGTGGTTGGCCTGAACCTGGCTCTGCTGTCGCTATATTTTGTGGGCCAGGTCGGGGCGATGGACGTCACGCCGCTGCTGCGCGTTGATGCTTACTCGATGTTCTATACCGCACTGGTGATGCTGGCCAGCCTGGCAACCTGTACGTTTGCCTATCCATGGCTGGCGACTTTCCCGGATAACAAGGACGAGTTTTATCTGTTGGTCCTGATTGCCGCACTGGGCGGTATCGTGCTGTCAGCGTCTAACCACCTGGCATCGCTGTTTATCGGAATTGAACTGCTGTCACTGCCGCTGTTTGGTTTGATTGGTTACGCGTTCCGTCAGAAACGTTCGCTGGAAGCGGCCCTGAAATACACTATCCTGTCGGCGGCGGCATCGTCCTTCCTGCTGTTTGGTATTGCGCTGATTTACGCTGACTCTGGCAACCTGGGCTTCGTCAGCCTGGGCAAAAGCCTGACTGACAGCATGATTCAGGCGCCACTGTTGCTGGTGGGCCTGGGAATGCTGATTATTGGTCTGGGCTTTAAGCTGTCGCTGGTGCCGTTCCACCTGTGGACGCCAGACGTGTATCAGGGGGCACCGGCTCCGGTATCAACGTTCCTGGCCACGGCCAGTAAAATCGCCATCTTCGGTGTCGTCATGCGCTTGTTCATGTATGCGCCGGTGACCGACAGCGAAGCGGTGCGAACGGTATTGGGTATCATCGCCTTCGTTTCCATTCTGTTCGGTAACCTGATGGCGATCTCGCAGAGCAACATTAAGCGCCTGTTGGGTTACTCCTCCATCGCGCATCTGGGTTATTTGCTGGTGGCGCTGATTGCGGTGAAAGATCATCAGCTGTCGCTGGAAACCTCTGGGGTTTACCTGGCCGGTTACCTGTTCAGCAGCCTGGGTGCCTTTGGTGTCGTGAGCCTGATGTCGAGCCCTTATCGCGGTCCGGATGCGGATTCACTTTACTCGTATCGCGGTCTGTTCTGGCGTCGTCCGGTTCTGTCTGCGGTGATGACGGTGATGATGCTGTCGCTGGCCGGTATTCCAATGACGCTGGGCTTTATCGGTAAGTTCTACGTGATTGCCTCTGGCGTGAGTGCGCACCTGTGGTGGTTGACCGGTGCGGTGGTGGTGGGAAGTGCTATTGGCCTGTACTACTATCTGCGCGTGACCGTGAGCCTGTACCTGAGCCCACCAGAACTGCTCAACCGCGATACGCCTGATAACTGGGCCTTCACCGCGGGCGGCGTGGTGGTACTGATTTCAGCGATTCTGGTACTGCTGTTAGGTGTTTATCCGCAGCCGTTAATCAGACTGGTACAGATGGCTCAGCCCCTGATGTAATCGTCGATTGTCATACTGAATCAGGCCCTCGGGCCTGATTTTTTTTGTCTGAAATCTGCCTACTGCACCATGCAGCGACTTAACCGCACGACCGGTGACGACGCAAGGGTTGCTGCTGCCCTAAAAAAATACGTTATCTTCATTCTGTCTCCCTATTTTTCTGCTGCAATGTCCTCTGGCTTGTTACAGGAGCATGGCCTATGGAGCGCCGTCATTTTTTATTAGGCTTCACCGCTGCGCTGATAGTCGCAAAGACCACGCTGTCGCGGGCATCCCAGCCGGAAATCTCACACACGGTGATTCCGCTCTGGCCTGGCACGCCACCCGGCGGCGGCGGCCCTGTCGGTGCCGTTAAGACCTCATCTTCGGGCGCACAGCGCAATATCGCGGTGCCGACGCTGACAGTGATCAAACCGAACATGCCCAACGGCCATGTTGTTCTGATAGCCGGCGGCGGGGGGTACAAACGGATAGAAATGGCGAAAGAAGCCTGGCCTGCGGCACGCTGGTTAACGGCACGCGGCTATACGGCGGCGATTCTGCGCTATCGGCTTCCCGGCGAGGGCTGGGCAGCGGGCAACATAGTCGCGCTGCAGGACGCCCAGCGCGCGCTGCGGCTGTTACGGCCGCAGGCAAAGCGGCTCTCGGTGCTGGGTTTTTCCGCGGGTGGGCACTTACTCGGAATGGCTGTGACGCGCCAAGACTTTCAAAGCTATGCAGCCCTTGATGCGTTGGACAGTGCGCCAGCTTATGCTGACGGGGCGGCGCTGATCTATCCGGTGATCACCCTGGAAGCGCCCTATACGCACACCGCAACGCACCGTATGTTGGTGGGAACGCATGCGACGGCGGCAGAGGACGCAGTCTGGTCGGTTCAGAATTACGTGTCATCGACATCGCCTCCCTTTTTTCTGGTCCAGGCCGAAGACGATCCGGTTTCCGATCCCCATAACACCCTGATGATGGCCAGCGCCTGCCAACAGCATCAGGTTGACGTCGAGCTGGTGCGCTATCTCACGGGCGGGCATGGCTTTGGTATGGGAAAACCCGGCACGCCGACCATGGCCTGGCCTCAACATTATCTTCACTGGCTGCAGAAAGGCCGGCGCGGTAAAGTGATGTGATGCCTCCCGGGCAGGCGGCCCATTTTAGTAAGGATAAGACATGCATATCAGTTGGCTGGATCTTCAGCATCAAGCCTTAAGCGTTCCGCAGCTCTACGCGGCGCTGGCTTTACGCTGTGAGGTATTCGTCGTGGAGCAGCAGTGCGCCTATCTGGACGTCGATGGCCTGGATTTGCAGGGCGAGAATCGTCACATTCTCGGTATGGCGCAGGGGGATCTGCTGGCCTACGCGCGCATATTGTCACCCGATCGCGCGGGGGCAGAGGTGAAAGTCGGACGCGTGATCATATCCAGTAAGGCACGTGGCCTGAACTTAGGCAACCAGCTGATGACACAGGCAATCGCCAGTTGTGAGCAGCACTGGCCGGGGCATTCACAGTTTCTCTCTGCTCAGGCGCATCTTGAGGCGTTCTATCAGCGACATGGCTTTATCACGGTCAGCGACAGCTATCTTGAGGACGGTATTCTCCATATCGATATGCGCAGAGCAGGGCAGTAAAGCGCCGCTCACGGCTCAGATGCCATGTCGGACAAAAAAAATGCATCCCGGCGGTTGGCCTGAGATGCATTTCACGTGAGGCGGAAGCGTTAGCTTACGGTCATCTGGCGATCGTCAACGTATTTACGCTGGTCCGGCGGCGGTGGCACATACTGATAGAGCCAGGTCTCACTCAGGGTTTCGTCTTTGGTGCGCAGGAACAGGCGCATCTCGACGGGCTGTACGCTGTCGCTGTTGGGATACCAGTCGAACAGGATGCGGTAACCTTTTATCGGTTCGACATACAGGATCTCTACCTGTTTAAAGGTGCCTGAGGAAACCGTAATCACCGGTTCAATGCCTTTCGGTGCGGCTGCCTGCAAGTCGCCGCCGATAAAGTCCACAGCGAAACGGCGGCACCAGACATCCGGGAAGTGCTCGCCCGGCGCCCAGCCTTCGGGGAAACCACCAATGCCGGTGCGGGTCGCATCTACGCGGGCCAGATCGCTCTGAACGGGCGGCAGGGCGCTCCAGTAAAGCTTGTAGGCAAAATTGTATTCGCTACCGGCTTTGATCGGCTCTGCGGGCTGCCAGAAGCAGACGATGTTATCAAGCGTTTCGCCGGTGGTTGGAATTTCCATCAGGTTAATGGCGCCTTTGCCCCATTTGCCTACCGGTTCCACCCACAGGCTTGGGCGTTTGTTATACCAGCCAATCACGTCCTGATAGTTCTCAAAGTCATGGTCAAGCTGGAGCAGGCCAAAGCCGCGCGGGTTTTCGTCTTCGTAGGCGTTGAACTGCAGGCGCTGAGGATTATTTAACGGCCGGGCAATCCATTCACCTTTGCCGCTCCACATCGCCAGGCGATCGGAGTCATGAATCTGCGGATGATAGGTGTTACACATCCGGCGTTCGTTGGTGCCGCAGCTGAACATGCTGGTCATCGGCGAGATGCCTAACTGACGAATGTCCTTGCGGGCAAAGAGATGATTCTCAATCTCCATGACCACGCGTTCTGCTTCGCAGTGAATGACAAACTTATAGGCCCCGGTGATGCTGGCACCGTCCAGTAAGGCATAGCAGGTAAAAGTGGTGTCTTCCGCTTTCGGCGTTTCAAACCAGAAGGCCGTAAAGTCTGGAAACTCTTCCTGACCGTTGCTGAAGGTGTTGATGGCCACGCCACGCGCGGACAGGCCGTACTGATAAGTGTCATCGACCGCGCGGAAATAGCTGGCACCCAGAAACGAGACAATGTCGCGGCGGGCCAGCTCAGGTTTTTTGAAGGCGCGGAAACCGGCAAAGCCAAGATCCGTTTTACCCTGCAGTTGTTTGGTATCGACTTTGGCATCGTTGTAGTTAAACAACTCAGGACGAAAATGAATTTCGCGTGCTTCACGACTGGCGCTGTCCACAGAGAACATGCGGATGCGGCGTTTAAATCCCATGCCTACGTGGAAGAACTGCACATCCAGTTCGCGATTGGGAATATTGTTCCACAGAGAGTGGTTGGCATCATACTGAATGTCGTTGTATGCCTGTGGTGTCAGGGTTGCCAACGTGGGGGGAAGGGGGCCGGGTGCGCCGCCCCAGGGTTTTTTAGCCAGCGCGGCCGCATTCTTCTTCAACTCATCGAAATCGAAGCGTACTGCGGTTCCGTCAGCAATGCCATCATCTGCCCAGGCGGATTGCGCGAACAGCGTTGATAAGCCTGTCATACCGCTTACGGCGGAAAAGGCCATTGACGCTTTCATAAACATTCTGCGATTCATGCCAGAGATCATTCCTTAGCTGTTCGAGTTTGCTGTGACTGTCGTGTCAGCGCATTGATATGCACATGGCCTGATTATTACAGGCAACAGCTGGGTACGACAGTCGGCGTAGATAAAAATTCATTTCGTTGAAAATTTATCAGATAAATCAAATAAGCGAAGCGAAATCGCTGCCAGCAGGCCATCTCTTACACTTCTTTGCGTAGCGCCCAGCGTGACACAGATTCACTGCCGTTTTGTTTACTCACGCTGATTTTCAGGCAATTCCTGGCGGAGTTCCACGCAAAGCCCTGTTTTGGGACTATAGTTAACCAGGTGCTTTGCAATTCACATGGAGGAAATGATGGTAAAACAGACTGAATCTTTTGAAACAGGCTATGACGACGATATCGCACTGCTGACCGAAACGCTGGAAGAAGTGCTGAAGTCATCAGGGGATCCGGCCGACCAGAAATACATCGAACTGAAAACCAAAGCTGAACGAGCGCTGGAAGATGTAAAGTCACGTGTTAGTCAGGCGTCCGATAGCTACTACTATCGTGCTAAACAGGTTGCTTACCGTGCCGACGATTACGTTCATGAGAAACCGTGGAAGGGCATCGGTATTGGTGCAACGGCAGGGCTGGTTTTAGGTCTGCTGCTGGCTCGCCGTTAAGCTAAACGCGTAGTGCAATACGTACAACGGGCAGGCTCACTCCTGTCCGTTTGCGCTTTCTCAACATCCCTTGCCTGCTTTTTATCTTCTTATCTCCTCCTTATCCTCTCGCCAGACGCGGCCTTATTCGACGCTAAATCTCCCTTACAGATTGTGTTTTACGCAGGGGCTTTCTAAAGTGAACCTAATGGCACAAGGAGAAAGAACGTGATTAGAGTCGAAATGCTGTCCACGGGCGATGAAGTGTTACACGGTCAAATCGTCGATACCAACGCGGCCTGGCTGGCTGATGTGTTATTTCAGCACGGAATGCCGATGACCAGCCGTACAACGGTAGGTGATTCCCTGTCGTCCCTGGTTGAGACCTTACAGGCACGTAGTCTTGAAGCGGATGTGCTCATTGTTAACGGCGGCCTGGGGCCCACATCTGATGACCTTAGCGCCCAGGCGGCTGCGATGGCGAGTGGCGTTGAACTGGTGATGCAGGAAGCCTGGCTTGAAACTATGGAAGTCTGGTTCGCCAGTCGTGGACGTGTGATGGCCGACAGCAATCGCAAACAGGCCGAAATTCCTGCCAATGCCGAAATGCTCGATAATCCGGTCGGCACCGCCTGTGGATTTGCCCTGCAGCTCAACCGTTGCTGGCTGTTTTTTACCCCCGGCGTACCCTCTGAATTTAAAGTGATGGTTGAACAACAAATCATCCCCCGCCTGAAAAATAAATTTGACCTGCCAGAGCCGCCGCTGTGCCTGCGGCTGACGACCTTTGGTCGGGGTGAAAGCGATATTGCTAATGAACTTGAGCCGCTGGCGCTGCCGGAAAATGTGTTGATGGGCTACCGTTCATCAATGCCCATTATCGAAATTAAGCTCACCGGGCCTGCCTCACAGCGCGTGGCGATGGAGCAGGTCTGGCAGCAGGTGCGTTTACTGCTAGCGGAATGCACGATTTTTGAAGGGTTGGAGGGGCTGCCTGCGCTGTTGGCGCGAGAACTGAATCAACGTAACCTGCGTCTCGCAATCAGCGAGCAGTACACGGCGGGGTTACTCAACTGGCAGTTGGCTTCGGCTGAGGTTCCCCTGAGCGCCACCGAAATTCTGCCGCAGCAGGACGAAAGCCTTGAGGTACAGGTGATGCGCACGCAGGCGCTGGCGGCGAGGCTGCAGACGCCGTTGGCCCTGTCGGTCGGCAACCTGAGCGAAGGCGAGATTTCCGTTGCGCTACACACGCCGGAGGCGACCTGGGGACAACGCGTGAAGTTTAACCACGGTCGTCATAATCTGGAAACCCGGCAAAAAGTGGTGGCGATGATGGCGATGAACATGTTGCGCCGTTGGCTACACGGCAGTGAGGTAAGCACAGGGCACGGCTGGATCGATGTGATCGAAACGGTGAAGCACTAAGCCTGAGCTTACGTAAGGGGCTGGCGTCGCCCAGCCTGTCTTATGAAAGCGTCGACAAATCGTTAAGCGGCGCGCGCTGACGGTTTTATGCTGCGGACGTGGCGTTGTTGATCTCACCTGGCTGGCTGGCTTCGATTTTGAAATCAAGGTGATTGCCCGTATTCCCTGAGCCAGCGCCAGAAAAAAAACCGCCATTCGGTTGGAATGACGGTTTTTTAATTGCCTGAGATGCGAGCCTAGAGTTCAAGCTCGATCTCGCCCTTCGCCTTACAGCAGCAGGGCAGGATCTCGCCCTGCTCAATAAACGCCAGCGGCTTTTCCGCGTAGTCGACTTCGCCGCTCAGTAGCCGCATCCGGCAGGAGCCGCAATAGCCCTCACGGCACTGGAACTCAACACACAGGTTGTTGGCTTCCAGCATCGTCAGCAGGTTAGGGTGATCGTCTGCGCCCTCCAGTCGGGTACCGGAACTGCGCAGAATAACAACGGAACGGCTCATCATTACAACTGGAAATCGTCGAAGTCGTTTTCGCCCACTTCGGAGTCAATCTGACCGACCAGATAGGAGCTGACTTCCACTTCCTGCGGTGCCACCTGAACGTTGTCCGACACCAGCCAGGCGTTGATCCAGGGAATCGGGTTAGAACGCGTTTCGAAAGGCAGATCGAGGCCAACCGCCTGCATGCGAATATTGGTAATGTATTCAATATACTGACACAGGATATCTTTGTTCAGGCCGATCATCGAACCGCCGCTGAACAGGTATTCCGCCCACTCTTTTTCCTGCAGTGCCGCTTTTTTGAACAGTTCAAAACACTCTTCACGACATTCGGCGGCGATCTCTTTCATCTCAGGATCGTCTTCGCCAGTGCGCAGCAGGTTTAGCATGTGCTGAGTACCGGTCAGATGTAAGGCTTCGTCGCGGGCAATCAGCTTGATGATTTTCGCATTGCCTTCCATCAGCTCACGCTCGGCAAACGCAAACGAGCAGGCAAAGCTGACATAGAAACGGATGGCTTCCAGCGCGTTGACGCTCATCAGACAGATATACAACTGCTTTTTCAGGGCACGCAGGCTGACGGTGACGGACTTACCGTTAACCTGATGGGTGCCTTCACCTAACAGATGCCAGTAGCTGGTCATCTCAATCAGATCATCGTAGTACTGCGAGATATCCTGAGCACGTGCCAGAATCTGCTGGTTGGTCACGATATCGTCAAACACCACCGCCGGGTCGTTTACGATGTTACGAATGATGTGGGTATAGGAGCGTGAGTGGATTGTCTCTGAGAATGCCCAGGTTTCGATCCAGGTTTCCAGCTCAGGAATGGAGATCAGCGGCAGCAGCGCCACGTTTGGGCTGCGTCCCTGAATGGAGTCCAGCAGCGTCTGATATTTCAGGTTGCTGATAAAAATGTGTTTTTCGTGATCGGGCAGGGCCTGGTAATCGATGCGATCGCGTGAAACATCGACCTCTTCAGGACGCCAGAAGAACGAAAGCTGCTTTTCGATCAGCTTTTCAAAGATATCGTATTTCTGCTGGTCAAAACGGGCCACGTTAACGGACTGACCGAAAAACATCGGCTCTTTCAACTGGTCATTTTTATTCTGAGAAAAAGTGGAGTAAGCCATAAAAAACTGTCCAATGTAGACGAGGCTCAGCACCGGCCTCGCGGGAAAATGTGGGCGGGAATGGCTCCCGCCCGACCGTCAGATCTTACAGGCGCCGCTTTCGCAGCCATCATCCTGAATAGAAGGTGCCAGATCATCCTGCGCATCTTCCGCACCATCACGGGTGTTTTGATAATAGAGCGTCTTCACGCCGAACTTATAGGCGGTCAGCAGATCTTTCAGCAACTGCTTCATCGGCACTTTGCCATTCGGGAAGCGTGACGGATCGTAGTTGGTGTTAGACGAAATCGCCTGATCGATAAATTTCTGCATCACGCCAACCAGCTGCAGGTAACCGTCGTTGGAGGGCATATCCCACAGCAGTTCGTACTGATCTTTAAGACGCTCATACTCCGGCACCACCTGACGCAGAATACCGTCTTTGGATGCCTTGATGCTGATATGACCACGCGGCGGCTCAATACCATTGGTGGCGTTTGAAATCTGCGATGAGGTTTCAGACGGCATCAGCGCAGAAAGCGTTGAGTTACGCAGACCGTGGGTTTTAATCTGCTCACGCAGGGTTTCCCAGTCCAGGTGCAGCGGCTCATTGCAAATCGCATCCAGATCTTTCTTGTAGGTGTCGATCGGCAGTACGCCCTGCGCATAGGTGGTTTCATTAAACCACGGGCAGGCACCTTGCTCTTTCGCCAGCTCGTTTGAGGCTTTCAGCAGGTAATACTGAATGGCTTCAAAGGTTTTGTGCGTCAGGCCGTTGGCGCTGCCGTCGGAGTAACGCACGCCGTGCTTCGCCAGGTAGTAAGCAAAGTTAATCACGCCAATACCCAGCGTGCGACGGCCCATCGCACCGCGTTGTGCGGCAGGAATCGGGTAATCCTGATAATCGAGCAGGGCATCCAGCGCACGTACCGCCAGGGTCGCCAGCTCTTCCAGATCGTCCAGGCTGTCAATGGCGCCCAGGTTGAACGCTGACAGCGTACACAGCGCGATTTCACCGTTCTCGTCGTTGACGTCGCTCAGCGGCTTGGTCGGCAGCGCAATTTCCAGACACAGGTTAGACTGGCGAACCGGCGCGATGCTGGCGTCAAACGGGCTGTGTGTGTTGCAGTGATCGACGTTCTGGATGTAGATACGGCCCGTTGAGGCGCGTTCCTGCATCATCAGCGAGAACAGATCCACGGCTTTCACTCGCTGCTTGCGAATGCTGCTGTCTTTTTCATATTTGGTGTAGAGGCGCTCAAACTCATCCTGATCGGCAAAGAAGGCATCGTACAGGCCAGGCACGTCTGACGGGCTGAACAGCGTGATGTCTTCGCCTTTAAGCAGACGCTGATACATCATTTTGTTGAGCTGCACGCCATAGTCCATATGACGCACGCGGTTGCCTTCAACGCCACGGTTGTTTTTCAGCACTAACAGGCTTTCGACTTCCAGGTGCCACATTGGGTAGAACAGCGTGGCTGCGCCGCCACGAACGCCGCCCTGCGAACAGGATTTCACCGCAGTCTGGAAGTGCTTATAGAACGGGATACAGCCCGTGTGGAATGCTTCGCCACCACGGATAGGGCTGCCTAGCGCGCGGATACGTCCGGCGTTGATACCAATGCCCGCGCGCTGAGAAACGTATTTCACAATGGCGCTGGAGGTGGCATTGATCGAATCCAGGCTGTCGCCGCACTCAATCAGCACGCAGGAGCTGAACTGACGAGTAGGCGTACGCACTCCCGACATGATGGGCGTTGGCAGCGAGATTTTGAAGGTCGAGATCGCATCGTAGAAACGCTTGATGTAATCCATACGCGTATCGCGCGGATAACCTGAGAACAGGCAGGCGGCGACCAGGATATACAGGAACTGGGCACTTTCGTAGATCTCACCGGAAACGCGGTTCTGAACCAGGTATTTGCCTTCTAACTGCTTCACGGCCGCGTAGGAGAAATTCATATCGCGCCAGTGGTCGAGAAAGCCATCCATCTGCTCGAACTCTTCACGGCTGTAGTCTTCCAGCAGATGGCGATCGTACTTGCCCAGATCGACCATCTTAACAACCTGATCGTACAGCGCGGGCGGTTCAAACTGACCGTAAGCTTTTTTACGCAGGTGGAAGATTGCCAGTCGGGCAGCAAGGTATTGATAGTCAGGGGCATCGCGAGAAATAAGGTCTGCAGCGGCCTTGATGATCGTTTCATGGATGTCAGACGTTTTGATGCCATCATAAAACTGAATGTGGGAACGCAGCTCTACCTGTGAAACCGACACATTGTTCAGCCCTTCGGCCGCCCAGTCGAGGACACGGTGAATTTTGTCGAGATCAATGCGCTCCTGGCGGCCATCGCGTTTAGTAACGAGCAGACTTTGGTTCATGTCGCGTTTTTACCTTTGCGTGAGTATCCAATAATTAAAAGAAATCCCGATTTATACACAGCATATTCATTGTGAATAATGTTGTGGATAAACACTACATCTTGGGGTTGTTGACGATATGCATAACAATATGGAGGCTTATTCTAGTATTTTGCTGGCGCTTAACAAGAGGAAAAAATGATGTCTGCGGGGGTTGTATTTTCTGAGGGTTTTCTTAAGCCGCGTCTCGTAAGGCCGCAGGTCGTGTCAACCATTCAGAGAAAATATTGCAATTTATGATCGACCGCTGATTTTTCAAACATTGCGCTAACTTTTCCAACACCTCAGCGCGGGAGAGCAAAACGTGCAGATACTGTCTCAGCCAATGGCCTGGATCCGCCCCTCTGAAACGCTAACCTGCGCAGATGACAACAGGATGACAGCAGCGTGGGCAGGGCACAGCCGCACGCTGCAGGTTTATCAGGCGTCGCCGTGATGCGTGTGTATCATGTAGTTCACATCCACACCGTTACCCAGACGAAACTTATCGGTGATGGGGTTGTAGTGCAGGCCAATCATATTGCGCTCACGAAGCGGTGTTTCATCGACCCAGCCCAGCAGTTCGGAAGGGCGGATAAATTTTTTCACATCATGCGTGCCGCGCGGCACCATGCGCAGCACATACTCAGCACCAAAAATGGCCATCAGCCAGGCTTTGGGATTACGGTTAATGGTAGAAAAGAACACCTCACCGCCGGGTTTCACCAACTGCGCGCAGGCATGCACCACCGAACGCGGATCGGGCACATGCTCCAGCATCTCCATGCAGGTCACCACATCGTATTCGCCCGCATGCGCGCTGGCGTGCTCTTCAACCGTCTGTTGCACATAGCTGAGCGTGACGCCGCTCTCCAGGGCATGCAGACGCGCCACTTCCAGCGGTTCGGCACCCATATCCAGCCCGGTGACCACCGCGCCTTCCCGCGCCATGCTTTCGGCCAGGATGCCGCCGCCACAGCCAACATCCAGGACTTTCTTGCCGAACAGCCCGTTGCTGTGTTGCGCAATATAGCCCAGCCGCAGAGGGTTAATACGGTGCAGCGGTTTAAATTCGCCCTCCAGATCCCACCAGCGCGAGGCAACGGCCTCAAACTTGGCAATTTCCTGTGCATCGACATTGTGCTGATGATTCTGTGGTTGTGCATTCATTGAATCGTGACTCCTGACAAAACGTGACATCAGTATAAACGCTTAACTGACTCTGACGCACCTTATCAACTTGAGGAAAAGCACCTTAATAAGGTGGTTAACGTTCACCAGCGAATTGCTCTGTGATATACTTTCGCACCTTTAAAATCCGGGATTAGTAGAGGGATAGCGGCTCCATGAGCGACCTTGCGAGAGAAATTACACCGGTTAATATCGAAGAAGAGTTAAAAAATTCTTACCTCGATTACGCCATGTCGGTCATCGTTGGCCGAGCTTTACCCGATGTGCGTGATGGCCTGAAGCCAGTACATCGCCGCGTACTATACGCGATGAGCGAACTGGGTAATGACTGGAACAAACCCTATAAAAAATCTGCCCGCGTCGTCGGTGACGTTATCGGTAAATATCACCCCCATGGTGATTCTGCCGTTTACGACACCATTGTACGTATGGCCCAGCCTTTCTCCCTGCGTTACATGCTGGTGGACGGTCAAGGCAACTTCGGATCCATCGACGGCGACTCCGCTGCGGCGATGCGTTATACCGAAGTGCGCATGTCCAAAATCGCCCACGACCTGTTAGCTGACCTGGAAAAAGAGACCGTTGATTTCGTTCCGAACTACGACGGCACCGAGCAGATCCCTGAAGTTCTGCCCACCAAAATTCCTAACCTGCTGGTAAACGGTTCGTCCGGTATCGCAGTCGGCATGGCAACCAACATTCCACCGCACAACCTGCGTGAAGTGATCAACGGCTGCCTCGCCTATATCGAAGATGAAAACATCAGCATCGAAGGGCTGATGGAGCACATTCCGGGGCCTGACTTCCCGACAGCGGCCATCATTAACGGTCGTCGCGGCATTGAAGAAGCCTATCGCACCGGTCGCGGTAAAGTGTATATCCGTGCCCGTGGTGAAGTGGAAGTGGACGCCAAAACCGGGCGTGAAACCATCATCATTCACGAACTGCCGTATCAGGTGAACAAAGCGCGCCTGATTGAGAAAATCGCCGAGCTGGTGAAAGAAAAACGCGTTGAAGGCATCAGTGCGCTGCGTGATGAGTCTGATAAAGACGGCATGCGTATTGTCATTGAAATCAAGCGCGATGCGGTTGGTGAAGTCGTCCTCAACAACCTCTATTCACTGACTCAGTTGCAAACCTCTTTCGGTATCAACATGGTGGCGCTGCATCAGGGCCAGCCGAAGATTATGGCACTGAAGGAGATTCTGGAAGCCTTCGTTCGCCATCGTCGTGAAGTGGTCACGCGTCGTACGATTTTTGAACTGCGCAAAGCTCGCGATCGTGCGCATATCCTTGAAGGCCTGGCGATTGCGCTGGCTAACATCGATCCGATCATTGAGCTGATCCGCCGTGCGCCCACGCCTGCCGAAGCGAAAGCGGGCCTGATCGCACAATCCTGGGATCTGGGCAACGTGTCTGCCATGCTGGAGCGTGCCGGTGATGATGCTGCCCGCCCAGAGTGGCTGGAAGCGCAGTTTGGTATTCGTGAGGGTAAATATTACCTGACTGAACAGCAGGCTCAGGCCATTCTGGACTTACGTTTACAGAAACTGACCGGGCTTGAGCATGAAAAGCTGCTGGATGAATACAAACAGCTGCTGGATCAAATTGCGGAGTTGCTCCACATCCTGGGAAGTTCTGAGCGCCTGATGGAAGTCATTCGCGAAGAGCTGGAACTGATGCGCGATCAGTTCGGCGATGAGCGCCGCACGGAAATCACTGCGAACAGCGCAGACATCAACATCGAGGACCTGATCAATCAGGAAGATGTGGTCGTCACGCTGTCGCATCAGGGCTATGTAAAATATCAGCCGCTGAGTGATTACGAAGCGCAGCGTCGCGGTGGCAAAGGCAAGTCTGCCGCCCGCATTAAAGAAGAAGATTTTATCGATCGTCTGTTGGTGGCAAACACCCACGATACGATTCTGTGCTTCTCCAGCCGTGGCCGACTCTACTGGATGAAGGTTTACCAGCTGCCGGAAGCCAGCCGTGGGGCACGTGGACGTCCAATCGTCAACCTGTTGCCGCTTGAAGCGAATGAACGTATCACGGCGATTCTGCCTGTGCGCGAATACACCGAAGGCTTCAATATCTTTATGGCAACCGCGAGCGGCACGGTGAAGAAAACCGGTCTGCAGGAGTTCAGCCGTCCACGCAGCGCCGGTATCATCGCCATTAACCTGCGCGATGATGACGAGCTGATTGGCGTAGCGCTGACCAACGGTAACGACGAGGCGATGCTGTTCTCGGCCGCCGGTAAAGTGGTTCGCTTCGCCGAATCTGCCGTGCGTGCCATGGGCCGTACGGCCTCGGGCGTACGCGGTATCAAGCTGGCGCAAAACGATCGTGTGGTTTCCCTGATTGTGCCGCGTGAAGAGGGCGCGATTCTTACCGTGACGCAGAACGGCTACGGTAAGCGTACCGCGAACAGTGAGTATCCAACCAAATCCCGTGCGACGCAGGGCGTGATCTCCATCAAAGTGACCGAGCGTAATGGCCCGGTGATTGGTGCAGTGCAGGTGGTCGACAGCGATCAGATCATGATGATCACTGATGCCGGCACCCTGGTGAGAACCCGTGTGTCTGAAGTCAGCATCGTGGGCCGTAATACCCAGGGTGTGATTCTGATTCGTACGGCAGAGGACGAGAACGTGGTCGGACTGCAACGCGTGGCTGAGCCGGTGGAAGAAGAAGAGCTGGACTCCATCGACGGCAGCGTGGCGGAAGGGGATGACGATATCGTACCTGAAGTCGACAATGACGACGATGACGTACCCGCAGCGGACGACGATGAGTAATTAGCGCGTCGTACGTTAAGAGCAACGGCAGGTCAGGGATCACCCGACCTGCCGTTTTTTTTGCGGCAGGTTTGGCAAAGGATGATTTCCTCAGGGGCAAATAGTCCCAAACTGCGCCCGGTGCCCGTCACCGACTGGCTTTTTTGCTGCGATAAAGCTAGTGTATGAGCATTAAAAATCCCACGATGCGACTAACCTTGCCACCTGCGAGTTACCTTTGAAATATCTAGTCTCTTTCCGCACGACGCTTCGCATTTCGCGCTATCTGTTTCGCGCGTTGGCGCTGCTAATCTGGCTACTGGGCGCGGTGCTGACCACCTTCTACATCATTAGCGTACTTCACGATAAAGAGAACAAGGTACGGCAGGAATTTGCTGGCAACTACGGCACAATTGACTGGTACGTTCGCCTCTCAGCGGGCAAGATGCGCGAGCTTAAGTTCATCGCTGAAAACCACCTCACCAGCGCCAGCGCCGGGGGAGAAGCCTCGGATCGGTCAACGGCAGGAAAGACGATTCAACCGCAGTTTACCCCCCTTTTTTCCAGTGATGACTGCACCGCCATGAGCGCGACCTGGCGCAACTCACTGGACTCACTCAGTAACTATATCAATTACTGGAGGAGTCATTTCGCCTCATCTTATGAGCTCAACCGGGTGTTCCTCATTGGTGGCGATAACAAGTGTCTGGCGGATTTTGCTATTGGTAACAACGTTAACCGCGATAACAGCCTCAAGCTGTTGCAGGAAAACCTTCAGCGCTACCGCAACAGTTCGGAAGAGGAGCGTCGCAACCCGGTCTACTGGGTAAACAGCAGCGCCCAGCCAGGCGTAGGAAACTTCTCTGTTATCATGCCGATCTACGTGGCGGATAAACTTCAGGCCCTGCTGGGCGTCGAGCAAAATATCCAGCTTGATGCGTTTATTCAGCCCGGTAGCCTGCCCGTCACGGCAACGATTACGGATGAAAATTACGCTCCGCTCCTGACCTCGCGCCGGGGCGGTTTGGGCTTTTCATTAAATGAATTGCCTGATGATAAAACCTGGTTTGGCTATCTTGACGGTTACCGTCAGCTGGTGCTGAAAAAACCGTTGCCACCGTCGAATCTTAACGTGGTGTGGTCGGTCTCTACCGATGTGCTGGTCGATCAGCTCAAACTGATGATGATCAATGCCCTGTTGCTGAATATCCTGAGCGCCATCCTGCTGTTTACGCTTGCCTGGCTGTTTGAGAGACGCATGTTTTTGCCAGCGGAAGAAAACGCACACCGGCTGGAAGAGCACGAGCAGTTCAACCGTAAAATTGTCGCTTCAGCGCCGGTAGGGATCTGCATTTTACGCACCAGCGATGGTACCAATATTCTCAGTAACGAGTTGGCACACAACTATCTGACGCTGCTGACGCAGGAAGACCGTAAGCGATTAAATGAGATCATCGGCGGGCAGCAGGTTAACTTTGTTGATGTCCTGACGGGCAGTAATACTAACCTGCAAATCAGCTTTGTGCATTCCCGCTACCGCAATGAAAACGTGGCGATCTGTGTGCTGGTGGATGTCTCCGCCCGCGTGCGCATGGAGCAATCCTTACAGGAAATGGCCCACGCGGCAGAGCAGGCCAGCCAGTCGAAATCCATGTTCCTGGCAACGGTCAGTCACGAACTTCGTACGCCGTTGTATGGCATCATTGGTAACCTGGATCTGCTGCAGACGCGGCAGCTGCCGAGCGGTATAGACTCGCTGGTGACCGCGATGAATAACTCTTCCAGCCTGCTATTGAAGATCATCAGCGATATTCTCGACTTCTCCAAAATTGAATCGGAACAGTTGAAAATAGAGCCGCGACCTTTCTCGCCGCGCGAAGTGATCACCCATATTGTCGGAAACTATCTCTCCCTGGTGGTGAAGAAGCGCCTGACGCTTTACTGCTATATCGAGCACGATGTTCCGCAGGCACTTGATGGTGATCCTCTGCGACTGCAGCAGGTGATTTCTAACCTTCTGAATAACGCCATTAAATTCACCCATACGGGCTGTATTATTCTGCATGCCTATGTCACACAAGGCTATCTGGCGTTCCGCACGCGTGATACCGGTGTGGGTATTCCGGCTAAAGAGTTGACCCGACTGTTTGATCCCTTTTTCCAGGTGGGCAACGGCGTACAGCGTAATTTCCAGGGGACCGGATTGGGGCTGGCGATCTGTGAAAAACTGATCAACATGATGGACGGTGACATTGAGGTTGAGTCTGAGCCGGGGATGGGAAGCCAGTTTATTGTCCGTATTCCGATCTACAACGGTAAACAGCCTTCCATTCCGCTGCTGGACGGCTTACAGGATAAGAAAATCTGGCTGGCGATGCGCAATGAATATCTGGCGCAGTACCTTGAACGGCTGCTAAAGCAGCATGGTATCCAGGTTGCTGAATATCAGGCCCAGCCGGGCAGTGATGATGTGGTGCTGACAGATTACGTGCCCGACATCCACGCGCCAGTGCGGGCGGTTATCACTTTTGACGGTTCGCACGTGGACATGCCTCGTGAGCCTCAGACGGGACGCTGGATCCACAGCACGGCAACCCTACATGAGTTACCCACGCTGCTGGCGCGCATTTACCGGATTACGGTTGACGCGGAGGTGAACGATGGCCTGGCGCTCGACGGTCCGGTGGAAGAGAAAATTCATAATGACGACATTATGGTACTGATCGTTGACGATCATCCTATCAACCGTATGCTGCTGTCAGAACAGCTTGGCACCCTGGGTTATCAGGTCAAGACCGCCCAGGACGGCGTCGATGCGTTAAACGTTCTCAGTCGTAATAACATCGATATCGTGCTTACCGATGTCAACATGCCGAATATGGATGGCTATCGCCTGACGCAGCGGCTGCGCCAACTGGGGCACGTGTTCCCGGTAGTCGGCGTCACCGCCAACGCGCTGGCAGAAGAAAAACAGCGCTGCATGGATGCAGGGATGGACAATTGTTTGTCGAAGCCGGTGACCTTAGACGTGTTGAAAACAACGCTGGGCATTTATGCAGAGCGGGTACGGAAAACGCGGGTAGGGTAGCAGGGAAAAGAGGCGGTGCGAAACGCACCGCCTGAGGACTTAATCTTTATCGATTTGTGTCGCACTGACGGACGACAGGTAGTTGAGCAGGGCGATATCATTATCCACGCCCAGCTTCATCATGGCCGATTTTTTCTGGCTACTGATGGTCTTAATACTGCGGTTCAGCTTCTTGGCAATTTCGGTCACCAGGAAACCTTCAGCAAAGAGGCGTAATACTTCGCTCTCTTTAGGTGACAGACGTTTATCGCCATAGCCGCCCGCGCTGATTTTCTCCAGCAGTTTGGCGACGCTTTCCGGCGTATATTTCTTGCCTTTCTGCAGTGCCGCCAGCGCTTTTGGCAAATCGGTTGGCGCCCCCTGTTTCAGGACAATGCCTTCAATATCCAGATCCAGCACCGAGCTCAGAATGGCTGGGTTATTGTTCATTGTCAGAACAATGATGGACAGATCGGGATAGTGACGTTTGATATATTTAATCAGCGTAATACCGTCGCCGTATTTTTCCCCTGGCATAGAGAGGTCGGTGATCAGGACGTTCGCATCAAGTTTGGACAGGTTGTTGATTAGCGCCGTTGAATCTTCAAATTCACCTACAACGTTAACCCACTCAATTTGTTCCAGAGACTTTCGGATACCGAAAAGAACAATTGGGTGATCATCGGCAATAATTACATTCAAGTTATTCATCTTATTGGTTACCTTGCTGCAGCAGTTGATTGACATAAGCGTCAATATTACTGGTGGTATTTTTAATGTTTGAATCGTCACATACTTTGATGTGGTGTTCTAACGCTTCACAAAGCTGTTTGCCCGGTGTCAAATTGAGCATAGCAAACACGCCCTTAAGGCGATGAGCTGTCTGAGCAAGCGAGGCATAATCTGATATCGCTGACTCAGTATACAATCTCTTTACATCATCCGGTACTGTCTCAGTAAACAGCTGGAAATAGCCTCCACTTAACAGTGCCGTGCCGGCGTCATCTTCAGTGTCATCCTCCATCACATCGTGGGACAATTGCTTCTCAATCAGTGCCAGCAAGGCATCAAGTAATGCATTGCTGAGATTGAAATTGACGCGATACTGTTGGTCGTTTAAAGCATGATGGCCGGGTTCATCCTCCGCCAGCAATAAAGCCCAGCCGCTGAGTTTGCTGGGATCGTCAGTAATCTGTACATCGTGATCCTGGCCTGAGATACGTTCATCCGGCGTCAGGCAGCGTGCGCCCCAGTTCTCCAGATGGCGACAGACGATCTTGTGCACGTCTTCAACGGCAATCTCAACCAGGGCGGTAATCCCTTCGAGAATCTTCTCTTGATCGTCTTCGTGCTTCTCTTCAAGCGTGAGCGGAAGCTGAATGTTATATCGGGTGCCAATGTCCGCCTTGGCAACGATTTCCAGGCTGCCGCCCATTTGCTTGCACAGCTGTTTGCACAGGAAAAAGGCCATGCCCGAAGCCTGACCATAACGATCCTGGCTGGTATCGCCCAGGAACGGAAAATCGACATTGGCCAGTTCATCGATCGTGAGCCCAGCTCCCGTATCCACCAGCTCGATATAGAGGCGGTCAGGGTGCTGTTCGGCGGTTTTTACCTCAAGGGTAATCTTGCCCCAGCGCGTGGTGATCAGGGCATAGTGCATTAGCGTCGTCAGCACTTTGCGCAGGGCACGGCGATCGCCAAAGCGTACTTCATCGTTCGGCTGATGATTATTCACCACCAACGATAACCCTTTACGACGCAGCAGTGGCAGGCTTTCCAGCGCGATTTCGTCCAGAAGTTCCTGCAGATTAAACACACTGGCGTCAGGCGACCAGTCGTGCGCTTCAAGGCGATTCAGCAGCACAATATCGTCAACCAGACGTGCCAGTGACTGGCTCTCATCCAGAATATCCAGCACGCTTTCGTCATTCTCTCGCTGGCTCAGGTGCACCAGCTGCGAGACAATTTTTTCCAGCGGCTGATTTAACGCGTGACCAAGATGATGCAGCAGTTGCTGACGCATCTGGTGGTTGCGATCTAACACCTGTTGCGCTTTTTGCAGTTTCTTATTCACCAGCAGCTCGCGATCCTGATCGCGCATCATGAACAGTTGGGTATGCGGAGACAGCACGCTTCGTGCGTGACGAATCTCATACACTTCATTGTTGATGGTGGCTTGCAGTACGCCCTGATGCTGGTCGGACATATTGATGATTTTCTGCAGATTCAGGTGAGGCAAAAGATGCTCAGCGATTTTATTGCTCAACAGCGTGCGGTTACTGGCAAAATCATAGACCAGCAGGCCAACGGGCAAACTGGCCACAATCTCCTGATTGAGCACCCGGAGCGAATCCAGCTCGGCGCTTTGATTCTCACTGGGTCGCAGAGACTGCTGACGTAGCAACAACATGCCGCTAAGCGAGAGTAAAAACAGCACCAGGTTAATCAGCAGCGGCCACATCAAATTATGTGCGCTGTCGAGCAACAGGCGTAAGAGCGGCACACGGTAAACCAGCTGTAGCGATGTACTGGGTAGTGCAGCGGCGATTTCAATATCGTGATTGACCAGGGCTACCTGTGTGGTTTCAACATCGTCCTGATTGCTGCTGGCGTTGTTATTCAGCGTGGCATCCTGACGCAGCTGGAAATTCTCCACCGGCATATTCAGGGGAATTAAGTCGTTGATGGGCAGATCAAATGCCACCACGGTCGCCAGATGACCGGGCTGATTAAACGTGGTGCGCAACGTAAAATAGTGGTCGTTCTGAAAGGCAAGATGGCGAAGGGGAGAAAAGCTTTCACGCTCATCCAGCGCATTGGCCTGCTGCAGCATTTCAGCACGTCGTGCCTCAACCAGAGAACTGATGGCATTCTCTTTGTAACGCGTCGTCATGTCTTTCAGCGGCAGGGTGGAGATCATGATCAGGCTGTTGTCCTGACCATTTAAAAAGTACATGGACCAGGTCGGCGTTTCTGCACCCCATAAGGTGTCCAGATAGCTGGACATTCGCATCGACATATCCAGCGTGCTGCTGTCATGGGACCCGAAAATCAGCGCTTCGGTTTTGCGGCGCGTTTTTTCCAGATAGTAGACATCCGGACGCAGGCGCGTCTCTTGCAGATTACTGGCAGGAGGCGTACCGGCAGCACTGGTCGACAGGTTTTCATAAATCTGCCAGGTAACGAAACGGTAGGCATCAATACGTTTCTGAATATCTCGCGCCATATCCGCCATGGCGTAACGTTTGTCGGTCAACCAGGCATTGACGGAGTTTTGCACCATAAAGCCTAGCGCCAGTAACAGCACCAGATTAAATACGATAAAAAAGCGAGTGACATTGCCGGATGTCAGCGGAAACTTATACAACATAGCGTCTCAGATACCTGAATTATCGCGCAACGTTGCGCGCACTGACAGCCACAGCCAACAATAACAGTGCTATGAGTAAAAACGCACCGCTAAGGCTAATCCATTGAGAAATGAACCCGATCAACGCCGGACCAGAAAGAATACCTGCATATCCCAACGTTGTCATGGCGGAAATCGCCAGGTTAGCCGGCATATCATGCTGGTTACCTGCCGCATTGAACAACATCGGCACGGTATTCGATAATCCAAAGCCGACCAGTAAGAACGCCAGCAATGAAGCTTCGGGCCATGGGAGGAGCACCGCTAATGCCATTCCTGATGCCGCCGCCAGCGCGCCCACCAACATGACAGGATAACGGCCGAAGCGATGAATAATTTTATCCCCGCTAAAACGCCCAACTGTCATGGCAACGGAAAACAGCGCGTAGCCGAGCCCGGCATGCGCGGTCGTCATCACAGGGTTTTGCAACAGCAGGAGTGCGCCCCAGTCGAGCACGGCGCCCTCTGCTAAAAACAGAATAAAACACAGCATGCCCAGAAAGGCGACGCGTCCACGTGGGATGACCAGCCACGGCTGATCGGGCTGGTGCAAACGCTGATTCATAAAGGTGGGGATTCGCCACAACAACAGCACCATCATCACGGCCATCACGATCAGCACGGAAAGCAGTGGCGTCAATCCCAGGCTCAACAGCAGGCTGACCGCCCCGGCACCCAGAATACCGCCCAGGCTAAAAAAAGCATGAAAGCCTGACATCATCGGCTTGCCAGCTGCTTTTTCCACTTCTACGGCCTGATAATTCATGGCGACGTCCAGCATGCCGAGTCCGGCACCAAACAGCATCAACGCGGCGGCCATGAAAAGATGCGTTTGCACTGTGGCGAGCAGCGGCATCATACATAACACCAGTAGCGTTGAAAATATCATCACTGTACGGCAGCCAAAGCGCGCCACCAACGTGCCGGTTACCGGCATCGCGAGCAATGAACCGATACCCAGACACAGCAACAGGGCCCCCAGGGAAGCACCATCTAAATGCAAGCGATCGCGTGCATAGGGCACCAGTGGCGCCCAGGCTGACATTCCCAGGCCATTGATCAAAAAAATGATGCGTGTGCCCCCGCTCAGGCGGCGGTCAGAGGGAGTTGATTTTGCGGCATCCAATGCTGTCATGGCCCTAATTCATCAGTAGCAAAGCAGAAAAGTGTAGCATTAATTGGCTGCAAAACGCTGTGAGAACACAGGTTTAACAGGTTTTCCGGACCGCTTTTATCAGCCCTGTCAGCGGCCAGTGTACCGACTTTTACCGCGACAAATTTTTTTTCCAGAACTTTCCTGGCATAACCCGCGGGTAAACCCTGCACCGGCCCTCTTTCAGGAACGATCTGCATCACAGTTTAGTGATGTGAATTGCTTAGCTGAATTTCAGTATCGGGCAGGAACCCAGAAAACAAAAAAATAGAGACATTTCCGGCACTTTTGCAATTTACTGGAAATATTTAGCAATATTTTGACATGCAATAACATGCATTCCGCCTTTTCCCTCCCTGATAAATCACAAAAATTGCTAATGTTATTTTTATTAATTCATAAATAAAACTGCATCTTATGATTGATTTTTAAACGCAGAAAGTTAACTATTGATTGCACGATGTTGCCATTTGTGAGCATCGATTAATACAAATGTTAAAAAAACAAAGTCAATACTTGCGGAGTTGCCTTTTACTTCGTCTGTTTGCTTAAACCGCCTCCGCCAGGCTGAAACGTTTTCCGATACACAGCATGAAAAAACGTCAATGAAAAATCATAACTTATGTTTATGGTTTTCATTTCAGCTAATTAGATATTCTGGTGGAGCAAGGTCAAGATGGCAGAACTCACTCAAAGTCGCGTCGATATCATTTCCCGTGCAAATGGTACGCTTACGTCTCAGGTCGACGGCGGCTTAACGCAAACGATCACTCTTAATGAACCGAGCGTAGTACGCATTAATGGTACGCGTGAGGCTGTCGTACAATACCAACGTCAGGGCGACGATCTCATCGTCCAGATGCGTGACGGAAGCTCCGTTCGCTATAAAAAATTCTTCCTCGACGATGCCGCAGGCGACCACAGTGAACTGGTCTTTGATGATGGCGTGAACCCACCAGAGCATGCACTCTTTCCCACGACGGCAGGCGCAACAGATTTAGCGACAACATCCGTGACGCCCGGATTTGAGTCACTTGATAACGTGGAGCCGCTCCTGCTGGCTGATAACAGCAATATTTCTACCGGCCTGATGACGGCGAGTGGTGTTGGCCTGTTGGGACTGGGGGGCTTAGCACTGGGCACCAGTCGCGGCGGAGGCGGAGGCGGTGACACACCGGCAGCACCGGGAACGCCTGGAACGCCAGCAACACCGACCCTGACCGTTAATCCCTTTGCCGGTGACAACGTCCTGGACAACAGCGAGAAGGCCAGCGATCAGCTGGTCTCCGGCACCACCAGCAACGTGGAGGCGGGCCAGACCGTCACCGTGACGCTGGGCGGCCAGACCTATACCACGACCGTCGGGGCCGACGGCAGCTGGAGCCTGAGCGTACCTTCGGCGGCGCTGACCGCGCTGGCCGCGGGCACCACCACGCTCAACGTGACCGTGAGCAACGCGGCGGGAACGGCGGCCAGTGCTGAGCAGGTGATTACGGT
>NZ_JASCAK010000032.1:0-119107 GCF_029967885.1 Pantoea sp. V106_11
TTTTACGTCCGGAGACGCTGATATCAATCCTGCGAGTGCCCACACAGATTGTCTGATAAATTGTTAAAGAGCAGTGCCACACTTCTCTGTGGCGCGGGCTGCATATATTACGCTTTCCGCTTTATCAGTCAAGCACTTATTTTTGCTTAACTGACCGGTTCGAATCGTTCTGAACCTTACTTAACCCGGCGCTTCGTATTCCGTTGTGCCGTGTCAGTGGAGGCGCATTATAGGGAGTTCTTTTCGGCTGACAAGGGCTAATTTCAATAAATTTTCCGAGTGCTGTTTTTTTCAACGAAAACCTTCTAAAGCGCCAGTTTTTCAAGCAATGGGAAGCCATAACGCTGCAAAACCGGTGACAATTGCACCGCTTCGCCATCCAGCTCGGTACAAAACGCCACGTTTTGCAGTGACGATCGGACTTCAGGGGCTTCATTTTCCAGTAGCCAGGCCGTTCGTCTGGCTATGGCTGCCCCAGAATCAATTAAACGCGTCCCTTCCGGCAGGATCTGCTGCAGCTCATCGCGCAGTAAAGGAAAGTGCGTACAGCCTAACACCACTGTGTCCGGCGGCTCCGCCATACGTAACCAGGGTTGTACAATGCGCCTGATTTCATCTATCGACACCTCTTTGCCATGGAGTTTGGCCTCAGCCAGCTCAACCAGTTCGGCTGAACCCAACATTTCAATCTTGCAGGTTTTGGCAAACTGCGACACCAGCTCATGCGTATACGAGCGACGAACCGTCGCGCGCGTTGCAAGCAGCCCGACCACACCGTTACGCGTTAGACGCGCAGCAGGTTTAATCGCAGGCACTACGCCGACGACAGGAAAGGCAAATCGCTCACGTAATGCGGGCAGTGTCACGGTGCTGGCGGTATTGCAGGCGATGATGACCAGGGAAATGGGATGACGGCGGGTAATGGCATCAACAATCGCCACGACGCGCTCGACAATAAAGGTCTCGGTTTTCTCTCCGTAGGGAAAGCCCGCGTTGTCGAACGCATAAAGATAGTGCAGGTCCGGCAGAAGTTGCCGAACCTCATCATAGACAGAAAGCCCTCCTACGCCGGAGTCAAACACCAGCACAGTCGGGCGCAGGTCAGAAGCTGTAGCTTCCGCTGAGGTAATACTCTCTTCCTGGAGTCTGATAGCCATACGCTGTCTCGTAATCTTTATCGAACAGGTTGGCGATTCTACCACGAACGGTCAGATGTGATGTGACCGGATACGATACGGCGAGATCCCACAGGCTGACACCGCCCAGCTTTACCGTTTCAAGCGTGTTGAAATTGGTGTCGTAACGCTGGCCAAGATACTGATAACTCACTGACCAGTCGAAATCATACAGCGTTAAATCCAGCTGATATTTAAACTGTTCTTTTGCCCGACGAGCCAGCCATTGATTTGTCGTCGCATCGCGAGCATCAAGATAGTCAAAAGATAATGAATGAGAGAGCACGCCAGTATCAAAAGATGCCGTTGTTTCAACGCCTTTTATCCGGGCCTGGTTGACATTGTAATAGCGATTATTGGTATAGGAGATCAAATCATCAATATCATTGCGGTATCCCGACACTCGCCAGTTAACCGGGCCTGTCAGGCCTTCAAAACCCCCTTCCCATTGTTTGCTTTTCTCTGGGTTGAGATCCGGGTTACCGCCAAAGCCACTGTATAGCTGTCCAAAATTAGGGGCGTTAAATGCCGTGCCATAGTTGGCAAAGACACGATAACCTTCTACAAATTCCCAGGCTGCGGCTGTCTGCCATGTGGTATGCCAGCCAAACTGGCTATTGTCATCCCCACGAAGTGCGCCTTCCAACGTCACATCGCCAAATTTTTGTTGGGTCGTCGCGTAAAGGCCGGTGTTGCGCTGTTCGTAGCCCTCACTCAGGAAGTTTGTACCAGGCTGAGTCGCCTCTTTTTGCCAGTCGACGCCGCCGCTGAAGGTGCCGTGCTCTGCTTGCAATGTGTTGCCCCATTGCACGTTATACTGCTCAATGTCATCAAAGGTCGCGGTACTGTCATATCGCCCCAGTTGAGGGCTGTAGTTAATGTCTTTGGTATGGCTGTAACTGGCCACCAACTGCGTTGAATAGATGCCCTGATTGAAGCGCAAGCCGCTATCCCAGCTTTGACTGTAGAGTTGGCGAGTATCAACAAACGCATTGGGATCGAAAGATACCTGCTGTCCATCGTAGGCAGTGCGGTTGTCAAAACCATAGCCACGGACAAAACCACTAAATTGATCGTTAAATCGGTGCTCCACCGTGCCAAAGAGGGTTTTACTCATAAAACCATCACGGTCGGGCTGGGCCGCGCTAAAGGCATCAGGCAGGTTAGCCACCACATCATACCCTTTGGTATAGGTATAATTCCCCGCCAGAGTGGCTGTGGTCGCCTCACCCAGCCGCTGCTGGGTGGACCCATCGTATGCCTGATAGCCGTTAGAACCCACACCTGCGGTCAGCGTGGTGCCGGGCTTATCGCGGCCCGTAATAATATTCACGACGCCGCCGATGGCATCTGAACCATAAACCGCCGAACGTGCACCCCGGATGTATTCGATTCGTTGCACCAGCGACAGCGGGATCTGGCTGAGATCGGAAGAACCCGAAATCCCAGCCTGGTTAAGACGAATACCGTCGATCAGTACAAGAACATGGCTGGAATTGGTTCCACGAATAAACATGGAGCTTAACTGCCCCAGTCCACCGTTTTGAGCAATATCCACCCCCGGCAAACGCCGCATGACATCAATGAGGCTTTTGGACTGCCAGCGATCAATCTCTTCACGCGTAACCACGGTCGTCGGGGCCAGCACCGACGACACTGGCTGTTGAAAACGATTGGCGGTCACGATTTGCGTATCATCATTACCCTGCGCAAAGCCATTTTGCGCCCAGAGGGAAATCGCCGTTGCGCTGAAGGCAAACAGCGAGGCTTTTGTTTTACTCATTTTTTATCGCATCCAAAAGAAAAAGGATGCCGCAGGCATACAATCGATAGCACGCGATGACTGTAAGAGTGGCGACGTCACACCGGCAGGTCTTCGGGCTGGGAATCATAGCAGGTGATGACTTCCCATCCCGCAGGACAGTGTCTGCAATTGCAATCACCCTGACATTCCTTACCGCTGCGCGTCAGCTCCAGATTCACACTGGATTCCCTATTAACTCAAGGCTGAGGCCGGTGCCAGCAGTCTACGAAGAGCGCATGAGCAAGTCCAGACTTCCGCACGTCGTCTTTCTGCGCCAGCGTACAAGACTGGACATCGGCAGGTGAATGCCTACAATCGCCCGGCAAGTAAGCTCTTAACCAGGATTAAACATGACACCCGAACATCTCCCTGTTGAACAGTATGACGCGCAGCTGGCGGAAAAAGTCAGTCGGTTAGAAACGATGATGACGCCATTCGCTGCGCCCGCCGTGGAGGTGTTTCGTTCACCCGTCAGTCACTACCGCATGCGAGCAGAATTCCGCATCTGGCACGAGGGTGATGACCTCTACCATATTATCTTCGATCAGGAGACGAAACAGCGCATACGCGTCGATCAGTTTCCTGCGGCCAGTGAGTTAATCAATCAGGTCATGCCAAAAATGATGGCGGCCATTCGGGACAATCGTCTGCTGCGCCACAAGCTGTTTCAGATCGACTACCTGTCCACGATGAGTCATCAGATCGTGATTTCGCTGCTCTACCACCGCAAACTGGATGAGGAATGGCAGCAGGCCGCCAGCACGTTACGCGATCAATTGCGGGCCGAAGGTATTGATGTCCAGCTGATTGGCCGCGCGACCAAGACCAAAATCTGCCTTGATCGGGATTATGTCGATGAGCGTTTGCCAGTGGCCGGAAAAGAGATGATTTACCGTCAGGTAGAAAACAGCTTTACGCAGCCTAACGCCGCCATGAACATTCAAATGCTGGAATGGGCACTGGACGTCACCACGGGTTCTCGCGGCGATCTGCTGGAGCTCTACTGTGGTAATGGCAACTTCTCGCTGGCGCTGGCCCGAAATTTCCGCCGGGTACTGGCAACAGAAATCGCCAAACCTTCCGTAGCGTCAGCGCAGTACAATATTGCCGCCAACCAGGTTGATAACGTGCAGATTATTCGCATGGCGGCCGAAGAGTTTACGCAGGCGATGAATGGCGTGCGCAGCTTTAACCGGCTGGAAGGGATCGATCTGAAGAGTTATGACTGCGAGACGATCTTTGTCGATCCGCCGCGCAGCGGGCTGGATGAGGAAACCGTTAAGATGGTGCAGGCTTATCCTGCCATTCTCTATATTTCCTGCAATCCGCAAACCCTGTGCGACAATCTGCGGATACTGGCGCAAACGCACGACGTCACGCGGCTGGCGCTGTTTGACCAGTTCCCGTACACCCACCATATGGAATGCGGCGTGCTGCTGACGCGTAAAGCGTAAAAAAACGGGAACCTGAAGGTTCCCGTTTTTAATTACCGATTGCGGTTGCGCTTGTAACGCAGGGCAATCCAGAACACCAGCCCAACCATCAAAATGGTCGGGATGAAATTAGAGCCAATATCCGGGTACTCTGCCCTGACCAGCGCGCTGTAAACCAAAATGCCCAGCAGGAAAAAGGCGGCAGCAAGGCCGGGAACGCCATCCGGCATGTTTTTGTTCAGATAACGCTGATGCAGGCACCAGGCCGACAGCCCCAACGCAATCAGTGGAAAAATAGAAAAAGGAACAAAAGCACTAAACAGCACGGAGAACGAGCCGTTCATAGCAAGGCCGGTAATAAAAGCCAGCAACATCGTGCCTTTATCACGGGAGCTTGGGTGGGTCATGGCAGGGTCCTTATTCATATCTCTTCAGGTTTATCCAGGGTTACCGCCAGGCGTTCTTGTTCCCGGCGATACCAGTAATAAGCGCCTTTGGCGATCATGCGTAACTGTAATACCAGACGATCTTCCAGCTTACGTCGCTGCTCGATATCAATGTCCAGCGCTTCAGCACCCGCGCTAAAAACAATCGTCACCATCGCTTCAGCCTGCGCTTCGGTGAAGCTGCGCGGCATGCGATTTTCGACCTCAAGATAGTCAGCCAGTTCAGCAATAAAATGTTGAATTTCACGTGCAACAGCAGCGCGAAAGGCCGCAGAAGTCCCTGAACGTTCGCGCAATAACAAGCGAAACGCATTGGGGTTATTCTCGATGAACTCCATGAATGTGGCGATAGAGGTTTTAATAATGCTGCCACCTTTTGCGATACGCTGGCGTGCCTGGCGCATCAGCTGGCGCAACATCAGTCCACTTTCGTCAACCATCGTCAGACCTAACTCATCAACATCTTTGAAATGCCGATAAAAAGACGTGGGCGCAATGCCGGCTTCCCTGGCAACTTCACGTAGGCTCAGGCTGGCAAAACTGCGCTCGGCGCTGAGCTGACTGAATGCAGCTTCGATGAGTGTACGCCGTGTACGTTCTTTTTGTTGCGCTCTGACACCCATTCTCTCTGCCTTGTGAGGTTCTGAAACAGCACTATAACAAAATATTCAGCGTACAGTCGGGCAAACTTTGTGACGGCTTGTTAAACACCACTGAAAGGCAAAACGTGATGAAAATCGCTGTTAGAATTCAGAAGTGCGCGGTGAGATGTTAGAATCTCGTTGTAAAAATGTATAAATAATAGGACGTATCGGTATGCAAAAGTCTTACGATTACGATGTTATAGTGATTGGTTCAGGACCCGGCGGCGAAGGTGCGGCGATGGGACTGGTCAAGCAAGGCGCACGCATCGCGGTTATCGAACGCTATCACAACATCGGCGGCGGCTGTACTCACTGGGGAACCATCCCTTCAAAAGCCCTCCGTCACGCTGTTAGCCGCATCATCGAGTTCAATCAAAATCCCCTTTACAGCGACCACACCCGACTGCTTCGTTCATCCTTTGCCGATATCCTTAATCACACGGAAAGCGTGATCAACCAGCAAACGGCGATGCGTCAGGGTTTTTACGAGCGTAACCGCTGCGAACTCTTTCAGGGCGATGCCCATTTTGTTGATGCCAACACGGTCGAGGTAGAACATCATGACGGTACGCGCGAAAAACTGACCGCCGAGAAGTTTATCATCGCCTGCGGTTCACGCCCTTATCATCCCCACGATGTCGACTTTACCCATCCACGCATTTACGACTCCGATTCCATTCTCAACCTGCACCATGAACCTGGCCACGTAATCATTTACGGCGCCGGTGTCATTGGCTGTGAATATGCTTCTATTTTCCGTGGACTTAACGTCAAAGTTGATTTGATTAACACCCGTGACCGGCTGCTGGCATTTCTTGACCAGGAGATGTCCGACTCGCTGTCCTATCACTTCTGGAACAGCGGCGTGGTGATTCGTCACAATGAAGAGTTCGAGAAAATTGAAGGCGTAGATGACGGCGTGATCATGCACCTTAAATCCGGCAAGAAAGTAAAAGCGGATTGCCTGCTGTATGCGAATGGTCGTACCGGTAACACTGATTCGCTGTCGCTGGAAAATGTTGGTCTGGAAGCAGACGGACGTGGCCTGCTGAAAGTGAACAGCATGTATCAGACAGCTCAGCCGCACATTTATGCGGTAGGCGACGTGATTGGTTATCCAAGTCTGGCATCCGCTGCTTACGATCAGGGCCGTATTGCCGCGCAGGCCATTATGAAAGGTGAAGCCTCAGCGCATCTGATAGAAGACATCCCAACCGGGATCTATACCATTCCGGAAATCAGTTCTGTGGGGAAAACCGAGCAGCAACTGACGGCAATGAAAGTGCCATACGAAGTGGGTCGTGCTCAGTTCAAACATCTGGCGCGTGCGCAAATCGTTGGAATGAATGTGGGTAGCCTGAAGATCCTGTTCCATCGCGAAACCAAAGAAATTTTAGGCATTCATTGTTTTGGCGAGCGCGCGGCGGAGATCATCCATATCGGTCAGGCGATTATGGAGCAAAAAAATGGTGGCAACACAATCGAGTACTTTGTGAATACCACCTTTAACTATCCCACCATGGCCGAAGCCTATCGTGTTGCGGCGTTAAACGGCTTAAACCGCCTGTTTTAACGTCGTATCGAAATAGCCTTGCATGTGCGTTCGGATTGCCTCTGCCAGTTGTTCATAACGACTGCGCAGGGGTGAACCGGGACGGTATACCAGTGCGATAGTGCGTTGGGGGACCGGTTTGTAGCACGGGAGATAACAAACGCCGTCACGAATACGCTGATCCGGTACGGCCAGTGCAGGCAGTAACGTGATCCCGCTTCCCGCCGCAACCATATTGCGCAAGGTTTCCAGGCTGGTCGCGCGGAAATGCGTATCTTCGTCTGCACCTGCTTCAAAGCAAAAGCCCATCGCCTGATCGCGCAGGCAATGACCGTCTTCCAGCATTAGCAGCTTTTCGCCCGCCAGATCGGACATCGGCACGCGGTCACGATCGCGCCATGGGTGATCTTCATAGACGGCCAGCTTCATCGGCTCATCAAACAGCGGGACCTCGATAAAGGCTTCGCTTTCTTTCACCAACGCCAGAATCGCACAGTCCAGTTTGCCGCTGTCGAGTTGCGCCAGCAGTTGCTGCGTCTGCGCTTCATGCAGATACATTTCCAGCTTTGGAAAGGTCTGATGCAGCATTGGAATGATCTGCGGCAGCAAATAAGGGCCGGTCGTGGGGATAAGCCCAATATGCAGTGGCCCTGACATCGCTTCGCCTTGCTGACTGGCCATCTCTTTCAGCACTTTGACTTCACGCAGAACGGTACGCGCCTGGTCGACCAGCAACAGGCCGGCCTGAGTAAACAGCACTTTGCGGCTGGTACGCTCCAGCAGCATGACACCTAATTCGTCTTCTAATTTACGGATCTGTCCGCTCAACGTGGGCTGACTGACATGGCAGGCATCCGCAGCACGTCGGAAATGACGATGTTCAGCAAGCGAAACCAGATATTCAAGATCACGGATATTCATTATTACCCTCCATTCCACGATAGCTCGTGGCGATAGATAGAATAGCAACCAACGATTGGCCCTATCAAGAGCGGATGGGAATAATGCCCATATCAATTCAGATTCATTGCCACCCAGGGAAATGTTTTCTGAACGTTGAAAACGGTGTTTCTCCTGTTTTCAACTGTCGTGAGCCCTTCGCCAAAAAAAAGACGAGAAGCGCTGTCAGGCTTCCCTAAAACGCGTAGAGGGTACACGTTACGAATCTGAGCATCGGCCGGGAGCGCTGCGGCTCTGATGATGTGCCTAAAATAAAAGTAGTTTCTGAAGCTAGAGGTTGGCGGGCATCTGATGCCCGCTTTTTTTTGCCTGCCGTTTACGCTAAGCGTGTTTTAGCATCCGCGATAGCACGGGCAACCTGACCGGGCGAAACCCCACCCTGCGCATTACGCTTATCCAGACAGGATTTTAGGGCCAGAACAGGATAGACATCGTCCTCTATCACGCTACTGAACTGCTTTAACTGCGCCAGCGTCAGTGCTTCCAGCGCCACGCCCTGTTTTATCGCTTCAACGACCGTTTCACCGACAATGTGGTGCGCCTCACGGAACGGCACGCCTTTGGCAACGAGGTAGTCAGCCAGCTCGGTTGAGTTAGCGTAGCCCTGCTCTGCCGCTTCCTGGCAGCGAGGACGTTTCACCTGCAGGCCATCCAGGACAAGAACCGACATATGCAGGCAGTCCAGCCAGGTATCCAGCGCGTCGAACAGCCCTTCTTTGTCTTCCTGCATGTCTTTATTGTAGGCGAGCGGCAGACCTTTCAGCGTCATCATCATTCCGGTTAACGCGCCCTGTACACGGCCACACTTGCCGCGAATCAGCTCAAGCGCATCCGGGTTTTTCTTCTGTGGCATCAGGGATGAACCCGAGGTGACTTTATCTGAGAGTTCGATAAAGCCAGCTTCGCCTGTGTTAAAGAAAATCATGTCTTCAGCAAAGCGCGACAGATGTACCATACCGATTGACGCATCCGAGAGCAGTTCCAGAACATGGTCACGATCGGACACGGTGTCCAGGCTGTTACGCGTGGCAGAAGCAAAACCTAACCAGCCAGCCAGCTGCTCACGATCGATGTCATACGCCGTTCCTGCCAGCGCGCCACAACCCAGTGGGCTAACATCAAGACGCTTCAACGTATCCTGCAAACGGCTTTCATCGCGCGCCAGCATTTCAACATAGGCGAGGCACCAATGCGCAAAGGTCACCGGCTGCGCCCGCTGCAAATGCGTATAGCCCGGCATCACCGCGTCCTGGTTCACTTCGGCGGTGGCGACCAGCGCCTGCTGCAGCTCACGTGTGGCCCCCAGCAGTGCGGCGACCTGCTCCTTACACCACAGCTTCAGGTCGGTGGCTACCTGGTCATTACGGCTACGGCCGGTGTGCAGTTTTTTGCCCAGCGCGCCGACTTTCTCGATCAACTGGCCTTCAACCCAGCTGTGAATATCTTCGGCATCACTTTGCAGAATTTGCTCAGGATTGGCACGAACCTCTTCCAGCAATGCATTCAATGCGGCTTCCAGCTGCTGCTGCTCATCACCGGTCAGAACATTTACCGTCACCAGCGCTTTGGACCAGGCCACTGAGCCAATGATGTCCTGCTCAGCCAGGCGGTAATCAAAACGCAGCGAGTCGTTGAACTGTTTGAAACGTTGATCTGCTGCCTGGGTAAAGCGTCCACCCCAAAGTGCCATGTGAATCTCCTTCAAGTCGTTAAACCAGGGGCGGCCTGAAAGCCGCCCCTGAGGTCATACTGAGAGGCGAGGCGATCCTCGCCTGCGATTACTTCTTCTGCTCGTTCAATGCACGAATACGTGAAGAGAGTGAGAACAGACGGATAAAGCCGCCGGCATGACGATGATCGTAAACTTCGTCTTCGCCGAAGGTTGCAAACTCTTCGGAATACAGGCTGTTGGCTGAACGCTTCTGCGTCGCCGTGGCCTGGCCTTTGTAGAGTTGCAGGACCACTTCACCGTTGACTTCTTCTGCCAGCGACTCTGCCGCCGCCTGGATAGACTTACGCAGCGGTGCAAACCAGCGACCATCGTAAACCACATAGGACATTTCATGGCCCAGCTGCTCACGCCATTTGAAGCTGTCGCGATCCAGAACCAGTTGCTCAACCGCACGCAGTGCGTTAACCATGATGGTGCCGCCGGGAGTTTCGTAACAGCCGCGTGATTTAATGCCCACCAGACGGTTTTCAACGATATCGATACGACCTACGCCGTGTTTAGCACCCAGCACGTTCAACTTTTCCAGACACTGGAACGGGCTCAGTTTCTCGCCGTTCACCGCGACAACGCGCCCTTTTTCAACGGTTACCGTCACGTCTTCAGGCTGATCCGGGGCTTCCAGCGGATCAACGGTCCAGACCCAGCAATCTTTATTCGGCGCATTAGACGGGCTCTCCAGCACGCCGCCTTCGGTAGAAATATGCCAGGCGTTTTCATCACGGCTGTAGATTTTTTCCAGCGAAGCGGTGGTCGGGATATTGCGCTCTTTCAGATAATCCAGCAGCGCTTCACGTGAACGCAGGTTCCATTCGCGCCATGGCGCAACCACTTTCAGCTGGGGGGCCAGCGCGGTGTAAGTGGTTTCAAAACGTACCTGGTCATTGCCTTTACCGGTCGCACCGTGGCACAGGGCATCAGCACCGACTTTCAGCGCCAGCTCAACCTGCGCTTTAGCGATGATAGGACGCGCCATGGAGGTGCCCAGTAGGTAAGTTCCTTCATACAGCGCACCGGTCTGTAGCACCGGATAAACGTAGTCGCTGATAAACTCTTCACGCAGATCAACCACGTGGCATTCTGATGCACCCGACTGCAGCGCTTTCTTCTCAACGCCTTCCAGATCGCTACGTTCCTGGCCGATATCAGCCACAAACGCGACCACTTCACAGCCGCCATAGTTTTCTTTCAGCCATGGAATAATGGCGGAAGTATCCAGACCACCAGAGTAAGCCAGAACGATTTTTTTGATGTTTTGCGTTTGCATTTCGTAATCCTTGAATCTGAGTCGTTAAGCGAGAATCCGGGTGCCAATGGACACACCGTTAAAAAGGTCGGGCAGTTGCTCGGCATGACGCCAGCTGGCGATATCAACCGGGCGGCCCAGCGTGCGCGCAGCATCCAGCGCTGCGTTCACTTTCACAATCATGCCATCGGTGATGATGCCCTGCGCAATCAACTGTTCAGCTTTGTCAGCCGTCATCTCTGCAATGCGCTGGCCTTTGCCATCGAGAATGCCACTGACATCTGATAACAAGACTAAATCAGCACCCAGCGTTGATGCCAGCGCCGTGGCGGCCTGATCCGCATTGACGTTCATTAACTGGCCGTCATCGGTAATGCCAATTGAGCTGACAACAGGCATATAACCCGCCGCAAGCAATGTATTGACCAACGCGGGATTACCCGGCGTGGCGTGGCCCACATGACCGAGTGCTTCATCCAGCTGCGTGACATTAACCAGGCCTGCATCGCCCAGGCAAAGGCCTACCGCGTGAATGCCATATTTTTTCGCCCAGGCCAGCAGGGTTTTGTTCGCGGTACCCGCCAGTGCGCCGGTAATGATGTCGATCTGGTCGGCAGGCGTAACGCGTAAGCCGTTCTTTTTCTGCACCGGCAGCGCCAGTTTTTTCATCAGTTCATCGACCAGACAGCCGCCGCCGTGAACGACGATCAACGGGCGCTGATGCGCGGAGCGATAGGCCAGCAGCGCGTCAAATAAACGGGCCAGCGCTTCTTCGCTGTCTAACAGCACACCGCCCAGCTTGATAATCAATGGATTGGTCATGGTTTACTCGTCCGTTAAATCAGTGACTGCGTTTCAGGGAAACCGAAACGAATATTAAGGCACTGCACCGCCTGGGAGGCCGCGCCTTTGAGCAGGTTATCTTCTGCAGCCACCACAATCAGGTGTTCGCCCTGAACGGCGAACCCGATATCGCAGTAGGGTAGCCCGACAACCGCTTTCAGAGCCGGCACGCCCTGTTCGTACACGCGTACCAGCGGCTTATCGTGGTAGGCGTTATGAAAAGCTTCAGCAACATCATCACGGCTTACGCCGGCCTTCAGGCGGCAGGTAACGGTCGCCAGAATCCCACGCGGAAAACTGCCCAGGTGCGGGGTGAAAATCACCGGCGTTCCCAGGTGCGCCACAATCTCAGGATGATGACGATGATTAAAAATACCGTAAGGTTGCAGGCTGACTTCGCAGAAGCTGGTGCCGACATTCGCTTTGCGCCCCGCCCCACTCACGCCGCTGGTGGCGTTAATTACCGGCCACTGCGCGTCATTCAGCAAACCCGCATCTAACACGGGCTTCAACGCCAGCTGGGAGGCAGTGGGATAGCAGCCCGGTACGGCCACCAGCTGTGCTTCTTTAATTTTTTCCTGCTGGAACTCAGCAAGACCGTAAACGGCTTTATCCAGCCAGTCACCGTGCTGATGCGTAAAGCCATAAAACTGGGTGTAAAAATCGCCATCGTTGACGCGAAACGCGCCTGACAGATCGAACACCACACAACCGGCTTTTAGAAATTCAGGGGCCAGGTCATGGCTGACTTCGTGGGCGGTCGCCAGAAACACCACATCCACTTTGTCTGCCCATTCGGCGGCATCACTCAACGGCTGCAGCGGCAAATCCACCACGCCTTTCAGCTGTGGATGAAGATCGGACAGGCGCTTGCCCGCATCGGGACTTTGCGCAGATACCGCCAAAGCGGTTATGTTGATATGTGGATGGCGATTAAGGAAGGTGGCAAGCTCTACGCCAGCGTAACCACTGGCACCAACGATCAGCGTATTCAACATCAGGCTGTATACCTTTATTACAGTCACACGTTCCGGGTCGCGGCCTTGCCCCGTTGCCCACGATGTCGTTTGCAGCGATTTAAGGTTCACATGCACACGACGTTAATGTATTTTTATTCACTATTAATGCATGAATATTGATACATCCTAACTCAAGGACCGTCAACAGTGAAGACAAAATTACCGCCTTTTATCGAACTATACCGCCAGTTGATCGCTACGCCGTCAATCAGCGCAACCGATGCCGCACTCGATCAGAGCAATGAAACTTTAATCAATTTACTGGCTGGCTGGTTCCGCGACCTGGGTTTTGCTGTGGAAGTACAGCCCGTACCCGGAACACGTCATAAATTTAATATGCTGGCGCGCACCGGAAACGGCGCGGGCGGCCTGCTGCTTGCCGGGCATACCGATACCGTTCCGTTCGATGATGGTCGCTGGACTCGCGATCCCTTTACCCTGACCGAACATGACAACAAGCTGTACGGTCTGGGCACCGCCGATATGAAAGGCTTCTTTGCGTTTATTCTGGACACGCTACGTGATGTGGATGTGACAACCCTGAGTAAGCCGCTGTACATTTTGGCGACCGCCGATGAAGAAACCACGATGGCAGGTGCGAAATATTTTGCAGAGTCCACCCAGCTTCGCCCCGACTGCGCCATTATTGGCGAACCGACCTCGCTAAAGCCGGTGCGGGCGCACAAAGGCCATATATCTAATGCGATTCGCATTCAGGGACAATCGGGCCACTCCAGCGATCCCGGACGCGGCGTCAATGCCATTGAGCTAATGCATGAGTCGATTACCGAACTCATGCAGTTGCGTAACACACTCAAATCACGTTACCACCACGATGGCTTTGCCATCCCCTATCCGACCATGAACTTTGGTCATATTCACGGCGGCGATGCGGCAAACCGTATCTGTGCCTGCTGCGAATTGCATATGGATATCCGGCCCCTGCCGGGCCTTACGCTGAGCGATCTCGACGGGCTGCTAAATGAAGCACTGGCACCGGTAAGCGAACGCTGGCCGGGACGGATCACCATTGAAGAACTGCATCCACCGATTCCCGGCTACGAGTGCCCCGCTGATCATGAACTGGTTAAAGTGGTAGAAACGCTGCTGGGGATTCAGACGGAAGTGGTGAATTACTGCACTGAAGCGCCTTTTATTCAGCAACTCTGCCCAACCCTGGTACTGGGCCCAGGATCGATCAATCAGGCGCACCAGCCAGACGAGTTTATCGATACCGCATTTATTAAGCCTACCCGTGCGCTGATAAGCCAGGTTGTGCAGCATTTCTGTCACTAATTATCATTAATCGGGGCATTTCACTGAATTAACAGCAAAATGCCCCGCCATTCTGCGGGATTTGATAATAAGAATAACTTATCCCGCTTCTCCCCTATCAAATTCCATGAATTTCCAGCAGTTAGCTGCATGTTTCCTTCACTTTAAGTCAATTGACGAACGGATGATTACGTGGCTAGATAAAAGACGATGTTATACCTACGGGGCAATCATCCCACTTTATTCAGCTTGCGACAGGCAGCAACTGAAGAACCTCGGTCAGTACCGAGAGGACAACGTTGCTGGCTTTTGTGCTGCCTGAAAAGACCGGGTATAGAGGTTTATCAAGACGATAAGGGTGTCAGGGTCACATGAACGAACAATATTCCGCAATGCGAAGTAATGTCAGTATGCTCGGCAAACTGCTCGGGGATACGATTAAGGATGCGCTGGGAGAGAACATCCTGGACCAGGTGGAAACCATCCGTAAGCTGTCTAAATCATCCCGTGCTGGCAATGACACGCATCGTAAGGCGTTGCTGAATACGCTGCAGAACCTGTCAAATGACGAGTTGTTGCCCGTCGCACGTGCTTTCAGTCAGTTCCTGAACCTCACTAACGTGGCTGAACAGTATCAAACCATTTCCCGCAGCGGCGATGGCGCGAATCATCCCGAGTTGTTAAAAAAGACCTTCGAAACGCTCAAACAAAACAATCTTAGTGAAAGTGCTATTCACGCGGCGATTGAATCCCTGTCGCTGGAACTGGTGTTGACCGCCCATCCCACAGAAATTACGCGTCGTACGCTGATTCATAAACTGGGCGAAGTTAACAGCTGTCTTGAACAGCTCGATCACAGCGATATTTCTGACTACGAGCGTAACCAGATTATGCGCCGCCTGCGCCAACTGGTCGCTCAGGCCTGGCATACGGATGAGATCCGTAAATACCGTCCTACGCCCGTGGATGAAGCCAAATGGGGCTTTGCCGTCGTTGAAAACAGCCTGTGGGAAGGCGTACCTGCGTTTCTGCGTGAGCTGAATGAACAGGTAGAAGAGACGTTTGGCATTAAGCTGCCGGTCGATTTCGTTCCGGTGCAGTTTACCTCCTGGATGGGCGGTGACCGTGACGGCAACCCCAATGTCACGGCCTCCATCACCCGCCACGTCATGCAGCTCAGCCGCTGGAAAGCCACCGACCTGTTCCTGCGTGACATTGGCGTACTGATTTCAGAACTGTCGATGTCTGAATGCAGCCAGGAAGTGGCCGATCTCAGTGGCGATCCTGAAGCGCTCGAACCTTATCGCGTGATTTTGAAGCGTCTGCGCAGCCAGCTAATGAGCACGCAGGCTTATCTGGAACGTCGCCTTAAAGGCGAACGTTTACCACGTCCGGCTGACCTACTGGTCTCTAACGCTCAGCTTTGGGACCCGCTGTATGCGATCTATCAATCCCTGCAGCAGTGTGGCATGAGCATCATTGCCAACGGCCAACTGCTGGATACGCTGCGCCGCGTCAAGTGCTTCGGCGTGCCGCTGGTCCGCATTGATGTTCGTCAGGAAAGCACCCGTCACACCGAAGCCATTGCAGAGATTACCCGCTACCTTGGGCTGGGCGATTATGAGAGCTGGTCAGAAGCCGACAAGCAAGCGTTCCTCATCCGCGAGCTGAACTCTAAGCGCCCTTTACTGCCGCGCAGCTGGGAACCGAGCGATGAAACCCGCGAAGTGCTGGAAACCTGCAAAGTGGTAGCGGAAGCGCCTCAGGGCTCTATCGCCGCCTATGTGATTTCGATGGCAAAAACGCCGTCGGATGTGCTGGCCGTCCACCTGTTACTGAAAGAAGCCGGTATACCTTTTGCGATGCCGGTTGCACCGCTGTTTGAAACGCTTGATGACCTCAACAATGCCAACGATGTGATGAGCAAGTTGCTCAACATTGACTGGTATCGCGGCTTTATTCAGGGCAAACAGATGGTCATGATTGGCTATTCCGACTCGGCGAAAGATGCCGGCGTCATGGCGGCCAGTTGGGCGCAGTATCAGGCGCAGGATGCGCTGATTAAAACCTGCGAAAAAGCCGGAGTGTCACTGACCTTGTTCCACGGACGTGGCGGTACTATCGGTCGCGGCGGCGCGCCGGCACATGCTGCGCTGCTGTCTCAGCCGCCAGGCAGCCTGAAGGGCGGCCTGCGCGTTACCGAGCAGGGCGAAATGATCCGCTTTAAATACGGTTTACCGGAAGTGACTATCGCCAGCCTGTCGCTCTATACCGGTGCGATACTGGAAGCTAACCTGATGCCACCGCCGGAACCTAAACCGGAATGGCGCAGTATTATGAATCAGCTTTCTGCGGATTCCTGTGCCATGTACCGGGGCTACGTGCGCGAAAACGCCGACTTTGTGCCCTACTTCCGTTCAGCCACCCCAGAGCAGGAACTGGGCAAGCTGCCACTGGGTTCACGCCCGGCCAAACGCCGTCCTACTGGCGGTGTGGAATCCCTGCGCGCCATTCCCTGGATCTTCGCCTGGACCCAAAACCGTCTGATGCTCCCGGCATGGCTGGGTGCAGGTGCGGCGCTGCAGCAGGCGATGCTGGCAGGCCATCAGGATCAGCTCGAAGCGATGTGTCGCGACTGGCCGTTTTTCTCAACCCGCCTCGGTATGCTGGAGATGGTGTTCTCTAAAGCAGACCTGTGGCTGGCGGAATATTACGACCAGCGACTAGTGGACAAATCCTTGTGGCCATTAGGTCAACAGCTGCGTGACCAGCTGGATGCCGATATCAAAGCCGTGCTGACCATCGCCAACGATTCACACCTGATGGCGGATCAGCCGTGGATTGCCGAATCCATTGCCCTGCGCAACGTGTATACCGATCCCCTGAACGTACTGCAGGCTGAACTGCTTCACCGTTCACGTGCTCAAGAAGCTCGCGGTGACGAACCGGATGCGCGCGTCGAACAGGCGCTGATGGTGACGATTGCCGGTGTCGCTGCTGGCATGCGTAACACGGGTTAAGTCCATTCTCGTCAGGACGGTCCGCTCAGCCTGTGCGGCCGTCCTTAACCCACCCTCGCTCGGGTGAGTTTGCCCGTCTCAAATACGCACCCTCTGATGATTGCCTGCTGTTTTATCTAATGTTTTACCCCTTCACCTACAGCGTCCTTGAGACCATTTCATCTGGTCAAGTGCATTACCTTAGAAATTATTACAGTTTGATTACAGTTAGCCTATAAACCTTATGCCTTTGTGGTCGTTACTCTTTATACGGGTCAAAAAACACCCGGATTGTTCGATAAAAAGCCACACACTGATTCACAAACCACACTGACAGAAGGCAGTGAGGCCTTCGTGCTTATCATTAACATCAGGGTAACAGTATGAATAACATCAGAATAGGAATACGGCTCGTGGCGGCTTTTGGCTTCATGGGCATGCTTGTCATTTTCATGGTCCTGATCGGTATTACCAAAACACGTTCTCTGGCCGACGCTAACAGTGAGATCGCCGGGGGCCTTTACGCCAAGGCATCCGAATCGGCCATGCTGTCATTTTATGCGCAAGATATGAGTCGTCTGGCGCGCATTGCCGTACTCCAGCCGGATCCGGCAAAAACAGAAAAAGCGCTTAACAGCTATCAGCAGGTCAGAAGCCAGGCCGACAGCCTGATGCAGGTGCTGGATAAAGAGGTTGCCTCCGTCACTGGCAGACAACTTTTTTCCAACATCCAGTCTCACGCGGCGCTTTTTCTGCCGCTAATGGATAAGGTCGTTGCACTTGCTCAGCAAGGTAAAAAAGAGGAGGCCGACCAGCTGTTACAGGCCTCGGGAGACAACATTCAAACGGGCTATATAGCCTCCCTTCAGGCATTAAAAGATCACCAGGAAGCGCGGATGCAGGTTGCAGAGCAAACTTCCCATAGCGATCGAACCAATGCGTTGCGTTTACTGGCGGGCGCCGGTGCCGTTGCGCTATTTCTGGCGGGATTGTCTGCCTGGCTTATTACGCGCAGCATCACCCGGCCCCTTAATCAGGCCCTGATTGCCGCACAGCGCGTGGCAAAAGGTGACCTCAGCGAGCCTGTGCAGGTCACTCACACCGATGAAACCGGCAAACTGCTGGTGGCAATCCGGGAGATGCAGGAGGCACTGGTTCAAACGGTCAGCCTGGTGAGATCCAATGCGGAAAGCGTCGCCTCTGCCAGTAGTCAGATAGCGCAGGGAAATGCCGACCTGTCACAGAGAACCGAAGAGCAGGCCAGCGCGCTGGAGCAGACGGCAGCCACCATGACGCAGCTTGGCATGACGGTGAAAAATAACGCCAGCAATGCGCAGCAGGCCAGTCAGCTTGCGGTCAATGTGCGTAATGTCGCCAACGAAGGCAATGATGCCACGGCAGCGATTACCAGCACGATGCGCACCATTAAAGACAGCTCAGGGAAAATCGCCGACATCACCGCCGTCATTGACAGTATTGCCTTCCAGACCAATATTCTCGCGCTGAACGCAGCAGTAGAAGCCGCGCGCGCGGGCGAACACGGTAAAGGTTTTGCGGTGGTTGCCAGCGAGGTCAGAACCCTGGCGCAACGTAGCAGCACGGCCGCAGGTGAAATTCGCCAGTTAATTGACGCCAACGCCCGCAGCGTGGGGCAAGGTGACGAACTGGTTGCACATGCCACCGCGACGATGCAGAGCATCGTCGCGGCTGTGGGTCACCTGAGTGATACCGTTGAGGAAATTACCTCAGCCAGCGCCGAGCAGGCCAGAGGCGTAGAACAGGTGGGCATCGCGGTAACCGAGATGGACAGCGCCACACAACAAAACGCCGCATTAGTGGAAGAATCCGCCTCGGCCGCGAACAGCCTCCGGGAACAGGCACGACAGCTGCTGCAGGCGGTCTCAGTCTTTCGCTTTAATAACACGACACAGCAGGTGCATAGCGTACCGACGCTCAAAAACCCCTCGCGAGTGAAACCGGCTCAACCCTTGACCCATGAAGGCTGGACACATTTTTAATGCGTGGCACATCAGGCTGCTGTCAGCCCTGTATATGCAATGGATGAGACATTCAGAACCGACGCGGACACGTCGGTTTTTTTATGGCCATCTTCAGGCGGCAATTCCCGGACGCACACCTAAGGTATGACAAATGGCATAGCTCATTTCTGCCCGGTTCAGAGTATAGAAATGAAAATCTTTTACGCCCTCACGCGACAGGATTTTCACCATGTCCATGGCGATGTTCGCCCCCACCATTTTGCGCGTTTCAGGATCCTCATCCAGCCCTGCAAACATGGCATTCATCCAGCCCGGAACGCGTACATTGGTCAGGGCGGCAAAACGCTGCAGCTGTTTGAAATTTGATACCGGCAAAATGCCCGGCACGATCTCAACATCAATGCCGGTGGAAACGCAGCGATCACGAAAACGCAGATAGCTTTCAACATCAAAGAAGAACTGGGTAATGGCACGGTTAGCGCCAGCATCAATTTTACGTTTCAGGTTAATCAGGTCAGCCTGGGCACTTTTTGCTTCGGGGTGGACTTCCGGATAGGCCGCGACGGAGATATCGAAGTCACCGACCTCTTTAAGCAGCGAAACGAGATCGCTGCCGTACATTTCCGGCTTACCGCTATTGGGTGGCAGATCGCCACGCAGCGCCACGATATGGCGAATACCGTTATTCCAGTAATCCTGTGCAATGGCTTGCAGCTCATCCCGGGTAGCGTCAATACAGGTCAGATGCGGCGCAGCTTCGAGCCCCGTACGTTCTTTAATGCCTTTAATGATGCTGTGTGTGCGGTCACGCTCACCCGAGTTCGCCCCGTAGGTTACAGAGACAAAACTGGGCTTCAGGCTGCTCAGACGATGGATGGAGTTCCACAGCGTTTCTTCCATTTCACTGGTGCGCGGCGGGAAAAACTCAAAAGAGACACTAATTCGCCCGTTTAGCTCTGCCAGGCTCTGATTGAGCGCCTCGCGCTGATTGGCATGAAAGAAACTCATCCTGCTACCTCCGCCCACATCGGTTATCTGTTAACCTGTAAACATCTATACGTTTAGACGTCCAGACACTCAAAGTGAACCATTTTCCCGCAAGCGTCAACTGATAAATCATCCCAGGAAGTGACAAATATTCAGTCGATGTGAAAGGGCTTTTTATATGAGGATGTTAGGGCAGGACAGGCGCCGAAGCGCCTGGAGAAAAGCAACGTCAGAGGAGTCGGGCAAGGCGATTAATATCAGACTGGATAGCGCCGGCGGTAACGTCCCGGCCTGCACCAGGTCCGCGGATCACCAGCGGATTATCGCGATACCAACGGCTGTCGATGGCAAACACGTTGTCACAAGGCAGTAAGGCGGCCAGAGGATGCTCCGGACGTACCGCTTCGACGCCAACACGTGCTTTGCCGTTAGCATCGAAGCGCGCAACATAGCGCAGCACCAGCCCCATCTCCTGCGCGGCTTCAAGCCGTTGCAGCATCTGCTCATTAAGCTCGTCGCCATTCTCGAAAAAGTGATCTATTGATTCATCTTCGCAGCTCTGCGGCACCAGCGACTCGACGCGCACCTGATCCGGCTCGATGTTATAGCCTGCTTCACGTGCCAGAATCACCAGTTTGCGCATCACGTCCTGACCCGACAGATCGACGCGAGGATCCGGTTCCGTCAATCCCTGCTGCCACGCCTGATCCACCAGCTCGGTAAAGGGCACCGTGCCATCAAATTGCAGAAACAGCCAGGACAGCGTTCCGGAGAAAATACCGCTGATCGACAAAATCGTGTCGCCGCTTTCCCGTAAATCGCGCACCGTATGGTTTATCGGCAGACCTGCGCCCACGGTGGCGTTATACAACCAGTGGCGGCCGGTTTTTTCAAAGGCATCCCGAATCTCGCGCCAGGTTTGCGTATCCGATGCTCCCGCCACTTTATTGGCGCTGATGACATGAAACCCATGGCTGGCAAAATCAAGATATTGCTGTGCCAGCGGCTTACTGGCCGTCACATCCAGCACAACCAGATCATCGTAAGGGTGCGCACGCATCCACAGAAACAGCGACTCTTCATCGCGCGCTTCCGCTTCATCGTCAAAGAATGCCAGTGCGCGACTGGCGTCCAGACCTTCATAGCTCAGCAGGCTGCGTTGGCTGTCCACCACGCCCGCTAGCACAAACTCGAAACCGGTGCGCGCCGACAACGTTTCCTGCTCGCGGGCAAACAACTCCAGCCAGCGAGAACCGATGTTGCCCTTGCCAAACAACATCAGGCCAATGCGCTTTTCTGCCCGAAACAGGGAACTGTGCAACCCCTGAATGAGATGCTGAGTAGGGCCAACGCGCAGCACCGCAACCACGCTAATGTGCTCTGGCGACTGGCTGATAAATTCGACCGGCTGATCTTTTAGCTGCTGCCAGAAACGGTGCGTGTGCAACGGGTTGCGCGTGACGCCAGCGCCAACCAGCGCGACCAGCGCTAAACCTTCACGTAACTGCAAATGTCCAGGTAAGCCGGCGTCCTGCAATAAAGTAAAGGCACTGTTCACCACTTCAGAGGTGTAGCACAGTTGCAGCAGCTGACGATCGGGATGAATGCCCATCGCCAGCGGACGCATCTGCGCGCGCGTCAGCAGCTGGTCGATCTCTTTTTGAAACAGCGTAAAATCGTGCTGCTCAGGAAGTTGGATCTCTACCAGGCACACGTCGTCGTGGCTGGTGACGATGCGGGCGCCCGTACCGGACGCGAGGACGCGCTCGATACGGGTAGAGCCCTGTTCCGGCTGATAGCTGCAGCGTAACTGCAAATCAATATCGCTGCCCGAGACCGGCTGTAAGGTGCGGGTATGCAGTACCGGGGCTGCCAGACGCGCCAGCTCACTGGCCTCATCCAGGCGCAGCAAGGGCAGCAGACAGGCATCAGAGACTTTGCGGGGATCGGCACTGTAAACGCCCGCCACATCGCTCCAGATCGTCACACGTCCCACACCTGCCAGCGCACCAATCTGCGTGGCAGAGTAGTCAGAACCGTTACGCCCCAGCAGTACCGTTTCGCCCGCGTCATTGCCGCAGATAAAGCCGGTTACCACGATGCGTTTATGCGGATGCTGGGCCAGCAGCGTTTGTAACAACGGCCAGGATTTGCCTTCATCTACCTGCGGCTGGGCGGCCCGTTCCGCGCGCAGAAAATCGCGTGCATCCAGCCAGCAGGCATGAAGATCCTGCTGGTTCAGCACCGCTGACATTAAACGTGCAGACCAGATCTCACCATGGCCCACCACTTCCGCATAGACCGCTTCTGTGACGTCACCATCCAGTAACGCCGCCAGTTTTTCGAGGTCGCGAATAAAGGCAGTAATTAAGGGTTCGGCTATTTCGGCAGGTAACAGTGCACTGATGAGCTCACTCTGATAGCGACGTAATGTCTGCTGCACCTGATGTGCGGACAGTCGGTCGCTCTGGCTCAGCTTCAGCCAGCTAATCAGCTGATTGGTCGTCGAGCCCGCGGCCGATACGACCATCATGTCACCTGGCTGGCTGTAATCCGCCATAATGCTGGCGACACGCTGGTAGCAGCGTGCATCTGCAAGGCTGCTGCCACCAAACTTGTGGAGCTGTCTGTTGTTTGGCGTTCCTGCGCCAGCTGAACTCGTCATCATCAATCCTCGGCTGCGATCCGGAATGCATTATCCAAATCGGCAATTAAATCTTCGTGGTCTTCAATACCTACTGAAATACGTAGCAATGTTTCAGAGATGCCTGCTGCGGCCCGGGCCTCTGCAGACATACCTGCATGGGTCATGGTCGCCGTGTGTGAAATCAAGCTTTCAACGCCGCCCAACGATTCCGCCAACGTGAACAACTCAAGCGCTTTGAGGAAACGGCGCAACCGGGCTTCATCGCCGTCCAGCTCAAAACTGAGCATGGCACCGAATCCACGCTGCTGGCGTGCAGCGAATTCATGTCCCGCGTTTTCCGGCAGTGAAGGATGATACAACGTTTTCACCAGCGGCTGTTGCTTGAGATAATCAACAATGGCTAACGCATTACGTTGCGCAGCGGCCATACGTGGGCCCAGCGTGCGCATTCCGCGCAGCAGCAGATAGCTGTCAAAAGCGGAGCCGGTGACCCCAATATTATTGGCCCACCAGGCTAAATCGGTCGCCGCCTGCGGATCTTTAGCAATCACGGCACCGGCTACCACGTCAGAGTGGCCATTCAGGTATTTGGTACAGGAGTGAATGACCAGATCCGCACCCAGTGCCAGAGGATTTTGCAGTGCCGGACTCATAAAGGTGTTGTCCACGACGCTCACGGCGCCCGCCGCACGCGCCGCTGCGCAAATGGCGGCGATATCCACCACGCGCAATAGCGGGTTACTGGGGCTTTCAACCAGCACCAGTTTAGGCTTCTCATCCAGTGCCGCCTGCAGCGCAGCTTTATCACCCTGATCGACAAACTTCACCCGGTAAGCGCCCCGCTTACTCAGACTGTCGAACAGCCGATAGCTGCCGCCATAACAGTCGTGCGGCGCAACCAGCAGATCGCCAGGCTTCAGGAACACGGTTGTCACCAGATGAATCGCGGACATGCCGGTATTGGTTAGCACCGCTCCCGCTCCGCCTTCCAGCTCTGCCAGGGCACGCTGCACCACATCACGCGTGGGGTTACCACGACGGGAATAGTCATGCGCACGGGGCTCATTGAAATCATGGAAGTTATAGGTGCTGGAAAGGTGGATGGGCGGGACAACGCAGCCGTATTGCTCGTCGTCATTCAAACCGCTGCGCACTGCGATGGTTGCCTGTTTACGCGTCATAGGGCTAACTGTTCCTGAAGTATGAAATAATTTGCTAACAGGATATCATCTTGCTTTTAGACGTCAATACATCTGGACATCCAAATGTCTTTGCGTATAGATTGAGCATCGTCGCAATAACCGCTAAAATTATGCGCCCATACCTGGCGTTCAACTCCATTAGCACTGTGCGTTGAACGAAGAAACCCGCCAGAGAAGGGGTCAGGTAGAAGAAAATCAGGCATAATCGGCTGATTTCGTAACTTTTAACTTTTATTGATTAAGGTATCCCATGGCTGAATGGAACGGCGAATATATCAGCCCGTACGCTGAGCACGGCAAAAAGAGCGAACAGGTTAAAAAAATCACGGTATCAATTCCGTTAAGCGTGCTGAAAATTCTGACAGACGAACGGACACGTCGTCAGGTTAACAACCTGCGCCACGCGACAAACAGTGAACTCCTGTGCGAAGCCTTCTTGCATGCTTTTACCGGACAACCGTTACCTAATGATGTCGACCTGCGTAAAGAACGTAACGACGAAATACCGGAAGCCGCGAAAAAAATTATGCGTGACATGGGCATCGACCCGGATACCTGGGAATACTGATTTTCAGACATAAAAAAACCCAGCCTGAGCTGGGTTTTTCTTGCCGCCGAACAGATGTTCGAATGCCGTTTCTTATTTTTTGGTGCCTGGCACGCTGAAACGCTTGTTGAAGCGGTCAACGCGGCCACCAGTTGCAACTTCACGCTGCTTACCGGTGTAGAACGGGTGGCACTTACCACAAACGTCCAGGTTCAGTTCGTGAGTCAGCGTAGAGCGAGTGTGAATCACGTTACCGCAAGTACAGTTGATGGTAACTGCTTCGTATTTTGGGTGAATACCTTGTTTCATGGGAAACCTCATATAAGGCCGTGTCGCTCTCCGCGCCAGGACGTGAACCTGCGCAGCACCACACGCGATTGAACATTAATGGTGAACTCCGGCAAGGTCTTTCTTACCGAAGGCGGCATATTATACAGGCTAATGTTTAATGCTGCAAATGTCGCCTGAGATACACGCCGTGTGCGTCAGCGTGTACACTAACCGCCCTGCTAGATGAACCGGAAAGAGACTGTTATGCCCGTTGTTCAGGTTGCCCTGCCCGTTCCCCTTCCTCGCCTGTTTGACTACCTGCCTCCTGTCGGCGTGAAGCCGGTCATTGGCGGTCGGGTGATCGTGCCTTTTGGTAACCGAAAAATGACCGGTATCGTGGTGGCATTACCTGACACCAGCGACCTGCCCGCGACCCAGCTCAAACAGGTGATATCGGTACTGGACAGCGAGTCGCTCTTTCCCCCGTCTCTGTGGCGCATTCTCCACTGGGCGGCGAACTACTATCATTCACCTCTCGGCGAGGTACTGAGCCATGCGCTACCGGTGCTGCTCAGACAAGGTAAACCTGCCCAGGATAATCCCTTATGGCGTTGGGAAATTACCGAGCAGGGCCGGGCTACTGCCCCCGAGAGCCTGAAGCGGGCCCCCAAACAGCAGCAAGGGCTTGCAACGCTGCGACAGCGGCCGCTTTATCGTCATGAAGTCACTGAGCACGATCTCACCGATGCCGCCATGCAGGCGCTGCGTGCCAAAGGGTTATGCGAATTACATGAGCATCAGCCACATAGGCATGACTGGCGCAGCAGCTTCGCGGTCAAAGGTGAACGCCTGCGCCTCAATACCGATCAGGCGACGGCAGTCGGGGCGATGCGCAGTGAAGATGAGCATTATGCGGCCTGGCTACTGGCGGGAATTACCGGCTCAGGCAAGACTGAAGTTTATCTCAGCGTGCTGGAAAACGTCCTGGCCAGAGGAAAACAGGCCCTGGTGCTGGTGCCCGAAATAGGCCTGACGCCACAAACCATTGCCCGTTTCCGCGAACGTTTTGATGCGCCGGTTGATGTGCTGCACTCAGCGCTGAATGACAGCGAACGCCTTTCTGTCTGGCTACGGGCGCGCAGAGGAGAGAATGCCATCATCATCGGCACTCGCTCGGCCCTGTTTACCCCTATGGCGCGTCCGGGCGTCATTATTATCGACGAAGAGCACGACAGTTCTTATAAGCAGCAGGAAGGCTGGCGCTATCAGGCTCGCGATCTGGCCGTGTTTCGCGCCCATGAAGAGAATATTCCTGTCATCATGGGTTCCGCGACACCGGCGCTGGAAAGCCTGCACAACGTGCGTAACGGCAAATACCGTCAGCTCGACCTGATGAAACGCGCCGGTAACGCTAAACCCGCTCTGCAGCAGCTAATCGATTTGAAAGGCGTACAGCTGACAGGCGGCCTGGCGCCTGCCCTGATCTTCAAAATGCGCCAGCATCTGAAAGCAGATAACCAGGTGTTGCTGTTCCTGAACCGCCGTGGTTTTTCACCTGCGCTGCTCTGCCACGACTGCGGCTGGATTGCCGAATGCCAGCGCTGCGATCGCTATTACACTCTGCATCAACATCATCGTCAGTTGCGCTGCCACCATTGTGACAGCCAGCGGCCGCTGCCCAACCAGTGTCCACAATGTGGTTCAACTCACCTGTTACCTGTGGGCGTAGGGACGGAACAGCTTGAGCAGCAGCTAGGCACGTTATTTCCCGGTGTGCCGGTCTCGCGCATCGACCGGGATACCACCAGCCGCAAAGGCGCGCTGGAGCAGCATCTGGCGGATGTCCATCGCGGCGGCGCGCGTATTCTTGTGGGAACCCAGATGCTGGCAAAAGGGCATCATTTTCCTGATGTGACGCTGGTGTCACTGCTGGACGTCGACGGTGCCTTATTTTCCGCTGACTTCCGTGCCGCAGAACGCTTCGCTCAGCTTTATACTCAGGTTGCCGGGCGCGCCGGTCGGGCCGGTAAGCAAGGCGAAGTCTTGCTGCAAACACACCATCCTGAGCATCCGCTTCTGCAAACGCTGCTCCACCAGGGCTACTTCGCTTTTGCCCAGCAAACGCTGTTGGAGCGCCAGTCGGTTTTTCTCCCTCCGTGGACACATCATGCGCTGTTTCGTGCGGAGGACATGGACAACCATCAGGCTGCAGAATTTCTGCAACAGCTGCGTAATATGCTGGAAGCCAGCCCGCTTAACGACACGGCAATGTGGTTCATGGGGCCACTGCCTGCTCTGCAGCCAAAGCGGAGCGGTCGCTGGCGCTGGCAGTTGCTGGTGCAGCATCCGTCACGCAAACGTCTGCAACAGCTGCTGAGTAGTTCGTTACCGCTGACTGGCACTTTACCGGCCTCGCGCAAGGTAAAGTGGACGCTGGACGTGGATCCTACCGAAAGCTAGGCCCGGGCAGGTTGTGAGAGGGATCGAAAAACGTCGCATAAGTCACAATTTTTATGCAAATTAAGTAACGGCCCGGCATCGCAATCGATAACAATGGTGCCTGGCCTGTTTTTACCTCAGACAAAACGAACGTTGAATGCGCGATTACGCATCAGGAGCATGTGTTGGATCAGAATCAACCGTCGGCTGCCGCCACGATGAAAGACGTCGCAGAAAAAGCCGGCGTCTCGACCGCTACCGTGTCGCGTGCACTCATGAACCCGGAAAAAGTCTCTTCGGCCACGCGTCAGAAAGTCGAACAGGCCGTGGCTGACGTCGGCTATGCCGCCCAGAGCATGTCCCGCCATGCCAGGCGCAATGACACGCAGACGCTGCTGCTGATCGTCCCCAATATCTGCGATCCCTTCTTCAGTGAAATTATCCGTGGCGTTGAAGTCGCCGCCTCAAAGGCTGGTTATCTGGTGCTTATCGGCGACTGCGCACACCAAAAACCGCAGGAGTGGACGTTTTTAAACCTGATGCTGACCCGGCAGATCGATGGCATCGTGCTGCTGGGCGCCCAGTTACCCTTTGATGTGAGTCCTGAAGAGCAGCGCAATCTTCCGCCGATGGTGATGGCGATTGAGTTCTCGCCAGAAATGTCGTTACCCACCGTCAATATCGATAACCTGACGGCCTCGTTTGTCGCGGTCAATCACCTGCTGCAGTTGGGTCATAAACGCATTGCCTGCCTGACCGGACCGGAAGACGTTGCGCTCTGCCAGTACCGCCTTCAGGGTTATGTGCAGGCCTTACGTCGCAGCGGCATCAGCGTGGATCCCACTTATATCGTTCGGGGTGACTTCACCTTTGAATCCGGCGTTGATGCCATAAATCAGCTATTGGCTTTACCACAGCCGCCACGAGCCCTGTTTTGTCATAGCGATATCATGGCCATCGGCGCTATTAGCCAGGCAAAACGATTGGGCCTGCGCATACCGGAAGACCTGTCGGTTGTGGGGTTCGACGATATTGAACTCTCGCGTTACTGCGAGCCGCCGCTCACCACGGTGAAACAGCCCTGTTTTGAAATAGGCTGCGAAGCCGTGCGGCTGTTACTGAATGAATTACAGGGTAATAGCATTCATAACGGTTCAACGCTGCTGGATGCCGAACTGGTGGTGCGTGGTAGCACAACTTTGGCAAAAAAGGATGAGAGATAAGCGAAAAGTTCCGCTATTTTCAGGGGATTCTTAGGGCTATCATTGCTGGTCAAAGTTCCGGCCCTTAAGTAACATGGCGGGCTCCTTGCCGGGCGTGTGGTAACAACGGATTCGCCTACGTGGCATCATATTTTCAAGGGTATCAGGACGAGAGTGGCACAAAAAGATTATGTAGGCCGCGGGCGTTCAACAGGGACGCGTCGCAAGAAAAGCCCAAGCCGTGGCAAAAAAACAAAAAGCGGTTCAGGCACCTCTAAATTAATGATTGTACTGGCGGTTGCTGTATTGGTGACCTTTGCCGGTGGTTTATGGTTCCTGGCGCACCACAAGAAAGAAGACGTGCCGGTTATTACGGATCATAAAGCCAACGGGAATGGCTTACCGCCAAAGCCTGAAGAACGCTGGAAATACATCAAAGAGCTGGAAAACCGTCAGGTCACTGTGCCGACCCCAAGCGAGCCTACCTCCGGTGGCGAAGTGCAGTCACATACGCAACTGACCGATGAGCAACGCCAGCTGCTTGAGCAAATGCAGGCGGATATGCGTCAGCAACCCACCCAATTAAATGAAGTGCCGTGGAACGAGCAGACGCCAGCTCAACGCCAGCAAACGCTGCAGCATCAGCAGCAGGTACAGCAACTTCAGCGACAGCAACAGCTCCAGCAACAGCAATTGCAGTCGCAGCAACGTCAGCAGCAGGCACAACAGCAGCAGCAACGTCAGCAACAAATACAGCAGCAGCGTCAGGAGCAGCATACTCAGCAACAGCAGAGTGTGCAGCAGACACAACCCGCACCTGTTACGCGTGAACCTACTGCTCAGCCTAAAACACAGGACACCGCCAAAGCGAAACCGGCTGAAAAAGCAGCCTCGCAACGCTGGATGGTTCAGTGTGGCTCGTTTAAGGGAACAGAGCAGGCTGAATCGGTGCGCGCCGCGCTGGCGTTTGAAGGGTTTGAAAGCCGTCTGACCTCCGGCGGCGGATGGAATCGTGTCGTGGTAGGGCCCTTCAAAGACCGCGCCAGCGCAGACAGCACGCTGAAACGTCTGCGCGCTTCAGGACATTCCGGCTGCATTCCGCTCGCCGTTGGGGGTTGAAACCCGTCAAATCTGCCCCATATCTGTCTGCATGATCCTCCGCGCCCTGGGCGCGGAGCTTTTTTCCGACAGTAAAAGGGGTCTGCCCGTGACAACAATAGTAAGTGTTCGACGCAACGGCCAGGTAGTGATTGGCGGCGATGGCCAGGCTACGCTCGGTAATACCGTAATGAAAGGCAACGTCAAAAAAGTCCGTCGTCTTTACAACGATAAAGTGATTGCTGGCTTTGCTGGCGGCACTGCAGATGCCTTTACCCTGTTTGAACTCTTCGAACGCAAACTTGAAATGCATCAGGGCCATTTGGTGAAAGCGGCCGTTGAGCTGGCGAAAGACTGGCGCACCGACAGAATGTTACGCCGCCTGGAAGCGCTGCTGGCGGTGGCGGACGAATCGGCATCGCTGATCATTAGCGGTAATGGTGACGTCATCCAGCCTGAAAACGACCTTATTGCTATCGGTTCTGGCGGTCCCTATGCCCAGGCCGCTGCCCGTGCCCTGTTAGAAAATTCTGAATTGGGTGCGCGCGACATCGTTGAGAAATCGCTGAATATCGCTGGCGATATTTGCATCTACACCAACCACAACGTTAATTTCGAAGAATTAACGTCCAAGTCGTAAGGATCTAAACATGTCTGAGATGACTCCACGCGAAATCGTCAGCGAGCTGAACCGCTTTATTATTGGCCAGGACAGCGCTAAGCGCGCCGTGGCTATTGCCCTGCGTAACCGCTGGCGCCGTATGCAGCTTGACGAAGAGCTGCGTCACGAAGTGACCCCTAAAAATATTCTCATGATCGGCCCAACCGGTGTGGGTAAAACAGAAATTGCTCGCCGTCTGGCAAAACTGGCCAACGCGCCGTTCATCAAAGTTGAAGCCACCAAGTTTACCGAAGTGGGCTATGTCGGCAAAGAAGTCGACTCCATTATTCGTGACCTGACGGACTCCGCGATCAAAATGGTGCGCAGCCAGGCCATTGAGAAGAACAAATATCGCGCAGAAGAAATGGCGGAAGAGCGCATTCTTGATGTGCTTATCCCACCGGCGAAAAATAACTGGGGACAGGCTGAACAAACCAGCGAGCCTTCATCTGCACGTCAGTCTTTCCGCAAGAAGCTGCGTGAAGGCCAGCTCGACGATAAAGAAATTGAGATCGATTTAGCCGCAACAGGCCCTGGCGTTGAAATCATGGCACCGCCGGGCATGGAAGAGATGACCAGCCAGCTGCAGTCCATGTTCCAGAACCTGGGCGGGCAGAAACAGAAACCGCGCAAGCTGAAAATCAAAGAAGCCTTTAAGCTGTTGATTGAAGAAGAAGCCGCTAAGCTGGTGAATCCGGAAGAGCTGAAGCAGGATGCCATTGATGCGGTAGAACAGCACGGCATCGTGTTCATCGATGAGATAGACAAAATCTGTAAGCGCGGCGGACAAAACGCGGGCGGCCCGGACGTCTCACGCGAAGGCGTTCAGCGCGACCTGCTGCCACTGGTAGAAGGCTGCACCGTGTCGACCAAGCACGGCATGGTCAAGACTGACCATATTCTGTTTATCGCCTCAGGTGCGTTCCAGGTTGCCAGCCCGTCCGATTTGATTCCTGAGCTACAGGGTCGTTTACCGATCCGTGTTGAACTCCAGGCCCTGACGGTGAATGATTTCGAGCGCATCCTGACCGAACCTAATGCTTCAGTCACAGTGCAGTACAAAGCGCTGATGAATACCGAAGGCGTGAACATTCACTTTACTGACGATGGTATTCGTCGCATCGCGGAAGCCGCATGGCAGGTCAACGAAACCACAGAAAACATCGGTGCGCGTCGCTTGCATACCGTGCTGGAACGTCTGATGGAAGATATTTCCTATGATGCCAGCGATCGGAGCGGTGAATCCGTCACCATTGATGCCGAATATGTGGGTAAACATCTGGATGAGCTGGTTGCAGACGAAGACCTGAGCCGCTTCATCCTGTAACGTTCACCTGTCTATGTGCTGTATCAAAGCCCGGCCAGTTTGGCTGGGCTTTTTTCTGCATGCGCTTGATGCGGTACCGGTTTTTTACCGCTGATGATTTTGCCAACAATTGGCATAAAGCGATATACTTAGCGCTCCTGTGGCAAACAGACGAAACCCTTATGAAATACGATACTTCTGAACTCTGCGACATCTACCACGAAGAAGTGAACGTTGTTGAACCGCTTTTCTCAAATTTCGGTGGGCGGACCTCATTCGGCGGTCAGATAACCACAGTGAAATGTTTTGAAGACAACGGGCTGCTTTACGATCTGCTGGAAGAGAACGGTCGTGGCCGCGTGTTGCTGATTGATGGCGGTGGCTCAGTACGCCGCGCTTTAGTTGATGCGCAGCTTGCCCGACTGGCAGCGCAGAATGAGTGGGAAGGCATCGTGGTTTACGGTTCGGTACGTCAGGTAGACGAACTGGAAGAACTGGAAATCGGCATTCAGGCTATCGCCGCTATTCCGGCAGGCGCGGCCGGTGAAGGCATTGGCGAAAGCGATGTGCGCGTGAATTTCGGCGGCGTCACCTTCTTCTCTGGCGACCATCTCTATGCGGATAACACCGGGATGATTTTATCGGAAGATCCGCTCGACATTGAATAATGTCAGCGAACGAAAACGGGTGCCAGGCACCCGTTTTTCGCATTAGTTGAGGCTTATACCTCTTCCATTTTTCCCAACAGCGCACGCAGGCGTTCTTGCCAGACATGCTGCTCCTCTTTCAGATGCTGATTTTCGCGCATCAGTGCTTCATGGTTGCCAGCAGCATTCTGCGCGTCGTGACGCAGGTTGTTGTTCTGCTCTTTCAGCTCTTCAATTTCCATTTGCAGCAGGGTGATAGTATCAATCGCCTGCTGTACTTTTGCTTCCAGTTTCTCAAACACTTCAAATGACATCTTTCTGACCTCTCCTAAAATCTTGCAAGGCGTTGATGATGCCAGCTTTCGCACACAAGGCGTTTACCAGCAACGTTGTCCCGATTGTATGTAGCCTCATCACGCAAGTCCAGCAACGCGGGCCTGCAGACCGCCGTCAGTAACATTTTTCAGCCTATCCCTAAAATGTTCCTTTCCCACCTGTTTGCCTGGCGAAGCCGGTATCACGCGGAGGAAAACGGCCCGAATGGCGCTTAAGGAAAATCAAAACACGCGAAAACGCGCATTTTTTTGACACACTACACAAAAATCGATTTCGCTATTTCTCGTTTATGCTCGTTAACGATAAATTAACAACAGCCCTACATCAAAGATGGGTGACTCACGGAATGAGAACAAAAACTGATAAAATTTAACCTCGCTTCAGGAACAACTATCATGAGTCAGACTACAACCACACTCAAAGGTCAGTGTATTGCCGAATTTCTGGGTACCGGTTTGATCCTGTTTTTTGGCGCGGGTTGCGTTGCCGCGCTTAAGCTGGCTGGTGCCACTTTTGGCCAATGGGAAATCTGTATCGTCTGGGGGCTGGCCGTTTCTATGGCGGTGTACCTCAGCGCAGGTGTGTCAGGTGCCCATCTCAACCCGGCAGTGACTGTCGCACTCTGCCTGTTCGCCAATTTCGAAGGCCGTAAAGTCCTTCCTTATATTCTGTCCCAGGTGGCCGGTGCTTTCTGTGGCGCGGCGCTGGTCTACGGACTTTACTACAGCTTGTTTATCAATTTCGAACAAAGTCATAACATGGTACGGGGTTCAGTTGAAAGCCTGAGCCTGGCGGGCATTTTTTCTACCTACCCGAATCCGCAAATTAGCGTAGGTCAGGCCTTCCTGGTTGAAATGGTGATCACTGCAGTTCTGATGTCCGTAATTATGGCACTGACCGACGATGGCAATGGCGTCCCGCGTGGCCCGATGGCACCGCTGCTGATTGGCCTGCTGGTTGCCGTTATTGGTGGCTCTATGGGCCCATTGACCGGCTTTGCCCTGAACCCGGCACGTGACTTCGGACCGAAAGTCTTCGAGTGGCTGGCTGGCTGGGGCACCGTTGCCTTCACTGGCGGTCATCAGATTCCGTATTTCCTTGTGCCAATTTTTGGCCCACTGGTCGGTGCTTGCCTGGGAGCCTTTGGTTATCGCGCCCTGATTGGCCGCCATTTACCCGGTGCGGTGATTTCTCCACCGACCAGTGACAAACCGATTGCGTCCGCGCATGAACGTAAAGCGTAAGTTCCACTTTTTATCATCAGGAATGAATTTATGACTACCACCGATAAAAAATACATCGTCGCTCTCGATCAGGGCACAACCAGTTCACGCGCTGTGGTGCTGGATCACGACGCTAACATTGTGGCGGTATCGCAACGCGAATTTACCCAAATCTATCCGAAAGCGGGCTGGGTAGAGCATGACCCAATGGATATCTGGGCATCACAGAGTTCTACGCTGGTTGAAGTGCTGGCACATGCTGATATTCGCTCCGATGAAATCGCGGCGATTGGGATTACTAACCAGCGTGAAACCGCAATCGTCTGGGATAAAGAAACCGGTAAGCCGGTCTATAACGCCATCGTCTGGCAGGATCCCCGTACTGCTGACTACTGTAATAAGCTGAAGAAAGAGGGTCTGGAAGAGTATATCCAGCACACCACCGGTCTGGTGATTAACCCTTACTTTTCTGGCACCAAAGTTAAGTGGATCCTGGATAACGTAGAAGGCGCGCGCGAGCGTGCAAAACGTGGCGAACTGCTGTTTGGTACAGTCGACACCTGGCTGGTGTGGAAAATGACCCAGGGGCGCGTGCACATCACCGATTACACCAACGCCTCACGTACCATGCTGTTCAACATCCACAAGCTTGAGTGGGATGAGCGCATGCTGGAAATCCTGGATATCCCGCGTGCGATGCTGCCAGAAGTGAAATCTTCGTCTGAAGTGTATGGTCAGACAAACATTGGTGGTAAAGGCGGTACGCGTATTCCTATCGCGGGTATCGCAGGCGACCAGCAGGCTGCGCTGTATGGTCAACTGTGCGTTCAGCCGGGTATGGCGAAAAACACCTACGGCACCGGCTGCTTTATGCTGATGAACACCGGTACCGAAGCCGTCACCTCAACGCACGGCCTGCTGACCACTATCGCCTGCGGGCCACGTGGTGAAGTCAACTATGCACTGGAAGGGGCGGTCTTTATCGGCGGCGCGGCCATTCAGTGGTTACGCGATGAGATGAAGCTGATCAGCGATTCGGCTGACTCAGAATACTTCGCGATGAAAGTGAAAGATTCAAACGGTGTATATATGGTTCCTGCCTTTACTGGCCTGGGTGCACCTTACTGGGATCCCTATGCACGTGGCGCGCTGTTCGGCCTGACACGTGGTGCGAATGCGAACCACATCATCCGTGCAACGCTGGAGTCCATCGCTTATCAAACACGTGATGTCCTGGAAGCCATGCAGAATGATGCCAACACGCGCCTGCAGGCTCTGCGTGTGGACGGAGGAGCAGTGGCTAACAACTTCCTGATGCAGTTCCAGTCAGACATTCTTGGTACACGCGTTGAGCGACCTGAAGTACGTGAAGTCACTGCGCTGGGTGCCGCGTACCTGGCAGGTCTGGCGGTAGGTTTCTGGCAGGATCTGGAAGAAGTCCGTGCCAAAGCCGTGATTGAGCGCGAATTCCGTCCAACACTTGAAACCACCGAGCGTAACGTCCGTTATGCCGGCTGGAAGAAAGCTGTCGCGCGCGCACAAGCGTGGGAAGAACAAGAGTAATCCGCACTGCGCCCGTGACGTCCTCCGTCACGGGCCTTTTCCCCGCCTTCTCCCTCCGCTACACTGCCAGCCTGTTTTTTGTCAGGTACATGCAATGAAACGAGAACTTGCCATTGAATTTTCCCGCGTAACTGAGGCTGCCGCACTGGCTGGTTATAAGTGGTTAGGGCGCGGCGATAAAAACGCGGCGGACGGTGCCGCCGTTCATGCCATGCGTCATGTCTTAAATACCATTCAGATCGATGGACAGATAGTGATCGGCGAAGGGGAAATTGACGAAGCCCCTATGCTCTACATCGGCGAAAAAGTGGGCACGGGTCAGGGCGACGCGGTGGATATTGCCGTCGATCCTATTGAAGGTACCCGCATGACGGCCATGGGACAGGCCAATGCGCTTGCCGTGATGGCCGTCGGTGACAAAGGCAGTTTTCTTCATGCGCCTGACATGTATATGGAGAAGCTTATCGTCGGTCCGGCGGCGCGGGGCCATATCAATCTGGATCTCCCGCTTGAGATTAACCTGCGTAATATCGCCATCGCCATGAATAAGCCGTTGTCACAACTCACCGTGTCCATTCTGTCAAAGCCGCGACATGACGCCGTTATCGAGCAGCTTAAACAGCTGGGCGTAAGACTATTCGCATTCCCTGATGGCGATGTGGCGGCCTCCATTCTTACCTGTATGCCCGACAGCGAAGTTGACGTGATGTACGGTATTGGCGGCGCGCCTGAAGGCGTGGTATCGGCCGCTGTGATTCGTGCGCTGGACGGTGATATGCAGGGCAGATTACTGGCACGACATCACGTAAAAGGTGACAGCGAAGAGAACCGGCGGATTGGGGAATATGAGCTGAAACGCTGCGCTGGCATGGGGATTGAGGCAGGAAAAGTTCTGCCCCTGCAGGCGATGGCGCGAAACGATAACGTGATCTTTGCCGCCACCGGTATCACCAGTGGTGATCTGCTGAAAGGCATCACCCGTCAGGGCAATATGGCCACCAGTGAAACCCTGTTAATTCGCGGCAAATCACGCACGATTCGCCGCATCCAGTCTGTGCATTACCTGGACCGCAAAGATCCGGTTTTGCATCCCTTTATCCTGTAACAGCCTGATTCTCGCCTGCTGGCTGTCGCGAAAGCGGCAGCCAGCACAGCAACATCACCAGAGCCGTGATAACCATCAGCAGGCCAAGGCTGAACTGATCGCGCTGAGGCATTAACGCCGACAGGGACGCCACCAGCCCGGAACCCAAATTCTGTAAACCCCCTATCAGTGCGCCCGCACTTCCTGCGAGCCAGGCATAGGGCTCCATCGCACCGGATGTGGCCAGGGGAAACAGCATTCCCGCGCCAAAGAAAAACAGCGACGCCGGTATCAATAACGTCCAGATTGTCATGATGCCAAACCAGGCAGGTATCCACATCAACACCGCCGCCAGCAGGCAACTGTTGACGCCAAACCACATCAGGCTATGCCAGGAGCGCTGTTCACGTCCGGCGAACCAGGCACCAAAGAAGGCCGCAGGAATAGGTAAGATAAACAAAATACTGACGGTGAAACTGTTCAGGCCCAGAACGCCACCGAGCAGCACGCCACAGCTGGCCTCAAAGACGGCAATGCCGGCCAGTGCGCCAATCAGCAGCACCAGATAACGGACGAAATTCGCATCACGTAACAGCCGGATATAGCGTTTTAAGAAGGGCGTGACTTCGGCACCGTTCGGGCGCGTCTCCGGTAGCCAGCGCGACATGGCGACCGTCACCATCAGACACAGCAACAGCAGAAAAGCAAAGCAGGCATGCCAGCCAAACAGCTGCGTTAACAGTGCGCCAATCACCGGTGCCACTAAAGGGCTGGCGAGCACGCCCATATTAAGCCAGCTGTTCGCCTGGCGTAGGGCATGACCGTGATAAAGATCGCGCGGCATGGTTCGCGCCATGACACCGGCCACGCCGGTGCCCGCGCCCTGAATCGCACTGCCCGTGACCAGCATATCCAGCGACGAGGCCATCATGGCGGCAATCGCGCCGATCATAAAGATCGCCATCCCCGCCAGGATCACCGGACGGCGCCCCACGCTGTCAGAGAGCGGACCGTAGATCAGCTGCGATCCGCCGTAGGTGATTAAATAGGCCGCCATGACATGCTGCATCATGCCATTTCGCACCTGAAGTGCATCCGCCATTGCCGCCATGGCGGGCACATAGATGGTCTGAGCCATCTGCCCGACTGCGACCAGTGCAATGAGCATGATCAGCAACGGACGATTTTCTATTTTCTTCATCATCTTTTAACGAAAGGTCTGTATGAACAGGGACGATTAAACAGCACAAATAACGGCTGAAACCCGTTGTGGCAGGAAAATATCAGGATTTCATGACAAAGCGAGTGATTCATAAAAAGTGGCGGGGCAATTCACGTCAATAATTGCAACCAGGATGTAAACTAAATATTACAGTTTGTCGATTAGAGCCTTTGCAGCCTGACGGACTGGTAATCTGCCAGTGCAGTAGAGAAGATGTTTATTCGCCAGACGATTCAACGCTGAAGGAGTAACCATGGCCGAGTGGATCAATGCTCAAGTAAAGGAAGTGAAAAACTGGACTGACGCGCTGTTTAGCTTGCGGGTTAAGGCCCCTATCGCCCCGTTTAGTGCCGGGCAGTACGCCAAGCTGGCACTGGAGATCGAAGGTGAACGAGTGCAACGTGCTTACTCTTACGTCAATGCGCCCAATGACGACCTGCTTGAGTTTTACTTAGTCACCGTACCCGACGGCAAATTGAGTCCACACTTACAGGCGCTGCGCCCCGGTGAGCAGGTCATGATTACCAAAGATGCTGCAGGCTTTTTTATTCTGGATGAAGTCCCGGAATGTCAGACCTTATGGATGCTGGCAACCGGTACGGCAGTGGGGCCTTATTTGTCCATTTTGCAGCAGGGTGAAGGCCTGGATCGCTTTAAACATATCGTACTGGTGCATGCCGCACGTTACGCAGCCGACCTCAGCTTTTTACCGCTAATGCAGCAGCTCCAGCAGATCTATAACGGCAAGCTGCAGGTGATCACGGTCGTCAGTCGTGAAGAAAGTATGGGCTCATTAACCGGACGTGTTCCGGCATTAATCGAAAGTGGCGAGCTGGAGCGGGCGGCCGGATTGACTATTGATGCAGAAACCAGCCATGTGATGGTCTGCGGCAATCCACAGATGGTACGAGATACGCAGCAGCTGTTGAAAGAGACACGCGGCATGCGCAAGCACCTGAAGCGCAAGCCCGGTCATATCACCAGCGAGAATTACTGGTAAGTCGCCCGCTTCAGACGTAAAGGCACCGGTGCGGCACCAAAGCGGTTATCGCCAGCGGTGCCACGAAACAGGCCTAAGTCCAGGATCAGTCCTGCCAGAATGATAAATGGCAGCGCGCGGCCAATAACCCACTGCAGGACAGCGCCGGTCATGCTCCAGTTACCTGCCATCAGCAACCAGGCAGCGATGAGTAACAGCGCCCAGTAACCGCGGCGATCGCGATCGTGCAGGCGCTTAACCACGATGGCGCTGGCCGGCCACAATAAACACACGATGCCAAACGCAGCCATTTGCGTATCCACCAGATCGTTACCGGCTAAAAAGAACAGGACGCTGGTTAACAGCAACCAGATTGCCTGCCAGAGCCAGAAATCACGGCGCCCGACGCGACCACGAAACGAAAAAAACCATTGCTGTAATATCATGCATGCTCCCCAGACAAAATTTTACCTGCACGCTTTTGACCTTAGAGGTAAAAACCGTTCTAATTTGATTCCGAGTTTATTGGTCAGGGCCGACAAAATGAAGAATTTGCCAGGCGCACTGTTGCTGAGTCTTGCGCTGACGGTTCCGGTATTTGCTGCCGATCCGCCGCCACTCGACAAGGCCGAACATATGCCTACCGCGCCCTATCTGTTAACAGGCGCGCCCACGCTGGATATGACTATCGGCCAGTTTCGTGAAAAATATAATCTCGCGAACCCTCAACTGCCGCTGCTGGAGTATCGCGCCATTGACTCCCGCGATGAGAAAACCGATCTGACGCGGGCAGCCACCAAGATCAACGAAACGCTTTACTCCTCGACCGCGCTTGAGCCTGGCACAGGTAAAATTAAAACGCTGCAGGTCACCTGGCTTCCGGTTCCGGGCCCGGATCAAAGTGCGTCCCAGGCCAGAGCCATGGATTATATGACCGCAATATTACGTTTTTTTGTGCCGGGACTCACGCCAGAAGAAGGGCGTAAAAAGCTGGAAACATTACTTAAAGCGGGCAAAGGCTCACGATACTACGAGCACGTTGAAGGCGCACTGCGTTTTGTGGTGTCTGATAACGGGGATAAAGGATTAACCTTTGCCATTGAGCCGGTAAAACTTGCGCTGGCTGCGCCCTGATGGACGGGGCAAAAATGACGAAAAGCAAAGCCACGACGTTATTTGATCTCTATACTGTCTGGCAGACAACGTTGCCCCGGGGCAGCGCCATTTCATGTATCGCGTTATGCGGAGGATAGAATGCGACATCCACTGGTTATGGGTAACTGGAAGTTGAATGGCAGCAAGCATATGACAGCCGAACTGATCGACGGTCTGCGCAAAGAACTGTCGGGCGTTGAGGGTTGTGGCGTCGCTATTGCACCGCCCGCGCTCTATCTTGATCAGGCTAAACACGCCATTTCCGGTAGCCACATCGCTCTGGGTGCTCAAAACGTTGATGTAAACCTCTCTGGCGCATTTACCGGCGAAGTGTCCGCTGAAATGCTGAAAGATATCGGCGCGAAATACATCATCATTGGTCACTCAGAACGTCGCACTTATCACAAAGAGAGTGACGAGTTCATTGCGAAAAAATATGCCGTGTTGAAAGCCGCTGGCCTGGTGCCGGTTCTGTGCATCGGTGAAACCGAAGCGGAAAACGAAGCGGGCAAAACCGAAGAAGTCTGTGCACGCCAGCTTGATGCGGTGCTGACCACGCAGGGTGCAGAAGCGTTTAAAGACGCGGTCATCGCTTACGAGCCGGTATGGGCGATCGGTACCGGGAAGTCAGCCACACCTGCTCAGGCGCAGGCCGTTCACAAATTTATTCGTGACCACATTGCCAAAAAAGATGCGGCTATCGCTGAGCAAGTGATTATTCAGTACGGCGGCTCAGTTAACGATAAAAACGCTGCCGAGCTGTTTACTCAGCCGGACATCGACGGTGCCCTGGTTGGCGGCGCGTCACTGAAAGCCGATGCGTTTGCCGTGATCGTTAAAGCTGCTGCGGCGGCTAAACAACGCTAACCGGCGATTGAGCACAGCATAAGCGGCCTCATCAGGCCGCTTTTTTTATGGGTTGCAGCAGGGCGCAGTCGTGATCCTGCACCTCCTCTGCCGATCCCTTATTCAGCAAAAGCCAGTTGCGCGCTACCGCCATCAGCACCAGACGACCATCGGGTAAGCTTGCCAGTGCCATACCGTATTTCCCCATCGCATTCTTAGCATCAGGGACTGATGACGCTAACCGGATAAAGACACTCTGTTGATCCAGTTCCGCCTGACTGAGCACCCGCACAATATAGTGATGGTTCAGAAAGGTAACATCCTTCCACTGCGCATTGAGAGTCGGTGCCAGTCCATCCAGTTGCTGACGGACATCGGGCCGTAAGCAGGAAATATGAATATGGAGCTGATTCTGAGTTCGGCCGTACTCGGAGTTGATCGCCAGCGACAGCACGGTGTCTTTAATGGGCGAGCCGAATTTCTGCGCCACTACGCCTCTGTCATGCCAGGCAAAGCTGAAAAAATTGGGTGTGGCTGTGCTGAGCAACCGCGGGCTTTCGATGCCGGTTATCTTATCAACGGGAATTAACAGGTATTGCAAGGGACCGTTACGGTCTTTGAGCAGTGTATAACGCTGCTGCAGATCAACTCGCAGGCAAGGCGCGGGTTGCCCGTTATTCTGCTGATTGGGTACGCACTTTTCGCTGACGATCTGCCAAAGCGCATCGGCATTGCCTTTAACATGAAGGGAAGCTATCCCCATTCCTGCCACGACAAGCACCAGCAGAAACGCAATGATGATGAAGGCCCGACGATTTGCCTGCATAGTTACCCTCTCCATACTGAATCAGTCAGCATCCTCGCCTGACAGCGCCGGAATGTCACGCATAAAAAAACCAGCGTTTCCGCTGGTTTAGATTGTGTCAGGCGATCGTTACGGCTTCATGACCTGGTCATAGGTGCCGCCATCCGCGAAGTGGGTTTTTTGTGCCTTAGCCCAACCGCCGAATTTCTCGTCCACAGTAAACAATTTTACAGGGGCAAAGGTGCTGGCAAACTTCTTCGCAACCTCAGCATTGCGCGGACGATAGTAATTCTCGGCTGCAATCGTCTGTCCCTCGGTCGAATAGAGATACTTCAGATAGGCCTCAGCCACTGGGCGCGTTCCCTTCTCATCAACCACTTTATCCACTACGGAAACCGTCGGCTCTGCCAGAATAGACTCGCTTGGAGTAACGATCTCAAACTTGTCTTTGCCCAGCTTATTCACGGCCAGGTACGCCTCATTTTCCCAGGCGATCAGAACATCACCAATGCCGCGCTCAACGAAGGTGTTGGTCGCACCGCGCGCACCGGAATCCTGCACTTCAACATTTTTAAACAGGGCTTTGACATAGCTTAGCGCTTTTGCCTGATCGCCGTTGTTGTGATCCAACGCCCAGCCCCAGGCTGCCAGGTAATTCCAGCGTGCACCACCTGAGGTTTTTGGATTAGGCGTGATGACGGAAACGCCAGGTTTGATCAGATCGTTCCAGTCATGGATCCCTTTTGGATTACCCTTGCGGACCAGGAACACAATCGTGGAAGTATAAGGTGCCGAGTTATCCGGCAGACGCTTAATCCAGTTCTTATCAATGCGGCCACGTTCAGCAATCGCATCAATATCAGACTGCAGCGCCAGCGTCACGACGTCAGCACGAATGCCGTTTATCACTGATGTGGCCTGCTTGCCTGAGCCGCCATGCGACTGACGGATCACCACATTATCGCCCGTTTCCTGTTTATAGTGCGCACTGAAGGCCTTGTTGTACTGCTCATACAGCTCACGGGTGGGATCGTAAGAAACGTTTAACAGCTGAATATCCTTCGCCAGAACACTGCCTGATGCCAGTAACAAGCTAATACCGATGGCCCATTTATTCATTGCGCACTCTCCCAGTTCATTATGGGACAAGCGTGACATAAACTTTTTCAGAGCTAAAAGAATTAAAAATAAGCGGTTATAACTTTGGGGAATATACGGAAGGTATAAGGGCATGCCTGAAGAGCATGCCCGTTAATGCGGTGAAATCAGTAAAGCTGCTTCGCGGTATCCATCCAGTCACGCTTGAATGGACGCTTCATGTTCTCGATCGCATCAATGATGTCATGGTGCACCATTTTGTCGTTCTGAATACCCACACAGCGGCCACCGTAGCCCTGCATGAGCAGTTCAATGGAATACGCGCCCATGCGGGATGCAAGAATACGATCATATGCGCACGGCGCACCGCCACGCTGAATGTGGCCAAGTACCGTCGCGCGCGTTTCGCGCTTCGTTTCGGTCTCGATAAACCGCGCCAGATCGTCGATATCACAGATATGTTCAGTGATAGCAACAATCGCATGCTTTTTACCTTTCGCGATGCCGGCCTTAATTTCTGCCACCAGCTCTTCACGGGTATAGGGAATTTCTGGCAACACGATAAACTCGCATCCACCAGCGATAGCGGCAGCCAGGGTCAAATCGCCACAGTAACGGCCCATCACTTCAACGATGGAGATGCGCTGGTGTGATGAAGAGGTATCACGCAGGCGATCAATCGCCTCCACCACCGTTTCCAGTGCAGTAAAGTAGCCAATGGTGTAATCGGTGCCGGCAACATCGTTATCGATCGTGCCTGGCAGGCCGATACAGGGGAACCCCATCTCGGTCAGTCGCTTGGCGCCCATATAGGAACCGTCCCCGCCAATCACGACTAACGCATCAATACCGCGCTTTTTCAGGTTTTCAATGGCCACCTGACGGACATCATCGTTACGAAACTCAGGAAAACGCGCTGAACCCAAAAAAGTGCCGCCGCGATTAATCATGTCAGATACGCTGTAACGATCGAGATTGATCATCCGGTCTTCGTACAAACCCTGATAGCCGTCATAGATACCAAAAACTTCCAGCCCTTCACTTAACGCGGAGCGAACCACGCCGCGAATGGCTGCGTTCATGCCTGGGGCGTCACCGCCGCTGGTCAGTACACCAATTTTTTTGATCATGACAACCTCTGGATTGTTCAAAGCTAAGGGTTAATCCGGCCTGTTCAACGCTGATAAACACGATTGTGATGAGCGCAACATATAATGGCAGATAGTATATCAAAGGCCTGCGGCTGAATTGATTCAGGTCAGACAACTTTTCACTAATTTTTTGCAGCAATGTTAAAAACGTGCCGTTTCCATTTTATTAACTTAATTCATGTAAGTTAAAAGTTAAAAGAATCCTGCTTTTCAAACGGTACCACAGAACAGGGATCCTGATGAATAATGACGTCAGAACCGGGAAACGCTTTTCGCAGCGCTTTCTCTACCTGATCGGCAATACGATGAGCCTGGACGAGCGGTAACTGATCTTCGAGCTCAACGTGAAGCTGGATAAACTTTGTCGGGCCGGACTGACGCGTACGCACATCGTGTACGCCCTGCACACCCGGCCAGTTGAGGGAAATCGCAATAATTTGTTGCCGCTCTTCATCGGGTAATGCTCTGTCCAGTAAAGACTGAACGGCTTCATGGCCCATCCGCAGCGCACTAAAAAGAATATAGACGCCAATCCCTAACGCAAACAGTGCATCAGCGCGCGTGAAACCGTAACTGCTTAATATCAGCGCCACCAGGATAGCCCCGTTCATAAACACATCTGACTGATAGTGCAGCATATCTGCGCGAATGGCCTGACTCCGGGTTTTACGCACGACCCAGCGCTGGAAGGTGACCAGTACTAATGTCGAAACCAGCGCTACGACGGTGACAACAATTCCGATGCCCGGCGAGCGCAGTTCGTTAGGGGAAGCGAGATGTTGAATACCCGTAAGAAAGAGGAAAAGGGCTGAACCCGAAATGAACATGCTTTGGGCCAGCGCGGCCAGCGACTCCGCTTTACCATGCCCAAATGTATGATCGTCATCGGCGGGCTGTAAGGAATAACGCACTACCAGCAGGTTGGTCAGCGAGGCGGCAATATCCACCAGGGAATCGACCAGCGCGGCCAGCAGGCTAACCGATCCGGTGTACCACCAGGCAAAAATCTTCACAACCAACAAGACGGAAGCCAGCAGCGTCGCCGCGACTGCCGCAGACTGGATTAACTTTCCGTACGAAGCCTGCATGCCAAACTCCATAGACATATTACTGAAACGTAACGCAGTATGAGAGAAAGGCTAAGTTTAACACTACAGAAGGCGTCGCGCCTGACTGTCTGAACGGCGAAGAAGCAGGATGAAATGGCATTTCTGAAGGGAAAAAAAATACTTCGCCCCGTCCTCATAGAGAGACGGGGCGAATTGCCTACCTTGGGTAAGCGCCAAATCAACGTGCAGATTTGGTTCAGTGCTTAGCAGCCGTTACTTTTTGCCGCCTTTCTTACCCGCTTCGGAGGCTTTTTCGGGGTTATTTTTAAAATTACCGCCGCCGCCAGTGCCGCTGCTCTTACCGCCTTTTTTACCGGCTTCAGACGCTTTTTGCGGGTTGTCTGCGAAATTACCTGAACCACCACGATGCTCTGCCATAATTTACTCCGTTAATAGGTTAATTCGGACTACATGATGTGGTTGCTGCTCTCCGTTAATTTCGTAAGTACATCGGCTTCCATGCTGAGACAACTTAAGTGTAGAACTGCGCAATTAGCGTGCAAGCGGAGCGGGATATTTGCAGCTGATTGAAATATAAATAAAAACAAAGCAGGAAGTTAAATAAGTTTTACTTATCATGTATTTAAAAGATGAAAGAAAAGTGAAATATCTTCGATGGAAAAACGCGCAAGAAAAACAGCCCCCTGAAAAAAAGGAATAAAACCAACGGTGTTTTCTATTTTTTTAACTATCCGATAAATTGTAAATTCATCGTAAATGATAAATCGCAGATGAAAAACATCTTGAGATGAAAAGGGATCTTTGGTTCAAAGTGAGCCAGGAACAATTCTGCAAATTAATGAACTGGCGAAGCCAGATATACCCAGGCATCAAGCTATGCATATCTTGCGGCATACGTTCAGTCGTTGGTCATGATAGACGGCAGAAATCTCATATCGGTACAGGCGATTTTAGGCCATGCGAGGATTGAGCAAACGGCAGCTTATGCCCATCTTGCACCTAACGATTTGAGGGATGCGATTACGCGTAATCCGCTTGAAGGTGGCCTCAATGTGTAGCTAATGTTGTCTACATATTGTCTACACCAGCGGCGCTTATACCTGTCTGCAAATGCTTAGCGTGTTTTTAAGCAGCCCTGATTTTAAAGGATTTTTTGATAAGTACCTGATAAAAAAAACCCCCTCATCATGAGGGGGAAGACAGGGATGTGTCTATGGCAAGGAAAACAGGGATACTATTTACTACTGGTTACTACTGGTACGACTCACGGGTTGCAGCGATGATGCTGGCTGCAGATTCGAAAGCTTGCGTAATGAATTTATACGCCGCTCATAATTCTTTTGTAACGCGGCCTGCTGCTCCGGCGTTAACAGGTGGTACATCTGATTACGAACGCGCGCCATCTCAACCTGCTGCTCTACCTGAACTCTGGCAATGGCTTCTGCCTTACTGCGGATGGCCGCTTCGTTAAAATTATCTGCAGTCACTAAATCATGCATGGCTGCGATATCATCAATATTCGTTGCCGGACGATCGTGTCGGGCTTGCTGCATAAGGTCACGCATCTGCTGCCGTTGATGTTCCGTCAACTCAATGCCGTCGAACATGTGACTTTGCGAATTTTGCGTCATACTGCCTGTCGTAAATTCGCCGTGATGCACATCATCAGGCGCCATCGGCTCTGCTGCTCTTGCGCTGGCGTTACAGAGAACCATCGCTGAGGCAATAACGACGGCGGTTAATTTGCGCATCGTTTACTCCAGTTCGTTCTGTTTTGCGATTCAACGATAGCCAGTGTACGGCGATAGCTGCAAACATCCGTCAGGGGGTGTAAAAGTACGTAAATCGATGGATTGGTATCATGGGAACACGCTATTTTGCCTGCGGAGGGCTACAAAAATGAATAAAATCCTGTTGGTAGATGATGACCGCGAATTAACTTCGCTTTTGAAAGAGCTGTTGGAAATGGAAGGGTTTGAAGTCGTGGTCGCCAGCGATGGTGAACAAGCGTTGAACCTGCTTGATAACTCAATTGATCTGCTTTTACTGGATGTCATGATGCCGAAGAAAAACGGTATCGACACCCTGAAAGAATTACGCCAGCAATATCAGACGCCCGTCATTATGCTTACCGCACGCGGAAGCGAACTGGATCGCGTGCTGGGCCTTGAACTGGGTGCCGATGACTATCTGCCTAAACCCTTTAACGATCGTGAGCTGGTCGCGCGTATTCGCGCTATCCTGCGTCGTTCAAACTGGAGTGAACAGCAGCAGCAGCACGATAATAGTTCACCCACGCTGGAAGTTGACTGCCTGCGCCTGAATCCGGGCCGTCAGGAAGCCAGTTTCGACAGCGAGACGCTGGATCTCACCGGAACGGAATTCACCCTGCTTTATCTTCTGGCACAGCATCTTGGGCAGGTTGTCTCTCGCGAGCACCTTAGCCAGGAAGTGCTGGGCAAACGCCTTACGCCTTTTGACCGCGCCATTGACATGCACATCTCTAACCTGCGCCGTAAGCTCCCTGACCGCCGTGACGGACATCCGTGGTTTAAGACATTACGTGGCCGCGGCTATCTGATGGTTTCTGCATCATGATAGGAAGTTTGACTACCCGCATCTTTGCTATTTTCTGGCTGACGCTGGCACTGGTATTGATGCTGGTGCTCATGGTACCCAAGCTTGATTCACGTCAGATGACGTCGCTGATGGAGAGTGAGCAGCGTCAGGGGACGATGATAGAGCAGCACGTTGAAGCGGAGTTAATGCGCGATCCCCCTAACGATTTGATGTGGTGGCGGCGCTTATTTCGCGCGATTGAGAAATGGGCACCGCCCGGTCAGCGCTTGCTGTTAGTCACCAGCGAAGGCCGGGTTATTGGCGCGCAACATAATGAAATGCAGGTTATCCGTAACTTCATCGGTCAGTCAGACAATGCCGATCATCCACAGAAGAAAAAGTATGGTCGCGTCGAAATGGTGGGCCCTTTCGCCGTTCGGGATGGGGAGGATAACTATCAGCTTTACCTGATTCGGCCTGCCAGCAGTTCTCAACTGGACTTTATCAACCTGCTGTTTGACCGGCCTTTGCTACTGCTTATCGTTACCATGCTGATTAGCTCACCGCTTCTGCTCTGGCTGGCGTGGAGCCTGGCGCGTCCTGCACGTAAACTCAAATACGCTGCGGATGAAGTGGCCAGCGGCAACCTGCGTCAACATCCTGAACTGGAATCGGGCCCGCAGGAGTTTCTGGCCGCCGGTTCCAGCTTCAATCAAATGGTGAGTGCGCTGGAGCGCATGATGAACGGTCAGCAACGTCTGCTTTCCGATATCAGCCACGAATTGCGTACGCCGCTGACGAGACTTCAGCTGGCTACCGCCCTGCTGCGTCGCCGTCAGGGTGAAGGCAAAGAGCTGGAGCGCATTGAGATGGAAGCTCAGCGGCTTGACGGCATGATTAATGACCTGTTGGTGCTGTCGAGAACCCAGCATAAGAACGCGCTGGTTAGCGAAGCCATGAAGGCAAACCAGCTCTGGAATGACGTGCTGGAAGACGCCAGGTTTGAAGCGGAACAAATGGGCAAGACGCTGGAGATTCCTTATCCTCCAGGCCCCTGGCCGCTATACGGCAACCCACATGCGCTGGAAAGCGCGCTGGAGAACATCGTCCGTAATGCGTTGCGCTACTCGCACACGCATATCAGCGTCAGTTTTTCCGTGGATATCTCGGGTATTACCGTGCACGTTGACGATGACGGTCCTGGCGTCAGCCCGGAGGATCGCGAGCAGATATTTCGTCCTTTCTACCGCACTGATGAAGCGCGGGACAGGGAATCCGGCGGTACCGGCCTGGGGCTGGCGATCGTGGAAACGGCAATACAGCAACATCGCGGGTGGGTCAAAGCGGATGACAGCCCACTGGGTGGACTGCGCCTCACTATCTGGCTGCCACTTTACTCCTCTGCAAGGCAATAATTTGCTATGCTTCGGCCCTCGTTATCGGGGGCCTTATGCTTAACATCGTATTATTTGAACCAGAAATCCCACCTAACACCGGCAATATTATTCGCCTGTGCGCCAATACCGGTTTTCAGCTCCACCTGATTGAGCCACTGGGCTTTGCCTGGGACGATAAGCGCCTGCGTCGCGCCGGGCTGGACTATCACGAATTTACCGCGATCAAATTTCATGCTGACTATCAGGCTTTCATCGCTACCGAGCAGCCTGAGCGCCTGTTTGCGCTGACCACCAAAGGCACGCCCGCACACAGTGCGGTCAACTATCAGTCTGGGGATTATTTGCTGTTTGGACCGGAAAGCCGCGGGTTACCCGCAGAGATATTACAGGCTCTGCCCGCAGCGCAGAAAATCCGCATTCCGATGATGGCGGAAAGCCGTAGCATGAACCTGTCCAACGCGGTATCGGTAGTGGTTTACGAAGCGTGGCGCCAACTCGACTATGCTGGCGCACTGATTAAATCTTAAATACCATCGCCAAACTGGAAGCCTGCACCGTTACCGTTAAAGTGTTGATCCATATCCATTGACGGCTTTTCACTGCCGGGCTTACCGACGATGCGCGCAGGAACCCCGGCGGCGGTGGTATGTGGAGGGATAGATTGCAACACCACGGAGCCGGCACCAATCTTGGCACCACGGCCTACCTCGATATTACCGAGGATTTTCGCACCCGCGCCAATCATCACCCCTTCACGAATTTTCGGATGGCGGTCGCCGCTGGTTTTTCCGGTGCCGCCAAGCGTTACTGACTGCAGGATTGATACATCATTTTCCACAACGGCGGTTTCACCGATCACAATCCCGGTGGCATGATCCAGCATGATCCCATGACCAATTTTGGCAGCCGGGTGAATATCAACCGCAAAGGAGACTGAGACTTCGTTTTGCAGATAAACGGCCAGAGCGCGTCGGCCTTCATTCCACAGCCAGTGCCCGATACGATGCGCCTGAAGCGCATGAAAGCCTTTCAGATAAAGCAGCGGCGTGGAGTATTTATCAACCGCAGGGTCGCGCAGGCGAACCGCCTGAATATCACAAGCAGCAGACGCAATCATTGAGGGATCTTCACGGTATGCTTCTTCTACCACTTCACGAATAGCGATAGCAGGCATGATCGGATTCGCCAGCTTATTGGCCAGCATATAGCTCAGAGCACTGCCAAGATTCTCATGCTTAAGCAATGTCGCATGGTAAAAGCTGGCCAGCATCGGCTCGCAGTCTGCCAGCGCGCGTGCTTCCGCCTTGATATTGTCCCAGACCAGTTCTAACTCATCAGACGACATGCTGTTTTCTCCCGATAAAAAAGCGCCTTGATCGGCGCTGCAGGTGATGATGCCTGGCTTCCTGCTTTAGTTTGTACTGTTTTCGTCCTTCCTCGAACGCCCCAGCAGGCTTAATGCTGCATCTCGTGCCGGTTTTCCGCAATAGAGCACCTGATAAATCTGCTCCGTAATGGGCATTTCAACCCCGACACGTGCAGCCAGCGCTTTGACTTCTTTCGTATTTCTGTAACCTTCTACAACTTGTCCGATAATGCGTTGTGCGCCATCGACCTCTTCGCCCTGCCCCAACATCATGCCAAAGCGGCGGTTACGCGACTGATTATCGGTACAGGTCAGCACCAGATCGCCCAGGCCTGCCATCCCCATAAACGTCGTGGGATCGGCACCCAACGCTGCGCCAAGACGGCTCATCTCTGCCAGTCCACGGGTGATTAATGCCGTTCGTGCATTCGCGCCAAATCCGATACCGTCCGATATCCCAGCACCAATCGCGATCACATTTTTAACCGCGCCACCCAGCTGAACCCCGATAAAATCGGGATTGTTATACACGCGGAAACTTTTGCCGCAGTGCAACCGCGTTTGCAAATCATCCGCAAACTGCGTATCGGTTGCCGCCAGCGCAATCGCCGTAGGTAAACCCGCGGCCAGTTCTTTCGCGAAGGTTGGGCCAGATATCACCGCCAGCGGAATGGCCTCACCCAGGATTTCCCGGGCGACGTCCTGCAGCAAACGACCGGTTTCTTTTTCCAGCCCTTTCGTCGCCCAGACGATACGCGAGTCCTCACGTAAGCCAGGTTTGATCTGCGTCAGCACTTCGCCAAAGACGTGGCTGGGTACGACCACCAGTAGATCGCGGCTGGCCGCAATGGCCCTGGCGAGATCGGGTTCAATCGTCAGATTATCGGGAAAGGGAACATCAGGCAGGAAAGCGAGATTGCAGCGGTCTGACTGCAGCTGTGCCATGTGGGCGGGATTATGCCCCCACAACAACACGGGATGGCCATTACGGGCCAGCGTAATCGCCAAAGCGGTGCCGTACGAACCGGCACCGATGACGCTAATCGAAGCGTGAGTAGTCATCAGGCATCCTGATGTTGCGCGGCACCTTCTTCGCCTTGCTGCTGCTGCAGATAGTTCATAAACAGCGCATCAAAGTTCACCGGCGCGAGGTTAAGCTGCGGGAACGTACCACGAGAAACCAGACTGGTGATGCATTCACGGGCATAAGGGAACAGAATATTCGGGCAGTAAGCGCCCAGGCAATGCGCCATCTGAGTACCGTCGATACCGCCGATGGTGAAAATGCCCGCCTGCTGCACTTCACACAGGAAAGCGGTATCTTCGCCAACGGTCGCGGTTACAGTCACACGCAGCACCACTTCATACACTTCATCAGCCAGCTGCGAAGAAGCCGTGTCCAGATCCAGCTTAACGTCTGGTTCCCACTCTTTCTGAAACACTTGTGGCGCGTTCGGCGCTTCAAAAGAAATGTCTTTCGTGTAAACGCGCTGAATCTGAAATTGCATTTCGTTGGTGTTATGTTCTGACATGTGACTAAGTCCTGTAAGTTAATATGTCTGGCGTAATTACGCCTGAAGTAACGGATCTAAACCTGCACGATCGTTGAGCGCCATCAGATCGTCGCAGCCGCCAATATGCTGACCGTCGATAAAGATCTGCGGCACGGTAGTCCGGCCACTGCGCTTAATCATCTCTTCGCGTTTTGCCATGTCCCCATCAATGGGAATCTCCTGAAACGCCACGCCTTTTTGACTTAGCAGCGCTTTTGCCCGGTGGCAATAAGGACAGGTTGCTTTGATGTAAATTTCAACATTTGCCATAGGGACCTCAGGATGATTATTTACCGCGAACCAACGGCAGATTTTCGCCGCTCCAACCACTGATACCGTCTTTCAGAACGGCAACCTGGGTAAATCCAGCCGCGCTCAGATGGGCAGCAGGATCTGCCGCGCTTTGTCCGGTTGCGCATACAACAATTATGGGCTGTGCTTTATGCTTTTCCAACTCGCCTAAACTGCCTTTCTTGATATCTGCTGCAGCCACATTTATCGCGCCCGAAATGTGCCCCTTGCGGTAATCATCACGCGAACGCACGTCTACCACTACCGCGTCCTCTTTGTTAATGAGTCGGGTTGCTTCGCCTCGACTGATAGTTTTTACTTTAGAGAACATTCCTTTAACGGTAGTCACAATCACCAGTACGAGTAAGACGACCCATGCCAGACTCAGGATGGGGTGATTGCTTGCAAACTGCATAATTTCTTGCATGAGGGGTAACGACTCCAGACCGGGCTAATAAGCTAAAACAAGGCTTCTGAGTATACCTGCGCCACTTCGCATGTACAGACGCTAAGCGGACAGAGTGACGATTTGTGCGTCATTTTCCAAAAAAATTGGCTGAATGGCAAAAATGTCGTGGCGCTTGTCCCTTGTCCTGATGAAAATGGATCGCACTGAGAAAGCAAAAGCCGGTCGGCAATGCTGGTAAGCAACTGTTCATCGTGGAATAATCATCGGCCTATGAAGGGAAAGACAACCGTTCTACCAACATGGACTCGTTACAACGGTCGCCCCCTGCCGTTGTTTACACGCTTGTCCGCCCTGTCTTTTAGCCTGCTTTATGCGGGCATATTGTTGTTTCCTCTACCCGGCTTATCGGCGGATGACAACAAAGCCCAGCTGAAATCTATCCAGCAAGAAATTGCCGAAAAAGAAAAAAGCGTAAAAGCCCAAAAGGTTCAGCGCAGCCAGTTACTGAATCAGCTACAAAGTCAGGAAAAGATCATTGCTCAGGCAAGTCGACAGCTACGGGAAACCCGTAACAGCCTGTCGGCCCTGAAAGGTGAGATTACCCAGGTCACCGCCTCGGTTTCCCGTCTTGAAAAGCAGCAGGCCCAGCAGGAAAAGCTGCTTGCTGAACAGCTGGACGCCGCCTTTCGCCAGGGGCAGCACAAAGGTTTGCAACTTCTGTTAGGCGGTGAAGAGAGTCAGCGTAGCGAACGTATCCTCGCTTACTTTGGCTATCTGAACACCGCACGTCAGGAAAATATCACCGCCCTGCAAACCACCCGTCAGGAATTAGCCCAACAGCGCGCCTCGCTGGAACAAAAGCAACAACAGCAGAAAACGCTGTTAACCCAGCAGCAAGAACAACAAGACAAACTCCAGCAAGCCAGCGCCGCGCGTAAAAAAACGCTCACGTCTCTGGAAAGCGCCCTGCAGAAGGATCAGGCTGACCTGGTTGAGATGCGCCAGAACGAAAGCCGCCTGCAAGATAAAATCGCTCGTGCCGAGCGAGAAGCCCGTGAACGCGCCGCCCGTGAGGCACGTGAGGCAGAAAAAGTGCGTCAGCGTCAGGTGCAGGCGAAAGCGAAAGGCTCCAGTTATCAGCCAACACAAAGCGAGCGCGAGCTGATGGCGCGAACGGGCGGACTGGGACGGCCCAACGGTCAGGATATCTGGCCGGTACGCGGACGCGTCGAACATCGGTTCGGTGAGGAACTGCAAGGCGAATTACGCTGGAAAGGCCTGGTCATTGCGGCTCCGGAAGGCACAGAGGTCAAAGCCATTGCCGATGGTCGTGTGTTGATGGCCGACTGGTTGCAGGGCTATGGTCTGGTCGTAGTTATCGAGCATGGTAAAGGAGATATGAGTCTGTATGGCTATAACCAAAGCGCCCTCGTCAGCGTAGGTGCCCAGGTGAAGGCCGGTCAGCCCATTGCGCTGGTGGGCACCAGCGGTGGTCGCGGCACGCCTTCGCTCTATTTTGAAATCCGACGTCAGGGTAAAGCGGTCAATCCAGTTCCGTGGTTGGGAAAATAAGTGTTAGTTCATCGTTACCAGATTACCGCCTTGCTGTGCGGACTGTTGCTCAGTTTCGCGTCCCAGGCCGCTAAGCTCGCCATCGTCATTGATGATTTCGGCTATCGACCCACGGAAGAAAATAAAGTGCTGCAAATGCCGCAGGCGATCTCTGTCGCGGTGCTTCCTGATGCGCCCTATGCACGTCAGATGGCCATCAAAGCGCATCAGGGCGGCCGTGAAGTTCTGATTCACCTGCCTATGGCGCCGTTAAGTAAGCAACCGCTTGAGAAAAACACCTTAACGCCTGAAATGAGCCGCGCGGAAATCGATCGCATCATCCGTAGTGCGGTCAACAATGTCCCCTATGCAGTGGGGCTGAATAACCATATGGGCAGCAAAATGACATCGAGCCTGCCGGGTATGCAAAAAGTCATGCAGGCGCTGAATCAGTACAATCTGTACTTTCTCGACAGCATGACGATTGGTAACAGTCAGTCACTGCAGGCCGCACAGGGAACGCACGTCAGGGTGCTTAAGCGTCGCGTATTTTTAGATGACAGTCAGGACATCAATGCGATTCGACAGCAGTTCAGCCGGGCAGTCAGTCTGGCCCAGCGTGATGGCTACGCGATTGCGATCGGTCATCCGCATCCCAATACCGTGCGGGTGCTGCAACAAATGTTGCCCTCGCTGCCCGCAGATATCACCCTGGTGACGCCGGGTCAGTTATTGAATGAACCGCTACGCAACGGCAACGCATCGCCAGCCAAAATCACACCACACAGCAAGCCACTTCAGGGCTTCCTGCCGCCTGGTGAATGTAAAGTGAAGCAGCCGCTGGCACCAGTTCCGGCTAGCCGTGCGCTGAGCGTTATTGGTGAAAGCATTACAGAAAGTCCGCTTTATCATCGTATTGATGAACTGTTCTAAAACACTCAGCACCAGGCATTAAACCTGGTGCTGAGCAATCACATTACGCAGACAAACGTTATCTTTCTTACTCGCTACTCGGGCGATCAAGGCGATGTCCAGTCCAGAATCACCTTTCCAGACTGCCCCGAGCGCATTTCATCAAAACCCTGCTGGAAGTCATCAATCGGGTAACGGTGAGTGATAATCGGGGTGAGATCCAAACCTGACTGAATCAGCGCGGCCATCTTATACCAGGTTTCGAACATCTCACGCCCATATATGCCCTTGATAAACAGTCCTTTAAAGATCACCAGATTCCAGTCAATAGCCATTTCTCCCGGAGGAATGCCCAGTAAGGCCAACCGCCCACCGTGATTCATCACCTCAAGCAAGGTTCGGAAAGCGGGCGGTGCACCTGACATTTCTAATCCCACGTCAAAGCCTTCTTTCATGTCCAGCGCATGCATGACTTCACGCAGATCTTCTCTGGCGACATTGACCGCGCAGGTCACGCCCATCTTGCGGGCCAGTTCAAGCCGGTAGTCATTAATGTCCGTGATCACGACATTCCGCGCACCCACATGGCGGCACACCGCAGCCGCCATAATACCAATAGGGCCGGCACCGGAAATGAGTACGTCTTCACCGACCAGGTCGAAGGATAAGGCGGTATGTACCGCGTTGCCGAAGGGATCAAAAATCGCTGCCAGCTCGTCGGAAATATTGTCGGGAATTTTGAATGCATTAAAGGCGGGAATAACCAGATACTCTGCAAAGCATCCCTGGCGGTTAACGCCAACGCCTTGGGTATTTCGACAGAGATGGGTACGGCCTGCGCGGCAGTTTCGGCAGTGCCCACAGGTGATATGCCCCTCACCCGAAACCCGATCGCCTATGTTAAACCCTTTAACCTCCTGACCAATAGCCACCACTTCACCGACATATTCGTGGCCGACAATCATGGGGACCGGGATGGTTTTACGCGACCAGTCGTCCCAGTTGTAAATATGTACGTCTGTCCCACAGATGGCGGTTTTACGAATTTTTATCAGCAGATCGTTGTGACCCGGCTCGGGAACAGGCGCATCAGTCACCATCCAGATGCCCTGCTCTTTTTTCAACTTAGCCAGTGCTTTCATGGTTAATCCTCAGGCAATGACGCCAAGTTGTTTACCAATGCGCGTGAAAGCTGCCACCGCCGTTTCGAGTTGCTGCTGGCTGTGCGCTGCTGAAATTTGGGTTCGGATGCGTGCCTGACCTTTTGGCACAACCGGATAGAAAAACCCGGTGACATAGATGCCTTCCTGTTGTAACAACTGAGCAAATTCCTGCGCGACGCTGGCTTCTCCCAGCATGACCGGAATGATGGCATGATCGGCGCCGGCCAGCGTAAAACCTGCCGATGTCATTTTTTCGCGGAAGAAACGTGCGTTGTCCCACAAGCGCTGACGCAAACCGTCGCCTTCGCTTAATAAATCCAGCACGCGAAGAGAAGCCGCAACAATTGCCGGTGCCAGCGAGTTAGAGAACAGATAAGGCCGTGAGCGCTGACGCAGCCATTCCACCACCTCTGCTTTGGCAGCAGTGTAACCGCCTGATGCGCCGCCCAGCGCCTTGCCCAAAGTGCCGGTGATAATGTCGACCCGGCCCATGACGTCGCAGTACTCATGCGTTCCGCGACCGGTACTTCCGACAAAGCCAACCGCATGGGAATCATCGACCATGACAAGTGCGGAATAGTCGTCTGCAAGATCGCAAATGGCGTTCAGATTGGCGATCACGCCGTCCATTGAGAACACGCCGTCCGTGGCAATCATAATGGTCTTCGCCCCGTTATCCCTGGCTTCCTTCAGGCGGTCGCGCAGTTGCGCCATATCATTGTTAGCGTAACGATAGCGCTGTGCTTTACACAGGCGTACACCATCAATAATCGATGCATGATTGAGTGCATCAGAGATGATGGCATCTTCCGCGCCCAGTAAGGTTTCAAACAGCCCGCCGTTGGCGTCAAAACAGGAGGAGTAAAGAATGGCGTCCTCCATTCCCAGAAAATCGGCGAGCTTTTTTTCCAGCTGTTTGTGTATATCCTGGGTACCGCAGATAAAACGCACGGATGCCATGCCAAAACCGTGCGAATCCATGCCCTCTTTGGCTGCCTGAATTAAGGCTGGGTGGTTGGCCAAACCCAGGTAGTTATTCGCGCAAAAGTTAATTACGGGACGATCAGGCCCGACCTCAATTTCTGCCTGTTGTGCGGAGGTAATAATACGTTCTTTTTTGAATAAACCTTCACGCTGGGCGGCGTCGAGTTGCTGCCGGATATGTTGGTAAAAATGCGCTGGCATTATCCTGCTCCTGATAAGGTGGAAATCTGGCAAATATTACTGAACATATCGCCTTTCTACGCTTAATCGACCAAAAGAATGTTAATTTTGCAGCATAGTTCACGCCATTCTGTTGGATGTGCAGGACCTTACAGAGTCATCTGGCTGTCTGGAGCGGGATGAAATGTTATGATGTAGGCATTACGTGTGAAATGTCCCGTTTCAACTCAAAACTTTAAAGGTAACAGTATGATTATCGTAACCGGCGGCGCAGGAATGATCGGCAGCAATATTGTCAAAACGCTGAACGATCGCGGTCACAACGACATTCTGGTCGTGGATAACCTTAAAGATGGCACCAAGTTCGTGAATCTGGCCGATCTGGATATCGCTGATTACATGGATAAAGAAGAATTCCTGACCTATATCATGTCAGGCGAAGATCTTGGTCCGATTGAAGCCGTTTTTCACGAAGGTGCCTGCTCAGCCACCACCGAGTGGGACGGTAAGTACATGATGGATAATAACTATCAGTACTCTAAAGATCTGCTGCACTTCTGTCTTGAGCGTGAAATTCCGTTCCTTTACGCTTCTTCTGCCGCCACCTATGGTGGACGCAATGAGAATTTCATTGAAGAGCGCCAGTACGAACAGCCACTGAATGTCTACGGCTATTCAAAAATGCTGTTCGACCACTACGTGCGTCAGATCCTGCCTGAAGCCTCCTCGCCGGTATGCGGCTTTCGCTACTTTAACGTTTACGGCCCGCGTGAAAGTCATAAAGGCAGCATGGCAAGCGTGGCGTTTCATTTAAACACGCAGATTAGCAATGATGAAAATCCAAAGCTGTTTGAAGGCAGCGACGGCTTTAAACGTGATTTTATTCATGTCGATGATGTGGTGTCGGTGAATCTGTGGTGCTGGGAGAATGGGATTTCCGGCATCTATAACTGCGGAACAGGCCGCGCCGAATCCTTCCAGGAAGTGGCAGATGCGGTGCTTAATTTTCACCAGAAAGGCCAGATTGAGTACATTCCTTTCCCTGACAAGCTGAAAGGCCGCTACCAGGCTTACACGCAGGCCGACCTGTCTAAATTACGCGCAGCGGGTTACGACAAACCGTTTAAGGCCGTGGCACAGGGCGTTTCTGAATATATGGTTTGGTTAAATCGCAACGTCTAAAGGAATAGATACCGGTAATGAAAATTCTGGTGATCGGCCCGTCGTGGGTCGGCGATATGATGATGTCGCAAAGTCTCTATCGTACCCTAAAGGCCGAACATCCTGACGCAGTGATTGATGTGATGGCACCTGCGTGGTGCCGTCCTTTACTTTCACGGATGCCTGAAGTGAATCAGGCGCTGGCGATGCCGCTGGGTCATGGCGCGTTAGCGCTTGGCGAGCGCCGTCGACTGGGCAAATCGCTCCAGGCCAGCCATTATGACCGCGCTTATGTTTTACCCAACTCTTTTAAATCAGCGCTGGTTCCCTTTTTTGCCGGGATCAAGCGCCGTATTGGCTGGCGCGGAGAAATGCGTTACGGCCTGTTAAACGATTGTCGGGTACTGGATAAAGCCGCGTTTCCGCTTATGGTTGAGCGCTATGTGGCTCTGGCTTATGACTCACCAGTCCGCTCAGCGCGGGAACTGCCGCAACCCCTGCTAACGCCTCAGCTACAGGTCAGTGAACAGGAAAAAAGTGAGACGTCCGCGCAGTTTCAGCTGACTCCCGAGCGGCCGACGATTGGTTTTTGTCCCGGTGCAGAGTTTGGGCCGGCAAAACGCTGGCCGCATTTTCACTATGCGACGCTTGCCCAGCAGTTAATCAGTGAGGGTTATCAGATTCTGCTGTTTGGCTCGGCAAAAGATCATTCCACCGGTGAAGAAATCCTGTCTTCGCTACCGGAAGCGAGCCGTGCGCATTGCCGCAATCTGGCTGGCGAAACGCAGCTGGAACAGGCTGTTATTCTGCTGGCTCAGTGCCACGCAGTGGTCAGTAATGATTCGGGCCTGATGCATATTGCCGCAGCGTTAAACCGACCGCTTGTCGCCTTATATGGTCCCAGCAGCCCTGACTTTACGCCGCCTCTGTCTGACCGGGCACGTATTCTCCGTTTAATTAGCGGCTATCATCGTGTACGCAAAGGCGATGCCGGGCAGGGCTATCACCAAAGTCTTATCGATATTCAGCCCGCACAGGTTCATGAAACATTGAGCACGTTGTTGCGCGAAGTCCAGGAGGGGACATGCACGTCCTGATCGTCAAAACCTCCTCAATGGGAGACGTACTGCATACGCTGCCAGCACTCACCGATGCCATGCATGCCCTGCCCGGAATACGCTTTGACTGGGTGGTGGAAGAAAATTTTGCACAAATCCCGACCTGGCATCCGGCAGTGGATAAGGTTCTGCCTGTCGCCATTCGACGCTGGCGCAAACACTGGTTTGGCAGCCTGCAGCGTGAAGAGCGCGTGCGTTTCAAGCGTGAGCTTCAGTCTCGTGACTACGACATCGTGATCGACGCTCAGGGGCTGATTAAGAGCGCCGCGCTTGTGACTCGTCTGGCTAAAGGCGTTAAGCACGGCCTGGACAATCGTAGTGCGAGAGAACCTTTCGCCAGTTGGTGGTATGACAAAAAGCACGAGATCAGCAAGCAACAACATGCAGTCGAGAGGACGCGTGAGCTGTTTGCTAAAAGTCTGGGTTACGATAAACCCCCGTCTCAGGGGGATTATGCAATTGCCGGCCATTTTCTGAAGCCCTTATCACAGCATGAGAGCCCTTATCTGGTATTTCTTCATGCCACTACCCGTGATAACAAGCACTGGCCAGAAGCTCACTGGCGAGAGTTGATTGAACGTGTCCGGCCAGCGGGCTTGCGTGTAAAGCTGCCATGGGGCGCTGAACATGAACATCAGCGTGCGCTGCGTCTGGCTGAAGGTTTTGAGCACGTAGAAGTCTTGCCTAAGCTTTCTCTTGAAGCCGTAGCACAGCAGTTGGCAGGCGCAGATGCCGTAGTGTCGGTAGATACAGGGCTGAGCCATCTGACCGCCGCACTAGACAGGCCCAATATCACGTTATATGGCCCCACCGATCCGGGTTTGATTGGGGGTTATGGGCAAAATCAGTTCGTACTCAAATCCACTGATAACAATCTTAACAGTATTACTCCAGAGAAGGTGTCAAACGCGCTCGGTCCGTTACTCGACAAATAAAAAACGAGCAGAGTCAATCTGCTCGTTTTGTCTTCTATGCCTGTCTTTTAATTAACAGATAGACAGGTACCCCCAGCATAAGCACTATTGCACAGCGTAAATCAATAAATAAAGTGTCAGTCAGGCCATAAATAAAATTAGGCGTTAAGAGCAAAATGACGCCGGCAATACTTTCATTATTTTTTATGAAAATATAGGCCAGTGAAAAAAAGAATGATGCCAGTAGCAAAGCGCCCCAAATACCCCTTAAGCTAAGGCTATCAATGAATTCATTATGCATATGAAAATCTATTGCACGTAATGCTTCAGGATTTTTATTTTCATATTGATCAATATAATTTTTAATCTCAATATAACGCTGATCTGCACTTTGACCCATTGGGTGTTTTGCAAAAGCATACAGTCCTGCTTTCCATAAACTAAATCTCGCACCAAGAGAAGTATTTCCATTATTGGCGTTATAATCTTTAATCTCACTTGATGTAGAGACAATTCTTTCGAAAGCATTGTAAAACGGCTTATGATTAATAAAAAAAGTGATCGCAATGATTGCAACCATCAGTAAGATAATGTTCCTGTTAATAAGTTTTGACTGAGCCAAAAAAACAAAAACCAATATTGGGTAGGTTAGTATAACAGACCGCGTCTCAGTAAGTAACAGCACATAAAACCCAAGAAGAATGACTAAGACATTCAATAAAAATGAAAACTTTGTTTTTAAAGTCGAAGTAACATATATAGCCGCAAAAGCCTGAATAGCATAGACATAGGCTACAGTAGTCGCAACAGTTTTGATTTCCAGTCGGACACCCGGGTTTTGGTAATGAATGAGAATCCCTTGCACGGAAACATATAAAAAACCTACAAGAATCAAAATCTTGGAAACCAAAAAACCATTCTTTGAGATATATTCTTTCTGTTGCGCAAGGTAGTAAATGATAACGCTCGCCATCAATATGCGAATCGCTACGTAATAATAGTTTTCATCAACTGAAAACATTACAATTGAATGGAAAAACTTAGCATGCAAGATAAGTCCTAAAGCGAGGAAGGCACTCGTCAGCGAAAAATAAAAGACGCTATCTGTCTTTAAATTCCGCCTGTTCAAAAAAATATCAAAAAATGATATTATGAATGCCATAAAAAGTGCATTGCGACAGACTGTTGACGCATTCAATGCAGTTGAAAAAGATACACAATTTAGTGCGAGTACTATTGCTGGCACTTTAAATTTTATCGTCATTTCATTTTTACCTGGGTAAGAAAATCTTCGATGTTCTTAATCATATCGTTTCTGTCAGACAGGATCATATTCCTTTGCTCAATCCCCTCCAGAAAACGCAAATAGTTTCCTTTTTGTAATATTCCTTCAATTGCATCTGCACCATCAAGATAAGAAACGATCATGGGTTTGGTAATTTTGTTATTTACAGGATCATATACAAACTTTCTTTCAACATCAGCAGGGTAGCCTGTCTGGCTAATATAGTCTTGTATGCTCAGCGTCGGTTTGATACCTATTCCGGTTACCTCATGTATATTCACTTCTGGTTGTCCGTCAACGACAGAATAAATACAGGGGACTTTATGCAACTGTGCATCAAGACAGGACAAACCAAAACTTTCTGCAACAGACAGACTCATATAGAGGTGAATAGAATCATAAAAATCACCTAAATCCTCCTGATAACCAAGGAAGCTGACATGTTTTTCTAGTCCTCTTTCTTTGACCAAAGCTCTCAAGTGCGTTTCTTCTGGCCCTTTTCCGGCAATCAAAAGACGGGCATTGATATCGCGTTTGAGTAGCTCAGCCACCATAAGCACAGAGACAGCAATCCCTTTTACACCAGCCAGTCGCGAAGCAGTCCCCAGAATTAACTCATGCTTTGACGGAGGTGTTTTGAGCCTCATATTGGCTTTAGGGACAGGTAATGTATTGGGAATAATTTTTACAGGCACACTTATCGATAATCGCATCTGCATCATCGCTTTCGATGCTTTGCTGGGAGCAATAGCGGCATCAATGTAATTTATAAATTCACGCGTGCGTTGATTATTATCGAATACCCATGACGAACCATGGTCATAATAAACGGTTTTAACGTCACGCGGCTTACCTGATAAGCGAGGTATAAGATCCCATACCACCAACACATCCGCTCCTTCTCTTTCAATTCGTTTTTTAAGGACAACTGGTCTTAAAAAAGGAGGGAATTTTATTTTAGCAAAAGGGAAAATCTTATTTACAAATTGAATGTCATGACCGACCAAAGATTGCTTGATGCTCGGGTCTACATTGTTACTTATGCAAAATATTTTATTTTGTAAATTGCTCTCGCTAATAAATTGCAAAAAGATTTTTTCAGCCCCACCCATTTTATCCAGGTTGATAATATGAATCACCTTCATAACATTATTCCCTACTATTTATTGCGTTCGATGTTGTCATAAAGGCTTTAAGACATCGAAATAATCTTCAAATGTATCTATAACCTGCTCTACAGAAATGGACTTCATCGCACCATCACCTAATGTCTCGGCCTTCAGGGCAGACTGGACGCCCAGGATGGCATGGTGGATATTCAGATCTTGATAAGGCCCACTAAACACAGGCTGAGCCGTCGCAAACAGACTGAGCGTTGGTACTTTCAGTGCGATCGCGACGTGAAAAGGTCCAGTATCGCCGGTCAGTAAAGCATCAAACTGATTTATTGTTTCAACAAGTTGTGGCAGTGAAGTTTTACCAATCGTATTGACCACACGATGATGCAATTGAGGGCTCAGTTGTGCCATAAACTGCTGTCCTAAAACCACTTCTCCCGGACCACCGATTAAAACAATATCAAGATCTTCATTATGGGAGAGTGCGCGTTTAGCCACAGCGGCGAAAGAGTCGATGGGCCAGCAACGTTCAGGGGAAGATGCACCTAACTGAAAGCCTAATTTTTTTCTCTCTCGTGTCGTGAAACATTTTGGCGGCAAATGAGGCAACCGCATTTCAACGGCTGAAGTATCACACCCCAGTGGCGCAATAAGCTCCAGTTTGCGCTGTATAAGATGCCCTTTATAACCCACGGTATAGTTAGTCAACCAGCGATCAATTAGAGATTCATCATCATGATAGTTATCGCGGAAGATATAACTGGCACCAGCTAAAACAGCACTCGTATAGTCATAGGGCGCATGTGAATGAAGAATCACGGCCAATTCTGGACGGCCCTTTTTCTGAAGCGCTTTTACAAGGGCAGGCACCTGTTTAACTTTGCTATTCCAGTAGACGACGTCATCCCAGTCGTTTCCACCCGTTAAAAAATCACGAAATTTAGGATGTGCTACAAGTGTGATCCAGGCATCGGGAAAACGTTGCCGCAGGGCTCCTATCGCTGGTGTATTCATCATGAAATCTCCCAGCGCTGTCGTAGAATAAATGACAATATTTTTGAAGTCGTTTGGTTGATTATCTGATAAAAATTCAGCTCTGGAGCCTACCATGCCGTTACGTCGGGTAACTGTGCGTAAATAAAGATTTATTAATTCAAATTTCCAGCGCTTACGCATTATTCACCCTTAAACGTTGCATAATAATCCGCCAAGGTCATACCTGTCGTTTGATGCTGTAGCCAGCTAAATAATTGCTCTAAATCAGCATAAAGTTGTTCAATATCTTTTTCATTTTTGAACGTGGGGCTCCCCCCTGGCATGAACTCTGAAGAATGGAGCATAAACTCAACATAGTCTGCGCCTTCGGCGATAGACTGATTGACGACTTTTTTCATCTGTTCGAGATTGCCACCTACTGGCCTTAACCAGTTCACGGATGAAACAGGATGCTTGCCACGCAGCTTTTTCACGCCCATTTTGATGCTGTTGATAACAGGCGAATATTTATATTGAATGCTCATAGGAACCTCGAGCAATGTCGATTGGCCACTTTTAGCAATGTCATCAGGATCAATAAGATAAGCACGACGTGGAAAGTTAACGTAGTCACTTCCCCCCTTCCCGGCTGGGTTGCCCACCGAGCTGCTCCAGTTAACACGAGGTGTTACTGAGCAATCAACCTGATAACCGAATTCCGTCAACAAACTGGCATAATATTCGTTAAATGCCCAGCGCCCGGCGCGATGGCTGAGCATTTTAGTTTGAAAGGTATCCTCAAGAAGCTGAGTCATGTACTTAACTTTCTCCCTGATGACTGCATGAGGATATTCGATTAAGTATGGCTTATGCCGCCAGTCGTCGCCGGTGAGGTCATGCAGAGGTGGACTATTCCACGCATGGAGATGCATCCCAACTTCACCCTGGCCACGCGCAATAACATCCTTTGCAAATTCAACGTAGACAGGATCGACGGCCATTTCATAGTTAGTCAACCAGGTAGGTTTAAAGCCATATTTCTCGCATAAAGACTGAAATCGCGGCAGGAAAATCGCATTTCGTGTAGTGATGCTGTCATGATTCTCCCAAAGATTATCGCCTTCAGTATCGATAGTAATGAGAAATGCAAGTCTTGACATAATGGCTTTAATCCCAAAAAAATGAATAGCTATGTTACGCACCAGACCTCATCTGCGCAAATTCATTTAGTTACCATGAATTATAAAAACTTTAATCATAGCAATGACATAGATACTAGATTAAGATTTTGATAACAATTTTAGGACTCGGGCAGGCATTATCATGACAAGACATATTCTTTTTATCATTGATGGCTTACCGGGTGGTGGCGCTGAAAACGTGACGTTAACCCTGGCTGAGGGCATCGCGCATCGCGGTTATCCGGTCACACTGATATCGCTTAGTAAGAAACTAGACTACACCATTCCCGGCAATATTGACTACCGAGTGTGTCACGATAATGGTACAGGTCCGCTTCGCAAGTTAACTGAACTCTCACGCCGGGCACGCCAGCTTGATGACAGGCTTGAACTACTTTTTGCTGAAAAAGGGCCACCCGCGCTTGTCATTTCAAGCTTGCATAAAACCGATCGTATTGTTGTCAGGTCTCGCCTGTTACAGGAATGTAATGTCTGGCACTGTATCCATGGTATTTTTTCCCGTTCGTACCTTGGTAATAAAAATGCGTTTTCTCGTTATTTAAAAAAATACAAAATTCAACGCACCTATCACCAACGCAATATTGTGACGGTTTCTGAAGCCGTAGGGGAGGACATGATCAATAATGTGGGCGTCAGGCCTGCCAAGAGGTTGACCATTTATAACCCTTTTGATTTTGATAAAATCAAACAACGTTCGATGGGACACAATCCCTTTGCAGGTGAAAACTACATTCTGCATATTGGCCGTCTTCATCAGGTTAAGCGACAGGACCGTCTTCTTGAAGCATTTGCTATGGCTGACATTCCCACCAAACTCATTATCCTCGGTCAGGGAGAGAAGTCGGTTACGGAACAACTTAACGCGCTTATTGTCAGACTTAACCTGCAGGATAAGGTGGTGTTGGGCGGGTTTATGTCCAATCCTATACCCGTACTAAAAGATGCGCGTTTATTTGTGTTGAGTTCGGACAGTGAGGGCTTGCCTACAGTATTGATCGAATCACTGGTTTGTGAGACACCTGTTGTCAGCACCGCTTGTCCTGGAGGGGTGAAAGAAATCATGGTGGGTGAACTGGCCAGCTATCAGTCTGCACTTGATGCCTCTTCATTAGCCACTAAAATCCGCCATGGCTGGCAGTCTCCGCCTGACATTACGCCTGCAATGTATGCTAAATTTGACATCAATCTTATCATCGAACGTTATCTCAGCCTGATGGCCGATAAAAATAGCGACTCGAAATAACAAGGAACGATATGGCTATCCTGGTTACCGGCGGCGCCGGTTATATCGGTTCACATACTGTGCTGACCCTTCTGGAGGCAGGTCACGAAGTTGTCGTCATAGACAATCTTTGCAATGCATCTTCAGAGTCAATTAATCGTGTGGAAGCCCTTAGTGGTAAATCGCTGGCTTTTTATCAAGCCGATGTACGCGATGTAGATCAGGTCAGAGCCATTTTTTCTCGTCATGCTATCTCATCGGTTATTCACTTTGCCGCGCTAAAGTCCGTTGGTGAGTCGGTGTGTAAACCGCTGGAATACTACGACAATAATTTAAAAAGCACGATGGTTCTTGTGGCGGAAATGCGCCGGGCGGGCGTCAATAATTTAATATTCAGCTCATCTGCCACCGTTTACGGCCAACCAGAATGTATACCTTTGCGAGAGGATGCACGCATCGGTGGCACGACTAATCCGTATGGCACAACTAAATTAATGATTGAACAGATATTGCAGGATTACTCGCGAGCCTGTCCCGATTTCTCTGTGATTATTTTGCGTTATTTTAATCCGGTGGGGGCACATCCATCCGGTATGATCGGCGAAAATCCCAATGGTGTTCCGGCAAATCTCGTACCTTATCTTACGCAGGTCGCCGTCGGTAAGCTGGAAAAATTATTGATCTACGGCAATGATTACCCCACCAAAGACGGAACCGGAGTCCGGGACTATATTCACGTAATGGATGTTGCTGAAGGCCACCTCAAAGCACTCGATGCGGTTAACTGCCGACAAGGTGTAAGCATATACAATCTCGGCACCGGTATCGGCTATTCTGTTCAGGATATCCTGCGTGCGTTTGAAAAGGTTATCGGGCGACCAGTACCACATGAGATTGTTTCCAGACGAGACGGCGATATTGGTGAGTGTTGGTCAGATCCTTCCCTGGCAAAACAACAGCTTGGCTGGCAGGCAAGGCGCAATCTGGACGATATGGTAAAAGATGCCTGGCGCTGGCAATTAAGTCACCCTGAGGGGTTTAAATCCTGAGCTGGACAAAACATGTTATCCAGCCGTTTTTCGTTAGATGGACTCAAGTCGTTGCCAGGCCAGCCAGGCCTGGTCGACACTGATATCCGTGCTCTCCCCAGAGTCAGTCTGAAGAATTTCATGTTTTCCTGACCATGGGTGCCAAAGTGCAGCATCCGTATCGCCGAAAAACACCACCTGCTTTTTATGCAGTGCTGCTGCGATGTGCATTTGTCCACCATCACTGCACAGTATTTGTTTACAACAGTTAAAGCCTGCCATAAGTTCACGAATCGTTGCTGTTGGATATGCAGCAACGCGTTCTGAATTTACTTTAGTTAACAATGCCTCTACGCGAGCCTGATCGCCAGGATCGTTGGGATCCAGCGTTCCCTGAGGTGACCAAAAAATTAAAATGTGTGCATCCGATTCATCTAACAATTTTTCGATCAATTGCGCATAGCTTTCCAACGACCAGCGACGCTTGGCCGAACGACTACTAATGTGAATGCCATAAAAACTTTGTCCCCGAGGAAAAAAAACCTTGATACGTTGTTCTGCTTCTTTTTTTTCTGTATTCGTTAAATAAATTCGCACATCAGGAACGACAAGACGTAACGACGTCAATGCGGTGAGATAACTAAACGTTTGTTCAACCTGATGCTGGCCTGAAAAATCGCCCTTGTCGAAACATTTTGTCAGACCATCGCCTTTTTCACCTGCGCCAATGATATGTTGTGCGCCCGCCATACGCGCGAGGCGAAGGCTGTATTTACAGGGAACCGGATTAGCCAGTACCGCCGCATCAAACTTCGTTTTACGTAAAGCCCAAAAGATTTTTAAACGGTGCCAGTAAACGCCCACTGCGCTTTCATTCTTACTGCGATGTTTGGCTTTTTTATAGACATGCAGCGCGTCAATATGCGGGTTATGCAGCACCACATCCTGCGCCACTTTATTTACCAACAGCGTCAGTTTAGCTTCAGGAAAGGCTGTCTTTATGCCTTCCAGTAACGGTGTGGTACAAACCATATCACCAATGTTGTCGCGCCTGATGACGAGGATATTTTTCATACAATACTCGGTTTAGGGATACCTGTCCTGGCTGTAAAGCACCCGGCATTGAGAGTGGCGAAAAAATAAATTTCTGCTACACAGACTATTTGACCCGTAATGCAAAAAAAGTTCTGAGCGCTTGAGTAATAATTTTGTTAAAAATTTGCTCCATTTTCATTTGAACTCATAATGCTGTGTCACAGAATTTGCCTTTATTATCAATAATCACACCAATGTTTAACGCTGGTGCCATGTTTGAGACGTTTATTCAGTCTTTGCTGGCTCAGACGCTGACATCCCTTGAAATCATCCTCGTCGATGATGGCTCCACTGACGGCTCGGGTGAGAAGGCAGACGGCTATGCACAGTGCTACCCCCACATTCAGGTCATCCACCAGCCCAACGGTGGCGTCTCGCGTGCGCGCAATGCCGGGCTGGCTGTTGCATCCGGTAAGTACGTAACCTTTCCAGACGCTGATGACACCATGAAGCCAGAGATGTATCAGATACTGGTCGATATGGCAGAGGCAGACGTTCTCGATGTGGCGCAATGCAATGCCGAATGGTTTTTCCAGGCTAGCAATGAAACCCAGCCGTTGATACCGCCTGAACGACTCTCAAGTACATCCGTCCTTAGCGGCCCTGAGTGGCTTAACAAGGCGCTGAAGACTCATCGCTATAAACATGTTGTCTGGCTCGGTATTTACCGACGCGAACTGATTGAAAAACTGAAGCTAAATTTTGAACCCGGCCTGCATCATCAGGATATTCCGTGGACCACAGAGTTCATGCTGAATGTAAAACGCGCGCGCTATACCGATAAACAGCTGTATCGCTACTATCTGCACGATGCTTCAATCAGCAACCGCAAGCGAACCGGCCTGCGTAACGTTGAATATCAGCGTCACTATCTGAAAATTGCGCAAATGCTGGAGTCAATTAACAGCCGCTATCGCCATAAGGTAAAAATTTATCCGGCCTTTCACTATCAGATTACTTACGAAGCCCTGAGCGTCTGTCACAGTATCCGACGCGAACCGGACGAATCAGCGCGACAGGCGATGATTGCCGATATCTTCGCGACCCAGACACACACGCGTATGCTGCGTAATGCGCGCGGTGTAAAACAGTGGTATCACCTGCTGCTATGGCTGGGTCGAATTTATTACTGGCGCAGGAAATAAGCGGCGTCACTTGCTTTAACCTCAAAAGGGTTTGCCCTACAATCGGCTCACTGAATTCTGAGAGCATTTGAGTATGACAAGCCCGATTCCAGTCCAGTTTGCACCCAAAAAAATTCTGTTAATCAAACTACGCCATCACGGCGACATGCTGCTGACTACGCCTGTCATCAATGCTTTGCATCAGCATTATCCGCAGGCCAGCATTGATGTCCTGCTCTACAAAGAAACCCGGCCCATGCTGGAAGCACATCCTTCTGTCCGTCATCTGCACATCATCGATCGAAACTGGAAAAAGGAAGGTGGCTGGCAGACGTTTCGCCATGAAGTCGCACTGGTCTCAGCGGTGCGAGCCTGTCATTACGATTTGGTGATTAACCTTGCCGATCAGTGGCGCAGTGCCATTCTCACCGGACTGTCTGGTGCGCCGGTACGCATTGGATTCGCGTTTAAAAAGCGTGATAACGCCTTCTGGCGCGGGTGCCACAATCATTTGGTTACCACAGAAAATCATGAGCGCTTACATACGGTTGAACAGAATCTTTCCGCTCTGTCACCGCTGCAGATTTCAGCCAACGGTGCCAGAGCCTCGATGCACTTCAGCCCGGACGATGCGTTAAAAGTGCAGAATATGCTGCTTCAGCAGCAGGTGAAGCCCCCTTATATCGTGCTGCAGCCTACCTCTCGCTGGCAGTTCAAATGCTGGGAGGAAGACAAGGTTGCAGCCACTATCGACCAGCTGGCTCAAGCCGACCGAAAAGTCATCCTGACAGCAGGACCGGATGATAGTGAGCTGGCGATGGTTGAGCAGATTCTGGCGCAGTGCCAGTCTCCGCATGTTATCTCGCTGGCAGGCAAACTCTCTCTGCCACAACTGGCTGCACTTATTGCTCGCGCTCAGCTCTTTATCGGCGTTGACTCAGCCCCGATGCACATGGCCGCCGCGCTCGACACGCCCTGCATTGCGCTTTTCGGCCCGACAAAACTGCAGCACTGGCGCCCCTGGGGTGACAACAATCGGGTCATCTGGGCTGGTGACTATGGCCCCCTTCCTTCTCCGGATTCCATTGATACTCGTACCGAACAACGTTACTTGTCCGTTATCCCGGTTGAGGACGTCGTTACCGCAGCAAGGAGCTATCTAAATGAGTAAGTTACGCCTGGCGATTGTCCGGCAGAAATACCGCCCTGATGGCGGGGCCGAACGCTTTATTTCACGCGCGCTGGAAGCCCTGGGTAGCGAAAAACTGGATCTCAATATCATCACCCGAAGCTGGGAAGGAAAGCCCAACCCGGACTGGCACCTGCATATCTGCAATCCAGGGAAACTGGGACGGGTTTCACGTGAACGCGGTTTTGCCCACGCGGCGCGGGCCTGCTGGGAACGTGAAAAGTTCGATATTGTTCAAAGCCATGAGCGTATCGCTGGTTGTGACATCTTTCGGGCAGGCGATGGCGTTCATCGTGTCTGGCTTGAACAACGGGCACGTATTGTTTCGCCCCTGCAGCGTCTTAGCGCCAGCCTCAGCCCATATCATCGCTATGTTCTGCAGGCAGAAGCCGATATGTTTAACTCCCCAGCACTGAAAGCGGTGATATGTAATTCTGAGATGGTAAAAAAAGACATCCTGCGCTGCTTCGCACTGCAGGCTGACAAAATACATGTCATTCACAACGCCATTGATTCAACGCGCTTTCAACCTGCGACAGAGGCCGCCCGCCATGCGGTTCGGACACAGCTGAACCTGCCCGCTAACGCGACTGTTCTGATCTATGTGGGTTCGGGATTTGAACGTAAGGGCCTCAAAGCCGCCATTGAAGCGCTGGCCAAAAGTAACCGCTATCTGATCGTGGTCGGCCAGGACAAACAGGCAAAACGTTATCAGCAGTTAGCCAGTCAGCTTCACTGCAGTGAGCGGCTTCGTTTTGTCGGCGTACAGCAGGATGTGCAGCCCTATTACCATGCTGCTGATGGATTGCTTCTGCCCACCCTTTACGATCCTTTTCCCAACGTGGTGCTGGAAGCCATGGCCTGCGGGTTGCCGGTGATCACCAGCACCGGGTGTGGCGGCGCTGAATTTATTCGCGAAGGTCAGGAAGGGTTTGTTCGTGATGCGCTGGATGTAAAAGGACTCAATCAGGCCATTAATGCCCTTTCTGCTTTAACCGTTGACGGCAGAATGGGCGAAGCAGCAAGACGCAGGATTGAACCTTACACGCCGCAAAACCTGGCACATTCATTGAACAGGCTCTATCAGCAGGTCCTGAGTCGCCACGCATGATGTGGGATGAGTGATTATGCTGTTTCTGATAAGATGCTGTATTCTGACTTTAATCTGCTTTTTTGACGCCAACGTGTCATAACGGTAACTATGACGACCATTTACACCGCATTGCTTTATCTCATTCAGCCACTTATTTGGCTGCGCCTGTGGCTGCGCGGTCGTAAAGCTCCTGCCTACCGTAAACGTTGGGCAGAGCGTTATGGCTATTGCGCCGGAAAAGTGAAGCCTGAAGGCATCGTTTTACACTCGGTTTCCGTGGGCGAAACCCTGGCGGCAGTGCCGTTGGTGCGCGCGCTACGTCATCGCTATCCAACGCTACCTATCACCGTCACCACCATGACGCCAACCGGTTCTGAACGTGCTCTGTCTGCTTTTGGCAAAGATGTGCATCATGTTTATTTGCCTTACGATCTCCCCAACGCCATCAATCGCTTTCTTGATACGGTCAATCCACGCCTGGTGATCATTATGGAAACCGAGCTGTGGCCTAACATCATTCGTATCCTGCACCAGCGCCATATTCCCTTGGTGATTGCTAATGCCCGACTTTCGGAACGATCGGCTAAAGGCTATCGCAAGCTTGGCAAGTTCATGCGTAATCTCTTACAAAGTATCACGCTGATCGCCGCACAAAACGCCGAGGACGGTGAGCGGTTTGTGCAACTCGGTCTGAAGCGCTCGCATCTGTCGGTTACCGGCAGCCTGAAGTTTGATATTTCTGTTACGCCCGAGCTGGCCGCAAGAGCAGTAACGCTACGCCGGCAATGGGCGCCCCGTCGCCCTGTCTGGATTGCCACCAGCACTCATGAGGGTGAAGAAGCTATCCTGCTGGATACGCACCGTCGCTTATTACAAACCTTTCCGGATTTGCTGCTGATTCTGGTGCCGCGTCACCCGGAGCGTTTTAACGATGCCCGAGAGCTGACGCAGAAGCGCAACTTCAGTTTTACCCTGCGCAGCAGCGGTGAAATCCCATCCGGCTCAACGCAGGTTGTGATTGGCGACTCGATGGGTGAACTGATGTTGCTGTATGGCATTGCCGATCTGGCCTTTGTTGGCGGCAGCCTGGTTGAGCGCGGTGGTCATAACCCGCTCGAACCCGCCGCTCATGCTATTCCTGTGCTTATGGGCCCCCATACCTGGAACTTCAAAGATATTTGTAGCAAGCTGCAACAGGCACAGGGGCTGATTACCGTTACTGATGTCGCATCGCTGGTAAAAGAGGTGACGAACCTGCTGCAGGACGATGATTATCGTCGCTACTACGGACGCCATGCCGTAGAAGTGCTGCATCAAAACCAGGGCGCCCTTCAGCGTTTGCTGCAGTTACTTGAACCACACCTGCCGCCACGAGCCCATTAATGACATCCACTCGCCAACGCCTTTCAGTCGTGATGATTGCCAAAAATGAAGCAGAGCTGCTGCCTGACTGTCTTGCATCAGTGAGCTGGGCCGATGAGATTATCGTGCTGGATTCTGGCAGCACGGACGACACTATGGCGCTGGCCCGGGCAGCAGGTGCGCAGGTTTTTCAGGCGACGGAATGGCAGGGCTACGGCAAACAGCGCCAGCGGGCGCAGAGTTTTGCCAGTTGCGACATGATTTTGATGATCGACGCCGATGAGCGAGTCACGCCAGAGTTACGTCAGGCCATTGAACGGGTGCTCGAGGCGCCGCCAGGCGACACCGTTTACAGCTTCAGCCGCAGTAATCTTTTTTTGGGGCGATTCATGCGCCACAGCGGCTGGTACCCTGATCGAGTGATGCGTCTTTACCCACGTACGTTAAGCTATAACGATAACAGCGTGCATGAGTCACTCAACACCGAAGGCGCCTCCGTGCAGGCCCTCAAAGGCGATTTACAACACCTGACCTGTCGTAACCTGATGGCTTTCCAGCGTAAGCAGCTGGCCTATGCGGAGGCCTGGGCACAGGAACGATTTCAGCGCGGAAAAACCTGCAGCCTGTTTTCGGTCTTCAGTCATGCGCTCGGCGCCTTCGCGAAAACGCTGCTGCTGCGTGCCGGCTTTCTTGATGGTAAACAGGGTTGGCTGCTGGCGGTCGTCAATGCCCAGTACACCTTCAACAAATATGCAGCGCTATGGGCGCTGACACATGCTTCGGCGAAAGGGCGCACATGACCACGAAAGCTATTTATCCAGGCACCTTCGATCCCATCACATTAGGCCACATCGATATTGTGACGCGTGCAGCGCAGATGTTTGACCGGCTGGTCGTAGCCATTGCCGCCAGCCCGAGCAAAAAGCCCTTATTCACGCTTGATGAAAGAGTTGCGCTGGCGCGTCAGGCGACCGCGCATCTGGCGAACGTTGAGGTGACAGGTTTCAGCGATCTGATGGCGAACTTTGCCCGCACTCAGCAGGCAAACATTCTGGTGCGCGGATTACGTGCCGTGTCGGATTTTGAATATGAGACACAGCTGGCGCGTATGAACCGGCATTTGCTGCCGACGCTGGAAAGCGTGTTTTTGATGCCATCGGAAAACTTTTCTTTTATCTCTTCTACCCTGGTGAAAGAAGTGGCGCGGCACGGCGGAGACGTCTCGGCCTTCCTGCCCGCGCCTGTCCACCAGGCTCTGCTGGCAAAACTGCCTTAGTGTTGACAGTTGGGGCACCAGTAAGTGCTGCGTTGCCCATGCTTGCCACTGACAATCGGTGTGCCACATGCTCTGCAGGGCTCTCCCGCGCGACCATAAACCTGTAGCTCTTGTGCAAAATAGCCCGGTTTGCCATCACTTTGTAAAAAGTCGCGTAATGTTGTTCCGCCCTGCTCGATTGAGCGCAACAGTACCGCTTTGATGGTATTCGCTAATATCGCCGCATCTTCATGGGAAAGGCTCATTGCGGGTCGATCAGGAATGATCCCTGCCGTAAACAGTGACTCACTCGCATAGATGTTACCCACGCCAACGACAATTTTATTGTCCATTAGCCACTGCTTAATCACCGTTCGCTTTCCGCGGGATTTTTCAAACAGATAGTCACCACTGAACGCTTCACTCAGCGGCTCTGGGCCGAGGTGTGCCAGTACGCTACTGCCGGCCAGGTCGCTGCTCCACAGCCAGGCGCCAAAACGCCGGGGATCGGTATAGCGCAGGACTTTACCGTTGCTCATGACCAGGTCGACATGATCGTGTTTGGCTGCGGGCAACTCTTCTGAAAGGACACGTAAACTGCCTGACATACCCAGGTGGATAATAATCCAGCCGTGCGGCAATTCGAGTAAAAGGTATTTGGCACGACGTTGAACGCTCAGCACAGGCTGATCGCTTAACGCCAGGATTTCTTGTGACACTGGCCAACGCAAACGCGCGTTGCGCACGACTGCGTGAAGAATTGTCTCACCAACCAGATGTGGCTCAATGCCGCGTCGGCTGGTTTCTACCTCTGGCAACTCTGGCATAACCTCTCCCCTGCGCATTACACAAACAAAAAACCCGGCCTGAGCCGGGTTTTTTGCAGAAAACCAAAATTACTTAATTTTGGCTTCTTTGTAGATCACATGCTGACGTACAACCGGATCGAACTTTTTCAGTTCAAGTTTCTCTGGTTTAGTACGTTTGTTCTTCGTGGTGGTATAGAAGTGACCTGTACCAGCAGAGGAAACCAGCTTGATCTTCTCACGAATACCTTTAGCCATGATTCAGTTCCTTAGTACTCTTAGTACTTCTCACCACGGGCACGCATGTCGGCTAACACCGTATCAATGCCCTTTTTATCAATAATACGCATACCTTTTACAGATACACGCAGAGTAACGAAGCGCTTCTCGCTCTCAACCCAAAAACGGTGTGAGTGCAGGTTCGGAAGGAAACGGCGTTTCGTCGCGTTCATTGCGTGGGAACGGTTGTTACCGGTCACCGGACGCTTTCCAGTTACCTGGCAGACTCGTGACATGTCTATTCTCCAAAAATCAAATCAGCTCGAGCTTTAAAAATTAGGTTTTGGCCGCCTCGTCAGGCTTACAGCCCGCCAGGCGAGTTCCATGGAACCCGCTAAGCTGGCCTAACCGCCAAACCCGAGATTCTCAAAGGTGGCGTAGTATACGCCGCTCGGCCCAAGTGCTCAAGTCCCGAACAGATAAAGATCCCGAATGATCGTGTAAAAATCCGCCACCTGGACCAGATTTTCAGGCTCAGAGCCATCCCCGCTCGGTAAATGAGACCGATTCACCCCGTCCAATCACTAAATGATCGAGCACGCGAATATTGACCAGCCGACAAGCTTCGCAGATTTTAACGGTAATGTCGCGGTCAGCCTGACTCGGCTCGGCTCTTCCTGACGGATGATTGTGTGCGATGATTAACGCTGCGGCGTTAATTTTAAGCGCCTCGCGCACAATTTCGCGCGGATGCACTTCCACACTGTTAATCGAGCCTGAGAACATTTGCCGGGCGGTTATCACCCTGTGTTGATTATCCAGAAACATCACGATGAAAATCTCACGTTCCTGCTCTGCTAACAGCGTTTGCAGATACTGGCGTGTCGCAAGCGGGCTGTCGAGGGTATTTTCACGGGCCAACTGGCTGGCGAAAAACCGTTTAGCCAGCTCAGCAACGGCACGTAGCTGAATTAGCTTAATTTCCCCCGCCCCTTTGATTCCTTTGAAATCCTCCGCACTGGCGTTCACGATGTTGTAAAGCGACCCCAGCTCTTGCAACATCTGCTGCGCCAGCTTCATCACCGGTACGCCTCTTGAACCCGTACGTAAAAAGATGGCCAGCAGTTCTGCATCGCTTAATGCATCTGCGCCCAGTCGCTTGAGTTTTTCCCGTGGTAGAAAATGATTCATTGCTGCTCTCCCTGTCGCCCCCTGTATCATCCTCTGGCAGTTAACACGCGACCAGTGAGCAAATGTGATTCTTCGGCACTTCTCGCAAACGCAGCCTTTGAACAGGTGACGGCAAGGTTTTGTGATAAAATTCGCCCATTCCGCCGTGGCTGTACGGCAACTGAAAACGAGGTCAACTGCATGATGGGATTAGCCGGTAAAAAAGTGCTTTTAGGCGTAAGCGGTGGCATCGCAGCCTATAAAACCCCCGAGCTGGTGCGCCGTCTGCGCGATCGCGGTGCCGATGTGCGCGTGATGATGACCCATGCAGCAAAAGCGTTTATTACGCCCCTCAGCCTCCAGGCCGTATCGGGCTACCCGGTAATGGACGATCTGCTCGACCCGGCAGCCGAGGCCGCCATGGGCCATATTGAGCTGGCCAAATGGGCCGATCTGATTCTGCTGGCACCCGCATCCGCGGATTTAATCGCGCGCGTGACAGCCGGTATGGCGAACGATTTAGTGACAACCGCCGTGTTGGCTACCGCGTCGCCTGTCGCGATTGTGCCGGCGATGAATCAACAGATGTACCGCGCCGCCATCACGCAAACGAACCTGACGACGCTCCAGGCGCGCGGCGTATTCATCTGGGGGCCTGACAGCGGCAGCCAGGCATGCGGCGATGTCGGGCCGGGCCGCATGCTCGACCCACTGGCTATCGTTGACCATGCGGTTCAGTGGGCCAGCCCCGTCAACGATCTGCAACATCTCAACATTATGATTACCGCCGGCCCGACTCGTGAAGCCCTCGATCCCGTGCGCTATATCAGCAACCACAGCTCAGGAAAAATGGGTTTTGCCATTGCGGCCGCGGCCGCCAGACGCGGTGCCAGCGTCACACTGATTAGTGGCCCGGTTAGCTTAGCAACGCCCGTGGGCGTTAAGCGGGTGGATGTAACGTCGGCACGGGAGATGCAGTCTGCGGTGATGGATGAGATAAATAAACAACATATTTTCATTGCAAGCGCAGCCGTGGCAGACTACCGGGCAGCCGACATTGCGGATGAGAAAATCAAGAAACAGGATGACGATGATAATGTCACCCTGCAGCTCATTAAAAATCCCGATATCGTCGCGGGCGTTGCCGCATTAACGCAGGGCCGGCCTTTTGTGGTTGGATTTGCGGCTGAAACCCAGAATGTGGAAGAATACGCCCGAAAAAAACGCGCGCGTAAAAAGCTGGACCTGATCTGTGCTAACGACGTGTCGAAAGCTGGACAAGGGTTCAATAGCGACACCAATGCTCTTCACCTTTTTTGGCAGGAAGGAGAAAAGACCTTACCGCTCAGCGATAAGTCACTCCTTGGTCAACTTTTAATAGACGAGATTGTCAGCCGTTATGATGAAAAAAATAGACGTTAAAATTCTGGATGCGCGCGTCGGCAAAGATTTTCCATTGCCGACCTATGCGACACCGGGTTCCGCTGGGTTAGATCTTCGTGCCTGTATTGATGACGTGATGGAAATCGCCCCCGGGACTACAACATTAATCCCTACCGGCCTGGCTATCCATATTGCCGATCCGAGCCTTGCCGCTGTCATCCTCCCACGCTCAGGACTGGGCCATAAACATGGCATCGTACTGGGTAACCTGGTGGGGCTTATTGATGCCGATTATCAGGGTCAACTGATGGTATCGGTATGGAATCGGGGTCAGGAAAGCTTTACGCTACAGCCGGGCGACCGCATGGCCCAGCTGGTTTTTGTTCCTGTCGTTCAGGCCGAATTCAATCTGGTAGAAGAGTTTGATGCCAGCTTGCGCGGTGAAGGCGGCTTCGGTCACTCAGGTCGTCAGTAACCAGCACTACCTATTTTCACTTACGCTCATCATTTTATTTCTCATCGCCATAGGTGTTTATCTTGTGGCTGATGCGTAGGTGTTGCCTGTTTATGGTGAAATTCAGGGGTTTTTAAGGGCATGGCAGAAAAAAAAGTCGTAAAGCGGAATCGTCGCGAAGAGATTTTGCAGGCGCTGGCGCAGATGCTTGAGTCCAGCGATGGCAGCCAACGAATCACTACCGCGAAGCTCGCGGCCAACGTCGGTGTTTCGGAAGCGGCGCTGTATCGTCATTTTCCCAGCAAAACACGGATGTTTGACAGCCTGATCGAATTTATTGAAGACAGTCTGATTACCCGCATCAATCTCATTCTTAAAGATGAAAAAGAAACAATGGCGCGCCTGCGTCTTATTGTGCAGCTGATTCTGGGGTTTGGTGAGCGTAATCCGGGGTTGACACGTATTTTAACGGGTCACGCGCTGATGTTTGAACAGGATCGTTTACAAGGGCGCATTAACCAGCTGTTTGAGCGCATTGAAGTCCAGCTACGTCAGGTGATGCGTGAGCGGAAAATGCGAGAGGGTGAAGGCTTTCAAACCGATGAAGCATTATTAGCCAGTCAGCTAATGGCTCTGTGTGAAGGATTACTGTCGCGTTACGTTCGCTCGGAGTTCCGCTTTAGTCCCACCGCTGACTTTGACACCCGCTGGCCGCTGATTGCGGCACAGCTGGTGTAACAGGCAGGCGGGCAGCGCCCGCCTGTAATCAGACGCCGTACGCTTTTTGATACGCACGCACCTGCGCTAAATGATCGGCCATATGCGTTTTTTCAGCCAGATAGTCGATCAGGTCGTTGAGCGTGATAATGGCGGTAACCTTGCAGGAATAGTCACGTTCCACTTCCTGAATAGCGGAAAGCTCCCCCCGGCCACGCTCCTGACGATCCAGTGAAATCATGACGCCAGCCAGACTCGCATCATGGGCATTAATGATATCCATCGACTCGCGGATTGCCGTGCCTGCCGTGATAACGTCATCGACCAACATAACTTTACCCTGTAGCGGGCTTCCCACCAGCAGACCGCCCTCACCGTGATCTTTCGCCTCTTTACGGTTAAAGCAGTAAGGCACATCCCGGTCATGATGATCGGCTAAGGCAACCGCTGTCGTGGTCGCAATAGGAATCCCTTTATAAGCGGGCCCGAACAGCAAATCGAAATCCACGCCGCTGTCCACTAACGCCTGCGCATAGAAACGCCCCAGCAGCGCTAAGTCTCGCCCGCTGTTAAACAGACCGGCATTAAAGAAATAGGGACTTTTACGACCAGATTTTAACGTAAACTCACCAAATTTAAGCACCTGCTTATTCAGTGCGAATTCAATAAACTGCCGCTGCCAGGCTTTCATGTCTTACTCCTCAGATAAAAAAAGGCGACTCTGCGGTCGCCTGTTACTTTATTTTTCCAACGCTGCTTTTTGCGCCTGAATTAACTCTTCGATGCCGCCGCGGGCCAGCGCCAGCAGTGCCAGCAACTCTTCATGGCTGAAAGGTTCGCCTTCCGCCGTGCCCTGCACCTCGATCATACGGCCGTCTTCCATCATCACGACGTTCATATCGGTTTCAGCAGCGGAGTCTTCAACATATTCAAGGTCACACAGGGCTTCACCGTTAACGATGCCCACAGATACCGCCGCGACCATCCCTTTCATCGGGTTCGCTTTGAGCTTACCGCTGGCAACCAGTTTGTTTAGTGCATCCGCCAGTGCCACGCAGGCGCCGGTGATAGATGCGGTACGGGTGCCACCATCAGCCTGGATGACGTCGCAATCAAGCGTAATGGTATATTCACCCAGCACTTTAAGATCGACGGCTGCGCGGAGTGAACGGGCGATCAGACGCTGAATTTCCAGCGTGCGGCCGCCCTGTTTGCCTTTCGCGGCTTCACGTGCCATGCGGCTATGCGTTGAACGCGGCAACATGCCATATTCGGCAGTGACCCAGCCCTGTCCCTGTCCTTTGAGGAAGCGCGGAACACCTTCATCCACCGTGGCAGTGCAGAGCACTTTGGTTTCACCGAATTCCACCAGAACGGAACCTTCTGCGTGTTTAGTGTAATTGCGGGTCAATGTGACTGGACGCACCTGATGTGCGCTACGGCCTGCTGGACGCATGGTTATCTCCGGCTTGCAAATGATTGGCTGCGTATTATACGGACTTCCTGGCCCGCTGTCTCTTGCAGTGGGCTGTAAGGCTCAGGATGAAATTCATGTGGGAGTATGGCTAAATGCCCTACCTTTTGCCGCATTTTACGAACAGATTAAACTATGGCCGCTATTTTACATTTCCTGCTGGCGCTGGTGGTGATTTTCGCCCTTGCGCTGTTGGTCAGTCATGACCGTAAACACATTCGTCCGCGCTATATCATTCAGCTCATTATCGTTGAAGCCGCGCTGGGCTGGTTTTTCCTTCATTCTGCCAGTGGACTGGCGCTCGTGGGAGCGGTGGGCAGCTTCTTTGAAACATTACTGGGTTTTGCTGCACAAGGCACAGAGTTTGTTTTTGGCGGCATGAGTCAGCAGGGCCTGGCCTTTATCTTTCTTGGCGTACTTTGCCCGATTGTTTTTATTTCCGCTCTGATTGGTATTTTGCAGCACTGGCGCATTCTGCCGTTGCTAATCCGCCTGGTGGGAACTGTCCTGTCTAAAATCAACGGCATGGGAAAGCTGGAATCGTTTAATGCGGTCAGTACGCTGGTACTGGGTCAGTCTGAAAACTTCATCGCATATAAAGGTATTCTGGCGGATATCCCGCCGAAGCGCCTTTACACCATGGCGGCAACCGCTATGTCTACCGTCTCGCTTTCCATTATCGGTGCATACATGTCGATGATTGAGGCTCGCTATGTCGTGGCGGCGCTACTGCTCAATATGTTCAGCACCTTTATCATTCTATCGATTATTAATCCCGGTAAGGAAAGCGAGGAACAGCCTGTAGCCCTGGATAAGTTGCATGAGGAGCAGAGTTTCTTCGAAATGCTGGGAGAGTACATCCTGGCGGGCTTTAAAGTGGCGATGATCATTCTGGCAATGCTGATCGGTTTTATTGCGCTGATCGCGGCCGTCAATGCGCTGTTCGCAGCGCTATTTGGCTACAGTTTCCAGCAGCTCCTGGGCTATGTTTTTTACCCTTTTGCCTGGTTAATCGGCATCCCCGCCGTCGACGCCCTTCAGGCTGGGAGCATTATGGCCACTAAACTGGTGGCCAATGAATTCGTCGCCATGATCGAACTGAAGAAAGTGGCGGCAGGCATGACGCCGCGTGGATTAGGCATCCTGTCGGTATTCCTGGTCTCGTTTGCTAACTTTGCGTCGATTGGTATTGTGGCAGGCGCGATTAAGGGGCTGAACGAACAACAGGGGAACGTCGTCTCGCGATTTGGCTGGAAACTGGTATATGGTTCGACCCTGGTAAGCCTGCTTTCGGCTGCATTCGCCGGACTGTTTATCTGATCATCTTACGGCGGCCTGGGCCGCCGTTAATGGCATCAGAAACTCACGCAGGAAGGCGAATCGACACGCATGACCGATTCCTGACCAAACTGTTTTTTATACTGCTCGCGTAGTGCTTCGACACGGCTGTTGTTATCGCTGTCAAAGTTATAGATGAGCACCAGCGCTTTGCTTTTCTCACGCGCCAGCTGACCGTTTTCACCCAACCACTGCCCTTGCGCATCATAAACAGAGAGCCCGGCTTTAAAGCGAGGCGTCACTTGTTTATCGATAAAATTCATCCAGTCCAGCGAACTCACGCTACCGCCTTGTGGCTTACTGAGACCAAACCACAATGTGGTTTGCATCATCACCTCACCGCCAGCACATATGGGAACAGGTCGGGTTGATGGCACAGGTGGCGGTGATGGCGAATGACAGCCAGCCAGCAGTAAGGTCAGCATTACAGGAAAGCGTAATACGTGAGACATAAACGGGGTCCTCAACGAGTAAGCCAGTAAACAGCATAAGTGCCTGTTGCTGAAAGCGGAAATAATTTGTTCTCTCATCCTGCTGCTGCTTACACCTGTTATGGTTAGCTTTGCCTCGTTATACTGACTTTAATCTTTCTGAAAATGAGTAACGCTTATGATCCGCAGTATGACCGCCTACGCCCGCCGTGAAGTTAAAGGCGAATGGGGCAGCGCCGCCTGGGAGCTGCGTTCCGTTAACCAACGTTATCTTGAAACCTATATTCGTCTGCCAGAGCAATTCCGCGGACTGGAGCCGATGATTCGGGAACGCATTCGCCAGCGTCTGACGCGCGGTAAAATCGAATGTAATCTGCGCTTTGATGCCGATCCCGGCGCACAAGGCGAGCTGATGCTGAACGAGTCGCTGGCTAAACAGCTGGTTCAGGCCGCTAACTGGGTGAAGATGCAGAGCGACGAAGGCCAGATCAATCCACTGGATATTTTGCGCTGGCCTGGCGTGATGTCTGCGCCAGAACAGGATCTGGACGCGATTAATACACAGCTGATTCAGGCGCTGGATGGCGCACTGGATGATTTCATTGCTGCACGTGAGAGCGAAGGCAGCGCATTGAAATCCCTGATCGAGCAGCGTCTGGAAGCGGTAACGCATGAAGTCAGTAAAGTGCGAGCTCAACTGCCTGATGTCATTAAGTGGCAGCGTGAAAGGCTGATCGCCAAACTGGAGGACGCCGAAGTGCAGTTGGAAAACAACCGCCTGGAGCAGGAACTGGTGATGATGGCGCAACGTGTGGATGTAGCAGAAGAACTGGATCGCCTGGATGCGCACGTTAAAGAGACGTACAACATTTTGAAGAAAAAAGAAGCCGTCGGACGTCGGCTCGACTTCATGATGCAGGAGTTCAACCGCGAGTCGAACACTCTGGCCTCGAAATCGATTAATGCAGAGATCACCAATTCAGCCATTGAGCTGAAAGTGCTGATTGAACAGATGCGCGAGCAGATTCAAAATATCGAGTAATAGCTAATTTCGCTTTATAGCATTTACTACTTCACCTCATCATTATCAAGTCCGCGTAATAGCGGACTTTTCTCATTGCGGCTCAGCAAACTTAGGCGCGTAAAAAAGGCTCAACAACCTGCTGTAAGCGCACTGGGCGCCCGTTTTACTGATGCTTTCTGGTCAGACAGATAAAATCTGTAACCCTTTAGTGTTAACTTATCATTTTCGGTGCTCCCTTTTTTAACGGAACATGGAATTGATTTTTATCGTCAGTATTATGCAGCCCTCTCGGCAAGGCCTCCTTATTTCTTAAGTAAACCGTCCTCACCGAAGAACCTTCGCTAACCGAATAGTGAGATGTGATAAGCAGGCCGGAAACTAAAACGCGAAGAAGCCCAGACGCACAACAATCCAAGTACGGATAATGAACATGTTTTCATCTGGGTGATACATGACCTGTATGCCGCATTTCAGCCTACCTGCACCCCAATTTTCATACGCATTATTGAAACGGGTTGTTTTGTGATTGACCGCCCAGTATTCAGGCGAATTTGTTAAAAAAGAGAAAATCTTTTAAGAAAACAAATGCCCATAAGGTGTTGAACTATAATCCACTAAGCTTCTTCCAGAAATCGGCATTAATAAGAGTCTGTAAGTGCTAATCACTCACACTATCGTATAAAATAATTTTTAAAAAATAAAAAAGCACGATCGACTAAAGTTTTATTATTTGGTGCCGTTCTTTGTTTATGAAAATCAACACAGAGTGTGAAGCCATGAAAAAACTAACTTATGTATTTGTCTTAATGGCACTATCATCCTCGTCATTTGCAACTGGCGGCCAAATCACTTTTCGTGGTGCTATTGTGGAGACCGGATGTGATACCCTGATTGTTCATTCTCAGATTAAGCAAAGCTGCACAAGAGGAGGTAAAACCGAAGCTGCCACCCTAGGGTTGAATGACAGCCAGCAATCTTTGCCATTCAAGCTGGGCACGATGCAGTTAAAAAAAGTCGGTAATTACCGCATGATGACTGTGAATTACTACTAGCGCTCCTTTTTTGTACAGCATGTTCTTTCAGGCTATGATGTGACGTACAGGGACAGACGTGTATAGCCTGTGAAGACGCATGTCCTTACTCTCTCCTCTTATGATCTGCCGAAATCACTTATCGCACGGATCATGTCGCTTTTCATCACATCCCGGCGCATACTCGTCTTTAGCAAATTTTTAGAATTTTGCCACTCTGAATGTAAGTTTTTCGAAAAGATTTTAGCTTGTGAGTACAGAACTGTCTTAATTTCCCTACGCTTCCCTTAACGTTCTGGCTTTACAAGAGTATACTTAAGACGTTGTTTTTAAATCATTAAAAAACAAAACACCACCCTGTTTTGTTCGTTCAGTAGGCCATTCCATCGATCGTCTTACTCCACAGGATGACGAAAGCTCACTGTGACAGAGGGCACTTTTTGATAAAGTGCTGGTCGTAGTTAGTACAGCCGTACCGCTTGGGAACTTAAGGAATGGGTCTTTTTGCGTTACATCCATCAATCCTTTAAGGTCAATGATGAAAAACACCAGGCAGTTCAGCAGCACACTTTTACACCCGCGTTATTGGTTTACATGGTTCGGTCTAGGCATTCTCTGGCTTCTGGTTCAACTCCCTTATCCTGTTCTGATGAGATTGGGTGCAGGTGCCGGTAAACTTTCCCGTCATTTCCTTCAGCGCCGAGAGCGTATAACCCGTCGTAATATTGAACTCTGCTTTCCTTTTATCAGTGACGAAGAAAAAGAAAGCATGATCGCGGGTAATTTTGCCTCTCTCGGTATGGCACTGGTTGAAACGGGTATTGCCTGGTTCTGGCCTGATCATGCGGTTAAACGTTTATTCAACGTCTCTGGCCTTGCAAACCTCTATTCAGCTCAAAATGAAGGCCGTGGCGTGATGTTAATCGGCATCCATTTTATGTCCTTAGAGCTGGGTGGCCGCATCAGCGGGTTGTGTCAGCCGATGATGGCTATGTACCGTCCGCATAACAACCGCGCGATGGAATACGTACAAACCAAAGGCCGGATGCGTTCCAACAAGGCGATGATTGACCGTCGCGATCTGCGCGGCATGGTGCAGGCACTTAAGCAGGGCGAATCCGTCTGGTTTGCACCGGACCAGGATTACGGCCCTAAAGGCAGTACATTTGCGCCACTGTTTGCCGTTGAGAAAGCAGCGACAACGAACGGTACCTATGTTTTATCTCGCCTGGCCAAGCCAGCTATGGTGCCAATCATGCTGATTCGTAATCCCGGCAACGATGGCTATAAACTGATTATTGAACCGATTCTGGAAAACTATCCTCACAAAGATGAATCAGCCGCTGCTGCTTACATGAATAAGGTGATCGAAAGCCAGATTATGCGCGCGCCGGAGCAGTACCTCTGGCTACATCGCCGGTTTAAAACGCGCCCACCGGGTGAAGCGTCTCTTTACGTATAAAGACAAAGCAGGCTCTGGCCTGCTTTACTTTTTCAGGCGAGATTTGTTTTACCGTCACGGCAAACAAGGCAGGTTCAGCCTGAAAGCAGAAACCCCTATCCAGCCCCGCCTTTCCCTGCTTTCTTTAATAACTGCCTAAGGCTAATTTGCCAGTACAGCGGTTGAGTCATTCTTACGCTCCGGTTTTTTATGTTCAGAATGTTTAAGTATTTAACCCTCACGCGCGTAACAAACGTGTTTATGCTTTGCCGCTGCTTAAGCATTTTATAGCGGAAAAATCCTGGCTCACGCTTTCACAGCGTGCCTATGTACAGTGTTTAAAAGCCTTTTTTATTCCACACTCTTTTATGCTGGATAGTCACACCGAATTCTGGCACAAATAAATATGTAGATTTTATCTGTTAGTCAAAAAAAATCATGCAGCCACTCAATATTAACGCCTATCTCAAATCGTATATCAGATTTTCCTTATGATGTTATTTCTAATAAAAAGCGCTATAAATCACCTACACACAGCAATACTTATATAACGATATAATAAAGGCGTTCAGTGACATTCATTATGGCATCATGAATGTTATAATTATGAATGACGTCTGGATAATTAAAACAACAACAGGGATTCAGCATCACCAGGGGAAATATGCGCGCTATAGATCCGTTCGCGACAGCATCAGCTTGACCGTTAATATAACCTGTATAAACAGACCAAACGCTAAGCCAGGATTTCACCTCCGCTTACCACTATAATTATTTACACGATGGAAAAAACCATGGCTATACGTAAAATAAATATTATTGACGCTAAATGGCCCTTTCTTTCATCAATAAAAATCTTAAGCATTGGCGTGTTGCAACTTTCCCTGCTGGGTAAAATCCTGCAGGCAGAAGCATTCAATTTTCTGGCTGTCGTGATTGCCGGCCTTTTGGTCATAGATACACTGGCGGATCGCGGTTTTTCAAACAAAGTGATTCGCTATTCTCCCCTCTCCGACAATACGTTGTCTGTCATATATTGGGGGAATGTGTTAATGGGCCTCCTCATTTTTTCTGCGCTTTTTATTTCCGGCATTGTTGCCGATCATCTTTTTAACCAGCCAGAGATTACCATGATGCTGGAGATGGCAGCGGTCATCTTTATTATCATCCCTCAGGGTCAACATTACCGCGCGATCTTGCAGCGCGAAAAGCAGTATTCCGATATCGCTTTTTGTGAAATATCATCCGTATTCGTTGGACTGATCATTACGCTGCTGACTGTGTGGAGCACGCCTTCAGTGTTATGCGCGTTATGGGGCTATCTGGCAATGATTTCAGTAAGGATGCTGGCTTACTGCTGTTATGGCCGGGTCTGGTTTCAACCCGAGTATCAATTTAATCTGAAAACCTTTTTCCAGGTTTGTATCAGGAACGTACCGCGATAAGAAGGTATTTGGACTTCAGGCATCTGAAAAAAGGGCTTCACGTGCTGCCAGTCAGCACGTTTTTTTGAGAACACACAGCCCTTTCCGTTATTGGTTATTCCTGCGGATTCTGTCCTGCTTTTCACCGGCCTCTGCATGCGGGCTGCCATTCACCCAACAGGTTTTCACCCTGCATGGCTTTCTTGCGTTGTTTCCTTTCCCTGTTTAGACCAACATAATGTCATGGCACAGAACAAGATCAGGGCAATGCGTCAGCGCCCCCTGGCGTGTCTGGATTAAAACCAATAAAAAATTTCATCTCTACTGGTGTCTTCCCCCATGCACCTTATTGATTATTAATGTCTTATCCCGAACGGGATAATTTTTACTAATACTTTTAACGTCACTAACAGAAAATCTCAGTCGCGCCGTGCTCTTCAGTGGCGTAGCCTTGCCGCCGTCTTTCTGGAGCCTGCTATGTTACTTACTGTTCTCTATATCATTGGTATCACCGCTGAAGCGATGACGGGTGCACTTGCCGCCGGCCGTCGTAAAATGGACCTGTTTGGCGTGATCATTATTGCTTCTGTGACCGCGATAGGCGGGGGTTCAGTACGCGATATTCTACTTGGCCATTATCCACTGGGTTGGGTAAAGCATCCTGAGTACATCATGATCGTCGCCGCGGCTGCCGTGGTGACCACCTTTGCCGCGCCGTTGATGACACATCTGCGCAAGGTATTTCTGGTTCTGGATGCGCTGGGTCTGGTGGTGTTCTCCATCATTGGCGCTCAGGTTGCGCTGGATTCAGGTCATGCCATGATCATTGCCGCGATAAGTGCCGTCATCACCGGCGTATTTGGTGGGGTTTTGCGTGATATGTTTTGTAATCGTATCCCGCTGGTTTTTCAAAAAGAGCTTTACGCCGGTATCGCTTTCGCTTCTGGCTGGATGTACATCCTGCTACTGAAAACGCCTCTGGCACATGAGCTGGTGATCATCATCACCTTACTTTTCGGTTTCTTTGCCCGCCTGCTGGCACTGCGGTTTCGGCTCGGCTTGCCCATCTTCAATTATCCCCACCCTGAACACTGATGATGCCGGGATGCCCTGCTGCTGCAAAAAGGTAATCAACTTCCGCAGCCCGGCATCCTGAAATTGTGCGGCAATGCGTTCAGCACGCCTTGCGCCCACGCCGGGCAGCGCTTGCCAGGTTTGCACATCACGAGCCAGCAAGGGTTCCCACTCTTTATCGGCCAGGGCGCGAAGTGCCTTTTGGGGCAACGCGATGCCCAATGCGTTAACCCAGCGACGCAAAGGTTGCTGGCGGGTCAATTCGAACCTATGCCAGATTTGCTGTGCTCTTTCAGAGGAGATGCCTGCTGCAGCGGCAATCTGTTCTGGCGTAATCGTCAGCCAGGAAAACAGGTGCGTAATACAACCGGTATCCAGTAGTCGCTGCCAGGTGCTGCGCTGAACGCCGGGAATATTCAGCACGAACTTTTGACTCAGCCAGCTCAAGCGAGCCAGTAACTGGCGATGGCAATCCGGTGTTAACGTATAACAACTCAGATGAGTGAAGTGCTCAGAACCCGGTGGCTCAGGGTAATCACGCTGCGCCACGCGCCAGATAACGCGCTCCAGCCGGGGAATTCCCTGTCCTGCCAGGCTAACCGTCACCTGATCTCCCGCGATGACATCCTGCTCTCGCCAGCGTTTTAACGACCCTATGTTGACACGCCTGACGGTTTTGTCATCAAGCTGAACGGGCTGAAGATTCAGTACGACCGCCACCTTTCCCGTTCGTCCTATTGAGAAATCTACGGATCGTACCTCACTGCTCACCTCCGGTGGCTGGTATTTCCAGGCGATGGCCCACTCACCCTCACCGGGCTGCCAGTACTTTCCTGCCGGGCGGGCAGCCTGGTGCACAACAATACCGTCGGTAACAAAAGGCAAGGGCGCGTGAAACCAGCGCTCGCGCCAGCTTGCCGCATCCTCTTCATCCTGAACGGGTTGAGTCCAGTGGCTGGCGAGGTCAAAGCCCCATGAGCTCAACCGGGCCAGACGTTCAGGCATACTCGCCGGCCCGTCAGGCCAACTCCAGATAAAAATACCCAGTTGTGCCAGCAGCGGCGAGTCAGCCTGGCTCATCATTGCCCCTGCCACACGGGCTCTGGCATTCCTGCCGCCGTCCACAGCCTGCTGATGACCGGTCATCTTCAAAAAAAGCTCGCCCTGCAGGACGATGCTGCCTTGCTGACTGTCGATAACCGATGGAATGGCAGGAATATGACGGGCTTTCGCCAGCCACTGCTCGCCGTGTAACCCATCGCCGCGGCTGATTAGCGAGACCAGTTTTCCCTGTCGATAGATCAGGGAGACGGCAACGCCATCGATTTTTGGTTGTACCCAAAGATCGTTTCGTGCCTGCATCCAGTAACCCAGCGCACGTTTATCCCGTACTTTTTTAACGCCGGTGTGCGCAACGGGATGCCACTGCGTACCGTCCTCAGGCAAGGCAGGCACATATTCATCCGCAGCCTGAGTAAAACAGCGCTGCCAGTGGTTAAGCCGCTGCTGCAAGCTATCGTAGTCTGCGTCACTAACCAGCGAGCGCCCTTGCTGGAAATACGCCTTATCCCACTGCCGAAGTTGCTGTTGCAAATGCGCGATCTCATTGACGGCACGCGCTGACGTCCAGGCGGGGCACAAAGCCGCAAGGGAAGAAAACGTGCTGAATATCAGTAGCAGCCCAACAATAAACATCCCTCTCATCCGTCACCTCCTGATTTTGAACCATTCAATCTCTGAACATCAGGCTGAGCCAGCCCTGTTCCTGTGTTCTGGAACGGGTTAGGCGAACAAAGAGTTGTGTTTTCAGCTGCTGCGGACTGGGCTGCGTAGCATGTCGCATAAACTTTTCGCTTTGAGGATGGCGCAAACGCTGCGTGGGGCGGGGAAGCTGTGTATACTGTGCAGGAAACCGACTCCGCACTTAATCAATTCAAGAAAATCATGGCCCAAGGTACGCTCTATATTGTTTCTGCGCCCAGTGGTGCAGGAAAATCCAGTCTGATTCAGGCACTGTTAAAAACGCAGCCGCTGTATGATACGCAAGTGTCTGTTTCCCATACCACCCGTGGTATGCGTCCGGGCGAAGCGCATGGTGAACATTACTTCTTTGTTCAACAGCATGAGTTCGAAAAAATGATCGCGGAAGATGCTTTTCTGGAGCACGCGAAAGTTTTCGACAACTATTACGGCACCTCGCGTAAGGCAATTGAACAGGTCCTGGCGACCGGCGTGGACGTTTTTCTTGATATTGACTGGCAGGGCGCGCAGCAAATTCGCGCTAAGATGCCAGAAGCGCGCAGCATATTTGTCTTGCCGCCTTCGAAAGAAGAACTGGATCGTCGCCTGCGTGGTCGCGGTCAGGACAGCGAAGAGGTCATTGCACGTCGGATGGCACAGGCCGTGGCAGAAATGAGCCACTACGCCGAATACGACTATTTAATTGTGAATGATGATTTTGATCTGGCGTTATCGGATCTGAAAACCATTATTCGCGCAGAACGTCTGCGCATGGCCCGTCAGAAAGCGCGCCATGATGCTTTAATCAGCAAACTGTTGGCAGTCTGAACCCAGTTTCAGTATGATGCCGAGTCATTTCTTCATCTGTGGAGTAGCACACCTATGGCACGCGTAACCGTTCAGGACGCAGTAGAAAAAGTTGGTAATCGTTTTGACCTGGTGTTGGTCGCTGCACGTCGTGCACGTCAGATGCAGGTAGGCGGAAAAGATCCGCTGGTTCCGGAAGAGAACGATAAACCTACCGTTATCGCACTGCGCGAAATCGAAGAAGGTTTGGTCACCAATCAGATTTTAGATGTGCGTGATCGTCAGGAGCAGCAAGAGCAGGAAGCCGCTGAGTTACAGGCCGTTACCGCTATCGCTGAAGGTCGTCGTTAACAGCTAGCTGCAGGTCAACCTTGTATCTGTTTGAAAGTCTCAATCAACTGATTGAACAATACTTGCCTGAGGACCAGATTAAGCGCCTCAAGCAAGCTTATCTTGTGTCACGTGATGCCCACGAGGGACAGACACGCTCCAGCGGCGAGCCTTACATCACCCATCCTGTTGCAGTAGCCTGTATTCTGGCAGAAATGAAGCTCGACCATGAAACGCTCATGGCCGCGCTTTTGCACGATGTTATTGAAGACACGCCAGCCACCTATCAGGATATGGAACAGCTGTTTGGCAAGAGCGTTGCCGAACTGGTTGAAGGCGTTTCAAAGCTGGATAAGCTGAAATTCCGTGACAAGAAAGAGGCGCAGGCAGAGAACTTCCGCAAGATGATTATGGCGATGGTGCAGGATATCCGTGTCATTCTCATCAAGCTGGCTGACCGTACCCACAACATGCGAACGCTCGGGTCGTTACGTCCCGATAAACGTCGTCGCATCGCGCTCGAAACGCTGGAAATATACAGTCCACTGGCGCACCGCCTGGGTATTCATCACCTAAAAACAGAACTGGAAGAGCTCGGTTTTGAAGCGCTCTATCCCAATCGTTTTCGGGTGATTAAAGAGGTCGTGAAAGCGGCCCGCGGCAACCGTAAAGAGATGATTCAAAAAATCCTCTCTGAAATCGATGGCCGCCTGCAGGAAGCCGGTATCCCCTGCCGGGTAAGTGGGCGCGAAAAGCACCTTTACTCTATCTACCGCAAAATGACGCTCAAAGAGCAGCGTTTTCACTCGATCATGGATATCTATGCCTTTCGCGTTATCGTCAAGGATTTAGATACCTGTTATCGCGTGCTGGGTCAGATGCACAGCTTGTACAAGCCGCGTCCGGGCCGGGTAAAAGACTATATTGCAATCCCCAAAGCTAACGGCTATCAATCTTTGCATACCTCGATGATCGGGCCACATGGCGTACCGGTTGAGGTGCAAATCCGTACCGAAGATATGGATCAGATGGCTGAAATGGGGGTTGCCGCGCACTGGGCCTATAAGCAGGCAGGCGAAAGCGGTACCACGGCGCAAATCCGCGCTCAGCGTTGGCTGCAAAGCCTGCTTGAACTGCAACAGAGCGCCGGCAGTTCATTTGAATTCATCGAAAGCGTGAAATCCGATCTCTTCCCGGATGAGATCTACGTCTTTACGCCAGAAGGCCGTATCGTCGAACTGCCGACAGGCTCCACGCCGGTCGATTTCGCCTACGCGGTACATACCGATATTGGTCATGCTTGTGTAGGCGCGCGCGTTGATCGTCAGCCTTATCCGCTGTCTCAGACGCTCACCAGCGGCCAAACTATCGAGATCATCACCGCGCCCGGCGCGCGTCCTAACGCTGCCTGGCTCAACTTCGTGGTGAGCTCCAAAGCTCGCGCTAAGATCCGTCAGCTACTGAAAAACCTCAAGCGCGAAGACTCGGTAAACCTGGGACGTCGCCTGCTCAGCCATGCAATGGGCGGCAGTCGTAAACTGGCGGAAGTACCGGCTGAAAACATCAAGCATGAGCTTGATCGCATGAAACTGACGTCACTGGACGATCTGTTAGCGGAAATCGGTCTGGGTAATGCAATGAGCGTGGTCGTGGCCAAGAACCTGCTCCAGACCGACACCAGCACGCTCAGCAATAACAAAAAACAAGGCAAGCTGCCCATCAAAGGTGCAGACGGTGTGCTGATTACCTTTGCGAAATGCTGTCGCCCTATTCCTGGCGATCCCATTGTCGCTCACGTCAGCCCCGGTAAAGGCTTGGTTGTTCACCATGAATCCTGTCGAAATATTCGCGGCTACCAAAAAGAGCCAGAAAAATTCATGCCGGTAGAGTGGGATAAAGTCACCGAACAGGAGTTTGTGGCTGAGATCAAGGTGGATATGTTTAACCACCAGGGTGCACTGGCTAATCTCACGGCAGCCATTAATACTGCCGGTTCCAATATCCAGAGTCTGAATACTGAAGAGCGCGATGGCCGCGTTTACAGTGCCTTTATCCGTCTGACCGCACGCGATCGCGTCCACCTGGCGAATATCATGCGTAAGATTCGTGTGATGCCGGATGTGATCAAAGTTCACCGCAACCGTAACTAGTGCATGAATCCTCAACGCTTTGCTCGTATCCAGGAAATGCTGGCCCTGCGCCAGCACGACCTTACCGTCTGCATGGAGCAGGTGCATAAGCCTCATAACGTTTCCGCTGTCATTCGTACCGCCGACGCGGTGGGGATTCATGAGGTCCATGCCGTATGGCCCAGCCAGCGCATGCGCACCCAGGCGTCGGCATCGGCCGGCAGTAACAGCTGGGTGAACGTGGTAACGCACCGCTCAATCAACGACGCCATTAGCCATCTTAAAACGCAAAACATGCAGATACTGGCGACCAACCTCTCTGCTGACGCCGTGGATTTTCGTGAGATTGATTACACCAAACCCACCTGCATTTTGATGGGGCAGGAAAAAACCGGTATTACTGATGAAGCTCTGGCGTTGGCCGATCGTCATATCATTATTCCGATGGTCGGTATGGTTCAGTCACTCAACGTTTCCGTTGCATCTGCCCTGATTCTTTATGAAGCGCAGCGCCAGCGTCAAAATGCCGGTATGTATCAACGTCAGACCAGCCTTTTAGCCCCGGAAGAGCAACAGCGCCTGCTGTTTGAGGGCGGCTATCCCGTTCTGGCCCGCGTGGCAAAGCACAAGCGCATGCCGTATCCTTATATCAATGCTCAGGGCGAGATAGAAGCCGATGAAACCTGGTGGGCAACGATGCAATCTACAGGCAGAAGTAAGAAATGAAAGGCCGTCTGCTGGATGCCATCCCGCTCAGTACCCTGACCGGCGTCGGCGCCAGTCAGGCGGCAAAGCTGGCTAAAATTGGCCTGCATACCATTCAGGATTTACTGCTTCACCTTCCCCTGCGTTATGAAGATCGTACCCAACTTTATGCCATTAATGACCTGTTACCGGGCATTTGGGCAACTGTTGAAGGCGATGTCCTGCATACCGAGATTACTTTTGGCCGCCGGCGCATGATGGTGTGCCAAATCAGTGACGGCAGCGGCGTGCTGAGCATGCGCTTCTTCAACTTTAATGCCGGGATGAAAAACAGCCTCGCGCCGGGCAGACGTGTCACCGCCTATGGTGAAATAAAACGTGGCCAGCGCGGTGCAGAAATCATTCATCCGGAATACCGTGTACAGGGCGAGCACAGCACCGTGACGCTGGAAGAAACCCTGACGCCCGTTTATCCCACAACTGATGGCATTCGTCAGGCGACGCTGCGCAACCTTACCGACCAGGCGTTAACTTTGCTGGAAAACTGCCCGATTACGGAACTGTTGCCGCAGGCGTTAAGCGGCGGACTGATTAGCCTGCCCGAGGCCTTACATACGCTGCATCGGCCACCGCCAGATGTGAAACTCAGCGAACTTGAAAGCGGGCACCATCCTGCACAGCGCAGGCTGATTCTGGAAGAACTGCTGGCGCATAACCTGAGTATGCTGGCCGTCAGAGCTGGCGCACAGCGCCATTATGCTCTGCCCATGCCTGCCCGGCATACATTGAGTGACCAGTTACTGGCCGCTCTGCCTTTTTCGCCCACTTCTGCCCAAAAACGCGTGGTCGCCGAGATTGAGAAAGACCTGGCCAATGACTTCCCCATGTTGCGATTGGTCCAGGGAGACGTCGGCTCAGGAAAAACGTTAGTTGCCGCCCTCGCCGCCCTGAACGTTATTGCTCATGGCAAACAGGTGGCGATGATGGCACCGACAGAGTTGCTGGCCGAACAGCATGCAATCAATTTTCGTCAATGGCTCGCGCCACTGGGTCTGGAAGTTGGCTGGCTGGCAGGTAAACAAAAAGGCAAAGCGCGTCAGGCGCAGCAGGACGCCATCGCGAGCGGTAATGTCGCCATGGTCGTTGGCACACATGCACTGTTTCAGGAGCAGGTGAAGTTCAACGGGCTGGCGCTGGTGATTATTGATGAGCAACACCGGTTTGGTGTTCATCAACGGCTCGCGCTATGGGAAAAGGGGGAGGAGCAGGGTTTTCATCCCCATCAGCTGATCATGACCGCCACTCCCATTCCGCGCACGCTGGCCATGACCGCCTATGCCGATCTGGATACATCAACCATTGACGAATTGCCGCCAGGCAGGACGCCGGTCACGACCGTTGCCATTCCGGACAGCCGTCGCAGTGAGATTATTGAGCGCGTACAAAAGGCCTGTCACGAGGGCCGTCAGGCTTACTGGGTCTGTACGTTGATTGAAGAATCGGACCTGCTGGAAGCCCAGGCGGCAGAAGCCACATGGGAAGAACTCAACGTGGCGCTGCCTGATTTGCGGGTGGGACTGGTGCATGGTCGTATGAAACCGGCGGAAAAGCTGGCAGTCATGCAGGCTTTCAAAGCGAACGAGATCCAGCTGTTAATCGCTACTACCGTAATTGAAGTCGGCGTGGACGTGCCAAACGCCAGCCTGATGATTATTGAAAACCCGGAACGGCTTGGGCTGGCTCAGCTGCACCAGCTACGCGGACGCGTGGGACGGGGTGCGGTTGCCTCTCACTGTGTGCTGCTGTACAAAGCGCCGCTGAGCAAAACGGCGCAGAAGCGTTTGCAGGTGCTACGCGACAGCAACGACGGCTTTGTGATTGCCCAACACGATCTGGAGATTCGGGGGCCGGGTGAACTGTTGGGAACGCGCCAGACCGGTAATGCTGAGTTTAAGGTTGCCGATCTCCTGCGCGATCAGGCCATGATTCCTGAAGTTCAACGCGTCGCACGGCATATCCACCAGCACTATCCTGAACAGGCACAGGCCCTAATCGAGCGCTGGCTGCCGGAAACCGGCCGCTACAGCAACGCCTGACACTTTTTTGCCACCGTTAGCAAACGTTTGCTTTTGAGCCGTTGCAGATTACAATCGCCTCACTTTTTTTGGGAACCGTTACAATGTCGACCAATCAGCAGCCAGCCTCCTCATCCGTCAGTAAAAGTGAACTGATCTACCGCCTGGAAGATCGCCCGCCGCTTGCGCAAACCCTGTTTGCAGCCGGTCAGCATTTGCTGGCCATGTTCGTTGCGGTGATTACGCCCGCGCTGCTCATCTGCCAGGCATTGGGTTTACCGGCGCAGGACACACAGCACATCATCAGCATGTCCCTGTTTGCCTCTGGCGTAGCCTCAGTGCTGCAAATTAAAACGTGGGGGCCGGTTGGCTCAGGTTTGCTGTCTATTCAGGGCACCAGCTTTAACTTTGTCACACCGCTGATTATGGGTGGGATGGCGCTGAAGAACGGCGGCGCAGATGTGCCCACGATGATGGCGGCGCTGTTTGGAACGCTGATGGTCGCATCCTGCACGGAAATGGTACTCTCACGGGTGCTGCACCTGGCTCGCCGTATCATCACGCCCCTGGTGTCCGGTATTGTCGTAATGATCATTGGGTTATCGCTTATTCAGGTTGGCCTCACCTCCGTCGGCGGCGGCTTTGCCGCCATGAACGATCACAGTTTCGGCGCACCGAAAAACCTGCTGCTGGCCGGCGTCGTTTTGGTCGTGATTATCCTTCTGAACCGTCAAAAAAATCCTTATCTCCGCGTTGCCTCCCTGGTGATTGCAATGGCGGTGGGCTACCTGCTGGCCTGGGCGATGAATATGCTGCCATCCATCAGCACACCGGCCGATCAGCCGATCGTTGCGTTGCCGACTCCGCTTTATTACGGTCTGGGTTTTGACTGGAATCTGCTCATCCCGCTCATGCTGGTGTTTATGGTGACCTCACTGGAAACGATTGGTGATATCACCGCAACCTCAGATGTATCGGAACAACCGGTGAGCGGCCCCATCTATATGAAGCGCCTGAAAGGCGGCGTGCTCGCTAACGGCCTGAACTCATTTGTCTCTGCCCTGTTCAATACCTTTCCTAACTCCTGTTTTGGGCAGAATAACGGCGTTATCCAGCTGACCGGCGTTGCCAGCCGCTATGTTGGTTTTGTTGTGGCGCTGATGCTTATCCTGCTGGGTCTGTTTCCGGCGGTGAGTGGACTGGTGCAGCATATTCCTGAGCCGGTTCTGGGCGGCGCAACTATCGTGATGTTTGGTACCATCGCCGCATCCGGCGTGCGTATTGTCTCCAGAGAGCCGCTCAACCGGCGTGCAATCATGATTATCGCCCTCTCACTGGCCGCAGGACTTGGCGTGTCACAGCAACCGCTGATTTTGCAGTTTGCACCGGACTGGTTGAAAACCTTACTGTCTTCCGGCATTGCCGCAGGGGGCATCACAGCGATTGTGCTTAATCTCGTCTTTCCACCGGAAAAGTCGTTTTAAGGCAGGCTGCGGCCTGCCTGCTATTTATGCTGATTTACATCCAGGCGGTTGAGCTATAACGATAATTCAGGCATAACAACCTTTCAGCGGACTGAACCCGGGAAGGATACGATGAAATTTATAGGAAAGTTTTTCCTTACCTTATTGTTACTACTACTGTTTGCGTTAGTGGTGCTGTATGTACTGCTGCAAACACAGTGGGGCGCGGGCTGGTTTAGCCGTTGGGTGAGCGACAAAACGGAATGGCATCTGTCGCTGAGCAAAATCGAACATAACTTTTCATCACCTACACACATTATTCTGGATGACTTCAGTTTTGGCCATGACGGACAACCGGCCGTGCTGGTCGCCAAACGCGTCGATCTTGGCATCGCCCTGATGCAGTTCAGCGATCCCTTCCATTTTGCCAGCATAGAGCTCCGTGACGGTGAGGTTAACCTGACCAATCTGGCCAGGAATAGCGCCTTACCCGTGCAGGCCGATCGCCTGCAACTGAACAACATGCGCATCGACAGTCCCGCTTCCGTTTTACCGCTTTCCGCACTGCAGGTGAATGGCGGCATTCTGCCGTGGAAACCCTTGCCCGACGATGTGCTGGGTAGAGATGCACAGTTCCAGATGAGTGCAGGCAAGATGACGCTCAACAGCGTGGCAGGTGAAAACGTGCTGATTCAGGGCAACGTGTCCCAGGGCCGCATGACGTTTAGCAACATCGGCGCGGATTTAGCCCGGGGCTCGATGACCGGTAACGGAGAGCGCGATGCGCAGGGAAACTGGAAGATCAATCAGCTCCGCCTGAACGATATCCGTTTGCAAACCGCCAGCTCGCTTGTCGGTTTCCTGAAGCCGTTTGAAGAGGTGCCCTCGGTTACGCTGAACCGCGTCGATATTACCGATGCCCGGCTGCAGGGCCCTGACTGGGCGGTAACCGATCTCGATCTGACATTGAAAAATATCAGTTGGAAAGGCCGGGACTGGCAGAGTCAGGATGGCTCACTGGCGATGAACGCAGGCAACTTTATCAATGGCAAATTCGAGCTCAACGATCCCATTATCAATATGGACTTCTCGCCACAGGGGATTGCCCTGACCCAGTTCAGCTCACGCTGGGCCAACGGCGTGATCCGGGCTGACGGTAACTGGTCACGTAACGACAGACGCTTAACACTGAATAACCTGGCCGTCGCGGGCCTGGAATATACGCTGCCACAGAACTGGCGGGCGTTATGGCAGGATCCCCTTCCTGACTGGCTGGATGGGATTACCGTGACCCGTTTCACCTCAAACCGCAATTTGATTATCGACATCAATCCTGCGTTTCCTTTCCAGCTTACCTCACTGGATGGCAATGGTGAGAATCTGCAGTTGGCCCGTCAGCATCAATGGGGGATCTGGTCAGGGAAACTGAGCCTGAATGCAGCGGAGTCTACTTTTAACCGCACGGATTTACGCCATCCGTCCATTGCGCTGGAGGCTGACGATCGGCAGATCAGGGTGACGGAACTCAGCGCGTTTAGCGCTAAGGGTTTACTGGAAGGCACGGCAACCGTAGGTCAGCAAACCGACCGCCCGGTTAGCCTTAACCTGACTGGTCGCGGCGTACCCGTCAATGTCTTACAAAACTGGGGCTGGCCCGCCCTTCCTCTGGAAGGCGACAGCAATTTCCAGCTGCGCCTGAATGCCTCCCTAAAGGCCGATCAGCCGCTGGCACCGTCGGTTAACGCCACGCTGTCGGTGAATACAGACAGCCAGCAACTGCAGCAGACCATGCAGGCAGGTCAGATGAAGTAAAACACACAGGGCCGCAATCGCGGCCCTGTCGTTTAATTGATGCGCGCCCCTGAGCCGCCCTCTTCGAGCGGCCCGTCCGGATCCACAGGCAACACGATGTACACCGCTTCAAATACCGCACCACACTCATCATCACCGAATAGCTGCACGTCCAGTTGAACACGGGCTTTGCGACCCCGTGCCAGGCGATCGAGATCGCCACTCAGTGAGCCAAGGTCGGCAATAGCACCCGGCCTGCCGGTGATCGGACGGCTATAGCGAATATGCGCATCGGCCAGAATAATGGTGCCACCGAGATGGCGCTCACGCAGCAGCAGCCAGATCAGCCCCCAGCCGGTAAGCGTGGCCAGCGAAAACAGGCTTCCGGCAAACAAGGTATGATGCGGGTTTTGATTACCTGTTTCCGGCATGGTGGTAATAAATTTTTGCCCGGTATATTGCAGAATCCGCACGCCCATTTTTTCACTCAGGGGGATGTGCTCGTACCAGGCCTGCTGTAGCTGCCCGCACCAGTCCGCGCGGTGTAAGATATCATCCAGCGTAACAACCGGCTTAATCATGAGAAAGTGGCGCACCGGCGTGGTCTGTGGAGCGGTAATTTCGCCCTGATTGACATATCCGAGCTTGGCAAAGAACGCCACCGCATCCTCACGCGCACTGCACGTCACACGTTTGACGCCTTCCTGACGCGCGACCGACTCCAGCGTCATCGCCACCAGCGTGCCCAGGCCTTTCCCCTGAACGGTTGGGTGTACGGCTAAAAAACGGATCGCCGCCTCATTATCCGCATTGATGTAAAGTCGCCCCACCGCAACGGGTTTACCCTGCTCATCCACTACCATTTGATGATGCGCTAACGCATCCCAGGCATCACGTTCAGAACCCTGGGGTTGATGCAGCGGCTTTCGTAACATTTCCCAGCGGAACTGATAATAGACATCCAGCTCTTCCGCCGTTTGTGGCACACGAAGATGATACATAAAATGTTTCTCTCGGTCTGATGCGGGATGGCGGAGGTTTAACCGCGCGGTATGCGGCGTCATACCTGTAACCAGAATGTCACTGGCCCGTCGTTGACCAGCGCGACCTGCATATCCGCGGCGAAACGGCCATTCGCGGTCATCACGTCATGGCGACGGCAACACGCGCTGAAATAGTCATACAGCCGTTCTGCTTCTTGTGGCTCAGCCCCGCCGGAAAATGAGGGGCGCATGCCCTTTTGCGTATCGGCAGCCAGCGTAAACTGAGACACCACCAGCACACTTCCGCCCGCCTGTTTGACGTTCAGGTTCATCTTGCCCTGGTCGTCACTAAAAATACGATAGCCCAACACGCGCTCCGCCAGCCGCTCGGCGCGCTTGTCATCATCACCTTTTTCAACGCCCAACAGTATTAACAATCCCTGTCCGATTTCACCCACAACAGCGTTATCAATACTGACGCTGGCACGCTGAACGCGTTGAATTAAAGCAATCATCCGTCCTCTCGTTCTTTTTCTCTTTCCTGCCGTTTGAACTGGCGGTAGTCATCTAAGGTCACGGTAATTTCCGCACCGAGAAGTACGATACACCAGGTCCAGTAAACCCACAGGAATAAAATGGGGATCACCGCCAGCACACCATAAATCAGCTGGTAAGACGGGAACATCGTAACATAGAGCGCAAAGCCCTTTTTCCCCAGCTCAAACAACAGTCCGGCGACCAGCGCCCCCGTCAACGCATCGCGCGAAGGAACCCGCTGTGTCGGGACAATACTGTATAACAGCCAAAACGACAGCCACGATAAGAGCAGCGGAAAGAAACGCAGCATCTGATCGACCAGGCTGGTTACGCCCGTCACGTTGATCCATTTCAGCGACAGCAGATAAGAGCTGATGGCTAAACTGGCACCCGCCAGCAAGGGCCCGAGCGTTAATATCATCCAGTAAACCGCAAAGGAATAGACCAGCGGCCGCTTTTTGTCGCTGCGCCAGATCGCATTCAGCGCCGAATCCACGGAATGCATGAGCAACAGCGCCGTTACGATCAACCCCACCGCGCCCACGGCCGTCATCCGGTGCACGTTTGCCACAAACTGCTCAAGGTAACGTTGCAGCGTGTTACCCGCAGCGGGCATGAAGTTGGTAAAAATAAAATTCTTAAGCTGTACGCTAATATCAGAGAACACAGGAAACGCAGCAAACAGCGCAAAGACCACGGCAATCAACGGCACCAGCGCCAGTAACGAGACAAAGGCCAGGTTGCCTGCCTGCGTCGTCATGGCATCATTATCAATGCGCTTCCAAAGCAGCTTAAGCCACAACCAGAACGCATGAAGCCCGGGGCGAAAATGACGTAACTTCATGGCTTAATGCTGACCTGCAAACCAGTCCGGCACGGTTGTGCTGTCGGTTACCAGCACGCTGTTAATTCCCAGCGCCCGCGCGCCCTCAATATTCGCGGCATTGTCATCGAAGAACACGGCCTGATCGGCGCTCACCCCTTCAGCATCTAACACATGCTGATAGATTCTCGCTTCAGGTTTACGCATGCCCAGCTCCTGTGACAGGTAGATCTTGTCAGCCGCCTGCTGTACGTCAGGATATTGCGTTGGCCAGAAGGTACAGTGCAGGGCGTTGGTGTTGGAGAGAATCACCACCCGATGTCCCGCCTGTCTTAGCTGGTGCATTACGGCCAGCGTCTCCGGCCGGACACCAACAAAAACCGCCTGCCAGCCTGCCGCGAACTGTTCATAGCTCAGCGCGATATCCAGCTTCTCACACAGGGCTTCTGCAAAGGCCTCATCACTGATTTCGCCACGCTCATGCTGTTCAAATGCGTCATCCATATGGAAGTGGCTTTGAAGCGAGGCCAGCGGCACGCGGCTGAGGTCACTCCAGACGCCCAGTACGCGGTTAAAGTCGATATCGATAATCACATTGCCCAAATCAAAGATATACAGCATGGTGCCTCCTCGGGTTCCCTGGATCATTCACTCTAGCGGTAAAAGCGCAGCCTGAACAGGCAGCCTGGACGAGAAAAACAGAAACAGTAAATTAAGGCACGACGACACAACGTTGAAAGGGCGGAGAGAAGAAGTTACGGGCTGGTTTAAGGTAGATTTAACTCTGGGTAGCAATCGCGCAGGAAAAAAAAAGCCCCGTTTAAACGGGGCTTCCTACAGCGCAGTTATGCGTCTTTACCGCCGCGTGAAGCACGCTTACGGTCGTTTTCAGTCAGGTGACGTTTACGGATACGCACTGACTGAGGGGTCACTTCGACCAGTTCGTCATCATCAATGAACTCGATAGCCTGCTCAAGTGTCATTTTGATAGGTGGAACCAGCGTCGTCGCTTCGTCAGTACCGGAAGCACGCATGTTAGTCAGCTTCTTACCGGTCAGGCAGTTTACAGTCAGGTCGTTAGAACGACTGTGAATACCGATGATCTGGCCTTCATAAACTTCTGCACCGTGACCCAGGAACAGCTTGCCGCGATCCTGCAGACCGAACAGGGCGAACGCAACCGCTTTACCCTGACCGTTAGAGATCAGCACGCCGTTCTGACGCTGGCCCACTTCGCCCGCACGAATATCATCGTAGTGACTGAAGGTGGAGTACAGCAGACCGGTACCTGAGGTCATGGTCATAAATTCGTTACGGAAACCGATCAGGCCACGGCTTGGGATCACGTAGTCAAGACGTACGCGGCCCTTGCCATCTGGATCCATGTTTTTCAGGTCGCCTTTACGCTCGCCCATGGCTTGCATGACTGAACCCTGATGCGTTTCTTCGATATCCAGCGTCACGTTCTCGAAGGGCTCTTGCTTACGGCCTTCGAATTCGCGGAAGATAACTTTCGGACGGGATACCGCCAGTTCGAAACCTTCACGACGCATGTTCTCGATCAGAACAGACAGGTGCAGCTCACCACGGCCCGATACGCGGAACGCGTCAGCATCTTCGGTTTCTTCAACACGCAGTGCTACGTTGTGAACCAGTTCTTTGTTCAGACGCTCAAGGATCTGACGAGACGTCACGTACTTACCTTCTTTACCGCAGAACGGAGAGGTGTTGACGTTAAAGAACATGGTAACCGTTGGCTCATCCACGCTCAGTGCTGGCAGCGCCTGCACGTTCTGCGGATCACAAATGGTGTCAGAAATGTTCAGCTCGCCCAGACCGGTAATCGCAATGATATCGCCTGCTTCTGCCAGGTCGCTGTCAATACGCTCCAGGCCCAGGTGAGTCAGCACTTTACCGACTTTACCGTTACGGGTTTTACCTTCGCTATCAATGATAGTGACTTGCTGGTTAGGCTTCACTTTACCGCGCTTGATGCGGCCGATACCGATAACGCCCAGGTAGTTGTTGTAGTCCAGCTGAGAGATTTGCATCTGCAGCGGGGCATCCGCTTCAACCTGTGGAGGCGATACATGGTCGACAATAGCCTGATACAGCGGGGTCATATCGTCAGCCATGTCTGTGTGCTCAAGACCGGCAATACCATTCAGCGCCGAGGCGAAAATGATAGGGAAGTCGAGCTGCTCGTCAGTCGCATCCAGGTTAACGAACAGGTCAAATACCTGATCAACAACCCAATCAGGACGCGCGCCAGGACGGTCAACTTTGTTGATAACCACAATCGGCTTCAAACCATGCGCGAACGCTTTTTTGGTTACGAAGCGGGTTTGCGGCATAGGGCCATCCATCGCATCTACAACCAACAGTACCGAATCCACCATAGACATTACGCGTTCAACTTCACCACCGAAGTCGGCGTGTCCTGGGGTATCAACGATGTTGATACGGTAGTCGTTCCATTTAATGGCGGTATTTTTTGCGAGGATGGTAATCCCACGCTCTTTCTCCAAATCATTGGAGTCCATCACGCGCTCGGTGGCTTCAGTACGGGCATCGAAAGTACCGGACTGTTGCAGCAGTTTATCAACCAGGGTGGTCTTTCCATGGTCAACGTGCGCGATGATGGCGATGTTACGCAAATTTTCGATCACAGCTTTTTTGCCTCAGGCATTAGAAATAACGCGGTATTGTACACGGATTAAGCGGGAGACTGAACACGATCACACTTTTCACTGAAAGTTTATTGCATTGTCGCAAAATCGCACTAATAGGCGTGCAAAATTTGCACTGCGTCGATGTTTTGCACCAAAAAAGTGCTCACTTTCAACCCAACCGCACACAAACAGTGCAATGCAACTATCATGGTGCATGACCTTTATGACAAAAAGGTGCATGACAGCGCGATTTTGTGCAAAGAAATAAAGTTGGCACAGAATTCGCTTTGTATTATCCAGATGAAAACGATGTAAGACAACGGTTACAGAGCTGGTCAGGATCAGATTCAGGAAAGACAGTTAACAGTCGTCTATTCCGTAACCCGGTTCTCGCCATGTAGACAATGACCATTTCCAGGAGAGTTGAGTATGTCCGCTGAACACGTTCTCTCGATGATGAACGAGCATGAAGTTAAGTTTGTTGACCTGCGTTTTACCGATACCAAAGGTAAAGAACAGCACGTTACTATTCCGGCTCACCAGGTTAACGCTGACTTCTTCGAAGAAGGCAAGATGTTCGATGGCTCTTCCATCGGCGGCTGGAAAGGCATTAACGAATCAGACATGGTGCTGATGCCGGATGCAACCACGGCGGTAATGGATCCTTTCTTTGAAGATTCTACCCTGATCATTCGTTGCGACATTCTTGAGCCAGGCACCATGCAGGGCTATGACCGCGATCCACGTTCTATCGCTAAGCGCGCGGAAGATTACCTGCGTTCTTCAGGCATTGCGGATACCGTTCTGTTTGGCCCAGAGCCAGAGTTCTTCCTGTTTGACGATATTCGTTTTGGTTCTTCAACTTCGGGTTCTCATGTTGCTATCGACGATATCGAAGCAGCCTGGAACACCGGCAAAGAATACGAAGGCGGCAACAAAGGCCACCGTCCAGGCCTGAAAGGTGGTTACTTCCCGGTTCCACCGGTTGACTCATCACAGGACATCCGTTCTGCCATGTGTCTGACCATGGAGCAAATGGGTCTGGTTGTTGAAGCCCATCACCATGAAGTTGCAACAGCAGGTCAGAACGAAGTGGCTACACGCTTCAATACCATGACCAAAAAAGCTGACGAAATTCAGATCTACAAATATGTCGTTCACAACGTGGCTCATGCCTACGGCAAAACGGCGACCTTTATGCCAAAACCGATGTTTGGTGATAATGGTTCCGGTATGCACTGCCATATGTCGCTGTCTAAAGGCGGTCAGAACCTGTTCTCTGGCGATAAGTACGGCGGCCTGTCTGAAATGGCGCTGTTCTACATTGGCGGCATCATCAAGCATGCTAAAGCTATTAACGCCCTGGCGAACCCAACCACCAACTCCTACAAGCGTCTGGTGCCGGGTTATGAAGCGCCGGTGATGCTGGCCTATTCAGCGCGTAACCGTTCAGCCTCAATCCGTATCCCGGTTGTTGCCAGCCCGAAAGCACGTCGTATTGAAGCGCGCTTCCCGGATCCAGCGGCTAACCCATACCTGGCGTTTACCGCACTGCTGATGGCGGGTCTTGATGGCATCATCAACAAGATCCATCCTGGCGATGCGATGGACAAAAACCTGTATGACCTGCCACCGGAAGAAGAAGCTGAAATTCCAAAAGTTGCAGGTTCACTGGAAGAAGCGCTGATTGCCCTGAACGAAGACCGCGAGTTCCTGACCCGTGGCGGCGTGTTCACTGATGACGCGATCGATGCCTATATCGAACTGCGTAAATCCGAAAACGATCGTGTGCGCATGACGCCGCACCCGGTTGAGTTCGAACTGTACTACAGCGTTTAATTTCAGAATAAGCAAATGGGTGCCGCAGACAGATCTTGCAAAGGCGGCACCGATAGTCTGAAACGTTTTTTTGTTGCCGTGGAAACTTTAGCCCATCTTCGGATGGGCTTTTTTCTCCGCGAATTCATCGTTCATTCGCTTTAATTCCGGCTTAAAGATTACAATGCACTAAATCAGTGCAGAGGAACGCTGTATGGCAACTGCCTCACTGCCCGATGCCGGGCAGATTCTCAATACCTTAATCAACAGTATTTTGTTGGTGGATAACGATTTGGTTATTCACTACGCCAACCCCGCGGCACAGCAATTACTGGCGCAAAGCTCGCGTAAATTATTCGGCACGCCGTTACCTGAACTGACCGGCTACTTTTCGCTGAATGTCGAGGTAATGCGCGAGAGTCTTGAGGCGGGCCAGGGCTTTACGGACAGTGAAGTTACCCTGGTGGTCGATGGTCGGGCACATATTATGTCGCTGACAGCGCAGCGCTTGCCTGATGGCCTGATTTTGCTGGAAATGGCGCCCATGGATAATCAACGTCGCCTGAGCCAGGAACAACTCCAGCATGCTCAGCAGGTTGCGGCACGCGATCTGGTGCGTGGGCTGGCTCATGAGATTAAAAATCCGTTAGGCGGACTGCGCGGTGCGGCCCAGCTGCTGTCTCGCGCCCTGCCCGATCCCGCGCTGAATGAATATACCAAAGTCATTATTGAACAGGCCGATCGCCTGCGGAATCTGGTGGATCGCTTATTAGGGCCGCAACAGCCCGGGATGCACATCACCCAGAGTATTCATCAGGTCGCCGAACGGGTGGTCAACCTGGTCTCAATGGAGCTGCCAGAAAATGTGTCTCTGGTCCGCGATTACGATCCCAGCCTGCCGGAGTTGCCCCACGATCCCGACCAGATTGAACAGGTACTGCTGAATGTGGTGCGTAATGCGCTGCAGGCGCTGGGCGAGGACGGTGGCACGATAGTCATTCGCACCCGTACCGCCTTTCAGCTGACGCTGCACGGTACGCGGTATCGCCTGGTCGCCCGTATTGATATCGAAGATGACGGTCCCGGCATTCCGGCTCAGCTTCAGGATACGCTGTTTTATCCGATGGTAAGCGGACGTGAAGGCGGAACCGGTTTAGGTCTTTCTATTGCCCGTAGCCTGATTGATCAGCATTCAGGAAAAATTGAGTTTAACAGTTGGCCAGGTCATACCGAATTTTCGGTTTACCTGCCTATTCGCCAGTGAGGTTTCTATGCAACGAGGGATAGTCTGGATCGTCGATGACGATAGCTCCATCCGCTGGGTGCTTGAACGCGCGCTCACTGGAGCCGGTTTGAGCTGTGCGACCTTTGACAGTGCGAACGACGTGCTGAACGCATTAGCGACAAAAACGCCGGACGTTTTATTGTCAGACATTCGTATGCCCGGAATGGACGGGCTGACGCTGCTAAAACAGATTAAACAGCGCCATCCCATGCTCCCGGTCATCATCATGACGGCGCACTCCGATCTGGATGCCGCGGTCAGTGCCTATCAGCAAGGGGCCTTTGATTATCTGCCCAAGCCGTTTGATATTGATGAGGCTGTTGCGCTGGTCGAGCGCGCCATCAGCCACTATCAGGAACAGCAGCAGCCACGTAATCAGCCTGTCAGCGGCCCGACCACCGATATTATCGGCGAAGCGCCCGCCATGCAGGATGTGTTTCGTATTATTGGCCGTCTCTCTCGCTCGTCGATCAGCGTCCTGATCAACGGGGAATCCGGTACGGGTAAAGAACTGGTTGCGCATGCGCTGCATCGCCACAGCCCTCGCAGCAAAGCGCCGTTTATTGCCCTGAATATGGCCGCGATTCCCAAGGATTTGATCGAGTCAGAACTGTTTGGTCATGAAAAAGGGGCGTTTACCGGTGCCAATCAGATCCGTCAGGGCCGTTTTGAACAGGCTGATGGCGGCACGCTGTTTTTAGACGAAATCGGCGATATGCCGCTGGATGTTCAGACACGACTGCTGCGCGTTCTGGCTGACGGGCAATTTTACCGCGTCGGCGGCTATGCGCCGGTAAAAGTTGACGTCCGTATTATTGCCGCAACGCATCAGAACCTTGAACTGCGGGTGCAGGAAGGCAAGTTCCGTGAGGATTTATTCCATCGTCTGAACGTCATCCGCGTGCATCTGCCGCCGTTGCGTGAGCGCCGTGAGGATATCCCGCGTCTGGCCCGTTATTTCCTCCAGGTTGCGGCACGGGAACTGGGGGTTGAGGCCAAGATTCTGCACGCGGAAACCGAAACCGCGCTGACACGTCTGCACTGGTCGGGTAACGTGCGCCAGTTGGAGAATACCTGTCGGTGGTTAACCGTTATGGCTGCGGGACAGGAAGTGCTGATCCAGGATCTTCCGCCAGAGCTGTTTGAATCCAGTACCCCGGAAAGCCCTACTCAGTCGTTGCCGGATAACTGGGCAACCCTGCTGGCGCAGTGGGCTGACCGCGCCTTGCGTTCCGGTCATCAAAATCTACTGTCTGAAGCCCAGCCGGAGATGGAGCGTACGTTGCTGACCACGGCGCTCCGTCATACTCAGGGCCACAAACAGGAAGCGGCACGTTTGCTGGGTTGGGGGAGAAATACCCTGACGCGTAAGCTCAAAGAACTGGGGATGGAATAAGAAATCCACTGCCGGAACAGCGCAGGCTGCTCCGGCTTTTTTATATGACGCGTGAAAACTGCTGCTGCCGCGCCTTGTGACGTAGATACGCATCAAAGCACATACAGATATTTCGAATCAGCAAGCGTCCGGCTCCCGTCACTCTCAGGTCCGTTGCATGCTGCTCCACCAGCCCATCACTAATCAGCGGTTCTAACAGCGCCATGTCTTCCGCAAAATAGCGTTCAAACTGAATATTCCACTGCGCTTCGACCGTGCTGAAATCAAGTGAGAAATTGCAGATCAGCCTTTTAATCACGTCGCGACGTAAGCAGTCGTCTTCACTCAGCAGTAATCCGCGCCACAGGCCATGGCCCTGTTTTTCAACCTGACTGTACCAGTCGTTAAGCCCTTTCTGGTTTTGCGCATAGCTGTCGCCGATCATGCTAATCGCAGATACGCCAAGCCCCAGCAAGTCACTGTCGCCCTGTGTCGTATAACCCTGAAAGTTGCGGTGCAGTTTTCCTTCACGTTGCGCGACTGCCAGCTCGTCCTGCGGTTTAGCAAAGTGATCCATACCAATAAACTGATAGCCCTGTTGGGTCAGCGTGGTAATGGTCTGCTGGAGGATATCCAGCTTCTGCTGTGCTGAGGGCAGCTCATCTTCTTTAATTTTACGCTGTGCGGCGAACAGCGCGGGGAGATGGGCATAGTTAAAGACGCTGAGGCGATCGGGATCCAATGCGATAACGCGCTGCAAGGTATAAGCGAAGCTTTCAGGCGTTTGCAGCGGCAACCCGTAAATCAAATCGATGCTGGTTGAACGAAATCCCTGCTCGCGCGCCCGCGCCATCAAGGCAAAAATGACCGCTTCATCCTGTACACGATTCACCCGCTCCTGCACGGCTTTATTGAAATCCTGCACGCCCATGCTCAGGCGATTGAAACCACACGCGCGCAGGTGATCGATCATATCCAGTTCAATTTCACGTGGATCGACCTCGATCGACATCTCTGCGTCGTCGATAAAGGTAAAGTGCTGCTTCAACAGCGCCACCAGCCGGCTGATTTGCTGTTTATTAAGGAACGTGGGCGTTCCGCCGCCCCAGTGCAGCTGGCTAACCTGACGACCCTTAAACAGCGGTGCGCGGGCAGTGATCTCCTGCTCAAGCGCATTCAGATAACGGTCGGCTTTATGCAGCTGACGCGTGACAATCTTATTGCAGCCACAGAAGTAGCACAGGCGATGACAGAACGGGATGTGGATATACAGCGATAAAGCACGTTGCGGATAACGTTCAATGGCGTGTCTGAAGTCGTTATCGGTAAACTTATCGTTGAACGCTAAGGCGGTGGGATAAGACGTGTAACGCGGACCGGCAGAGTTATATTTTTCAATTAACGCCTGGTCCCACTTGATCTGCATTGCTGACATGCTCACTCCTTCCGCTTACGTTGCCGTCGTAAAGGTCGCGATCCAGAAGGAAAGAGAGGTGAGCGGGCGGAAACCCGACGTAAACGCTGCTTCAGACGCGACAGTCGCCGTAGTTTAAACAATAACCACAGCAGATAACATGTCATCAACAACACGAAAATTGATCCAGGCCAAAACATTGTCGTTTACCTGTTAAGCATGGCATGCGCATGCGCGCATGCCGATCAATACAGCTTAGTTACCTTTTAGCAGGCGATACATATCCTCTTCCGCCTCCTGGTCTTCCTCTTCGTCCATTTCAATACCAAGCTGTTCCATCAGTTCATCAATGCGATCCAGCGTCACGTCAAGCCAGCCCTGATCTTCTGATGACAACGTCTCACCCTTTTCAAGACGATCGAGCAGCGCATCCAGGCGCTCACTGTTCTCCAGCTGCGCCAGCTCCTCTTCAGGCGTGAGAGACACTTTTTTCTCCCTCGCCGGTTTGGCCGCAACGTTTTTCGCTTTTGCCGGTGCGGCCTTTTCGTCAGCGATCAATGCCACTGGCTTCTTGCTGCCAATACGCGGGTCTTTCGCGGCGGCGCTTTGCTTGCCGTTGTTGCTCTGCGTTTGCGGATTAGCACGGCTGCCTGACGCATGGCCACGATGCTTTTTATCGCGTTTACGATCGCGCGCTTCATTATTGATATCTTCACGCGATTTACGTTTAGCTTTGGCGACAGGCTTACCTTTCGCAGCGCTTGCAGGTTGCTTCATGATGTTCGGTCCCGGTGTTTTTTATTCAGTATAGAATTGCGGCGAAATCTAGCAGAAACCAGACAAAGAAAAAAGGCGACAGCTCAAGCTGTCGCCTTATTTCATACCTTCAGCAGAAGGAATCATGTTTCAAATCCGTTTCGGCTCACAACGTCCCGGTTAATCCTGCGCCTGCTCAACTCCTGAGCGTATCCCTTTCCTTTTCCGGCTCCCATCCATAGCCATTTCCATTCCAGCCGCTCTTCGTTATCCCAACATTCCTGAGCGCATCATCCTGATGAGTGCGTCCTGCACTGCTGAATAATGTAGACCATATGGTAAAAGGCTCAAGTAACACATGTCAGTCTTTAGGCGAAAAAACCTGTACTTAAGTATAATTCACTGAATTTTAATGGTTTATTTTTTTAATTATTTAACTAAAAAGAGACATAACGGGCAAAATTTATGGCAAATATCTTACAAAGGCGCCTCACCAATGGTATTGAGCACTTTCGCGCCATAACGCGTATAATCAGCGCCATTGCCCTAATGCGTTTCTGGAGTATTCCCTTGTCTGAACTGAATTACCATGTCACCCGCTTCATTCTTAGCGCACCGGACATCCGCCATTTGCCCTCTGATACCGGCATTGAAGTTGCGTTTGCTGGTCGTTCAAACGCGGGTAAATCCAGCGCCTTAAATACGCTCACCAATCAAAAAGGCCTGGCGCGAACCAGTAAAACACCCGGTCGTACGCAGCTGATTAACCTGTTTGAAGTTGCAGAAGGCAAGCGCCTCGTAGACTTACCGGGTTACGGCTATGCTGAAGTGCCAGAAGAGATGAAACTCAAATGGCAACGGGCATTGGGCGAATATCTGCAAAAAAGGCAGGCGCTTAAAGGCCTGGTGGTACTGATGGATATCCGCCACCCGCTTAAAGATCTGGATCAGCAAATGATTCAATGGGCGGTTGAGAGCGAGATCCCTGTCCTCCTGCTGCTGACTAAAGCTGACAAGCTCGCTTCCGGCGCACGTAAAGCCCAGCTCAATATGGTGAAAGAAGCCTCAATGGCGTTTATGGGTGATGTGCAGGTTGAGGTTTTCTCATCGCTGAAAAAAATCGGCGTCGACAAAGTGCGCCATAAGCTGAATAGCTGGTTTAGTGAACTCGAACCTGCTGTTGAAGATCAGGGCACTGAAGCCTGACAAACCTCACAGGCTGCCGTTTTTTAGCGTCAGCCCAATAAAAAACGCCCCAGTCACAGAATGACTGGGGCGGCTAAATTCAGCCAAATCCGATTACGTGAAGTAAAAGGTCTGAAAGATAGAACATCTTACCTCTGTACCCTACGCCTCGAACTTTACCTGATTTTTTGTGAGCAACAAAGGTTTTTTTGTTGCTCTCTTTCATTTTTAGTCACTTTTTTTACCATGCTCGTCACAAAAATGAGGATGGCATGTAGTTAAATTACAAAAAAAGTGCTTAGGCCATAATAAGTTACTGCATCGTTTTGCAGCGCCGGTACCACGGTGTGCCGGCTTCATGCCTGATCACGTGATAATGCGCCAGCGGTGGCGCATAAACGCCACCAGCCAGAGTCTTAATGCGCCTGATCCCAGTTGTCGCCTACGCCGACTTCGACCAGTAAGGGGACATCCAGCGCCATACTGCCCTCCATCAGCGCGCGAATCTGCTTGCTGGCTTCATCGACGGCTTCAGCTTTGATTTCAAACACCAGTTCATCGTGCACTTGCATGATCATCCTGACCGCATCATCGGTTTGCTTTTGTAACCAGTCATCGACCGCAATCATGGCGCGTTTGATGATATCCGCGGCCGTTCCCTGCATGGGGGCATTAATCGCCGCACGTTCAGCAGCTTTACGACGAATGGCGTTACTGGACTTGATGTCGGGCAACCACAAACGGCGTCCATCCAGCGTTTCAACATACCCGTTACTGGCTGCAAGCTGCCGCGTGTTTTCCATATAGCGCAGCACGCCAGGATAGCGCTCGAAGTACAAATCCATATACTTTTTCGCTTCGCCTGCGCCAATGTTCAGCTGGCGAGATAATCCAAACGCGCTCATGCCGTAGATAAGACCAAAGTTAATGGCCTTGGCGCTACGACGTTGTTCGCCCGTGACCTTAGACAGCGGCACGCCAAAGACCTCTGACGCAGTAGCACGGTGAATATCTTCTCCCTGGGAAAAGGCATCGAGCAGGCCTTTATCCTGTGACAGATGCGCCATGATACGCAGTTCAATCTGTGAATAGTCCGCCGCCACGATACGGTTCCCCTTGCCCGCAACAAAGGCCTGACGAATGCGGCGTCCTTCATCGTTACGGACCGGGATGTTTTGCAGGTTAGGATCGGTTGAAGACAGGCGACCGGTAGCCGTTACCGCCTGATGATAGGACGTGTGCACGCGACCGCTGACAGGATTGATCATCAGCGGCAGTTTATCAGTGTAAGTTGACTTCAGTTTCGACAACCCACGGTGCTCCAGAATGACCTTTGGCAGCGGATAGTCCAGTGCCAGCTCAGCCAGAACTTCTTCACTGGTAGAAGGCGCGCCTCCGGGTGTTTTCTTCGTCGGCTTAATGCCCTGCTTTTCAAACAGGACGACCTGCAGCTGCTTGGTCGATGAGAGATTAAAGGGCTCGCCCGCCAGCTCATGCGCTTTAAGCTCAAGCTCAGCCAGGCGCGATGTCAGCTCTTTAGAGTGCTGCGCCAGAATGGCTTGATCGATCAATACGCCGTTACGCTCAACACGTGAAATCACCTTAAGCAGGGGCATTTCAATTTGTTCAAAAACCTTTTTAGGGCCGGCTTCTTTTTCAAGCTCAGGCCACATTTTCAAATGCAGTTGCAGAGTGACATCGGCATCTTCTGCTGCGTAATGTGCAGCCTGCTCTAAAGCGATTTGATTAAATGTGAGCTGATTTTTCCCTTTACCGGCGATCTCTTCAAAGGTAATGGTTTTATGATTCAGCCACCGCGCAGACAGGCTGTCCATATCATGCTTGCCCACTACGCTGTTCAGGATATATGACTCCAGCATGGTGTCATATTTGATACCGGCGAGTTCAATATCGTAGTTTTTCAGCACGCCACGATCGTATTTGAGATTTTGCCCTACTTTACTGGCGTCAGGATCTTCGAGCAGCGGCTTGAGTTGCGCAAGAACGGCATCGCGGTCGAGCTGCTCCGGCGCATCGAGGTAATCATGTGCCACGGGCAGATAAGCCGCCTCACCTGGCGCTACCGCAAAACTGAGGCCGACGATATTAGCCGTTAACGTATCCAGCCCATCGGTTTCGAGATCGAACGCAAAGACCTCGCTGTTTTTCAGCTTCTCCACCCAGGCATCTAAGGTTTGCTGATCCAGAATGGTGATATAGCCGTCAGCCGATAACAGGCTGGTGGCCTCAACGCTCGCCACCGGCTCATCGGTAAGAACCTGCTGGGCTTGCCGGTTGCTTTTAGTACCCTGCAGCCATTTTCCCTCTTGCAGGTCGGTCAACCAGCGCTTGAATTCGAAACGGCTAAATAGTGCTTGCAGCGCGTTAACATCAGGTTCGCTGACCATAAGCGCTTCACAGGGTTGATCGAGCTCGACGTCTGTTTTAATGGTGGCAAGCTGATAAGAAAGAAAAGCAACATCGCGATTCTGCTCCAGTTTCGCGGCCATGGTTTTTGCACCGCGAAAAGAGAGATCGGCGACTTTATCAAGATTGTCGTAAATGGACTGCATCCCGCCCAGCCCCTGCAGCAGCGCCTGGGCTGTTTTTTCACCCACGCCGGGTACGCCGGGAATATTATCTGAGCTGTCCCCCATCATCGCCAGAAAATCGATGATCAACGACGGTGGCACACCATACTTCTGCTCAACCTCTTCTGGGCCAAGAATGGTATTCGTCATGGTATTGATTAGCGTAATGCCCGGTGTGACAAGCTGCGCCATATCTTTATCGCCGGTGCTGATCAGAACAGCGTGGCCTTTTTTCTCTGCCTCTAACGCCAGCGTACCAATCACATCGTCCGCTTCAACGCCGCTGACAGCCAACAGCGGCAAGCCCATCGCACGCACCATTTCGTGCAGCGGCGCTATTTGTGACCGCAAATCATCAGGCATCGGTGGGCGGTGGGATTTGTAATGTTCAAACAGTTCATCCCTGAAGGTTTTGCCTTTAGCATCAAACACCACAGCAACATGTGTAGGGCTGTACTGTACCAACAGGCTTTTCAGCATGTTGAGCACGCCATACATAGCACCAGTAGGCTCACCTGCGCTGTTGGTTAGCGGTGGGAAAGCGTGGTACGCGCGATAAAGATAGGATGAGCCATCAACCAAAATCAGGGGGTTTTCTGCTATTTGCGCCATATGTCTGTGTATTCTTCGTTGCCATGGATTGGCCTATAAGGATGCCACACCTTGGCGAAAAGGGTTAATCAAGACAAACAGGGAGTGACGTTTTTCGTGCTTCTGTAATGAGGATCGCAACGATCTTTCTGTGGATAACTTTGTGCGTAAAAATTATATCAATAGTTTATTTATGTCATAAAAAAGATTCAGCCAAAATTAAAAATAATAAAATCATATAGTTAATATAAATCCGTGATGCGATCGTGATTTTTAATGGCATGTTTGCTTGTGTGGATAGAAAAACTGTGCTTCTTCAACAGGTCAGCGATGGGCGCACAAATTACAAATGAAAACGCCAGCGTATGCTGGCGTTTTGCAAAAAACTCAGCGTAAAACGCTTATTTTTTCTCAACCAGGAACTTCACTACGTTGGCATAATCCGCCACGAAGTTCGCCATTGAGCTGGTATCCAGACCGCCGTTATTAACCATATATTTGCCATTAATAAACATTGCTGGCACGCCGCGCAGATCAACGTCAGACGCCGCTTTTTGCTGCTGGGCAACAAGGGCTTTTACTGCAAAGCTGTTCCAGGCCGCATCGTACTGCTCAGAAGAAATGCCCGCTGCTTTGATGAATACGTCTTTCAGGCTGGCTGCATCCGTAATCGTCTGGCTTTTCTGAATGCCATCAAAAATAGGTGAAGTCACTTTATCTTCTACGCCCAGCGCCATCGCGACGGCCCACGCATGAGTGACAACGGGACCTAAGTCGCCGCCAAGGAAGTCAACGTGGTACTTCACCATCTTCGTATCGGCTGGCAGATTCTTTTTAACTGCATCACCGACATGGTAAATTTGCTCAAACTGGTAGCAGTGCGGGCAGAAAAAAGAGAAAAACTCCATAACCTGGGGTTCACCTGCAACAGGTTTAGGCAGGCTAACGTATTGTTTACCTTCAGTGAATTGTGCAGCAGATGCGCTGAACGCCAGCACCAAACCCATCAGTGCAAAAAATATTTTCTTCATTGGGGAAAACTCTCCTGACTTTTCATTAAAATTGCGGGGCCAGCTGCAACGGAGGTTCCCGTAACACCTTTTCCTGCTCGATAAACTGCAAAATTTGCCGGCGCCAGAAATCCTCATCCGTCATCCAGGGGAAAGCGCGCGGAAAAGCGGGATCCTGCCAGCGGCGCACGACCCAGGCCAGATAATAAATCATGCGCATAGCACGTAAAGGCTCAATCAGTGACAATTCGTTAATATCGAAGTCGCTGAATTCACTGTATGCGTCCAACAGAATATCCCATTGGATGCGTTGTTCATGCTTGTCTCCGCTAATTAACATCCACAGATCCTGAATAGCGGGACCATTGCGGGCATCATCAAGATCGACAAACAGCGGGCCATCGCGCCACAGAATATTGCCCGGATGGCAATCACCATGTAAGCGTAGCGGCTGCCAGTCGCTATGCCAGCACTGCCGCAGCGTGATGCCAAGTTTATCGACAGCTTCCAGCAATGCTGGGCGGAGTGACGCAGGCACGAGCTCAGCCTTTGCCAGGACTTCTCGCGGCTGCTCCAGATATTCTTCAAGCCCTATGGATGGGCGTTGCTGAAACAGGCTTTTGCGGCCAGTTTGATGAATACGTCCCAGGAAACGGCCTACCCATTCCATCTGATCTTCGTTGTCGGTTTCATACTGCCGTCCACCCAGGCTGGGAAAGACCGCATAGTAAAAGCCAGCATGACGTTGCAGCGTATCGCCCTGCAAAACTAACGGCGCGGCAATCGGCACCTCGTCGTCCAGCAAATCCTGGGAAAACCGATGCTCTTCGGTGATCTGTTCTGCACTCCAGCGCTGAGGGCGATAAAACTTGGCCACATAGCGACGTTTTTCATCGTCGCTAAACTGATAAACCCGATTTTCATAGCTGTTCAGGGCGGTTAAGCCGGAATCTACCCGTATACCCGTTTCCCAAAGCGCATCCAACAGGACATCAGGATTGAGTGTCTGGAAGTTAAAGGCGGCATCACTCATGGTTATCCCTGTGCTTATCTTTACGGTTAATGGCCAAGGATAACACTACTCGTCATTTTTGATGACACCACGTGCACGTAGCAGGGCGGTTTTAAAATCGACTTCATAATCTTTTTTCAGGCCTGGAATCTGATCGTCGCTGGCTGAATCACGCATTTTTAGATGATAAATCAATACGTCATCGCTTAATTCACTTAATGGGCCAATGAAACCAGACTCGTGGGCCAGTTTTTGTAAAAATGCCAACAGGTTAAGATCGGGCTCTTTCTCCCATGCCGGTTGCAGGAGTTCAAGCAGTTCAGTCAGCCGATGGGTTTTCATAATGATTCCTCAATGCAGGTGATTCACGTCCAGAATGACACAAGGAGACAAGATGGCAGCATTTACCGGTGTAATCCTTGCTGGTGGACAAGGTAGCCGTATGGGCGGGCAGGATAAAGGATTACTTATGATGCAGAGTAAACCCCTATACCAACACGTTCTACAGCGGTTGAGGCCGCAGGTAGACATTGTGTTAATAAGCGCTAACCGCAACATTGATCGTTATCAGCTAAGTGGTTATCAGGTCGTAACCGATTCAATCAAGGACTACCCAGGACCGCTTGCAGGTATGTTGAGCGGTTTACGGCACAGCCCCACTGATTGGGTGGCATTTTGTGCCTGTGATACACCTCAGATCCCCGGTGATTTTGTTGCGCGCCTCTGGCAGCAGCGTAACAACGCACCTGCTGTATGGGTGAAATCCTCCCAGCGGGATCATCCAACCCTGGCCTTGATGAATAAGGCGATTGCCGACGATCTTGAGACATGGTTGTTACGGGGGGAGCGCAGGCTTATGCAGTTTATGCGTGAGCATGGTGGGCACCCGGTTTTATTTAGCGATCCAGAGTCAGCGTTCAGCAACATCAATACACCTGACGATCTGATCATGCAGGAGAAGTCATAATGCATATTCCGTTATTGGCCATTGTCGCCTGGAGCGGAACCGGTAAAACCACACTACTCGAGCAAGTTATACCCTTGTTAAAAGCGCAGGAAATACGTGCAGGATTAATTAAACATACCCACCATGACATGGACGTAGACAGGCCGGGTAAAGACAGCTATCGGCTGCGTAAAGCCGGAGCCGATCAGGTTATTGTCGCCAGCGACAGGCGTTGGGCGCTGATGTGTGAAACGCCTGAGCAGCCTGTCAGCTTAATGACGTTAGTGGGACGAATGGACGGCGAACAGTTGGATGTAGTGTTAGTCGAAGGATTTAAAGATGAGCCAGTCGCCAAAATTGTGCTTTGGCGATCGGGTATTAAAGGTGAGCTAGCAGCACTGCTGGATGAGAAGGTGGTGGCTGTCGCCTGTGACGACACGACTTTAAACCTGAATGTGCCCGTTTTGAACATCAACCAGCCACAAGAAGTGGCCGCATTTATCCTGACATGGCTGGGTAAAAAGGCGCATAGCTGACAACACAATGGGTAGCGAGTGAATGATGCAGATCAGCAGCGTTCAGTAGAGGGTTTTCCCGTCTTCGAACGGCAAAGAAGGTGTAATTACCATCATCGTTAGAGCCTGTCTGCCGCGTACCAGATGACGTGCCTGTGTTTTACGTCGCTCCGCCACTGCACCCGTGCCTTGCTACAGGTTCACCGTTGCCCGCTAAACGCCGGTAAAGGGATGCGTCCGGTCCGGAACGGCGCAGAGATGAGGGGTTATCTGCCAGATCGCAGACGTAAAAAAGCCCTGAACGTCAGTTCAGGGCTTTTTTACTTGTTTGATGCCTGGCAGTTCCCTACTCTCGCATGGGGAGACCCCACACTACCATCGGCGCTACGGCGTTTCACT
>NZ_JASCAK010000033.1:0-104998 GCF_029967885.1 Pantoea sp. V106_11
AAAGAATTAAAGAATTAAAGAATTAAAGAATTAAAGAATTAAAGAATTAAAGAATTAAAGAATTAAAGAATTAAAGAGTTAAAGAGTTAAAGAGTTAAAGAGTTAAAGAGTTAAAGAGTTAAAGAGTTAAAGAGTTAAAGAGTTAAATTTATACATTATACACACAAGGAGTTTCCCATGAGATTTAATCAAAATCATTTAAGTTTTTTTAATGCTTTGGATGGAGCCTATTCTGAAATATCTTTAGCAGATGAGGCGACAAAAAGCCAAATAACTTTAACTGATCATGAAAAAAATTTAGCGATAAATTTTTTTGGTCCGGATAAAATTTGTCGGGGGCCTGTAAAAAGTAATCCTGATTTGGCGGCCAAAGAATTTAAACTCTATCAAAATGGCATTGTTCGTTTAAATTTAGTATTTCCCAAGCCTGAAAAAAATGAATTGCGTTTGTACATGGCAAATGGTAAGGATTTTTATGCGCCTGCAGGGAGTATATGGTTTATTTATCATGGTAGAGGTGACAATTTACTAACCGTTGGTTATATGCATCCGAATGATTGGCACCGTATTTAAATATTTTTATCCGAAGAATCTATAATCCTAAAAAAACGTAAAGCATCAATATTTATATGATGCTTTAAAATATCCTTTATATCTTTATTTGCAATGAAATAGTATGGTTTAAATATGAAGAAGAGTATTTGATAAATCTTTTAGTTTACTGTCTGAATTATAGGCTTTCATCAAAGAAAATGGCTCAATAAAAATACACCTTATAGGCTCATAACTTTCATCTTTTAAAACTTTAGTAATAGGATCTTGCAAATGTATTGACTCGATATTTTTTAAACCGCCCGGGAAAACAAAATAGTTATAGATTATTGAATTCTGATAAATATCCTTGAGGGCCATGGCATAAAAAAACTGTTTAATGATGTCGGGCCATCCAGGAAGTTCATTAGGGTTAGTCGCACCATAGTATTTAGCATCTACGATTGCAAGTTTTTTTCCAGTTTCATCTTTGAGAACTGTGTCTGTACGACCACCTTTATTTTTGGCCACTTCATAAAGACCATTAATTTTGTAACATGGCTTTGCTAACTTATTATTAATATCAAATTTATATTCAAGACAGGCATCTATCATGTGTTCCCACACAGTTTGAAATTTATTAACGCCAATAACACAATCTTGACCTGGATGACCATTAACTTCTGATAGATAATCCATCATATCTTTAATTAATTTTGTTTCGCGGTCAGAATATACATGTCTAAGTTCATTTTCTAAAATCATTAGCTTAATTTTTATATCGCTAACAGGGTTTTCAAATTCGGATAAATTTGATTCTGTGTTGGAATCAAAATTGAAAAATATCCATCCATAAGAATGATATATTTCACGTATGATACTGACATGAATTAGTGTGATTGGATCATTATAAAATATTTTCTTTCGTTTTCCATAAGTATCTAAATATATGTAAGACTCAAAAGAAGGATAGATTTTACTTTTTTTAATCGTTCTGTTCCAGTCGGTTTTCGATGGGTTTTTCTTTATTTCATAAACTCTTTTAGAATAAATACCATGTGAAATATAATCTGTAAGGATCCTGAAAGCCAGATTGAGTAGAGATTCACCTGTAATATGCTCAGTATCTCCATCCGATAAAGAAAAGCGTTCTCGTCTAAGTGAAAATTTATGGATTGCTCGCATTAGCAAAGAACAAATACTTTTAGTATTGTTGTTTTTATTGATAGAACTGTTGCGAGGAATAAATACGTCAATTTCCTCTCTCCTAATAACCATGCCGCAAAAATCAATTCTTTCTTGCTCATTTCTAATTATGTTTCTAACCTTCAAAATATCAATTACATCTTTTGATAAAAGGCTAAGCATACATCTGTCTTCATGGATATTTATTTTCATAATTGATTCGTCGATAAAGTTATATTTCCTGCTGTACAAATAGATTCTTCAACATTAATATTAAAGATAGGCATGCCGGCATCAAAAGCTGAAATGAGATTGCCAAAATTGCTAATGTTCTCTCCTAACACCTCAGGGGAGAATATCAGTTGGCGCTTTCCGTGGCGTAAAACATCATCCCAGAGATAAGCAAAAATTTTAAAACGTAAAGTATCAGTAGCAGCCGTTTTGCTAGATATTTCATTTGTTGAAATGAAACGGTGACCTAAAAGTCTGTCTTCGGGTATACCTAAATTTGTGAGTTTTTCGTTTATAATTTTTGAAAAATTAGCCCAGCTTATCTCACAAGTAGCACCCGTAACAGGTATTAAAAATACCCCTGGAGTCGCGTTGTTGTAATCAATAGGCATATATTTTATTGACCATCTTCTTTTAAATGCAGTGTCAAGTAAATTAACTCCCTGATCACTACTATTCATTGTTGCTAATATTGTGAAATTAGGGGGGAGAAAGATTTTTTCTATTTTATTTTCAATATTCTCATTTATATAATCTAACATATCTGGATCAATATCAATTTCATAGGCATTATCTTGGTCTATAAGTTGGAACAATTCTCCAAAAACAGCTGCTGCCGGCGCTCTATTTATTTCTTCAATTATCAAATAAACATAATTACGTGGATTATTTAGAGCTTTAATATAAGCATTGGTGAAAGGTCCAGGACGAAATTCATAGCCCACTCTTATATTGTTATCGCTTTTAATCATTCGAGGTTTTAATGCACCTACAAAATCACTATATTGCATATCAGGATGAAAGACTGTTCTAATCTTAATGGCATTTACCGTCTCACGCTCTATCACCCAGCTTTTTCCAGTCCCAGGTGCACCAAAGAAAATGGTATTTAATTTCTTTTCGAGAAATGACTGATGCGAATTGATTTTTTTCTGGTATGTTATTGAGCTGAAAACTTTAATTATCTGTTCGAGATATAAAATGGCAACATTAAGCTGTTCATTATTAAAAGGAATGTAGTTGTCAAGATTCTTAGGATCCAAGTTATTGGCAATATGAATTATTCTGGATGCAATATTAAAAAAAAGTTTAGTTTGTTCTGATGCAACTACTCGAGCGCGGGGATGTGTAAGAACACGTATTGCTAGAACGCGAACCATCTTTTCGTAATATTTCCACTCAGTGCATTCTGCAGGACCAGTTTCGATAATGTCATCAAAAGTTTTTTGGTCCAGTGCTTGCACATTAGTGATCTTGGATGGTTGTTGAGTCGAATAGTTTATAAATTGTTTTGCTTTGTTACTTTTGCTAATGTCAATCAATGATTGCAGGATGCATTGAAATGAAACGTCATGAGTTTTACCTGACGAATTAGTAACCTCAAAAAAAGAGCCCGTGCCTAAAAAAAACACTTTAAAATCAGAAGATTCGTTCCAAATTAAGTTTAAGTTTTCAAGTTGCTCAATCGAAATCTGAGACATATTTTCCTCTTTTGCTGATTTAATGCTTATAAGATCAGAACTATGTTGACTCATTATCAACAGACTGATAGTTTTGCAGGGTGAAAAACCGGATAAGGCAATTTTGAATGACCGACTCTCATAAACCACAATATATCAAAGAATTGAGGAAAAGATTAGGCCTTGGGCGAACGGAGTTAGCAAACCTTTTGGGGCTAGGCAGCTCAGGTGAACGCACCATTCGCGGATGGGAGGAAGGCGAGCACTCTCCTTCTAAAGCGAAGTGGCAAGCCATTCTCGACATTGAAGAAAAGATTAACGAATATTTGAAAAATGCACCTTTCAGCCAATCCCTTGAAAAAAAAGGTGATTTTACATTTATTGACTTATTTGCGGGTATTGGTGGGATAAGACTTCCCTTTCAGCAACAGGGCGGACAATGCGTTTTTTCATCTGAATGGGATAAGTTTTCTCAAAAAACTTATCTTACTAACTTTGGAGAAATGCCACATGGAGATATTACTAAAATTAAGGCAACAGACATACCTGAGCATGACGTACTTCTCGGGGGATTTCCATGTCAAGCATTTTCTCAAGCTGGTTTAAAAAAAGGTTTTAGTGACACTCGCGGTACCATGTTTTTTGAAATTCAAAGAATTATCGCGGCTAAAAGGCCTAAAGCATTTATGCTTGAGAATGTTAAACAACTGCAAGGTCATGATAAAGGACGGACTTTAAACACTATTCTTGACATATTGAGAGGTAATAATAGTGATACAGTTCCAAATGATTTTCCTATAAGTGACGATGCCAGAAAGGCTCTTTCAGAAAAACTTAACTATTGGGTCGATTATAAAGTTTTGAGGGCTGGTGATTTTGGCGCACCACAGAATCGCGAGCGAATTTTTATTGTAGGTTTTGATATGGATTATTTTAGCGGTGTTAATATCGAAGAGCTATTCCAGTGGCCCAAACCAACGATGGAAGAAACTCGAGTTGGTAATATTCTTGAAGATTTAAGTAATTTGTCTTCATTCGAAGATAAATATACTATTTCTGATAGGCTATGGGTCGGTCATCAAAAAAGAAAACTCGAACATGGCAAGAAAGGGAATGGCTTTGGATATTCTCTTTTCAATAGTGAGAGTAAATATACCAATACAATTAGCGCTCGATATTATAAAGATGGATCTGAAATTTTAATTGATCAATCTCATCTTGGAAAAAATCCGAGGAAGTTGACCCCACGCGAGTGTGCTCGATTACAAGGTTTTCCCGATGAGTACATCGTTGATGCTGTATCTCAGGGCCAAATTTATAAGCAGTTTGGAAATTCTGTTTGTATAAATGTCATTAGAGCTGTAGCCGAAAAATTAATTGAAGCGATGCAAAATGCTGAGCAAAAGCTAGTTATTGAAAAGCGCATTCAGCAGTTAGATCTGGCGAACTAAAATGTGAGTGGCGTATCTTTATTTCGCCACTTTTATATACTTATTTAAACTTTTTTAAAATGTTTTTAATTATTGCGTGTTATGTGGGTGTTGTTATATTTTTGGATGGAATTTATCTCACATAGAAATGCCTTTTGCGTAATTTTATTAAAATTTTAAATATGTTAATTGAGGTATTTTAGCATTTTACCATCCTATTTTATGGTGGTTTTACCCATTTCAAACGCTTTATTTTCTCATTTTTTGGTAACTACTAAAATAACCGTGGTTTAATCGTTAATCTTAATGATGCCAACCACTCAGGCAGCACCTCCCCGTACCATCCCAAATACTGCGCCAGTTCCGGCTTTCCCCGCTCACTCAATATCAGCACCACCTCATTCACAATCCACGCTTTAGCAAGAGCTATCTCTTTTGCCAGCACATCCGCATTGAACCTGCTATTCAACTGACAATAGCGTCGCGCTATCGCCCGGTAGTCTTCTTCTCCGCCCATCCCTTTGACCAAAGGCGCTAAATCTATCGCTGAGTTACCTAGGCCAAAGCGTTCCCAGTCGAACAGCACCAGTTCGCCATTCTCTCTCTTTCCCCAGTTACCTGCATTGGTATCACCGGAGATCACGCAATGCGGTTCAAAAAGAACATTGCTGTGCTTCTGCATTGCCCGAAACTGCCGTTCCGCCTGAGCAGGCAGGCGAAGCAGAGCGAGGCAGCCTTCAAGTGCTGCCTCATCCCACTGATGTGTGCTGAACCTCCATGAGGAATCAGGCTCGATTATGTGTAATCGCGCAAGCACGGACAGGAACGCATCGCTCATAACAGCGTCTTGTTGGATGGGTTCAGGAATGTATTCGAGTACGAGCTTTCGTTGTTCGTAGCAGGCTGATTTCACCACGGGCGTCAGAATGCCAAGCTGAGCCAGAAGGGGAGCGGCATTGTGATAGAAAGCATATTCAACCTCACTTACCGGCTCTTTCTCAATGGCACAGGGCTTACCATCTTCATCCTCAAGTCGTTTTACGCGGGCACTACCCATTTTCGCTATATCGGCGTCGGTCATAGTAACTCTGCATTTACTTTTAACGTAACAAATCTAGCCTGCTCCTAACCCCGTAGGAGCAGGCCGCCTCAACCCTTTACCACTCAGTCAGCCCAATAGCCTTCATCACACGCTTTCTCTGCTGGACGGACAGCGAAGCCAGATCCTTAATCGATCCCACCCGCGTCCCGTTGATCACGTCTCTGGGTTTAAAGCTGATAATAATCTGGCACCAGGTGACCTTCACATCCAGTTGCACACCAATAGAAACCCCCTGCTTCTTTCAGCCAACAGCCTTTCAGGGTAATCGCCGGAACGCGGCGATAATCTGATGCTCAGCAAAAACGGCCTGTCACGTAGAGTTGCCCCCTTCATTAGCGCGTTGAGTATGTCGAAAGATCTCCAGTTCGCTTTAGCGGGATACTTAAAACACAGAGATGATTCACTCAACGGTGTATCAAATCCCGCGGTAAGTTCAGGTATTTTTCAGGATTGATTCAGGAAAAACAATCAGCATGAGTCTCGCCATAGGTATGAGGAATTAATTATTATCTTTCAATGGGTTTGGTTTCCGTATTTGGCCGGGGCGGTGCAGTGCAATAGTTAATGCCGATGTGATGAGTGTCCCATTTCAAAGATACAGGCTGGACAGAAAGTTATCACGCATGTTAGTTATTAAATAAAGCAAGAGAACGGATTTAATTTAAACAATAAACCCCTCTCATTTTGCTAAAAAATCATTATTGATAATGCTTTGGGTGACTGAACCATTATCAAAAGGGTAAGTGAATAGAAAGCCCTCAGAGACGTGAGTCTCTGAGGGCTTTTTTTGTTTTTTTATCTCAGGAGTAAATTAATGTCCAAAGAACGTCGTCTCTCAAGAATATTCGCAAAAGACGGTAAATCCGTCACCTTAGCGCTGGATGGATACTATTTTTCAACGAAAACAGAAGGTATTGATAACACCATCAATCAACTCCCGGCGCTGGTTGAGCAGGGGCTGGATTGTGCACTCGTCACATACGGAATGTTGAAAAATTACCGGAAAGCATTGGATCGCGTGCCCGTCGTGTTACGCGTCGATAGTACGGTGAATATCTTTAACAATACCGTTCCCGATACGACCCCCGTTTTTTCTATTGAAGATGCACTTAAAGTCGCGGCCGAGGGGGTGGTTTGCATGACCTTCCCGGGGGCCTTCAACGAAGAAAAGACACACGTTATGGCGATGAAGCTCGCGCAGGCATCGGATCGCTGGAACATGCCGCTGATTGTTGAATCACTCCCTTATGGTTATCCCGTCACCAGTGATGACTCGAATAATCCAGCCATCATTGCCGCATCGGCCCGCGCGGCCGTTGAGCTGGGGGCAGACATTATCAAAACGCGTTTCACCGGTACACCCGACGACCGGCTGATCGTTGAAGCCGCTGGCGTGCCGGTGCTTGCCCTGGGAGGGCCAAAAACCGGTATCGATGGTTATTTCAAATTTGTTCAGCACTGTATGCAGATGGGGGCTAAAGGCGTAGCGGTGGGGCGTAACATTACCCAGGACCCGCAGCCCGCGAAAGTAGTCGCAGGTCTGAATGCCATCATCCATGAAAACGCGACATCGGAAGATGCATATAGTCTTTACATGGCTAAATAACCTCGGAAATTAATATGTTTGCAAATAACACCATCATTCCTTCTGTCAGGAAATATAAATACTTTGATAAGGCAATAGCATGTCAGTCCGAATATGTTCTGTTGTCCGAGGCAAATATTGGAAACCTACAGTCACTTATTGGTAAATGTCATCAAAGCGGTAAGAAGGTACTGGTTCATCTTGAATTGCTCGGGGGGTTCAAACCCGATCAGGTCGGGATAAATCTACTGAAAATTTATTATAAAGTTGATGGTGTTATTTCTTCCAATCTCTCTGCACTACGCTATGCAAAAAAAGAGGGGTTACTGACCATTTATCGGGTTTTACTTATCGATTCACGATCGCTTGATCAGTCGCTCAATATTGTTAAACACAGTCCACCGGACGCAATTGAAATCTTACCTGCTGAATATGCCTGCCAGTGTCTGGAGTTGATTAGCCGAAATTTGAAAGGCTTTGATGTGGTATTCATCGCCGGAGGCTTTGTTAAGCGGAAATACCTTGTAGACAAAATATTCCATGCCGGATTCAAAGGAATAACCACCAGTGATCCCGGCTTATGGTAACCAATAAGGAGTCCACGCTAATGAATGATGAATACGTAATGGGCATCGACAATGGTGGAACCGTCACCAAGGCAGCCATTTATGACCGTAAAGGAAATGTACTCGCTATCGCCTCAAAAGCGACGCAGATGATCACCCCCAAGGAGTTTCATACAGAGCGGAGTATCGATGAACTCTGGGCCGCTAATGTCGAGGTCATCAAAAAGGTGATTGAAAAGTCAGGGATCAACGCCAGCCAGATTAAAGGTGTTGCCGTGACCGGCCATGGTAACGGCCTGTACCTGGTTGATGAAGCCGGCAAGCCGGTGCGTAACGGCATTATCTCCACCGACAATCGGGCAAGAGAATATGTTGAAAAATGGCAACGATCGCCTGAATTTCTTGCCGACATATTGCCAAAAACGATGCAGTCAATCTGGGCTGGCCAGCCTGTGGCTTTGCTGGCATGGCTGAAGGACTTCGAACCCGAAACGCTGCAAAAAGCGCGTTACATTTTTATGGTCAAAGACCTGATTCGTTTTTTCCTGACGGAAGAAGCTTTTCTTGAACTTACCGATATCTCAGGGACTAACCTGATCAACGTACGCGACTGCGAATATGACGAGGAATTGCTTGCATGGTGGGGGCTTGCTGAACTGCGAGACAGACTGCCCCCTGTCAAACGCTCAACAGAATGCTGTGGAAAAATCACCGACGCCGTAGCCAGCCTGACCGGTTTATGCGCCGGAACACCGGTTTCTGGCGGGGTATTCGATATTTCGGCGTCTTCTATTGCCTCGGGAATTAACAGCCTCAATAAGATGGCGATCGTCACGGGAACCTGGAGCATTAACGAATACGTTACTGACCACCCGGTTATTGATAAAGACTTGTTTATGACCTCCATTTATCCCATTGAGGGGAAATGGTTAATCACCGAGGCCAGTCCTACCTCCGCAAGCAACCTTGAGTGGTTTATCAATAACTTTATGGAGAGCGATCGTGAAGCCGCCGCCGTGCAGGGAGCGTCCGTTTATGACCTGTGCAATAGGTTGGTGTCATCAACGACGCCGGATGAAAGCCATCTGCTGTTCTTTCCGTTCGTGTTTGGCTCCAACACCATTCCCGACGCCTCGGCAGGCTTTATCGGCGTGAACAGTTTCCATAGAAAAGCGCATTTCCTGCGGGCGATTTATGAGGGCGTGGCCTTTAGCCATCTCTATCACACCGAGCGCTTACGCAATATTAACCCGCAATTAAGCCGCACGATTCGTATTGCCGGCGGCGTCACTCACTCCCCGGTCTGGCTGCAGATATTTGCGGATATCTTCCAGTCCACGCTGGAAATCGTTGACGTCAAAGAGCACGGCACGTTGGGTACCGCGATGACAGCCGCCGTGATGGTGGGCTGGTATGAAGATGTATTTGCGGCCTCAAATGAAATGGTCCATGTCTCACGTACCGTGTCTCCCGATCCAGAAAGCCACAGGGTCTACCAGCAAAAATACCAGCTCTATAAAAACCTGTTATCTGAAATGCAGTCTCCCTGGAAAAGCTGCAGCAACTACATTTCGCACTAAGTGAGGAAAGAATGGACCTGAATTTGACGAATCGTACGGCCATCGTGACAGGCGGTGCGACCGGTTTGGGGAAAGAGTTTGTCCTTTCGCTGGCAAAAGAAGGAGTCAATATCTGTTTTACCTATCTGCGTGAAGAAGAGTGCCCCGAACAACTGGTCGAAAGGGTGAAGTCCAGCGCTAACGTTGAGATTATCGCGGTTAAAACTGACCTCGGTGACGAACAGAGCCGGGAAAATCTTTTTGCTACCTGTATCGACAGGCTGGGCAAAGCTGACATCTTGGTGAATAACGCCGGGATCTGGCTGAGTGGCTATGTAACAGAAATCAGCCCGCAGGACTGGGACAGGGTAATGAATGTCAATCTCAAAGCCGTCTTCCATCTCTGCCAGTTGTTTATCAACCACTGCCTGAAACACGATCGGATGGGCAGCATTCTGAATATCACTTCCCAGGCTGCATTTCACGGCTCCACAACGGGGCATGCACACTACGCGGCAAGTAAGGCCGGCCTTGTCGCCTTCGCTATCTCTCTGGCGCGGGAAGTCGCAAAACAAAAAATCAATGTGAACAATATCGCCGTGGGGATCATGGATACCGCGATGATCCGCAAAAATCTTGAGCAGAACCCTGACTATTACGTCAACCGTATTCCGGTGGGCCGCGTTGCCCAGCCTCACGAAATTGCCGATATCGGTGTGTTCATGGTCTCGCCTAAAACCAGCTATATGACGGGAGCTACGTTGGATGTTACCGGCGGTATGTTGATGCGTTAATCTACGGAGAATCATTATGAAATGTCTGGCAATTGCCGATCTGTTTATCAATGCAGCGATGATGGAAGCAGGACTAAAAGCGCTCAAGGATAAGGGGATTAAGGTTGAAGTGCGTGAGTGGTCACATGACTCTGTCGAGAAACTTCAGGAGGATAATCTGTGTGTTGAACAGGAAGGCGCAGAGGCTGTTGCCTTACCTGAAAGGCTGCTTCAGGGCGCTGATGATATTGAAATCCTGATCACTCAGTTTGCCCCCGTCAATACGGCGGTATTTAATAAACTGCCAAAGCTGAAATATGTTGGCGTGCTCCGCGGTGGAGTTGAAAATGTGAATCAAGAAGTGGCGAAAGCGCGGGGCGTTGAGGTGATTAACACCCCGGGGCGTAATGCTCGCAGCGTAGCAGAATTCACCGTCGCTATGATCCTTGCAGAAATGCGCAATATCGCCCGTTCACACGATGCCCTGCGTGACAAATACTGGCGTAAAGAGAGCCCGAACCATCAGGCGATCCCAGAGCTCGGAGGGAAAGTTGTGGGGCTGGTCGGCCTGGGTCATATTGCCCGGTTAGTCGCCGGATTTCTGAGTGGCTTTGGTACAGAGATTATTTTTTACGATAAGTACGTGTCAGGCCATGAACGCTATGAAAAAGTCGACTCTCTGGATGAACTGGTACAACGTGCCGACATTATATCGTTGCACGCTCGCCTGACGCCGGAAACCGAAAATCTGATCAATGCACACCATTTCGCGCTAATGAAAAGCAGCGCCATCATTGTTAATACGGCGCGGTCCGGGTTAATCAATGAAAAAGAAATGATTAATGCGCTTAAAACCGGAAAAATCATGGGCGCAGCGCTTGATACGTTCGATGACGAACCACTGCCTGATGACAGTGAATTTTATACGCTAAATAACGTCACCCTTACGCCGCATATTGCCGGAAGTACCATTGACGCATTTAGCCATTCACCAAAACTGTTCGCTGAGATCCTTTTAAAGAAACTCAGTTAAAGACAAAAAAGCCATTAAAGGTATTAACAGGGCCCAGAGGGCACGGGATCGCTCGTGCCCAATTTGCCCGCCTTTTAAGGAATTGCTATGGATATTATCAACAGCATTATAAGTCTGGGGGCATCAGTAATGATGCCAGTAATATTCTTTATTATCGCACTCTGTTTTGGGGTTAAAATCGGTACGGCATTTAAAGCGGGGATGCTGGTCGGTATTGGTTTTGAAGGGGTTGGGCTGGTGATTGGCCTGCTGCTGACAAACCTGGGGCCGGCATCACAGGCAATGGTAGAACGTATCGGCCTGCAGTTAACTGTCGTCGATACCGGATGGCCGACCGCGTCAACGATTGGCTGGGGTTCACCGCTAATGTTGCCCGTCGTGGTGGGGTTTATAGTCATCAATCTTGCCATGCTTCTGTTGAAGCTAACCAAAACGGTAAATATTGATATTTTTAACTACTGGATATTCCTGATTATGGGGTCGGTAGTGTATGCGGGAACGGAAAACTACTGGCTGTCAGTAGGGATTACTTTCGGTATTTTTGTCCTGACATTACTGGCCGCTGATTTAACAGCGCCCTATTTACAAAAAAATTATAACCTTGAGGGGATTTCATTCCCGCATCTTACATGTATAGCCTACGTTCCGTTTGGCATTGCATGTAATTACGTCATTGATAAGATCCCGCTGATCAATAGGATTAATTTTGATCCTGAAAGTATTAATAAAAAATTTGGCGTCTTCGGTGAGCCTGTCACGCTGGGCTTTGTGCTGGGACTGCTGCTGGCGTTTCTTGCCGGGTACGACGTTTCCGCAGCCGTTTCACTGGCTATTAAGGTTTCAGCCGCCATGCTGCTGCTGCCTAAGATGATTGAAATTCTGGTACAGGGATTGTTGATTGTTCGTGATGCCGCAGAGGCAAAGCTAAAGGCAAAATTCCCGAACCGCGATTTTTACATTGGTATGGATACGGCGCTATTGATTGGTGAGTCTTCCGTAATGGCCACCGGCCTGCTGTTAATTCCTATGGCTGTCGTGCTGTCTGTCATTTTACCCGGTAATCGCGTACTGCCTTTTGTTGATCTCGCTTCACTGATGTTCCTTCTGGCGATGGTCACGCCGTTCTGTAAGCGTAATATGTTCCGCATGTTCATTACCGGGACGCTTGTCGTAACTTGCATCCTGTATGTCGGAACCGACATTTCACAGGAGTACACCCAAGCGGCAGTCAATTCCAATATTCCGGTACCGGAAGGGATGTCTGAAATTACCAATTTAGTCGGCGGTGCAACCACCCCTGTCGGCTGGCTGGCTGTCAAATTCGGCGAGTTTTTTAGCGCTGTACCCTAAGTGCTAAGCCACTTACTTAAAAAGAGGGCACGCATTTGCCCTCTTTTTCGGCATGACATTTTTTACATAAACTCGCTTGAACGCCTTTTTCTCTGTTTCACTGCCAGTCAGGCCCCATCTTTTTTAAACCCCATCCCGGACAGGCGGACAAGCGTAAATATCTCGTCTTGCTTTAAAGCGTCTAATTATGACAACAAAAAGTATCAACGTAGCGTCACAATAATGGAAAGGCACACTTATTTTATAAGCGTTTTATAGCCACGTCTGTTGCCGGAAAACCTCTTCTGCAGAGCAGGACAGTGAGAAGGCACACGATATCCCTCATTCTTGTCCAACCTGTTGCACCGCCTCGGAAAAAGTCTGTGCGCAAATTCACGTTTTTTCGCATTAATTTTCCACTCAGTTGGAAGAGAGGCGAGCTATGACGCACTTCAAACATTTCGCCCAGCCTGGCATTCACACTGATTCCACTAGCTCAGACTGGAGTCCATTATGTTGGAATCAAGCAAAGTCCCGGCTCTTACCAGGGCGATTGATATTCTTAATTTGATTGCGCGAAAAGGGCCATGCAGCGCGGCGACGATCATCGAAACGCTGGGGATCCCAAAAAGCACCGCGTATCTGCTGTTGAATGAGTTAAAGCGGCAGCGCTTTATTAGCGTCGATCATCAGGATAATTTTTGCCTGTGGACGAAACTGGTCGAGCTTTCTGAACACGCGCTCAGCAAAATGGATTTACGCGAACTGGCGCGCCCGCGTCTGACGCAGTTGATGGATGAGACCGGGTTACTGTGTCATCTGGGCATTATCGATCACGAAAGCGCTTACTACATCCTCAAAGTGGAGTCCTCGTCCACGATCAGTGTCCGCTCACACGAAGGCAAAAGACTCTCGCTTTATCGTTCTGGCATCGGCAAATGCCTGCTGGCCTGGCAACCTGCACCGGTAAGAAAAGCCATTATTGCGCAACTGGTATGGGAAAAAGCGACGCCAACGACCATTACCGATCCTCTGCAGTTAAGCGATGAGCTGGAACGCATCCGCCAGCGTGGATGGAGCTTCGACAACGGGGAAGATTACCCGGATGTACGCTGCATCGCTGCACCTGTTTTCAATGCCAGCAAGGAACCCGCCGCCGCTATCTCGGTGGTGGGTACCCGACTGCAAATCAACGATGAGAACCGTGACTACCTGGCCGGGAAAGCCATTGCCTGTGCGAAGGAGATATCACGTCTTCTGGGTTGGAAAAGTCCATTCGATTCAATCGCATCTTAATCATAAATGGAGAATGTTATGACCCTACCTAAAATTAAACATGTTCGTGCCTGGTTTATCGGAGGAGCCACAGCGCAAAAGGGCGCTGGCGGCGGTGACTACCACGATCAGGGTAAAAATCACTGGATCGACGATCACATTGCCACACCGATGAGCAAATATCGCGAGTATGAGCAGTCCCGCCAGTCTTTCGGCATTAACGTGCTGGGAACGCTGATAGTAGAAGTCGAGGCAGATAACGGCCAGATCGGTTTTGCCGTCTCCACGGCGGGAGAAATGGGCTGCTTTATTGTTGAAAAGCATCTCAACCGCTTTATCGAAGGAAAATGCGTCAGCGATATTAAGCTCATTCACGATCAAATGCTGGGTGCAACCCTTTACTACTCCGGTTCGGGTGGGCTGGTCATGAACACCATTTCCTGTGTGGATCTGGCGCTGTGGGATCTGTTCGGTAAGGTGGTCGGTTTGCCGGTTTACAAATTACTGGGTGGCGCGGTACGAGATGAGATCCAGTTTTACGCTACCGGTGCGCGTCCCGATCTGGCGAAAGAGATGGGCTTTATCGGCGGCAAGATGCCGACTCACTGGGGCCCGCACGACGGAGATGCCGGGATCCGCAAAGATGCTGCCATGGTCGCAGACATGCGGGAGAAATGCGGCCCGGATTTCTGGCTGATGCTCGACTGCTGGATGAGTCAGGACGTGAACTACGCGACTAAACTGGCCCATGCCTGTGCGCCTTACAATCTCAAATGGATCGAAGAGTGCCTGCCGCCACAACAGTACGAAGGCTATCGCGAACTGAAACGTCATGCCCCGTCGGGAATGATGGTCACCAGCGGTGAGCATCACGGTACGCTGCAGTCTTTCCGCACCCTGTCGGAAACCGGCATCGATATTATGCAACCGGATGTGGGCTGGTGCGGTGGGCTAACCACGCTGACAGAAATTGCGGCCATCGCGAAATCGCGCGGGCAGCTGGTGGTGCCGCATGGATCCTCTGTTTATTCGCATCATGCCGTTATTACCTTCACCAACACGCCGTTTAGTGAGTTCCTGATGACCAGTCCTGACTGTTCATCAATGCGCCCACAGTTTGACCCGATCCTGTTGGATGAGCCCGTGCCGGTGAAAGGGCGCATTCATAAATCCGTACTGGATAAACCGGGATTTGGCGTCGAGCTTAACCGCGACTGTAACCTCCAACGCCCTTATAGCCACTAATCACCCGTGCGTTGCGCTTTGCGTGCAACGCCCTCATTTTATTGAGGAGTCTGCTATGAGTACCACTTTACTTGACGGCGTGGTGAAGAAAAACCGTGCCCGCTTAATCCCGTTCATGCTGACACTGTACGTGCTGGCGTTTCTTGACCGTTCTAATATCGGCTTCGCCAAAGAGACCTATCAGATCGATACCGGACTGAGCAATGAAGCCTATGCGCTGGGTGCCGGGATATTCTTTGTGGTTTACGCCTTTCTTGGCGTGCCTGCCAACCTGCTGATGCGCAAACTGGGGGCGAGAACCTGGATCGGCACCACGACGCTGTTATGGGGATTTCTCTCCGCCGCGATGGCGTGGGCAGATACAGAGGCGAAATTCCTGATTGTTCGCACGCTGCTGGGGGCGGCAGAAGCCGGTTTCTTTCCCGGTATGATCTACCTCACCTCTCAGTGGTTCCCGCAGCGCACCCGCGCCAGCATCATGGGGTTATTTTACATGGGCGCTCCCCTGGCGCTGACACTGGGCTCGCCGCTGTCCGGGGCGCTGCTGGAGATGCACGGCTTTATGGGGCATCCGGGATGGTTCTGGATGTTCGTTATCGAAGGCTTACTGGCGGTTGGGGCAGGTGTATTTACCTTCTTCTGGCTGGATGACTCGCCACAGCAGGCGCGGTTCCTGAATGCAGAAGAGAAGGCCGCGCTCATAAGCCAGCTGGCGAACGAAGAAGAGAAAAAGTCGACGTCGAAACTCACCGATGCCCTGCGCAACGGGCGCGTCTGGCAACTGGCGATCATTTATATGACGATTCAGGTCGCGGTTTATGGCCTTATTTTCTTTCTGCCGACTCAGGTTGCCGCGCTGCTGGGCACCAAAGTGGGGTTCACTGCGTCGGTTGTCAGCGCCATTCCATGGGTCGCTGCGCTCTTTGGCACCTGGCTAATCCCACGTTATTCCGACCGCACTGGCGATCGCCGTAACGTAGCAGCCCTGACGTTGCTGGCGGCAGGAATTGGCATCGGTCTTTCTGGCCTTGCCTCTCCGGTGCTGGCGATTCTGGCGCTTTGCGTCGCGGCAGTTGGTTTTATTGCCGTACAGCCTGTGTTCTGGACCATGCCAACGCAGTTACTTTCCGGCACGGCGCTGGCGGCGGGCATCGGTTTCGTAAACCTGTTCGGCGCGGTGGGCGGATTTATTGCGCCCATTCTGCGCGTGAAAGCCGAAACCCTGTTTGCCAGCGATGCAGCAGGTCTGCTGACGCTGGCCGGCATTGCCATCATCGGCTCATTCATTATTTTTACCCTGAGCGTGAACCGCACCCGGTCGCAGCCGGATGCCGCGCATCAATAAGTTTATCCACGCAGTAAGGATCATTATGAACGCATTGCTAGCCAATCCTTTTAAGGAAGGATTGAAGAAAGAAGAAGTGCAAATCGGATTGTGGCTGAGTTCAACCACGTCTTACATGGCGGAAATTGCCGCGACCTCGGGTTACGACTGGCTGCTTATTGATGGTGAACATGCACCCAATACGGTGCAGGATCTCTATCATCAACTGCAGGCCATCGCCCCCTATGCCAGCCAGCCAGTGATCCGTCCTGTAGAGGGCACCAAGGCGCTGATTAAGCAGGTACTGGATATCGGGGCGCAGACGCTACTCATCCCAATGGTTGATACTGCTGAACAGGCGCGCCAGGTGGTCGCCGCCACGCGTTATCCGCCACTGGGCGAGCGTGGCGTTGGGGCAAGCGTTGCGCGCGCTGCGCGCTGGGGACGTATCGAAAACTACATGGCTCAGGCCAATGCCTCCCTTTGCCTGCTGGTGCAGGTGGAAAGCAAAACGGCACTGGAAAACCTCGATGCCATTCTGAACGTGGAGGGGATTGACGGCGTCTTTATCGGACCCGCGGATCTGTCAGCGTCGCTGGGCTATCCTGACAATGCCGGACATCCTGCGGTGCAGCAGATCATTCAGGAGAGCATCCAGCGCATTCGTGCGGCCGGGAAAGCGGCGGGGTTCCTGGCCGTTGACCCGGAGATGGCGAAGAAATGCCTGCATTGGGGGGCAAATTTCGTTGCTGTTGGTGTCGACACCATGCTTTACACCGAAGCGCTGGATCGCCGGTTGGCGATGTTTAAAGCAAACGTGACCGAAAAAGTTGTTAAAAGCAGTTATTAAGGCGATGACGAATGGCGCTGGCTTATCTGACCTGTGTGCTGCGGCTTTGTGTGCGATTAAGCCGTATGGCATGGTCCGATGAGCTCAGCGTCACCAAACCCCGCCCCCAAAATCCTCTCACATCCCACGGTGAAAACGGTCGTGGCCCCTACAGGTTTTGCAGCAGCGTTGCCGGCATCAAGTCTGAAAAGCAGCACGGATTAACATTTCCAACTGCTTTTGCAAATTCCGAAAAGACGTTCTTATTTATGCTATTCCAGGTCGCGTGATTTTTGCTTTTAATCGTTCCGGCACTGGTCATAAAATGGACGATTAAAATGAAAATCAGAACGCTACCTCTTACCCTGGCCCTTACCGCTTCTCTGGTTGTTCCTTGCCCACTCTTTGCTGCCGAAGGATTAACGCCGTTACAGCCCGGCGCCACCACCGGTACCCATACAGGCGCGCTTCCGCCCGACGGGCTGTATCTGTCAATGACATCCACCTATGAAACCGGCGTCGTGCGAAACGGCAGCGGTGATACGGCGAAAATCGCCGGAGGGAAAAATAAGCTCTCCAACGTCGGGCTGGTAATGTCTGCCACATGGGTTCCTGGCTGGGAACTTTTCGGCGCGCGCTATGCGGCGATGGTGGTACAGCCCTATAAATTTATTCAGGTGAAAAATACAGGCCAGCACACCACTGACCACACCAATGGCCTGATGGGAACCAGCATTACGCCCCTCGCGCTCTCCTGGGATCTCCATAACAATTTCCACATCGGCGCCGGGTTAGCCATCTATTTACCGGATGGCAAAACGGCCTATACCCGCAATGCGGTAACCGGTCAAAAAGAGACCTCCGGCGATAATGTCGCCTGGGATTACTGGTCGTTTGAACCCAATATCGCCATCAGCTATCTGACCGATGACTGGGGCATTACGCTCAATAATATTTTTGACTTCAACACGAGAAACAGCGAAACCGACTACCGCTCCGGCAGTACCTGGTACATGGACGTTACCGCCACCCATCGCATCAGCAACAACCTCACGGCGGGGCTTATCGGCAACTGGACGAAGCAGGTGACTGACGACAAGGTAAACGGCAGAACGGTACAGGCCGTGGAGGGGATCTACTCCACCGGTAAGCGCGTCGAGCACATCAAAGCCGGTCCAATGATAAGTTATGACTTTAGCGGCGTAACTGTTACCAGCCGACTGTTGTTTAATTTGCATAGCGAAAACGATGCCGGAATGACCTTTTTCCATATCGGGATGTCGATGCCGCTGTAGCCGGGGTTACTCCCTCACGTCATCACCCGGCGTGATACCTCAGCGCGTCAGGAGCAGAAAGAAAAAGTGCTTCCTGCTCCTGACGGCTCTCTTTGATAGCTATCACATCTTGTCTATTCCCGGCTTAAAAACCCCGTTCCGTTTGCTGACAATCGTTCCTCTCCCCCTCAGACAGGAGCGTTTATGCTCGCCGAAGAAGCCATAATGATGATCCCCGGCTGGAACGCCTTTCCTCAGGCGCTTCAGCAGGCTTTACTGCGCCAGTCGCGTATTCGTAGCGAAAAAGCCGGCAGCATCGTGTTTCATCAGGGCGCCGACGTTGAGGCGATAGCCTGGACGTTAAAAGGCCATCTGTTCGCGAATGTTCACCACGCTAACGGCAACCAGACGCTGCTCACCCACGTTCCGGTCGGCCGCATGATCCTGTTTGACTTCGTCTGGAAGCACACGCCGTTAGATCGTAACTTCATCGCCATGACCGATGTGGAATTACTGCTTCTTCCGCGCGCCTGCGCCACGCAGCTGCTGGCCCAGTTTGATGAATTCAAAATGCAGGTGGTTGATTCACTTACCGAGCGACTTCACGATCTGGATCGGGTGCTTTACACACATAAAGTGGCCTCCAGGGAAGCCTGTGTGGCGGCTTTTCTGGTGGATTGTGAAGAGGGACAAAGCGGCCCCTGTCGCGAACGCCACATTCCTTTCACGATGCAGTTCATGGCCGAATGCCTGCGCCTGTCACGTCCTTTTGTTGCCAAAACACTCAGACATTTCGCGCAGCGCCAGATGGTGGCGCTTCACTACGGCAATATCGAAGTGCTGGATCTGGATGGGCTTAGGAAGGTTGCCAACCGAGAGATTGTGTAAATTGTGAACCGTGGCGCGCGGCAAATGTGAATGCTTGCCATTTGCTCATCAGGTTAGCTGCCAGGATAAATCCAGGCCAATCTGAAGCGAGAAACCGACTATGTACAGTGAAGACTATCGTAGCGAGGCGTCCGCCCCCGTCCTGCCGCAGGATGTCACCCTTTCAGATCCGCATATCATGACCAGAATGATGTTCTTCGTGAATCTGGTTACTACCGGTTCCATTTCATCGGCGGCAGAGCGAATGGGAATCTCCATTTCCTCTGGATCGCGCTGGCTGTCCGATCTGGAAAAAGAAATTGGCTGCCCGCTTTATCGGCGCAACAACAAAGCCATGCCGCTGACCGATGCAGGTGATTATCTGTATCGCAATTTCTGTTTAATCGGTGAGAAAGTCAGTCAGCTCAAAAATGAGCTGACGCATTTTTCCACCCAGCGTCGGGGAACGATTCGTATCTGCTGTACGCCGGTCTATGCCGAACAATATCTGATGCCCATCGTCGCTAACTATCTGGCCGGTAACCGTCAGGTGAATATCGCCGTTCATGTCTCAGCCTTCGGTATTCAGAACTGGAAAGATCACGATATCATCATCGGCGCCGTCAACGCCTATAGCCATCCCCAGGATCAGGAGCTTCCGCTGGTGAAGCGTAATCTGATCGCCGAGCCGTTCGTGACCGTCGCCTCACCGCAATACTTACTGATGAACGGCACGCCGCAGCATCCGTCGGAGCTGGTGCATCATCGCTGTCTGTTCGCCAGCTCGCTGACCGGCAGCAACGACTGGGCTTACGAGATCAATAACGAACGTCACTTTTTCAAAATTCCCAAATCGCTTGAGGTCTGTGACAGCACGCTGTTACGAAAATCGGTGCTTTCAGGGGCCGGCATTGCCTACCTGCCGGAGTATGTTGTCCAGCGTGATATTCGCAGTGAAAAACTCACCTGCCTTTTTAAGGAGATGCAAACATCGAAGTGGTTATTAAACCTCTATTATCCGGCCCGCAGCCAAATAACCGAATGCGTATCTTCTTTTAAACATTTTTTGATTGAACAACACACCGATACCTTTCAGAAAATGCGCGAGAAAAAATCCTGAAAAATCGCCGGTGCCTCTTTTCATATTTGCAAATGCACTTTTTATTTATAGTCTTCAAACCCAAAAAACCTGTTGTTAATCTGATCTTAGTAAGTTGGTTTTCTCGATAATAACATTGCCCCTCGAAAATGTTTTGCGCCGCATCGCCCCTTATTATTCAGAGCCAGTTGTTAAGGGGAGGGTTAAATTTATTAACTGGGTGAGAATTATGAAAAATACAAATAACATTGCCGACAAAACGGCAAACCATTCCAGCACCCGAAGTAACTTCGGCGGCTGGGGCTGGAGCATGGTCGGCTTCAGTATGCTGATGTATTACAACTTCGCCGCCTGGACCGCAGACGGCCTGAACGTTATCGTCCAGAGCTTTGTCGATCTTCACGGCTGGGATTTCGCCACGCTTCTCTCTTTCTCAACGCCCGCGGGCTGGATTGGCGTTATCGGTGCGCTGGTCATCGCCGAAATGATCAAGCGCAGAGGGGCAAAAATCGTCGCCATTTTTGGCCTGCTGGCGTTGGGATTAACGATGATCTGGTTTGGCCGCGTCACCTCTTACACCCAATATGCTATTGGTCTGGCGCTGATGAATCTGTTGGCCACCGGCTGCTGTTTCAACGTTCCCGCTACCCTGCTGAATAGCTGGTTTCCAAAGAAAAAAGGCCTGGCGCTGGGTTGGGCAACCATGGGGATGTCATTCTGTACCGCAACGCTTATTCCTATCATGTTCTTCCTCTTTGATCGTTTCGGCGTCCCCGGTGCTTATGCCGTCGTCGGAGGAACGTTAATTACCCTCGGTATCATCTCGATATTCTGGATCCGCAATACGCCGGAAGAGCTGGGTTTGTACCCCGATAACGAGCCGATTTCTCGCGAGCAGCAGGCGGCTAATCTGGCGGCGCAGACCGATTACCAAAGCCCCTTTACCTACCGCGTGCTGTTCCGCGACCGGGAAATGTGGTTGATTTCCGTCGGTTTCGGCCTGCTGTGGTTGGTGGATATCGGCGTTGTCAGTCAGCTGATCCCCCGGCTGATTTCAGTGGGTTATGCGAGAGAAACCGCCGTCTGGATGTTTACCTCCGCCGCGTTGATTTGCGCCGTGTTCAGCTACTTCTGGGGATGGGTGGATGTCAAAGTCGGTACCCGAAAAGCCAGCATCGCTTACGCCTTTTTCTTTGCTATCACTCACGCCTGCCTGCTGGTTCGCGGTAGCGATTACTTTACCTATTTCACGCTATTAATGGTGGGGGCCAGTATCGCCGGTATCAAAGAGCTCTGCACATCAATGGTCGGCACCGTTTATGGTCGCTATGACTTCTCCGCCGCTAACCGTCTGGTTTCAACCATTGCGTGTTTATTCCGGGTCAGTTGTTTTGCGGTGGCGGCTATTAGCCTGAAATATACCGGCGATTACGACGCAGCTTATATTTCATTTATCGTGCTGGATATTATTGCCGCCGTATTAATTTTCATGATTAACGACAAATGCAAAGGCAAAACAGATTCCGTCGTCGCCGGATAACAATTTTACAGTTCCTCACCAGGGAAAACTGTTTTCGTTAACTATCGGTTTACAAATAGTAACGTCACTTATTCAGGAAGTCATACCATGCTAAAAAAAGAAAATATTTCGCCGCAACGCGCAGCCGACATGGTGGAAGAGGGCATGACTATCATGATTGGCGGATTTATGGCGGTTGGGACGCCAGAAAAAATTATTGATGCGCTGGTGGAAAAAGGCGTGGGTAATTTAACGATTATCGCGAATGACACCGGGTTTATCGATCGGGGGATCGGCAAGCTGATCGTCAATAAGCAGGTTCGCAAGATCATCGCTTCCCATATTGGCCTGAACCCGGAAACCGGACGCCAGATGTCCAGCGGCGAGCTGGAAGCGGAGCTGGTCCCCCAGGGCACGCTGGTTGAGCGTATTCGCGCAGGCGGAGCCGGATTGGGCGGCGTACTGACCCGCACCGGGCTGGGCACGGTGGTGGAGGATGGCAAGCAGCAGGTCATCATTGACGGCCTGCCCTGGCTGCTGGAACGGCCGCTGCAGGCTGACATCGCCCTGATCCACTGCTCCGTTGCCGATACGGCCGGTAACGCAATGTTCAATAAAACCACCAAAAACTTTAACCCGGTGATGGCCACCGCCGCACGTCTGGTGATCGCCGAGTGCGAATCCATTGTGCCGATGAACTGTACCGCCGCCGACCGTTACAACACGCCCGGCATTTTTATCGACTACCTGGTTAAGGGGGAAGATCACCGTGGATAAAAACGCCATGAGAGAACGCATTGCGCGCCGGGTCGCAAAAGAGCTTCACAAAGGGGACCTGGTGAATCTGGGGATTGGCCTGCCGACGCAGGTCGCCAACTACGTCGCCGACGATCTTGGCGTCATCTTCCAGTCTGAAAATGGCCTGGTGGGGCTCGGCCCCATGCCGGATAGCGACAGTATCGACGCCGATTTAACTAACGCTGGCGGTCAACCGGTCACCGCCGTACCCGGTGCTGCGTTCTTCGACAGCGCCCTGTCGTTCGCCATTATACGCGGTGGTCACGTCGATGTGACCGTTCTGGGGGCGCTGGAGGTAGATCAGGAAGGCAATCTCGCCAACTGGATCATCCCGGGCAAAATGGTGCCCGGAATGGGGGGCGCTATGGACCTGGTGAACGGTGCCCGCCGCGTCATCATCGCCATGGAACATTGCGATAAAAGAGGCCAGTCAAAAATTTTGCCTCGCTGCCAGCTTCCGCTGACCGCCGTCGGCCAGGTCAATCTGATCGTGACGGAAAAAGCGGTCATTGAAGTCAATAACGGCCTGGTTTTACGCGAAATCGCTGCCGATACCAGCGTGGAGGAAGTGGTTGCGCAAACCGCCGCACCGCTACGCATCTCTGAAACATTAACCCAGTTTTCCTAAAAGGACACCATCAATGAAAGTGATACCGATTAGTGAAGCCAGCCCTTACAACCCACCACTGCATCACGCCATGGTGGCGCTGAAGTTGTGCGACGCTGCGCTCTGTGAGGCAAAACAATTCTGGTGTGGACTTTCACACTTCTTACCCGGCGGCGGTGCCGAGTGGGCCTATGACGACTCGCCCACGGAGAAGCTCTACGTCGTGCTGGAGGGAGCCATCACCATCCGTACCAAAGAAGAAACGCGTGTTGTCAGCAAAGGGGAAGCCGTTTTCCTCGCGCCGTTTGAGGGGCGTGAAGTGGTTAACCACACCAATTATCCGACCAGTATGCTGGTCATCGCCAGCAATACGTAACCTGTAAGGGATCATTATGGACACAACATGGGATAACAAAGTCAAAGCGCTGTTCAACCTTGAAGGCAAAGTTGCGGTTATCACCGGCGGTGCAGGCGCGCTCGGTGAAGGTGTCGCCCGCGGCCTGGCGAACTACGGCGTTAAAGTCGCGGTAACCGGCCGTACCATCGCCACCCTGGAAAAAACCGTTCAGCAGGTGCAGGAAGCGGGCGGCGAGGCCCTCGCTATCGCTGGCGACATGACCGACGAAGTGGCGGTTAAAGCCCTGGCCGATCAAGTGGTCGCAGTCTGGGGAAAAGTCGACTTTCTGATCAATATTGCCGGCATTGCTATCCGGCATCCAGCGGAGGCCTTTGACGTTAATGATTTCCGCAAAGTAATGGACGTCAACATCACTGGTACCTTTATTCCCTGCAAAGTATTTGGCCAACTGTTTATCCAGCAGGGATTCGGGAAAATCGTCAATACCTCATCGGTGCGCGCCTTTGCCGGACACCCCGGCGGCTACGCGGCTTACGGCACATCGAAAGGGGCAATCAATCTGTTAACCAAACAGCTGGCTACCGAATGGGCGAAATACAGCATCAACGTTAACGCCGTCGCACCGACCATTTTCTGGACGCCGCTGACCCAGGAAGTATTGGAAGACGAAAAGCTGAAAAAGATCTTCCTCGATCGCATCCCGATGGGCCGGGCTGCCGTTGTGGAAGATATGGTCGGCACTGTCGTATACCTCTGCTCACCTGCCGCAAATTTTATCACCGGCCAGGTCATTTACATCGATGGCGGCTGTACGGCGGGCTAAGGAGAGGGTGATGAACAATCCTGTCACACGCATCACGGTTCTCGGCGGCGGCCTGATGGGCAGCGGTATCGCGCAGATCTTTGCCGCCCGCGGTGTGGAAGTCACGATTTATGATATCGACGCGGGTGCCTGGACCGCACCGGACACCATTCGCAGCAATCTGCAGCGTATGCAGGCGGACGAGGCCACCATCGAAGAAGTTGTCAGCCGCGTCGTTTTTTGCGACCGGCTGGCGGAGAGCGTTAAGGGGGCGCAAATCGTCTTTGAATGCGTACCTGAACAGCTGGCCCTTAAGCAGCGGCTGTTTTGCGAGCTGGACACGCTTTGTCCACCAGAAACTATTCTCGCCTCCAATACGTCGGTCATCAGCATCAGTGAGATCGCCCGCGACGTGACCCACAAACAGCGCGTACTGGGCACCCATTTCTGGAATCCGGCCTTTCTGATCCCGCTGGTGGAAGTTATTCGCACGCGCTGGACCGACGATGTGCTATTCGAACGCACATTCGACATCCTCGCCTGGGCTGGGAAACGCCCGGTGCGGGTGAATAAAGATGTACCCGGTTTCCTGGTAAACCGCCTCCAGCACGCCCTGTGGCGTGAAGCGATTTACCTTGTGGAGCAGGGCATCGCTGACGCGCGCACCGTGGACGAAGGCATCCGCTACGGCTTTGGTATCCGGCTGCCGACCCTCGGCCCGCTGGAAAACGCCGATATGGTGGGGACGGACCTGACCCTGGCGATTCATGAATATATTTTCCCGCATCTGAATAACGCGACAACTCCTTCGCCGCTGCTGCGTCAGCTGGTGAGCGAAGGCAAGCTGGGCTTCAAATCCGGTAGCGGATTTCAGACCTGGAACGACGCATCGATTAACGAAAGCCGTGAGCGCCTCCTGAACTATCTGCAGCGCGTCACTCAGCAATCTGAGGAGTAACACTATGGGTAAGAAAGTTTTTGTCGATTTAACGCATCCATTTAGCGCCGACACTCCGCGCTGGCCCTACTTCGATAAGCCGCTGATCGACAGTGCGCATACCATGGCAAAAGGCGGCGTGTTAACCCAGCGTATTTCCTGCACCATGCACACCGGCACCCACTGCGATGCCCCGCGTCATGTGATGGAAACAGAGTTCGACGGTAAAAGAGCGCGCTATACGCATGAAATGCCGGTCGATGCTTATACCGGCGAGGCGATATGCCTGGAAATTAACGTCGGACGCTGGGAATTAATTCAGCCACATCATCTGGAAGATGCCTGTCTCCGTGCGAATATCAAACCGGAAGCGTTAGCCGGAATGGTGGTATGCCTGAATACCGGGATGCACCGTAAATTTGATGACTCAAAAGAGTATTATCACTACTCCTGCGGGACTGGCGTGGAAGCCGGGAAATGGTTTGTCAAAAATAAAGTTAAATGCGTCGCCATGGATATGCAGGCATTAGATCACCCGCTACATACTGCGATGGGGAATAACGGTGCCACACGTATGAATTTACTCGGCGCATCCGGACGCCCACTGACCGAAGAATATATTCAACAGTTCGGTGAAGAAGCCTATGCCGAATTTGATAAAGAGCTGTATATCAAACTTCACGGCCAGTCCGCCTATGATGAAAAGTTCGGCGATCTGGAGGCTATTGGCTGTTGGGGCACCTGGGAACCCTGCCATAAGCAGATGCTCGGCCACGGTATTGTCGGCGTTGAAAACCTCGGCGGCAATCTGGATAAAGTTTCCGGCAAGCGTTTTCGTTTCTTCTGTTTCCCGCTGCGCTGGTATTTAGGCGATGGCTCGATGGTGCGCTGCGTGGCGGAAATTGATGAAGATGATATGAATAATGTGCCGGAAAGAACCTATAGCTACGGAGGTTGCATTTAATAGAATTCCTCCTGAATTAATTTTTAATAAGTAACGTAGCTGACTCATTTGCTATTTAGCGAAAGCTAATCTGTGCCCGAAATAATAGTTTAATTCATTCCGGGCGCATAACACTTTTACGCCAAAATAATCTTATAGCGATATTTCTACATTATTAAATATCAATGCCGCTCTGCATCGGAGGAGCAACCACATGAGTACAAAAGATGTTGTCATTGTCAGCGCCGCCCGTACGCCCATCGGCTGCTTTGGCGGCGCGCTCAAGGATCTCTCAGCTATCCAGCTTGGTGAATATGCAATCACCGCCGCTATTGCCCGCGCCGCTATCAAACCGGACGATGTTGACGAAGTCATCATGGGCAACGTACTGGGGGCCGGGCTGGGTCAGAACGTCGCTCGTCAGGTCGCTATCGCCGCCGGGATCCCGGTAGAAAAAAGCGCCTTTAACGTCAGCAAAGTATGCGGTTCCGGGCTCAAGGCGACCATTCTCGGTGCGCAGGCCATCGCGTTGGGCGATGCGGACATCGTGGTGGCCGGCGGGACGGAAAGCATGAGCAACGCCATGTACTTATCCGCCGCGGCCCGCTGGGGAAAGCGCATGGGAGACAGCGCGCTGATTGACAGCCTGATTAGCGACGGTCTGACCGACGCTTTCTCCGGCGAGCATATGGGGATCACCGCTGAAAACCTGGCACAAAAATATCAGCTCACCCGGGAAGCGCTGGACGCCTATGCGGCGGAAAGCCAGCAGCGCACTGAATGGGCGCAGAAAAACGGTCGTTTCGACAATGAAATTGTGCCGATAAAAATCGTCACGCGTAAAGAAGAGCGTTACGTCAAAGCCGATGAATTCCCCCGCCACGGCACCACGCGTGAAACCCTCGCCCGGCTACGTCCCGCTTTCCGGCCTGATGGTGTGGTCACAGCAGGGAACGCTTCTGGCATTAATGACGGCGCCGCCGCGCTAGTACTGATGAGCCGTGAAAAAGCCGCCGCCCTCCAGCTTCAGCCGCTGGCAACGATCCGCGCCTGGGGCAGCGGCGGCGTCGATCCCAACATTATGGGCTACGGTCCAGTACCCGCAACGCGCAGGGCCCTATCCCGCGCGGGTTTACAGGTGAGTGACCTCGACGTCATCGAGGCCAACGAGGCTTTCGCCTCCCAGTGCCTGAGCGTCATGAAAGGGCTGGGGTTGGACCCACAAAAAACCAACGTCAACGGCGGCGCAATTGCCCTCGGTCACCCGATCGGCGCTTCCGGCGCACGCATTCTGGTCTCGCTGGTTCATGAAATGCAGCGTCGCCACGCTCGTTACGGTCTCGCTACGCTGTGCATTGGCGGCGGCATGGGATTAGCCATGGTGGTTGAAAAAGAATAAGGATCAAGGAGTTAATTATGTCCGTAGAAAACCGCGTTATCCTGACCGTCGCCTGTACCGGGGCCTGGCCGCAGAAAAGCGATACCCCGTATATTCCGCTTACCCCGAAGGACCAGGCTGATGAAATTGTCCGCTGCTGCGAGGCTGGAGCCTCCATTGCCCACATTCATGTGCGTGATGAGGAAAGTCAGGCGTCGATGGATTTCGATCAATTCGCCGAGACCGTGCGCCTGGTAAGGGCGCGCTGCGATATCGTCATTAATCTGACGACCTCCGGCGGACTTGGACTAAGTGACGACATTCGCATGAAGCCATTCCAGTTATTGCGGCCCGAAATGGCCTCTTTCGATGCCGGAACCATGAACTGGGCCCACTCAACCATATTCGAAAATAGCCCGCGCTTTCTGGAGAAACTCGCTGTCAGCATGAACGAGTGCCAGGTGAAGCCGGAGTTTGAAATCTTCGACGCCGGGATGATTTACAACGTCCTGTACTACATGAAGAAAGGACTGATCGAGGGGAATCCACACTTTCAGTTTGTCCTCGGTGCGCCGGGTGGAATGACGGCGGAAGTGCGTAACCTGATGTTCTTGCTCGATACCTGCAAACAGCATCTGGGCGATAATTTCACCTGGTCGGCTCTGGGCATTGGTCGCGGTCATCTGCCGGTTGTTCTCGCCGCGCTGGCGCTGGGGGGCAACGTTCGGGTTGGCATGGAAGACAACATTCTCTATCGCAAAGGTGAACTGGCGCAGTCCAATACCTGGTTCGTTGAGCGCGTTAAGCGGCTGGCTGCAGAAGTGGATAAAACCATCGCCACGCCGGATGAAACCCGCGCCATGCTTGGCCTGATACGCCAGCAGCCGGTTAGCGCCTGATTGCGATCCTGCTTACCAAAGGCCGATCGCCTCTCTTGATGTGCAGGCGATCGCTTTCGATCTCTATCTGAACGAGAACCCTTATATGAACATTTCGATTCCCCAGGAACAGCTGGCGGGTGAGACGCGGGTCGCCGCCACGCCCGCTACCGTTGAACAGCTGCTGAAGCTGGGCTTTACGGTCTCCATCGCCCACGGCGCGGGTGCAGCGGCAAATATTACTGATGATGCATGGCAGACCGCAGGTGCAACGCTTTGTTCGCAGGATGAGGTCTGGCAGAGCGATGTTATCCTGAAAGTGAATGCGCCTCTTGAGGATGAAATTCCTCTTTTGCAGCCGGGCAGCACGTTAATCAGCTTCATCTGGCCTGCACAGAACCCCGAGCTAATGACGAAACTCGCCGCCCGCGGCGTGACGGTCATGGCAATGGATGCTGTGCCGCGCATTTCTCGCGCCCAGTCGCTGGACGCCTTAAGCTCAATGGCTAATATCGCCGGATACAGGGCGGTGGTGGAAGCCGCCCACCATTTTGGTCGTTTCTTTACCGGACAGATCACCGCGGCCGGTAAAGTTCCCCCGGCGAAAGTGCTGGTGATTGGCGCAGGTGTTGCCGGGCTGGCGGCAATTGGCGCTGCCAGCAGCCTCGGCGCCATCGTGCGCGCCTTCGACACCCGCCCGGAAGTCAAAGAGCAGATCCAAAGCATGGGCGCGGAGTTTCTGGAACTCAATGTTGATGAACAGAGCGGCAGCGGAGATGGCTATGCCCGCCAGATGTCTGCCGAGTTTATTGAGGCGGAAATGGCGCTGTTCGCCGCTCAGGCCAGAGAAGTCGATATTATTATCACTACCGCGCTCATTCCCGGGAAGCCTGCGCCGCGGCTCATTACCCGCGAGATGGTCGCCAGCATGAAACCCGGCAGCGTTATCGTCGACCTGGCGGCCCAGACCGGCGGCAACTGTGAGCTGACGGTACAGGGCAAATGCATCACCAGCGATGATGGCGTAAAGATCATCGGCTATACCGACCTGCCAGCCCGGCTGGCGGCCCAGTCATCCCAGCTTTACGGCACCAATCTGGTCAATCTGCTGAAGCTTTTGTGTAAAGAAAAAGACGGCAATATCGTCATCGATTTTGATGATGTCGTTATCCGTGGCGTTACCGTGGTTCGCGAGGGTGAAATCACCTGGCCCGCGCCGCCGATTCAGGTTTCGGCCCAGCCGCAGCAGCCTAAGCCCGTACCAACCGAGCAGGTGAAAAGCGCGCCCGCTTCACCGTGGCGTCCATACCTTTTTCTGGCGCTGGTTATTGTGCTCTTTGGCTGGCTTGCGCATTGCGCACCGGCGGACTTTCTTGCCCATTTTACCGTCTTCGCTCTCTCCTGCGTGGTGGGCTATTACGTGGTGTGGAACGTCAATCACGCCCTGCACACGCCGTTGATGTCGGTCACCAATGCGGTTTCAGGGATCATCATTGTCGGTGCGGTCCTGCAAATCAGCCAGGGAGGCTGGATCTTTGCCCTGGCGATCGTCGCCGTTTTTATCGCCAGTATTAATATTTTCGGCGGTTTTTACGTCACTCGTCGCATGCTGAAAATGTTCCGCAGAAACTAAGGAGTCGTTATGTCTGAAGGTCTTGTTACTGCGGCTTACATTATTGCCGCGCTGTTGTTTATTTTTAGCCTGGCTGGCTTATCGAAGCACGAAACGTCGCGAGCAGGGATCGTTTTCGGCATCGCCGGGATGACGATTGCGCTGGCGGCGACCATCCTCGGCCCCCAGGCGGCCAATCTTGCATGGATACTGGTCGCGATGATGGCTGGGGGCGGCATCGGTATCTTTCTCGCGCAGCGGGTTGAAATGACCGAAATGCCGGAGCTGGTGGCGATTCTGCACAGCTTTGTCGGCCTGGCGGCGGTACTGGTTGGGATCAATAGCTACCTTGGCCACGCGCCGCTCGACGATACGGCCATGACGGCTATTCACCTTGTAGAGGTCTTTCTGGGGATCTTCATCGGAGCCATCACCTTTACCGGTTCAGTGGTGGCGTTCGGTAAGCTACGCGGAATTTTCGCATCAAAACCGCTGATGTTGCCTGGCCGCCACGTTATGAACCTTGCGGCTCTGCTGGCCTCTTTGGCCTTAATGATGGTATTCGTGCGCAGCGATAGCCTGTTGTGGCAGAGTCTGGCATTAAGTGTGATGACGCTAATTGCGCTGGCGTTTGGCTGGCATCTTGTTGCTTCAATCGGCGGTGCAGATATGCCGGTGGTGGTCTCAATGCTCAACTCCTATTCCGGCTGGGCAGCGGCGGCGGCAGGTTTTATGCTCAGTAACGACCTGCTAATCGTGACCGGCGCGCTGGTTGGCTCTTCCGGGGCCATCCTTTCTTATATTATGTGTAAGGCCATGAATCGCGCGTTTATCAGCGTCATCGCCGGCGGCTTTGGCAGCGAGGGTACGGCATCTGACGCTAGCGCCCCGCAGGGCGAACATCGCGAATGCAGCGCTGCGGAGGTAGCGGAAGCGCTGAAATACGCCCGTTCAGTCATTATTACTCCCGGCTACGGCCTGGCGGTAGCCCAGGCGCAGTATCCGGTACAGGAATTGACCAGCCGGCTGATTGCGCTAGGCGTACAGGTACGATTCGGTATCCATCCAGTAGCCGGGCGTTTACCGGGACATATGAACGTGCTGCTGGCGGAAGCAAAAGTCTCCTACGATATCGTGCTGGAGATGGAAGAGATTAATGACGACTTCAGTGATACCGACGTGGTGCTTGTCATCGGCGCCAACGACACCGTCAACCCGGCCGCGCAGGAAGATCCCGGCAGCCCCATCGCGGGTATGCCGGTACTGGAGGTATGGAAAGCACAGCAGGTGGTGGTGTTCAAACGTTCGATGAATACGGGTTACGCAGGGGTACAGAACCCGCTGTTCTTCAAAGAAAACACCGCCATGCTGTTTGGTGATGCAAAAGCGAGCGTAGAGGCGATACTTGCTCAGCTCTAATTAATTGATTAGCCGTACTGGATGCATTGCAGAGGGTGATGGAAAAGTCCATCGCCTCCTGAATTTTGTTCGAATCAGAATCAGGGGATGACATTGAGTCTCAACACTGTACGTCCGGCGCTGACAGTGATCTGACGCCTCGTAAAAAATCGTAAAAATAAGAAGCTCACCCCGCAGTAATAAACGTCAATGTGGCAGCCGTTCAATATAATAACGGATAGGGTGGGCTTCTGCTTTTCAGATTATGAGCTGAGAGCGCCGAGATTAAATTAAGTCTAATAAAAATATCGCGTGAATTGTTTTAGTGACCTGTTCCCCTTTGCGAATAGACCGCAATGGCAACTCAATAACTTCTGGGCTATGTTGTTCGAAATTAAGATAAAATGGAATGTCCTTAATAGTGTCCTCTACAGCAATACCAGTAGTGTCCATTCAGTGTAAGTGTAAGGAAATGATCTAAACAGGTTTTTATCTTAAATGATTATTTAAATAAAAATTAATCACCCACTGCCACGGTCTTTCGTAGATTGCTGATTAGAATATTCACCATCTTTCATTGCTGTGACTTCCAAAATTTACACTGTTGGAAAAACAAAAGCCATCAATGTCAGGAAACAATGTCAACCTCCTAATATCAAAGGTATTTTCCAGTATTTTTAGACATTTTTTTTTCATTTCCGGCGTTATAGCGATTATTCTGACCAGGTTTTCATCTTTCCTGAAGCTCAGGCTTCCTGATGTATCGTAACTTACCCGGCTATATAGAAATTGTGCACTCTGAGCAGCAATCCTTTTTGTTACAACAGGAGGTTGCCATAATTTTGGACCATCATTAAAATCATCTTCATCCGTCGATAAGTCGCTTTCTCGTGCGAATGCCTGATTATAAGAGCGGGGGTCAGGCCGTCCTTCAAATCCATTTATTGCTGAATAATGTAATCCAAATACAAGGCCAGTTTTATCGTGCATTGAATCACAGGTAAACCATAAGGCAACAAGAATATTTCTTGATACATCAATCAATCGTGTTGCTGCACCATGGTGCTGAAGCTTTGCAAGCAACTCAAAATCACTTAATGTTCTGCCATTTTCGAAATGGTATCCTTGATGTTGAGCATTGAGTAATAGCTCTCGCTCGTAGTCTCGCATTACATGCTCTCCAAGTGGATAGCTTCTGTCTTTCATCAGACGTCTATATGCCGAGCTATGTATTGGCCACGAAATATCACCTTGTCCTCGCCACATATAAATGTTTCGGTCATTATCTATATCTAAAGTTGCTAGATTTAATATTTCACTAAAGTCCTCTGGTACTACAACGACTCCGAATAATTCTGTCTCAGCGAGTTTCATTCAGCCCTCCGTGTTGAGTGGTTCATCGAAAAAAGCTTCTTCATGCGGTTACCATCATATTGCCGATGAAAACATCACTTGCATCGCGGTGTCTTAATCAACAAAGAGCCAGTCAAAGTGACGTAAGAAATACATAGAATTAAATTTGGTTTGCACCCAATGGCGTCAAATCTCTTGGGCAGCCCACTCGGGTCAGATCTGCAGCAACAAACCTAAGGCTGGATTTAAAGTCATCATCGTCGAGGTAGGATAAGTAATAAATATTATCAATGTTTATTACAACTGAAAGCTCGACAATATTGCCTTCTTCACGTTTTAACGCTTTTGGGATTGAGGTTTTATCTATTTCTTTTTTTAAATAGCAACGATGCTCTAACCCAAGCCCGACACTTCTGATTAACTTATTAACTGGATAGTCAGAAATTTCACCTGGCATTAATAAGAAAAGAAACGACATGGAAGTTAACATAAAAGTTGTTGTCGGAATTGCCTCTTTTCTCTTCTCAATTGTTGGGAGATATAATGACAGGAAGTTAACTATAGTTAATACTAATGAAAGATAAATAATACCCATATAGTCAGATATACTGTTTTTTTTGATGAGGACATCAAATGTCAAATAAAAAAACAGTACGGCATACATGGAAAATAATGGTATTAATGCTAATGCTGCTACTTTTATTCTACTAATTAGGTTATTTTTAGGTAAATTGCTGCTGCCAATAAATGATGTTGTTAAGCAGTTATGATAGAAAACTAATATTACTGCTAAAGATAATAAATAGTAGAGGAAATTTACCCATAAATTTTTACTGTCGGGATAAATTAGAAAGACAAAAGGCCAACTGCCAAGCATTAAACTGATAAAAGATAATGAAATTTTAGGATGCGTTTTTAAAAAATCGAATTTTGATTTCCCTATAAGTTCTTTATTAACGATCCTGTTAAGGGAATGGCTGAGTAATGTTACTGATGAAGCGATGAGGATTAAGGAGATAATCATAACTAAATACATTGCTCCAAATGACATCAACATGCTGACTTTAAGTAAGTCTGTAAAGGAAATGCCATGCGAGATGGAAAAAGTAAATAGCTGAGCCGAACCAAAACAAATAAGCAAGAAAGGAATGATTGTAACTGCTTTTGTTGACAGGTTCAATGTTTCATCAAGACTGTATTTTTTGTTCTTTTTTTTATTAAACTTAAACTTTCTAATTGTATTTAAGCTGTTTTTTTTCATCATGGCTTTAGTCCTTTAAGTAATCAGCTCTGTTTGTCTTTTTGGGGTTTTTATATAAACATGAGTCAACCCTTTGTTTAGTTTATGTTATGGTATGATTTTTTTAGAGACTTGGCTATATCATTGGTAATGAAAAATGATGGGTGGCTGATTTATTTTTTAGTAATCTAATTTCGTGGTTTTTTATATTGATTGTGGCTACCTTACGCGTTTTTATGCTTCCTGTTAGTCTGGTCGGTGGGTAGATCTGATGCAAAAGGTTGAGGTAACTCTACGGTTCCTGATGAAATTTATTTGAAAATAAAGGGTGTTAAAAATAAGATGTTGATTAAGTAGGGCGTGCACAATGATTTTGTTAATAAATTCCTACGGAATTAATTCAACAATATACGACTTGTTTTCTCACAAATTGAAAATGAACCTAAAACCCCACTCGCCCCCACCTTCGCAGGGGCAAGCCCATCAACCCTTATCAGTCAGTCAACCCAATCGCCTTCATCACCCGTTTTCTCATATGCACAGGCAGTGACGCCAGTTCCTCAATCGATCTCACCCGCGTCCCGTTGATCACGTCCCTGGGCTTAAAGCTGATAATGATCCGCCCCCAGGTCACTTTCACATCCAGTTGCACCCCAATGGGGAAGCCCGCTGTTTTCAACCAACAGCCTTTAAGCGTAATCGCCGGAATGCGGCGGTAATCTGGAGTGCGGGTCACATAACCCACGGTCGCATAGCGCTGTGTGTAGTTTGTCTCTTTAGCTTCGTGGTGGCCTGAAATACAATTGATAGCAATCATGATTACTATTCCTTTATCAATAGTAATTGTGATCAGCGATGAGGATGTGTTGATCCTACCCACCATTAGTGGACACGCGACGAAGTGAGTAAACTCTCAACCAGAGTTGATTACTCGTGACAAAACCAGCATCAACCAGCAAAACGGCCCGTAAACAGTACACACCCGAATTCCGCGATGAGGCGCTGAAACTGGCTGAGCGTATTGGTGTCGCTGCCGCCGCTCGCGAACTCAGCCTGTATGAATCGCAGCTCTACAACTGGCGCAGTAGACAACAGCAGCAAATGACATCCTCAGAACGGGAGAACGAACTGGCTGCTGAAAATACCCGCCTCAAACGCCAACTGGCTGAGCAGGCAGAGGAGCGGGCCATTCTCCAAAAGGCCGCGACATACTTCGCGAAGCGCCTGAAATGAAGTATGACTTCATCGAAAATCATCAGGCTGATTTCAGCGTCAAAGCCATGTGTCGCGTCCTCCGGATTGCCCAAAGCGGCTGGTATGCGTGGCTCTAACGTCGCCATCAACCCGGCCCACGCCAGCAGTTCCGGCTCGTCTGTGATACTGCTGTCAGTCAGGCATTTACTGAGGCAAAGCAGCGTTATGGTGCGCCTCGTCTCGCCGACGAACTGCCTGAATATAATATCAAAACCATCGCTGCCAGCCTGCGCCGTCAGGGACTGCGGGCGAAAGCCAGCCGGAAGTTCAGGCCGGTCAGTTACCGTGAGCACAGTCTGCCTGTGTCAGAGAACCTGCTGAAACAGGATTAGTACGCCAGTGGTCCGAACCAGAAGTGGGCAGGTGACATCACGTACCTTCATACGGATGAAGGCTGGCTGTATCTGGCGGTGGTGATTGACCTGTGGTCTCGCACAGTTATCGGCTGGTCGATGTCCTCAGGAATGACGGCGAAACTGGCCTGCGATGCCTTACGGATGGCGCTCTGGCGGCGTAAACGCCCGAAAAGCGTTATCGTTCATACTGACCGTGGTGGCCAGTACTGCTCAGCGGATTATCAGGCATTGCTGAAGCGGCATAGCCTGCACGGCAGTATGAGCGCAAAAGGTTGCTGCTACGATAATGCGTGTCGGAAAGCTTCTTTCATTCACTAAAAGTGGAGTGTATCCACGGGGAACGCTTTATCAGCCGGGAAATAATGCGGACGACGGTTTTTAATTATATTGAGTGTGATTACAATCGGTGGCGTCGTCACAGTGCCTGTGGCGGTCTCAGCCCGGAACAATTTGAAAACGAAAACCTCGCTTAGGCCTGTGTCCACATTACGTGGGTAGGATCAGTGCTCCATCCGGATTTGCAAAAAGTCGCACGCATCAGGGCGGTAATTACGGCGCTGGAGCAGTGTTTTGTGGAAGAAGGGATAGTGAGGAAATACGGGCAAAAATAAAATCTTTGAGGTACTCACTATTAGGAAATTTTAGCGTGATTAAGTTCTAATATTCCACACTAAAATAAAGGCGGTTTTACAGGTAGTTATAATGAATGCTTGTGTCATGAGTTTCCAAATAAAGTTTAATTTTCAATGCGGTCTGTGTTGGAAAAATATCAGCGAATAACATAAAAAACTAGAGCCACGTTTATCTCTCAGTGGGTAACTACATCTTGCCTTTGACATTAGCAGGTAGTGTTTTTTTCATAAATTATAGTGGGATTTAATTTTCATGAACTATATTAGATTTAAATAGGGATGATGAGGATGTAGAAATGAAGAGCTTTCGCGTAAAAGAATTTGGTGACATTGATTTTTTAGAAATGGTGGAGGAATGTACACCTCAACCAGGCAAAAAAGAAGTTCTTATCAAGATTAAAGCATGTAGCTTAAATCATAGAGATATATCTATGTTATTAGGTACAGGCACATTATCCCCTTTAAAGGAATTAATTCCTTGCTCTGATGGTGCTGGTGAGATAGTAGAGATAGGTAAAGATGTTACGAGATTTGTTAAAGGGGATCGAGTGGCAGGGATCTTTTTCCCTAATTGGTTGGGAGGCGAACTTAGTGAGCAAACTGCTCGAGGAGCTTGGGGTCTTGAATCAGATGGGTGGTTAACTCAGTACAAAGTCATTAGTGAAGAAGCTCTTGTACGTATTCCTTCTCATCTTAGCTATGAAGAAGCCTCAACGTTACCCTGTGCAGCTGTTACAGCGTGGAATAGCCTTTTGCAACCACGCGCTTTGAAAGCCGGTGAAACAGTATTGATACAAGGAACAGGAGGGGTTTCATTATTTTGTCTGCAATTTGCCAAATTACTCGGATTGAAAGTGATCGCGCTGACATCAACTCCAGAGAAAGAAGCAATGCTGAGAAAGCTAAATGCTAATCATATTATAAATTACAAAGAGCACCCAGAATGGCATAATCAGGTGAAAGAGCTAACTAATGGAAAAGGTGTTGACCGTATTATCGAAGTGGGTGGACCAGGAACAATTAACAACTCATTAAAAAGCTGTTCACCAGGCGGTGAAATAATTATGCTAGGCTTTGTAGCGGGAAGCGATTACAAAATCGATTATATGACTATTTATTCAAGTGGTGCTAAACTAATACCTTTAAGTGTGGGTTCCAGAGAGGATTTCGAATCTATGAATAAAGCTATCTCGTTTGGCAAAATAAAGCCTGTAATTAGTGAAGTCTTTCGTTTTGAAGAAACTAAGGCAGCATGGATCATTATAAAACAGAAAAAACATATTGGTAAAGTGGTCATTAAAATAGATTAGGTTTAAAAAACCACCTAAAAAGGTGACTACAACCATTAAATGGATTTATTTAAAAAAGTGTATTAAAGAGTTTTTTATTTTTTTTGCATTAGTCAAAGAGAATGAAGGAACTGTTAGCTAAAGATAACCGTATTTTTAGCTAACAATTTCACGACTCATAGCATCAGGCGAATATTTGTGTTTTACAGCGGCGATTAATCCAGTTGTTAAATTTATCATCAATATTCGCATCTTGCACAGCGTAGTAAACCATACGAATATTTTTCTGATCATCAACAATTAGGGAATAATGATCAAATTTTGCAGGCCCAATATCTTTTATATAAAAATCTCTGATTCCACTGCATGGTCCATAAATATCATGTGATTGCCAAAGCTCTCTAAAAAGTAGTGAGCTTTCATTAAGGCGTTCGATAAGTGCATTAATTTCATGATCATATGGAGACTTCGCATAGTCTCTTCGAAAACTATTTACCATTTGCACAAGTTGATCATCAAATGGTTGCATCAATTTTCTGTAAAGTTCATCGTTAAAAAGTAGCCAAAGAAAATTCCTGTCTTGCTCGGCATGAGAGCTAAAATTGAATAATGCTTCTGCAGCTTTATTCCAGGCAAGAATGTCCCAGCGCAAATTAAGAACATAAGTAGGTCTGTAACTCAAATCCTTCAATAACCTTAATATCAGAGGTGGCACAGTGCTTGAGGTTTTTCCTAATTCTGCAGGTAGTCTCTGCTGAGCTAAAAGATATAAATAATTCCTTTCTGTACTATCAAGCTTTAAGACCTTAGATAAATTGTCTAAAAATGACGTGGAAACACTTATATCTCTTCCCTGCTCCAGCCAGGTATACCAAACGACACCCACACCAGCCAAAGCAGCGATCTCTTCACGGCGCAATCCCGGTGTACGACGTCTCGATGACGCAGTCAACCCAACCTCCTCAGGAGATATTGTGGCTCTTTTGGAACGTAGAAACTCTTCGAGTTTAGGGCGAGTGCGAGGTGGAGTGCTGGTTTTTTTCACGATGATACCTTTAGTAATAGCATAATCGATTAGATTGTATCACTTAATCTTATGTATGAGAATGGATGTCTCAAGTTGAGTGTTTGTTTTTAATTCATTAAAAACAGTCACTTGAAAGAATATATCAATGAAGGGAAGCATTCATGTATCAAGATAAATTGCAAGAGAAGTTAATAAACCTTAAGTCAAGTGGGCAATATAGAACATTTACTTATCTCAATCGTAGATGTGGTGAATATCCTGTTGCAACTTTAAGCACCGACAATGAAAGAAAAGTTATTGTATGGTGCAGCAATGATTATCTGGGAATGTCAGAAAACATTGTTGTGCGACAGGCAATGCATGCTGCTATAGATAGCCATGGAGCGGGATCCGGTGGATCAAGGAATATTGGAGGTTCTCATGAGATTTATCAGCACCTTGAAAAAGAACTTGCACACTGGCATAAAAAGGAAGCTGCTTTAGTATTTCCGACGGGATTCGGCTCAAATGATGCCACATTGCAATGCCTTCTGAGACTTTTTCCTGATTTAGTCGTGATTAGTGATGAACTAAATCATGCATCAATCGTAAATGGAATCAGGGCTACTAAAAATGAACGTGTGATATTTAAGCATAATGATATCGAAGATCTCGAAAACATCTTAAGTAAATTTGAACAAGCGAAGCCAAAGTTAGTCATCTTTGAGTCTGTGTATTCAATGGACGGTGATATTGCCCCTGTAAAAGAAATAGTTGCGCTTGCGAAAAAATATAACGCCATGACGTTCCTGGATGAGGTACATGCAATTGGTATGTATGGCTCTAAAGGTGCTGGCATCGCAGAAGATTTAGGTGTGAGTGATCAAGTCGATATCATTCAAGGCACTATGGCGAAAGCTATTGGTATTATTGGCGGCTATATCACAGCAAGTACTTTAATGATCGATGCCATAAGATCATTCGCTACAGGTTTCATTTTCACCACATCGTTACCACCTTGTATTGCAGCGGGAAGCTTGGCAAGTATAAAGTTCATAAAGGAAAATGACATATTAAGAGAAAAACTTCATGCGAATACTCAGTCACTGAGGGACGCATTTTCGAAAGCTGGAATACCAATAATGGCTTGTTCCGAGACGCATATTTTACCTGTATTGATTGGCAATGCAGAAAAGTGTAAAGCTGCCGCCGAAAGATTGCTGAAGTTCCATGGTATCTATATTCAGCCTATCAATTATCCATCCGTTCCAGTAGGTACTGAGCGCTTCAGAATTAATGCGACGCCTGCACATACGGAAACGCATATTGCTCGACTTGCTGAAGCAATCGTTGAGGTTTTTCAATATCTATCAATTCCTCTACAACCGACAGAAGAACCATTAAAGGTTGGTTAAAATGTCAGATAACAAGTTTGTGATAGAAGAGGCAACGATCAGTGATATTGATTCACTCATCATGTTGCGCAGCGAGTTACTGGATAATTCAGATGGCATTTATGGATGTAAGAATGAATTGGATCAAAAAAAATGGAAGTTTGCTTACAAATCTTGGCTCGAAAAAAAAATAGAGCACGACGGTAGAGTAGCTATTCTGATTGCAAAAGATTCATTAAGTGGAAATGCAGTGGGTTGCATTACTGGAGTCATAGATTCTCGTGCTCCGACTATAGACTGTATTAATGGCTTCAGCGGTTGGGTTCAGTCTATGGTCGTAAAAAAAGAAATGAGGAACAAAGGGATTGCAATTTCATTATTAGAAGTTTTATTGAAATGGTTTAATGAAGCAGAAGTGAAAAAAATATCACTGCAATCAACAGTTGTTGCTGAATCCTTATACAATAAATTTGGTTTTCAGCAATGTAATGAAAAATCCTATTACTTAATATATGACTAATATGAAAGTTCTCATTGTTGGTTTAGGTTATGCCGGTAAAAGATACTGGCGTGCATTTCAATATTTAAATAAAAAACATGAAGATATAGCAGTAGATTTTGCTTATGTAAGTCGCTCTGTGAAGGATGTGGATATACCTTATTATGCAGATCTTAAAAAGGCATTACTGTCATTTAAACCAGGAATAGTGATTGTAGCTGTAAATGATGAAAGTCACGCAAGTGTTCTTAAACAACTCAGTGGTTACACTGGATTTGTTATAGCTGAAAAGCCTTTATTGACTCAATATGATCCTCTTGCTGAAAGTATTGATGGATTGACTAATTTGAAGGGTTTTGCCTTAGACCTTGTTGAGCGTTATTCTTCTGCAACACGTGTTTTAAAAGACTTTTTAATTAAGAATGAATGTCGGCTTATCAGAGGTCATTTTTATTGGGGTAAAGACAGAATTAATGATTACAGGCCTACTTGTGGAGTCATAAGTGAAGTCATTCATGCTCTGGACTTAGTTTCGTGGATCTGGCCTGACAACCCTCCACTGGAAATTAGGGACGTTTCTGGTGTTAACTCGGATTTTTCTATATCTGGTAACACCGTAATGGATAGTGCTTTCATTAACGCATCGACGGGAAGTGCTGTAATAACTGGATATAGCAGTTTTGTAAACATAGTGCGCCAGCGAACAGTTGATTTTTCTTTTCATGATCAATGCTCCAGAATTATACATGCTCGTATAACTTATGACACACCAGCATGGGATAACGACCACTTACAAGTCTGGACTAAAGACAAGTTTGGTAGAGAGGAAATCTTACTAGACTATAAGACTAACAAAGACACTATTCCAAAAGGATTAGAGACGATTTATAAGTTAAGTGCACTTTGTAGCGACGTATTACTATTCTGTAATTCTGGTATTTTGCCTTCCCAAGATTTTGCGAGTTTAAATGACTCTATAAACTTACAGAGGAGTTTAAACAAAATTGCCGAGGGTTTTAATAAATACCCTATTTCACAATATATTTGTGACGGTGAACGTATTATTCAACCTAAAGATGCCGATTTGGAAATTCTTGGTTAACTTTTAAATTTGGAGATAAAAATGTGTGGTATTAGCGGATGGTTGTCTTGGGAAAGAAATTTAGCTGAGTCAAAAGATATTCTTCAAAAAATGACGGACACAATGGCTAAACGTGGTCCTGATGCTGAAGGTATTTGGATTGATGGCCCTGTTGGATTAGGACATCGCCGGTTATCGATTATTGATTTAGAAGGTGGATTGCAGCCTATGGTGGCTGGGCATCGTAATAATCGTGCTCATGCGGCTATAACATACAGCGGCGAAGTTTATAACTTTCGCGAGCTTAGAGCCGAGTTGTCTCAAAAGGGACATGTTTTTAATTCAAATAGTGATACAGAAGTTGTTCTTCGATCTTATTTAGAGTGGGGTTTGGACTTCGCCGATAAGTTGAACGGAATTTATGCTTTTGCTATCTGGGATATTAATGAGAAGAGTTTAACCCTCATACGCGACAGAATGGGAGTAAAACCTCTTTATTATTATCCAACTGCCGACGGAGTAATATTTGGTTCTGAACCTAAGGCACTGCTTGCAAACCCATTGGTCCCTTCAAAAGTATCATCCGATGGTTTAAGAGAAATTCTGGAAATGGTCAAGACCCCAGGGCAAGCCGTTTTTGACGGTATGTACGAGGTTCTACCTGGTGAAATGATCAAGTTTACAGGTTCGGGAAGTAGCAAGCATCGTTACTGGCAGTTAGAAGCTCAAGAACATACTGATTCTCTTAAGCAGACTATTCAGCATACCCGCGATCTTCTTGAGGATATTGTGGAAAGGCAAGTCGTCGCAGATGTTCCACTCTGCAGCTTGCTATCAGGAGGACTTGACTCTTCAATTATCACTGCACTGGCATCTAAAAAATTACTTGCTGCGGGAAAAGAAAACATTCGCTCTTTCTCTCTTGATTTCGCAGATCATGGCGCTGGTTTTGTGAGCGACGCAGTACGTGGCACTCCTGATGCTCCTTTTGTAAAAGATCTGGTCCGCATGATCAAATCTTCGCATGGTGAAATTATTCTTGACAGTAAAGAGATGGCTGATCCCGAATTACGCCAAAATATCATCAGAGCGCTTGATTTACCGCCAGCTTTCTGGGGCGATATGTGGCCCTCTCTGTACCGTTTATTTGAAGAAATCAGAAAGCATTCAACAGTAGCTCTTTCTGGTGAATCGGCTGATGAAGTCTTTGGTGGCTATCGTTGGTTTCATGATCCGGAAGCAATTAAAGCAGAAACTTATCCCTGGCTGACTTCAGTTACTGGTAAATATTTTGATGGGAAAACCTTATTCAATGATTCTTTGTTGTCAAAATTGAATATGAATGAGTTCCTGAAAGATAGTTATTCGCAAGCCATTGCTGAAGCGCCCGTACTGGCTGGTGAAAACGCGATTGATCAACGAATGCGACAAATGAGTTATGTCAATCTGACCAGATTTGTCCAGACATTATTGGATCGTAAAGATCGAATGAGTATGGCTGTTGGATTAGAAGTTCGCGTACCTTTCTGCGACCACAGACTTGTCCAGTATGCATTTAACATTCCTTGGGAAATGAAGTCTTTTGATGGAAGAGAAAAAAGTATTCTTCGTGCTGCAACTCTTGACCTGGTGCCAGAGTCAATTTCTCAACGCGTTAAAAGCCCTTATCCGTCAACTCAGGATCCTGCCTATGAAGCGGCGCTTCGCAGTTCCGTAACTGAAATACTTAATGACAAATCTTCACCCGTCTTACCATTGCTGGATCAAAGACGTGTTAAGGATAAGCTGACTCTGTCGTTAGGAGAAAACTCACCTATGTATGACCGCATGGGAATGGAATTAGCTGTAGGGTTAAACTCTTGGTTAAAAGAATATAATGTTGAATTGAGCTTTTAAATAACCCTATCCCGTGTATTCATGGCACGGGATTTTATTTTTTTTTGGATTTTTTAAGGAGTATTGATGAAAAATAACGCTCAATCATCCGTTTATCTTATCGCGATAGGGGCATTTGCTCTTGGCATGGCTTCTTATGTTACAGCGGGCCTGATACCTATGATTGAGACATCTTTTTCTGTCTCAGTGAGTATGGCTGCACAACTTGTGACTGCTTTTACGCTTGCTTATGGCTTAGGTTCACCAATATTTGTCGCAATAATGCCTTCCTCAAAGCAGAAATCAAATTTACTCATTGCGTTGATGCTTTTCTTTCTGGCAAACGCAGGCAGTGCATTAGCAACAAGTTTTACATGGCTTTTGGTGTTTCGCGCATTAGCAGGTATTGGGGCAGGGGTTTATTTAGCCATGGGAATCTCAGCGTCAGCATCGATTTCCGGCCCTAGTAATCAAGGCAAAGCGATTGCGATAATCATGGGAGGCATGGCGAGTGGTGTCGTACTGGGCGTTCCATTGAGTCTGTTGTTGGCGCAGCATTTTGGCTGGCAGTCTGCGCTCTGGTTAATCAGCTTGCTCGGTGTAATTTCTTTTATTGGCCTGGCAGTAAAATTACCAACGTTGCCCTCAGGTCATAAAAGCACGCTCGGAGAAAAGCTATCAATACTCAGAGATGCCAATGTAGTGACGATATTAACAGTTTCCTTGCTGGCGGCAATTTCGAGTCTGGGTATGTATACGTTTATTGCACCCCTGGTAAAGTCTTCTGACTTTTCAATCGACTTGAGCTTAACTTCGTATTTATGGGTGTGGGGTTTGGGCGGTGTGGTAGGTAGTTTTCTTGTCGGCCCTGTTGTTGATAAAGTTAAAGGGCCAGTGCTGACATTTGCTATTCTTCTGATATTAGCGTTGTCATTGCTGTCACTTCCTTTACTGGCGGGAATGAATCAATGGTTACTTATGGTTCCTGTTGCGCTTTGGGGCGCTGTTGGCTGGGCCTTACAAGTTCCTCAGAATAACGAATTGATTAGTTCCAGAATGACTGCAGGCGACGGTAATTTAGCTGTTGCTTTGAATGAATCTGCACTTTATTTAGGAAGCGCTATTGGTGCAGCGCTTGGCGGGGTCATGCTTTTATTCGAAATTCCTGTCTGGATGCTGGCAGTTGCAGCAGGTGCTGTGGCAGTATTAGGATGTATTTTGCAGTTATACATTATCCGAAGAAATCGCCACCTAGAATTTTTGTCCGATGTTAAATTAAATAGTTGATCTTCAATGCCTGACCCTCTCTGAACAGTAGGGAGGGTTAGGGCATTATTTATTCGCTCAGAAAAGGAGATGTATTCATCTCTTGAGTAAATAAGAATATCAGTAATTTTTTTTCAGAGAGAATATTGTCTGTAGCGAAAACAATGTTCACCTTAGCGACACCAAAAACCCCACCGCCACCAACGCATAAAACCCCGCACAGATCAGATCGAAACTGCGTCGTGCCCGATTGAGATACGTCTCCGCCATTTGCGAAGCAAAAATCAGCGCATACAGGCTAAATATCATCACCCCGGTCAGTGCGCAGGTAGCAACCAGAACATAGCTCTGCCACTGTGGCGCAGAGTTCGTCAGGCCCACGCTGGTCACGGTGAACCAGGTTAACGCGGCTTTGGGATTGGTCAGGTGCAATCCCAAACCCTGCAAATAATAGCCGCGTAAACGCGCGTGGGCCTGGGCTGGTCGTGCCGAAAGTTCTCCAGGGCGAAAAGCACTGCGCAACGCTTTCGAGGCCAGCCAGAGCAGGTAAGCCGCGCCGAGCAGTTTTAACCAGACGATAAAACCGTGGGAAGAAACCAAAATCGCGGACACGCCAAAGGCGGTTAACAGGCCCCAACAAATCGAACCTGAAATCACACCGGTGGCCAGCACCAGACCAGCTTTACGACCATAGTTCATCGCCGCATTGGCAATGGAAAGATTGCCCGGGCCAGGCGATGCCGTCCCTATGCTGTAAACCAGTAATGCTGCAAAGAATGAAGACATATCCCACATCTATCCAACCCCAACAGAAAGCATAAGCATGTATTAACATAATTTTAAAAAATATACATAACGGCTTGTATTGGATGGACGTGCACAGCAATGCTCGACCCCACGTGATTAACGCTGTTCAGCACTGAATCCCGCACTTTCGACGATGAGAATGTTCACGCGTCGTACTGGTCGCCTGAAGCTGAAAAAGGAGGCACGTCCCTTCACGTGCCCCGGGACACATTCCGCGACAACACTACTGCGATACCGCTAACCCGGCATCCGGTTCTCCAGGTTCCTTTGGTTCTTTGATCAGAATCCACAGAGCCGCCGCACCGATAAGGTCAAACACCGCCAGCGCAACAAAGAACGGACCAAAGCCGATGATGCTGACAAACGCGCCAATAAACAGGTTAAAGATCAACTGACCGGACCAGGCGCAGGCGCCAGCCATGCCGACGGCAGTCGCGACCTCATCCTTCCTGAACAGGTCTGCGCCCAGCGTGGCGGCCACGGTAGAAAGCAACTGGTGCGAGAAGCCACCAATGCTGATCAGCAACACGGCGACATAGGGGTTTTGAACAATGCTGACCAGGCCGATGGTGGTCATCAGCACCGCCCCGAGCGTAAAGGTAAGACGGCGCGAATTGATCAGGCCGATGCCGCGATCGTTCAGGAACTTCGCCACAAAGCCGCTTGCCAGGCAGCCCAGATCGGCCATCAGGAACGGCAGCCAGACAAACATCGCAATCTCTTTCAGGCTGAAGTGCAGGGTTTCCACAAAGAAGATCGGCACCCAGAAATTGATGGTGCCCCAGGCCGGATCGGCCAGAAAACGTGAGAGGCCAATGCCCCAGAAATTACGCTGTTTGAGGATGGCTAATTTAGAGGTCTTCTCTTTCTGCTCGGTATGAAGGTGTTTTTCCTGACCGCCCTCAATATAGGCGCGCTCTTCCGCCGACAGCCGTTTGGCCTCTTTGGGATCTTTATAAAAGATGAACCAGATAAAGGCCGCCACAATAGCCAGGCCACCGGCCACCAGAAACGCAAACTGCCAGCTGTGAAACAGTATGCACCAGGCGATCAGCGGCGGTGCCAGCATGGCACCAAAAGAGGAGCCCATATTAAAGACGCCGGTGGCAATGCCGCGTTCCCTGGCCGGAAACCAGGTGGCAGCGGTTTTCACCCCGGCCGGAATCGCCGAGGCTTCACTAAAGCCCATGATGGCGCGCATAAACGCCAGGCCCTGCCAGGAACCCGTCAGTGAGTGCGCTAAGGTGGCCAGCCCCCAGACGATGGCGCAGATAAAAAAGCCCAGCTTCAGGCCAATGGTATCAATGAAATAACCCATCACGGGCTGGCCGATGGTATAAGCCAGCTGAAAGGCGCTGACGACCCAGGAATATTGCTCCTTGGTAATATCCAGCTCCTTCATAATTGTCGGGGCGGCAACGCCCAACGCAGTGCGATCGAGGTAATTAATAATCGTAATAAAGCACACCAGTAATATCATGTGCCATCGGTAATGTTTGATTGTTTTCATGATTGCTCCCTCATTGTTACCTTTTCCTTATGACTTTGCTAAACAGGTGACATGATTTTTAAATCAGAGGTAGGTTAATTAATTGAGTGTTAGTAAATCTCGTGATTGCACCTTGTTATTATTAGGTAAGCGATTTTGCAATAAACACGAAATCGCGTGGTGTGATAAGGCGCATTATTTAATACCGTGAAAATCACTTTTGGTAAATAATGTGATCAACGTAACCCACACAGGTAAAGCGATTAAATAGCGGCAAGATGGCCTGGAATCAGGTTAACACTAAGACGTTGCAGCCAAATCTTTATGCCTGAAGCCACTTGCTGGCGTGCATAAGGGCATATCCCTTGCAGGTTGAGAGGCGAGGTGCGATTTTTATTTCGACTGATTCAGACGTGATGTTAATCACCACAGCGGGTTGGATGCCTGATGGTCAATAAGGCAGCCTGTCTTTTTTAACGTAAATAAGATCGCGCTTTTATAAATATTTTTTACTCAGACGCTTTTCTCTTTTGTTCGTTTACGCTGCCGGTGCGGAGCGTTTATTCCTGCTGAAAAAACAGGAATGATGGCGATGTTCAGCGTTCATGAAAATACGAGCGTGAAGGAAGATGTTGCAACTTTATAAGAGGAATCTTAAAAGGTCGTCGTTTGATGTTGAACAGGGATTCAGTATTATTTTCACCCTGTGCCACCCGCAAAGGATGTGAGATGCAAATCTGTACGATGGACTATGCTCGTCTCTCGCCAGACGGAAAAAGGGTTAAGCTTGACTGTTACGGCATCGGCTCATTTGATGTTTTGTCAGGAATTGACCGTTATCTCAACAATCCTGACTGTTCAGATAGAGAAAAGGCCGCGATCCCGCCGGGCACATACTGGATAGTCGACCGCCCGAAAGGAAGCGTGCTAAATCAACTGCGTGCAGAAGTGATTGATGCGTATCATTTGTACAGAAATCATCATTCCGAATGGTTTGGTTTATATAACGCAGAAACCATGAGTGATCATGCTTACGTCAATGGCACACGTCGGGGCAGCTTTCGGCTTCACCCATTGAACAGCGACGGCACCGGGGTTTCTTGGGGCTGCGTAACGCTGTACAGTTCATCGGATTTTCAAACCCTCAGAAATGCTTTGCTGCGGATACCTAAGATAAAAGTGCCTGGCGGGAAAGATCTGATGGCTTATGGCCGCCTTGATGTGCGCGGCATTCCAGATTTTAGTCGGTGTGGTGTGAGATGAAAATTGCGATATTTATTATTGTGTTGCTGGCGGCTTTTGTGCTGATCCCGGATAGCTGGATCAACACGTTATTCATGAGCCATATCACTATTGAAGGCGATGGCGAAGAGGCGATGAACAGCTATTCGTTTACGTTCATCGTGGTGAAGTTCGTACTGTCTCTCGTGCTGGCTGTCCTGGCCTCGTGGGGATACAGAAAGCGAAAACGTTAGCCCGCGCTCAGGTGCCTGGCGGGGACGCACGACAGATGCTCAGCGCGATAAGCCACGCCTTTCCTGAAGATGATCATCCGCATTCAACACGCGTTTACCGTCCACAGACCCTTTGTTTCGCGCCCTTCACGACTCACATTTTCTGCTTTTCAGCCATCACACTGCCCGCTTTGATAACGCTTTAGCGACACAACCCTTCACTTCCGTTTACTTCCGTTTTTCCCCAGGTGCTGAGATCTGCATCACTTTCACGCTGCGTGCGCTCCCTTACGCTTAACGGCCAGGCAGGAGGGGGGATGATGTTTCTGGAAGAACGACGCAATCAAATTTTGCAATGGCTGGACGAACATGAACGCGTCACCGTTAACGGGCTGGCGAGCCAGTTGCGTGTTACTCGGGAGACGATTCGCACCGATCTGCGTGCGCTGGCAGAGCAGGGGCTGGTTCAGCGCTGCTACGGCGGTGCCATAGTGCAACGCCGTAATCTGCAGGAAAAGCTCATCAGCGAAAGTGGCCATTTTGATGTTTTACTCAAGCGGTTGCAGGCGCGTAAAACCACCGTAAAGACCACCAGCAGGCAGGGAAAAGTCTGCATCCTTGGCGCATTCAATGTTGATATCGTCGCCAGGGTGGCGCGTTTTCCGCAAAGTGGTGAATCGCTGATGGCGCAAGGCAGCACACTCGGGCCCGGCGGCAAGGGGGCCAATCAGGCCATGGCCGCCAGCCGGGCCGGAGCGCGCGTCCATTTTGTTGCCAAGGTCGGAACCGATCGGTTCAGCCAGTTTGCGTTTGATCACCTTTCGTCATCGGACATTCACTCTTTCCGTTTATACCAGACGGATACCGAACCCACAGGCAGCGCCATCATTTATGTCTCGCAGGAAAACGGCGAGAACATGATTGCCATCTACCCCGGTGCCAATAAAACCCTGACGGATGCCGAAATTGCCGAGCTGACCCATGAACTTACCGATGCGGATGTGTTGTTACTGCAGCTGGAAAACAACGTCGAGGCCACGCGCAGCGCTATCCGGCTGGCACACGCACTGGGCGTCCGCATCATCATGAACCCGGCGCCGTTCTCGTCTGAGGTTGTGAACGTTCTGCCGATGATCGATGTGCTGACGCCCAACGAAACCGAGGCCTCGCGGCTCTCGGGCATTGAAATCTGTGACATGGCGAGTGCGCGTAAGGCGGCGCAGGCGATTGTGGCGCAGGGGGCGCAGCGAGTGATCATCACCATGGGCGCGCGCTGCGCGCTGCTGTTCGACGCGCCGCATTGTCACGTCATTCCCGCCTTTCCTGCGCTCAGCGTGGACACCACCGGCGCGGGCGATGCCTTTAACGGCGCGCTGGCCGCCGCGCTGGCGCAGGGGCAGCCGTTACTGCAGGCCGCCACATGGGCATCAGCCTTTGCGTCCCTGGCCGTAGAGCGGGAAGGCGCAAGCAATATGCCCAAGCGGCATCAGGTCATCACCCGACTTAACCAACGATAATCCGACGTAACGCAACAGCCGCGCGCTGGCGCTGGCAGGAGAAACCATGAAAAAGATTGAAGGTATTGTCCCCGTCATGCTGACCCCATTCACCGCAGAGAATCAGATCGATTACCCCGGCCTGTCACGCCTGATCGACTGGTATCTGGCGCAGGGCGTGGATGCGCTGTTCGCCGTGTGCCAGTCCAGCGAAATGCAGTCTCTCAGCCTGGACGAGCGCGTTGCGCTGGCGCGTTTTGTGGTGGAGAAAGTACAGGGCCGGGTGCCGGTGATTGCCTCCGGCCACATCAGCGATGGGTTAAGCGAGCAGACTCAGGAATTGCAGGCGATGGCCGGAACGGGCATTGATGCGCTGGTGCTGGTGACCAATCACCTCGATCCGCACAATCAGGGAAGCGAAACCTTTTATGCTCACCTGAATCACATTCTGGACGCGCTGCCTGCCGGGCTGCCGCTAGGGCTCTACGAGTGCCCGGCGCCGTATCGTCGTCTGCTGAGCGACGACGAGTTCAGCTTCTGTGCCAACAGCGGCCGCTTTGTGGTGCTGAAAGACGTGAGCTGCGATCTGCCCACGGTGCAACGCCGCGTCAGGCTGGCGGAAGGCACGCCGCTGGCGGTGATTAACGCCAATGCGGCCATTGCGTGGCCGGCCATTCAGGCGGGCTCGCGCGGCTTCAGCGGCGTGTTCACGAACTTTCATCCGAACCTCTACGTCTGGCTTTATCACCAGGGCGCCCAGCAGCCTGAAAAAGCCCATGAGCTGTCGCTGTTCCTGTCGCTGAGCGCCGTTACCGAAACCCTCGGCTATCCCAAAAACGCCAAAATTTATCACCAGCGCCTCGGCACCTTCGCCAGCGAGCACTGCCGCGTTAACCGGGACAACGTGCTGGAGAAGTTCTGGGGGCTTGGCGTGTTGCTTGACCAGATTCGTGATGGCAGTGCGCTGTGGCAACACCGTCTTTCATAAAAAAACCGGACACCGTCTGTTCCTGCACCGTTTTACCACAAGGGAAAACACCATGATTGTATGCGATCAACTTGACTGGGCGCGTGAGCGTCACGCGTTTCATCCCATCGTTGACCAGGCGATTCGCTGGATAGCGGCCAGCGATTTCAGCCAGATGGAAACGGGGAAATACGATTTACTGCCCGACAACCAGATGTTCTGCCTGCTTCAGGAAATGGCGACCGAGCCCGCCAGCGCCCGCCGGGCCGAATCCCATTTTCGCTATGTCGATATTCAGTACCTGCTGGCCGGACGCGAAACCATCGGCGTGACGCGTGCCCATCCGCAGCATGTGATAGCGGAAGACCGGCGGGAGGAAAATGACGTGGTGTTTTATCAGGACATCACGGATGAGTACAGCATCGCGCTGACGCCGGGGCAGTTTGCGCTGTTTTTCCCTCACGATATTCATCGCCCTGGCTGTGCGTCGCCGGTGGCGCAGACTATCCGTAAAGCGGTGATTAAAATCCATCTCGATCTGTTTGCCGGGCGGGAGGCATCATGAAACCCTCTGCGGCGATGTCAGAAACAACGTTGAGCGGGCAGGGCACGCTGAAAGGGAAGCTGCGCTGGGGCATTGTCACGCTGCTGTTGCTGGCGGCGATAGTGAATTACCTGGACCGCGCCAACCTGAGTATTGCCAACACCACCATTGCGGCGGAATTTGGCTTTTCGCAAACCGAAATGGGGTTGCTGTTGTCGGCGTTTCTCTGGCCCTATGCGCTGGCTAACCTGCCCGCAGGCTGGCTGGTGGACAAGTTAGGCCCCAAAAAGATGTTCTCCTGGGCGCTGGGGCTGTGGTCGGGCTTTACCGTGCTGACGGCGTTTGCCAACAGCTACAGCTATTTCTACGGTCTGCGTATGCTGCTGGGCGTGTCCGAATCCCCGTTCTTTACCTCGGGAATTAAAATCACCCATCGCTGGTTTGGCGACAGTGAACGCGGTTTACCCACTGCGATTATTAATACCGGTTCGCAAATTGCCAACGCCATTGCGCCGCCCATTCTGACCGTGCTGTTGCTGACCTTAGGCTGGCGCGGCATGTTTGTGGCGATCGGCGTAATGGGGCTTCCCCTGCTGCTGGCGTGGTGGAAGTTTTATCGCGATCCCAATGCCCGGGAAGATGCGCTGCTGCATGCCGGACAACCCAGCGTCGCAGTGCCGCAAGCGAAGGGCGAGGTTCGCTGGCGTGCGCTGTTCCGACACAGCACCACCTGGTTTATGGTGATCGGCAACTTCTCCATTATGTTCACGATCTGGGTCTATCTGACCTGGCTGCCGGGCTATCTGGAAAAATCGCTGGGCTTTAGCCTCAAAGCCACCGGCTGGATTGCCTCCATTCCGTTTCTGGCCGGTATTCTGGGCGTGCTGGTGGGTGGGATGCTTTCAGACAACCTGGTGCGCCGGGGCGTCAGAGCCATCACCGCGCGTAAGGTGCCAATCGTATCGGGTGCGGCCCTGGCGGCCTGCTTCGTGGCACCGATTCCGTTTGTAAACAGCACCCCGCTGGCCATTGGCCTGCTGGCGCTGGGTTATTTCTTCTCGCAGATGCCGCAGGGGGCGCTCTGGACGCTGGCCAGTGACATCGCACCGAAGTCGCAGGTGGCCTCGCTGGGCGCCATTCAGAACTTTGGCGGTTTCCTGGGGGCGGCAATGGCACCGATCGTTACCGGCATTATTCTGGATACCACCGGTAAATTCACCAATGTATTTTTGCTTGGTGCAGCGCTCCTGATGCTGGGCGCGCTGAGCTACGGCCTGTTTGTGCGTAAGCCGCTGTAGGCAGGATAGAAAGTCCAACCACGGTCCAGGGTGGCAAGGCGGCTTAATGGAAAAAGCACGCTGAGTGGTGCCGTTGGCGAGGCGTCGAGGTTGTCATAGTGTACCGCCTTGAAATCAAAGCACCTGAAATGGCTCACCACCGCAAAAGGCACGGCCGGTTGCCTGTGACGCGGTTTCAGGATGGCAGGCCCGTCGATTGTCCTTCAAGAAAAAGATCCCTCCGGGCGAGTAAGTGTTCATCGCCCGGAAGGGGCTTTCCGCTATTCAGGTTAAACGTTTCATTTGCCGCGAGCTGAAATGCCGGATGACGCATGTTGAGCGACTGGCCTGCAAGCAATCCCCGGTTGGTACAATTGCTCCCGGGAGCATCAACACCTCCATCATCATCAAACGCTGGTACTGATATGTATCAGATCTTTCTGGGTAAAATCTCCTCGCTCAGCGCTGGCCCGACAGCGTCTGTGCTGAAAGATCGTGCCCCATTGGGCGCCCGCCGCGCAGGCTGGCTTGCCGGTCGCGTCATGCTCGCCTCTGTGATTTCGCCCTTGCCGGAGATTGTCGTTGGCCAGCACGGCAAACCGGCTTTTTCCACCGATGTGCGGCTCTGGTTTAACCTTAGCCACAGCGGCGACGATATTGCCCTGCTGCTCAGCGATGAAGGGGACGTCGGCTGCGATATTGAGGTACTGCGTCCAAGAGCGGGCTGGCGCAGACTGGCGGAAAACCTGTTCAGCGCGCAGGAACAGGCGCAAATAGCGGCGGAAGCTCCGGATCAGCAGTTAGCGGCCTTCTGGCGCATCTGGACGTTAAAAGAGGCGATCATCAAGCAGCGTGGCGCAAGTGCCTGGCAGATGGCCTGCATCGACAGCAAGGCACCGACTACGTTGTCGGTCAGCGCGCTGCAGGTGGGCGGCCTGAGTCTGGCGGTCTGCACGCCGACGCCGTTTGAGTTGAGCGCGACCACTCTGCGGCGGCTGGCATAAAGGGCTGGCCACACGTTCTCACCGGGCAGCCCTGATTGTTTAGTGACTCTGTTTGCTGTCGTCTTCTTTATGCTTCTTCGCCAGGTAATGGCCTGCTGCGCAACCCGCCACGGCACCGGCAACCGCATGATGTTTAAGATGACCCGCTACGCCGCCCACCAGCGCGCCTTTCAGGCAGCCTTCAGCTTGCGCCTGAGAGGTAACCGACATCAAAAGGCCCAGCGTGACCAGCAGGAAGGGAAGTTTACGCATCAATACTCAGTCCTTATCAAGGGGGAAAAGTGTTCATGCTGCGACGATAACGCGAATGCGAGGCGGGCGGATAAAAAAATGCGAGTCGTTGCGCGACTGTTGCAGAAAAAGCGACGGACTTTTCATGCCAGAGAGGGCCTGAATTTTTTGAACCCCATCACACCCTGCGTTTTTTGCGTATCCCTTTGCTCTCTTCCTGAACGTAAAGATGCAATAACTACCTCGCCATACACAAAACCGGAACCCACGATGAAAAGAACTTTAGCCTGTTTTTCATTCCTGGCAGGCAGCCTGCTCACGGGATATGCACCTGCACTGATTGCCGCCCCTTTGCCGTTAACGCCAGACACCAGCATCCCGGTAAGCCGCTACATTACGGCGCTGAATCCGGATCACTCCATTACCTTTCGTCTTTTTGCCCCTGCCGCGAAGCAGGTTGCCGTGGTGACCGGCGCCACGCCGCTGAGCCAGCAGTCGCATGACATGAAAAAGGACAGCACGGGGATCTGGTCATGGACCAGCGAGCCGATGAAGCCCAACCTGTATGAGTACTATTTTGACGTAGACGGTTTCCGCACGCCGGATACCGGCAGCCGTTTCCCGAAACCGCAGCGCCAGGTGAACACCAGTATGATTCTGGTGCCGGGCAGTATTCTGGATGAGCGCAACGTGCCACACGGCGATGTGCTGACCCTGACCTATCACTCCACCGCCCTGAAGTCTGAACGTCAGGTGTTTGTCTGGGCACCGCCGGGTTACAAGGCCGATAGCAAGCCGCTCCCGGTGCTCTACTTCTACCATGGCTTTGGCGATACCGGGCTGTCGGCCATCTCTCAGCTCCGCCTGCCGCAGATCATGGATAACCTGCTGGCAGAAGGCAAAATTAAGCCGATGCTGGTGGTGGTGCCCGATACCGAAACCGACATCGTGCAGGCTATTCCCGAAAACTTCCCGCCAGCCGATCGCCGCAAGGACTTTTATCCGCTGAATGCCGCTGCTGCGGATAAAGAGTTAATGCAGGACATTATCCCGCTGGTGGAAAAACGCTTTACCGTGAGTCGCAAACCGGCTGACAGGGCGATAGCCGGGCTATCCCAGGGCGGTTATCAGGCGCTGGTGTCCGGCATGACGCACCTGAACGACTTTGCCTGGCTGGCCAGTTTTAGCGGCGTAACCACCAGTACAGTGCCTAATGAGTTCGTGACGCGTCAGCTGAGCCAGCCGCAGACCGTGAATAAACAGCTGAAAAACTTTACGCTGGTGGTGGGCGATAAAGATATCGTGACAGGCAAAGACATTGCCGGGCTGAAAACCGAACTGGAAAAGCAGGGTGTGAAGTTCCATTACACCCAGTATCCGGGGCTGGGACATGAGATGGACGTCTGGCGACCTGCGTATGTGGAGTTTGTGCAGCAGCTGTTTAAACCACAGTCGCACTAATTCTGGCTTCAACGCTGACCGCGCACAGGATGAGCAGGGCATCCTGTGTATCCTGTGCGCATTCTCTCCAACGCGGCGGGAACGCTGCTGTTTCGTTGGCGGCGGATTGCGTCATATCAGCCACGCGGTAAGCGCTTACGCATCACCCGCTGCCCAAACGCATCACTCCCTTCTGCGACCCAGCCATTTGCCTGATAAAACCCCTCCGCGTTCGAGCCGGGATCGGTGGTCAGCATAATCGTCTCTGCGCCCCGATCGCTAAACCACTGGACGATCGCGTTCAGCAGGTGCGTCCCGATGCCCTGTTTCTGATATTCAGGTTTAACAAACAGTCCGCCAATTAGCGGTTCGGGCGCATAGATCCCCAATCCATAACCTGCATAATCATCCCCGACCTGGCAAATCCAGCCGCCGCCCTGACATATATCCTCCAGCGCTTGCTCACGCTGTAAATAGTGAATTTGATGCGCGTGAAGCCGGTTTTCCGTTACTGAAAAGCGTATTTCATATATTTCTTTAAGGTGCCGGGGTTCAAGTTTAAAAAAGGAAAGAGACATGGTCGTTCTGTATAACATGACGGTGGAGTCGGAACACATTATCGTCTGGACCGCGGTATTTCAAGTCGCCAATATTTGGGTTGACCTCTGTATTTCCCGGAAGCGGTTTTTAACCCGCTTTTTTTCATTTGGCTGGCATCCGGTTGTCATCGGTCTGTCAATTTCTTCTGTTTAACGCTGGCCTTAAGGCCGCCGGGACGATTGAACCCAGCCCTGTTCCCATTTCCCCTGTACTCTGAAAGGAATTAATCGGGACACATTGCCTAACAGGGATGACCGGCGAAAAATGCGGTCCATGGAAAAATGGAGTTTTATAGTTTGCCATTCATCATTAAATAACAAGGGTTTAACGATCGATTTTTGGGATTTGATAGGTTTAATCATAGTTTAATCCGTTAAAATTCATTTGATTGATAGCTAAAGGCGATCAATAATCAATCCACTTCAACATCGTTAATCAGAGCATGGGAATGGAAATCCAGAATCTTGATAATAATAACCGTGCCTGGCGGTTCATTGCTGAACCCATCGTAAACCTGAAATCCGAACGTATTGCCGTTGAAGTCTTAACCCGATTTGCCGCACCAGGGACGCCTTTTTTACATATAAGTAAAATGAATAAAGAACAAAAAATAAGGCTCCTGAGAGAGCAGTTGTGCTTAATTCACCAAAAAAGACATTTTTTTGAAAGTCACCAGTTGCTGTGTTCTGTCAATGTAGATGTAGAGATGGCTTTTGCGCTGCTGGAAGAACGGGATATTTACGAGCTCGCCACAGCGCACTCTTTTCTTCGCATCGAAGTCTCAGAAAGCTTCCCCAGTCTGGCTGAAGGGCTAAATAATCCCTTACTGCGAAAGTTATATAATAATTACACTTTATGGCTGGATGATTTTGGCAGTGCATCTTCTCATTTTCCCTGTTTGCAGGAGGGATTATATGAGGCGGTTAAAATCGATAAGCACTTTTTCTGGGAACATCATAATCGTCCACTCTGGAAAGAGACGCTGACGCAAATTAAAGACTACTGCCAGTTTATCATTGTCGAAGGCGTAGAAAAGGACACCTACTTCCAGTTTGCTAAACCCCATGCTGCCGCATTTCAGGGCTATCTTTTTAAAGCCTTTTCTTTTGATGCCATTACCTGACGACGCTTTTATTCTTAACGTCGCTGCCTGCTCGTTTTGATTTATTCTGATCGTAAATTTGCTCACTGTCTTATTACTGGCTGAGAGGGTTAAAGCCTACAGCCGGTTGTTGAAGCACGCAGCGTAACGAATGCTGTTCTGGCTGGATAGCTTAACTACAAGAACAGCCCCTCCTGTGATTTACGGCAATCGCGCGGGCTGCAGCCGAACCAGCGGCGAAAGGCGCGTGAAAAAGCGCTGACTTCAGAGTAGCCCAGCAGCAGCGCCATCTCGGAAACAGAAAGATGATGCTGTTTGAGATAATGCGTGGCCATTTCTTTGCGTACGCTGTCCACCAGCGCCGAGAAGCTGGTTTGCTCATCACGTAAGCGCCGTTGCAATGACCAGGCGGATAACCCCTGTTTTTCCGCGATGATTTCCAGTGAAGGTTCGCCGTTCAGCAGTTGCAGATGAATGTCCGTTCGGGTTTGGTTAACGGTGTCCTGACGCACCACGGGCGGGCTGAGCCGACGGATGGCATCCTGCATAACCAGCAGCAGCATCGGATCATGATCCGGCATTTTCCGGTTCAGATCTGCTTTCGCGATGATCATCGAGTTAAAGGGTTGATCGAAGTAAACCGGGGCATCAAACACCTTACAGTGTTCGTGCCAGTGCTCAGGGCGCGGATGCTCAAAATGCACTTCCCGCGGCGCCCAGAGCCGACCTGCGGCATGGCGGATCAGGTTGAGGAACATGCCCAGCGTTAACTCGGCATCCTGGCGGCGCATCAGGATCACGCCATGGCGAACCTGATAATCCAGTTGCCAGCAGTCGCCGCGTTCGGTCAGCCGGATGCAGGTGTTGTGTTGATGAAAGGGAAAGGCATTGACGACGTTCCGCAGCGCCTGTTCCAGCGTGGCTGAACACAAGCCAATATAGCCGATCAGCCCCAGTGACTGGGGTCGGAACTGATGACCGTATTGCAGACCAAAGTTGTCCACGCCTGCCTGGCTTGCGGCTTCCTCCAGCACCCGGCAATAGCTGACCAGGTCCAGGCTCAGCGTTGGGCAGGCGAGCATATCGGGATCGATCCCGCTGATCCCGAAAATGCGATCGACATCGCCGCCCTGTGCATTGATAAATTCGCCTAAGCCCGTTGCGGCGGCAGACAACACACCGCGATGGCCGCCTGCGCCGGAGATGGCCGTTAACGCGGCCTCTGGAACTCTGCTGGTCATCTTGTTTTCCGCAAAAAGTGAACATCTCAAGGTTCTGCAAAAAACGTACCAGCTGGAAACCACGCGATAACAATCGCTTACCCGATTCGCTTTCCGTGTTGCACCGCGATCAGGCACTGCGGCGGTGCGTTAAACGCCAATCGGCAGCGCGGCACCTTCAAGATAGCGCTGACACAGCCGGACGGTGTGGCTGGCCCAGCGATCGCCTAGGCTGCGCGCCATCTCGGTCTCGCGGTGGGAAGCCACCCAGGCCGTCAACTGGATACGCCGCTGGATCAGCATGGCGGGGATCATAGCCAGTTCCCGATCGCTGATGTGTGCGACCTGTTCGTAACCGCGTAACCAGTTTTCCACCCACTGCGGCGCACTCGGATGATGCTCAACAAAACTGATGGCTGCGGCAAGATCGTGCAGGTACCAGCCCATGCCGCAGTCATCAAAGTCGATCACCCGGGTTTCGCCTTTATGCACCAGCAGGTTGGTCAGGCGCAGGTCGGCATGAATCAGCCCATAGCGTTCAGGTGACTGTCCGAAGTCCAGCATCTGGCGGCGCACGTGTTCCAGCGTTTCTTCTACCACCGCGTGTTCAGCGGTGGGTAACCCCGCAACGTCCCGCCAGTCGCCCCAGTGGCCTGCCGGAGACACCATCGTATGATGATCCCAGATGATGCGGCGAAACCCCTGCGGCTTCTGCCATTTCCGGCTGTGATGGTGCAGACGGGCAGTAATGGCACCGAGCTGACGAAACGCAGCCGGATCGACGCTGTCGGTCAGCATATCGCCCTCTATCCAGTGAAACAGCACCGCATAGCGTTCGCCGCCATCGGGCAGCGGCAGGACCTGAATGCGTTCACCCTGACGATCTTCTACGGCAGCGGGGACGCTGATGTCCGCCGCCTGAAGCGCGTCCAGCCAGAGCAGCTCACTTTCAATATCCTGCTTCGCGTGGTAATCGCCCCGGTGAATGCGCAGCGCGTATCGGCCCTGCGGCGTGCTGACAGATAACGTCGCGTTTTCTGAGCGACACAGCAGCCTGACCTCAGCCTGTGCACAGGCGGGATAGTTCACTAATGCCCGGTGGGCAAGCTGAAGGATGGTGTCGTTACTCAGCGTATCGTACTGTTTATGGCTCATGTCCGGCTCCCGGGTTTCTGCGTGTAGGGCCAGCATGGCGCTGAACCCTGCCTGCACGCTTGACCTGAAAGCAGGGGAAAATTGACTTTGGCAGGCACCTGGCAGCCAGGCCAGGGGCAAGTTGACCTTAAATCACGGCGTTCTGTTTTCTGCGGTCAAGTTTTTCCCTTCCCACTGTGTCCATCATCTACCCGACAGCTTTTGTGCAGCATTTTTCAATTAAAACAGACGGGGAACGCAGTGATGAAAGAGAAACTGAAACCCACCCTGGGCACCCTGCGACTTTGGGGCATTGCCGTGGGGCTGGTGATATCGGGTGAGTATTTCGGCTGGAGCTACGGCTGGGGCGCAGCGGGCACGCTGGGCTTTCTGGTCACGACGTTTTTTGTTGCCGTCATGTATACCTGTTTTATCTTCAGCTTTACCGAACTGACAACGGCTATTCCTCAGGCGGGCGGCCCGTTCGCCTATAGCCGCCGGGCGTTCGGCGACACCGGCGGGCTGATTGCCGGAATCGCCACGCTGATTGAGTTTGTGTTTGCGCCTCCCGCTATCGCGATGGCCATTGGCGCCTATCTCAACGTGCAGTTTCCTGAAATTAATCCCAAGCTTATCGCCGTGTGCGCCTATCTGGTGTTTATGGGGCTGAATATCATCGGCGTGAGCATCGCCGCGACCTTTGAACTGCTGGTTACGCTGCTTGCCGTGATTGAGTTACTGGTGTTTATGGGCGTTGTGGCGCCCGGCTTTAGCCTGGCGAATTTCGTCGCGAACGGCTGGGCGGGCCAGGGAACCTTCTCGCTGGCTTCCGTGTCCGGTATGTTCGCTGCGATCCCCTTTGCCATCTGGTTTTTTCTGGCGATTGAAGGCGTCGCGATGGCGGCAGAAGAGGCAAAAGATCCCCGCCGCACCATTCCCCGCGCCTATATCAGCGGTATTTTAACGCTGGTGGTGCTGGCGATTGGCGTGATGGTGTTTGCCGGTGGAGCAGGCGACTGGCGTACGTTATCGGGCATTAACGATCCGCTGCCTCAGGCGATGAAAATGCTGGTCGGGAATGACTCGCGCTGGATGCACATGCTGGTGTGGATTGGCTTATTCGGCCTGATCGCCAGTTTTCATGGCATCATCATGGGCTATTCCCGCCAGTTCTTTGCGCTGGCCCGCGAAGGGTATCTGCCGCCCGCCCTGGCGAAGCTTTCACGCTTTAACACACCGCACCGCGCCATTCTGGCCGGTGGTGTAGTGGGCATTCTGGCCATTTTCTCTGACGGGATCAGCTTTCAGGGCATGAGCCTGACCGCCGCCATGATCACGATGTCGGTGTTTGGCGCCATTGTGATGTACATCATGAGCATGCTGAGCCTGTTTAAGCTGCGTCGTACCGCTCCCACGCTGGAGCGCAGTTACCGTGCGCCGGGTTATCCGGTGATCCCTGCCATTGCCCTGTGCGGATCGCTGATCTGCCTGGCGGCGATGCTGTGGTTTAACCCGGAGATTGGCGCGCTGTTTATGGCCTTTATGGTCGTGGGTTACCTCTATTTCCTGACGACCCAGTCCCGGCGCGGCACGATCGCGCAAACCTCTGTCGCGGCGGAGATCGACTAACGCAGACAGACGCTGCCGCGCACTGATGTACGGCAGCGACAGTATTGAATCCGAGGAGTGATGATGACGGTACGTTCAACCATTATGGATACCAACAGCTTTCGTGCAGAAAACGCGGAAGCGCTGGCCCCGGCGATTCGCCAGTTAACCGACAAACGCAGCAAGGTGCTGGGCGAGTCATATCGGCTGTTTTACCGTAACCCCGTGCATCTGGTGCGCGGGCAGGGGCAGTATCTCTGGGACCAGGCGGGCAAACAGTACCTGGATATGTATAACAACGTCGCCAGCATCGGCCACTGTCATCCGGCGGTCGTGGAAGCCGTGCACCAGCAGATGATGCGGCTGAATACGCACACCCGTTATCTGCATGAGTCTATTCTGGACTACAGCGAACGCATTTTAGCAACGATGCCGGCGGCCATCGATCGGGCCATGTACATGTGCACAGGGTCCGAGGCAAACGATCTGGCGATTCGTATGGCGCATGCGTGGAGCGGCGGCACGGGCATTATCGTTTCGAAAGAGGCCTATCACGGCACCAGCGCGCTGACGTCCGGCGTATCACCGGCACTGGGCAGCGGCCAGCCGCTGTCATCGCATACCCGGCTGGTGGCATCGCCAGATTTTTACCGCATTCAGCCCGCCGATCAGGGGGCCTGGTTTGCCCACGAAATTCAGAAACAGATCGATGATATGGCCGCGCACGGCATTAAGTTTGCGGGCTTTCTGGCGGATTCCATTTTCTCTTCGGACGGCGTATTGCCCGGCCAGCCGGGCTTTTTAAAGCAGGCTATCGACGTCGTCCATCAAAACGGCGGAATTTTTATTGCCGATGAAGTTCAGCCCGGCTTTGCCCGTACAGGGGAATCATTCTGGGGATTTGCGCGCCACGGCGTGGTGCCCGACGTGGTGACCACGGGTAAACCGATGGGCAACGGTATTCCCGTATCCGGTCTGATGGCGAAAGCCCCGGTTATGGCAGCCTTCAGTGACTCGCTCCCGTATTTTAATACCTTTGGTGGCAATCCGGTGTCGATGGCGGCGGCGCACGCGGTGATGGATGTGATCGAGCAGGAATCGCTTCAGGCGCACAGCCTGAAAACCGGGCAAGCTTTGTTAGCGGCCCTGCAGTCCCTTCAGGATACCTATGCCTGCGTAGGCGACGTGCGCGGCGCTGGCCTGTTTATTGGCTTTGAGCTGGTCACGGACAGAGAGACGAAGCAGCCTGACAAACGGCTGGCGCTCGATTTGGTCGAGGCGCTGCGCGAAGAGTGTGTGCTGACGTCTGTCGCCGGACCTTACGGCAACGTGCTGAAGATTCGGCCGCCGCTGTGCTTCCAGACGCATGATATCGACTGGGTAGTCAGCGCGATGGATCGCTGCCTGAAAAAACTGCAGGGATAGGCCGCTGCCGGGCACAGGACAGGGCGGTAACGGGATGATTTTGCTGAATGCTGCACGCGTCGCATAACGCCCGTCATCACTGCACGGATAAAGCCCGACGTCAGCCGGGCTGGCGATATCCGTAAAACCTGATGCCAGGGATTGGCACGGCAGAATTACAAGGGGAGTTCGTGGCTGTCGCCGGAAATTGTCCAGCTGTCAGGATCCAGTAACCTCCCCTGCCCGAAAACACAGCCGTTTGGCTGGAAAAACACCTCGCCATATTGCGGATCGTTGACGTAAAAGGTGCCGTCTTCGCGCCGCTCAACGGTGAGCTGTGCAAATCGCGCCTCAAAATCCGCCAGGTTATCCAGCCGCGGATCGTCATTCAGGCGAATCAGCCAGCAGGTTTCCTGCCCCGGCAAGCGGACTTCACAGTGCTGTGTCGGGCCATGAGCGATCCGCTGGAACGCGCGGTTGCCGGAGATCTGTACCATACCTTTACCACTGCGCAGCAGAATGCGTTTATCGTAGCAACGCACGTCATCAAAATAGCGCTGCGGCAGCCAGGCGTGAGAAAAATCAGGCTGCCCTTCATGAACACGAAACAGAACGATCGCCAGGCCGCGATACTGCTGCACGCGCGGTAGCGTGCCACATCCTCCCCAGTAGGAAGGCCGCCCGAAGCCACTGTGCAGGCGTTCACCTGGATGGTTGATCCAGATCTGCGCCTCAGGCGTCTCGCCGATCCTCAGATGAATCGGGGTTTCCTGATAGCCCCATTCGCCCCAGCGGTATCCGGCAAGGGAACCCATTGCCACGTCGCGGGTTTTATAGTGGTAAAGGCGCGCAATGCGGTTAAGCCCCTGAGCGAAATACCATTCCAGCGCGCTGTCACCTCGCCATACCGCCACCTTTGCCAGTTCAGGTGAGTGCGTCAGTTTGCCCTGCTTTAACAGTAGTGCCAGCTGCGGTAAGGCATGAAAGCGACAGCCAACGTTGCCTTTGCCCCACAACAGGCGCGAAATTGCGGACAGCTCCAGCGAGCGACCTGCGCGCAGCGTGTGCTCGTATGAACGACCTTGCGATGCGGTGAGCATGCCCTGATGGCTGGATCGTGCAATCTGCTCCAGCAGGCGGAGGATAGCGCGCTGGCTGCGGGCAACGATTTCGGCATCCGGTGCCAGGGCGGCGAGGGCGGTTAATCCCTTGAGATCGATAGGGAAGTAAGGCGCGGAATTCCATTCGGCCATCTCGCATTGTTCAAAGTGATCCAGCCATGCCAGCACGCGCTGACGGCCTGCCTCTGCCTGATCGCCGCCCAGGCGGCCGGATCGTACAAAGGTTTTATCCGGAAAGGTGCTTCCCGCCAGGTAGGCGGCGGTATGAAACAACAGCGCATGGTTTTCAGAAAAATACCACTGCACGTCATTTCCCGGCTCATCCATCCAGTAACGAAAGGCTAAAATCGCCCGATCCATTTTCTCGCGAACGGGAGCGGCAATGCGATCCGCCCACTGGATCCGACACCACAGCAGCGGCACAAGCGTAAAGTCGGCGCAGTCATGGCACTCTTCAACCGGTGTTAAAACGCCTTCCAGCATGTTCTGGGTTTCGGTGTCATCCCTCCCGCAGGCTAGCCGGGCCAGCGCTTTTACGCTGCTGTATTCGCCGTGCAGGGCAACATGCATCAGCGCTTCGTCTGCACGCGCGTCTGCCGTTTTCGGCACCTGCGCCTGTTGCTCTGCATGGCAGATCTCAACGCCCAGGGTGCGCCTGATATGAAAGTTGTCTTTTTCCATGCTGATAACGAAATGACGAAAATCAGCCGGCAACGCGTCGCTTTCGGCAATCTCAGCCACCGTTTCGCCTTGATGTAAAACCGCGTTGAGAAGCACGGGCTGGTCTAGCGAAATAAAGTCGCCCTGCACGCGGATATTCAGGTTCAGCGTTTCCGGGGCTGGGATTGGGAAGCACAGGCGAACGGTGCCGCCTGTGTAGGTCGGCTGTTCAAACGCCATGCCTTCGAGCAGGGCTTCCATTTGCCGCACCCGATCTGCCTCAATCGGTGTTGCCAGTGCCACCTGCAGCGGCGCACCTTCAACATAGTCCAGTTGAAAAAAGAAGCGCACATCGCGTTCGGCCAGGTCATCGAACCAGACCGCGATAGCGTTCACCCCGGCATCCAGCATGAGCGCGAACTCAACGGTGCTTTCCAGATTACGCTGATAGTCTGCCTGCCATGCCACATCACCGCCGTTCAGCGTAATACAGGCGGCACCGCAGGTGGTCAGCCGAAAACGGTACAGGCCACGTTGTTCCGCAACAAGGTAGGTTTCTGCCTGAGCGCCGATGCGCGTGGCCCGGAACCAGAAACCTGATAAATCGACCCGATCGGAACCAAAAGGGAACCACCAGTTTTTCAGGGTAGTATCGCCGAAAGGAGTGGGCTTTTTTCCGGCATAGTGTTGCTGAAACTGCGTACGACAGGGATAGGTATGGGGAATAAAGTTTTTATGTTGGCTCAGAAAGAAAAACGGATCCATTTCACCGGACATCGGCGCATTGGGCACATCATAGCGCTGTGAAGAAATCGCGGATAACTGCCAGTAGCGAACGGCTTCATTCTGGTTAAGGGGGAAGTAACAATAATGGTTCTGGTCCATGATGATATTCTCCTGGTGTCGACGTCCTGTTATTTTTTTAAATGTCTTAACCCTTCGGTCAGGCATAAAATAGCCAGCGCCTGGCCATAACCGGTTGGCTGTAGCGGAATGTCTTTATAGAACTGCAGGGCTCTTCCCATGCGGGTGCCATAAGAGACGTTGTGGACTGTGCCGCTGCTGTCAATATTTCGCTGTACCGCGCCCAGGGCTTGTAAACCTGCCTGCAACCAACGTTCATCGCCATAGCCAAGACGAACGCCTTTTAATAAGCCATAGCCAAATCCGGCGGTAGCCGATATTTCTTCATAGCTGTCTGGATGGTCGAGCAGCGTGTGCCATGCACCGCTCTCAGATTGCAGCGTGATTAATGTATTAATTTGCGTTTTCAGGCATTCGAGTAAATAGTCACGGACCCCGCCGCGAAGCTGGGTCAGTTCCAGAAACTCAATAATGCCGACGGTTATCCAGGCATTTCCCCGCGCCCAGCGGGCCTGAGCAAAATGGCTCTTCTCGGCAAAGCTCCAGCCGTGAAACCATAAACCGGTCTGCGGATCGTTAAGATAACGGGCATGCAGTAAAAACTGGCGTACGGCCTCATCGACCAGCGCCTGTCGTCCGGAAGCTACACCGTAATGGCCGAGAAACAGCACCACCATAAACAGTGTGTCATCCCATATCTCCATGGGGTTAATGCCGTCGGACACCACGTGCTGGAAGCCTTGTTCCGGGGTACGCGGCAGCTCTGTCATCACCCTGTCGGCCCAGCTATCCAGCACCGCTTGATAATGTGGTGCCCGGTTATGTGTCCACAACAGGGATAACGGCAGCATGGGGGCGGTGGTATTAATATTTAACGGGGGCAGGCCTTTTTGAATATTTTGCTGAAACCAGTTTTCAATGATTTGGTAAATATCGTCGCGACGGGTCAACTCCCATAATCTCACCAGACCGAACAGGCCAACGCCCTGCGGCCATTCCCAGTTAGCAAATGAGATGTAATCCCCCGCTGTGCCATCCATATTGGGTTCGTTAAATTTGCCTTCGTCTTTTAGCTGTGTAAATCCATTAAGTAACAGATCAAGTTGGCGGGCTGTTGATAATAATTCCATTATGTTTCCCTCAATGCTGTATAAATCCTTACTCGTTTTTTATATTTCTGTGATTATTCACTGTAACCTTGACGTCCTTATTCGCCTCGACAGGCGGGAATAACGGTTATCCATAGGTTTCTCTGGGAAATGAAATCCCATGACGTCATCATTATCGGCTGGCCTTAAGAAGCCAGTTTTACATTAACCAGATATATTGACTTATTCATACGGTTGGCGTTCAGGGTCACTATTCTGGCCTCAATCATTATTCTTTCTCATAAGAGAGTAAAACCGGCTTTAATGATGCGATTGCCTGCCTGATTAATCGGGCTGCCTGCCATCATTATTCACGCATAACGACAGGCTCGCCCGGGCAGACGTAAAGGCTTAATGCTCAGCCTTAACGCGCGAGCCAGCCGCCATCGACGGCAATCGTATAGCCATTCATATAGTCAGAAGCTCGTGAGGCAAGAAATACCACCGGCCCCATCAGGTCCTCTGGTTTTCCCCAGCGACCGGCGGGAATGCGATCGAGGATTTCGGCACTTCGCTGTGCATCAGCGCGCAGTTGCTGCGTGTTATCGGTTGCCATATAGCCCGGGGCAATTGCGTTGACATTAATACGGTGCTTCGCCCACTCGTTGGCCAGCAAGCGGGTTATGCCCATTACGCCACTTTTAGACGCGGTGTAAGAAGGCACGCGGATCCCGCCCTGAAAAGAGAGCATTGAGGCGATGTTGATGATCTTGCCCCCATTCCCTTGGGCAATAAAATGTCGGGCGGCGGCCTGCGACATAAAGAACAGGCTCTTGATATTCAGATCCATCACATCATCCCAGTCCTGTTCGCTGAAGTTGATGGCATCCTCACGGCGAATCATGCCCGCGTTATTCACCAGAATATCAATGCGGTCAAAGTAGGCGATGGCGCTGTCCAGCAGGGCAGGAATAGCATCAATGTTACGCAAATCAGCTTTCAGGCTAAGGAATCGACGTCCCAGCGCGGTCACCTGTTTAATCGTTTCGTCGGGTTCAACCTGATTAATACCAACAATATTGCAACCGGCTTCAGCCAGTCCCAATGCCATAGCCTGACCCAGGCCGGTATTGCAGCCCGAAACCACCGCGATTTTGTCTTGAAGAGAAAACGCATTCAGTATCATGTGGACTCCTTATTCACGCGCTACCTGCTTCTGACAGGCGGCGCATTGGTGAGGATTAGCACAGATCCTTGACCGATACGTGGTCCATATCATCAAACACCTGGTTTTCACCGACTGTTCCCCAGATAAAGGTATAGGCTTTCGTACCGACACCTGAATGGATCGACCAGGCCGGTGAAATGACGGCCTGCTCGTTGTGAACCAGAAGATGACGCGTTTCCTGTGGCTCACCCATCATATGAAAAACGCAGGCGTCATCATCCATATCGAAATAGAGATAGACTTCCATACGGCGTTCATGGGTATGACACGGCATGGTATTCCAGAGGTTGCCGGGTTCAAGCTGCGTTAACCCCATACTGAGCTGGCAGGTTTCCAGGACGTCAGGAACCAGATACTTGTTGATCGTTCGGCGATTGCTCGTGAGGTTATCGCCGAGCGTGACGGCAGCGGCATCGCCAGCCGTCACTTTGCGGATGGGCAATGTTTTATGCGCCGGTGCGCAGTTGTAATAAAACTTCGCGGGGCGATGGGGGGCCAGGCTGCTGAACAGGACTTCTCGGGCACCTTTGCCGATATACAGCGCTTCACGATGACCGATCTCATAGTCTTCGCCATCAATGGTGACCTGACCGGGCCCGCCGATATTAATCATGCCGAGTTCGCGACGCTCCAGAAAATAGCTGACGCCAAGTTGCTTACCCACATCGTTACCTATCGCGACAGCCTGGCCGACCGGCATCACGCCGCCAACAATGATACGGTCGATATGGCTGTACACCATGGTGAACTCATCGGGCACAAAGATCTTCTCAATCAAGAATTCATCGCGTAATCCTTGTGTATCCAGCGCGTTGGCGTGGGCGCTATGAATGCTTTGTCTGACTTCCACGTTAACCTCCCGTTAGTGGTGCAAGTAAATTTATTCAGTAATGAATTAAAGCAGCATGAATTCATTTTTGTGCATCCTATTCGGCAAAAAATCTCTTTTCAATTAAAATTGAAACAATGTTTTATTTTTAAATTGAATTGGTGAGATGGCTCTGGTTTTTTTTATGGGATGTGAGGTGTTCATGTAATTTAATTTGTTAATTATAAAGTGAAATGCATGTGAGCTTTATTAATTTGTGATTTTTATCAGTTGTTTTAATATTTATATTATTAGATGGTTGTTAATGTTGATTTGTTTTTGTTAATACTTCTTGAGGATTTTCTTGATACTTTTAAAGTGACATTGATTTACCAAATTTTGAAAGAATTTATAATCTTAATAACACGTTCGTTATAAATAGTATTAGGTAAAGATTTTATAGTCAGAAAATATATTTAATGCTCAGGGTTTATACTTTTGCCGATACAGCTTTTTACGCCAGGCGCGTGCAAACAAATAATATGCAACAGATTTGTAAAACATCCTGCTATTAAGGGATCTAATGCAAAAAATAATGAGGAGCATGCTGATAACAGAAGAGCTAATTAGCCATGCGCTGTGCATTCGGGCCTGATAAATTGCGACTATATCAAATATAAAATTGAGGCTTGCCAGTGTTGTTGTAAAAACATAAATAGCAAGGTATATCTTTATAGCGTGATAGAAGCCCCTGACTATGGAAAATGCAGAGATGTAGACGAACAGGCAATAAATAATCGAAGTGATAAATACGCCTGTCAATGTAGGATATTTAGGCCAATTGAAGTTATCGATCATTTTAATGCCTAATGGCATCAGAGACATCGCACAAGAAAACAGTGAGCATATTAGACTTGAGCTTAAAGGGATACCCATAATATGCCATCCAATTGGCACTTCCATCTTATCTGTCATCTCATCTTTAATGGATTCAAGTTGTTCATCATTAGCTTTACTAATTTGTGCAGTGACCTTTTTGCTAAGCGCTAATGAACTTTTCAGATTATAAAACATGATTATCAAAAACTTCCTTGGTTTTTTATCAATACAGGATGTGTTTATTTAATAAAATAGGGTCACCATGTTTTTAATTTTTAAGTATGCTTCAACGGAAAAGCCTCGAAGCGAGGCTATAAATTCCTCTCTTTTAGAGATGTGGTTTTTCTCTTTGCATTTCAATTTGTTTACGCCAAGCGCGATTATGCAAGCAGTAAGCAATCATACGATAAAAAACTAAACTATTAATACACATAAAACTTAGTATTATCAGAATGACGCCAATGATTGAAACTATTAAGTGTGTGGTTTTTATGTCTGCACCAAGTAATGTTCCTAATATCGTATATATTAGGAAGGATATTGCTAATGTAGCAGTGCTAAAGGCTATGTAAACATAGCTTTTTAGCGCAAGATATTGCCCTTTACCAACGACCGCCATTAATGGAATGATAATAATGCAACCCACTAAGTCCGTGATCATAGCGCCGATGAAAAAAGCGTTTTTTGACCAGTCCATCCATTTTGAAATTCCATGCCAAATAGAAATTTGAGGCAGAGAGAAACTAACTACTGTGAGTATTGCGCTTATTATTAGAGGAATGCCCATAGTATGCCATCCAATAGAAGCATCCATCTCATTCATCATCTCATCCTTAACGGATTCAAGTTGTTCATCATTCCCCTTTACGATTTTCGCACTAAATTTTTCGCTGAGCGCTAATGCATTTTTTAGATGTTTAAACATGATAATGAGCCTGCCATGCGCGTTTTTATTAAAAAATTTAGTGCTGATTTCATCCACTAATATCAGGTCAATATGCGGTAGTATTGTAACTGATTTTTAATTAAATAGCCCCGAAACGAGGCCATAAATATTGAATTTCCAGTTCTGAAAATTCCTTATTTTACGAGGCGTGATTTTTTCTTTGTCCTTCAATTTGCTTACGCCATGCACGATTATGCAAGCAGTAAGCAATCATGCGATAAAACATGTCAGTATCCAGACACTTCCAGGAAAGACAGGCAGCAAACAGTCCCGGAAATGAAAGTCCAAACAGTAACGCATGCACGCCTGAGCCTGTCAGCCATGAAAAGAAACAGTAACAGACAAAGAACAAAGAGAATAAAGTTGTTATCGCAAGGACAAGTAGATGAAATCTTAAAAAAACATAACTGCCTTTCGAGATAAATAACAATGACAGGACAACAAGGAAAGCATAAAAAAAAGCGGCAACCATAATGCCAATCATTAAGGCATATTTTGGCCAGCCCATTAGCGTATATATGCCTTGCCATAAAGACGTCTGAGGAATGACAAAACTGAATATAGCCAGAAAACAGCTTGCGACAAGCGGAAGTCCCATGGTATGCCAACCGACAGGTTCTTCCATTTCATCAATCATTTCATCCTTTACCTTTTCCAGTTTGGCAATGTCAAATGTATCAATTTTTTTGCTATAACTTTTACTTAAGGTAAGTGTTTTTTTTAGTTTTTTTAGCATGTATATCAATTAATTCCTGTAGCGTTAAATGACTGGAGTAATCCTATAATATACTTTCCTGATTGTGATACAGTCTGTGGATTACGAATAGTACCCGTCAAAGCACTGCCAGCGAATGCAGAGGTGTTAATAATTGCGTTAGCTAGCTCTTTTTGTAGTGATTTCTGCAACGCCTCTGTTGGAAAGCGCTTTGGATAGCCACCCATATGCATAATCGCTTTTATGCCGGAATTTGAGATACCTGGGTTTTGAATTCGAATGATCTCTTGAGTGATCCGCTTCCTTTCTGCTCTGCTCAACGTTTTTAACCACTCAATTGCGCGCGCGGAAGAAGCGCCTCGCATCAGTTTGTAAGTATCAAATATGCCTTTGAGTCCTGCACCTGCGCCTGCCAAAGAAATAAGATCCAAAGCGGTACAGGTCGCTGTGTACCAACCCTGACTATCTATCCAGTTGACGCTTTCTTCATGGCCTGCACTGATTAACAGTAATCGGGCGCCGCCATTGATGCACTGACCTACAGTCGCAAATGTTCCGGCTGCGATTATCCCAGCAACAACGCCTGTTGCGCCTGCTGTCAATGGCACCGTACTTCCTGCTGCGATCGCGAGAAATGCAGTAGCTACAGCAGCCCCGCATGAAAACGCAGTGGACGTTATTTCATTCGCAAGAGAGGGCTTGCTCAATGTGTCGGTGATGGATTTGGCTGCCGTCTGAGATGTCACAGTCGGAACCTTCGTAATCACCACATGACTTACATTACTTTGGTTCGACGAAGCGTAGCGACGCGAAGGGCGAACAAGCCATTGTTCGCGGCCATCGGAATAGATGATGCCCACCTGACTGAAATCCCGCGTGCAATCCAGACGATTGGCCAAAGCGGTGAAATCAATGTCATCTGCGGACACCATGCCCAGTCGTCGCGCGATATTGTAGTCAGGAAGATTGTTTGAAGACTGTCCTGGTAAGGCCATTAGCTCACTCCTTGCTGATGAAAACCGGATTGCGAAGCGTCAAGGGTAAAGCGCAGCGGAAACGAATTAATTAAGAATAGTCTTAATGATCCATTAGAGCCATCAATGTGTTACTGCCCCCGTCCTTGTCAGTCATCCCTCTGTCAGAAGTCTGTTGCTTATCAAGTGATTAATCCGGCTTTACATTTCATGACAATCCAGCATGTCCAGGCGGCGACTTGTTTACAGGGCGCTCGGTTAAACGCCTTTTTTCAGCCAAACGGGTCAAACCCGGCCTACATAATATGTTGCTTTAATGTGGCAGAAAGGTTTAAAACTATCGTGCAGGAATTAATCAAATGCTTGAGTTTTTTTAACCTCTCCTTTTACTATGTTTGGGATAAACAAAATCATGAAAAACAGGGTACTTGTTGCTTTTTCTCTGCTTGCGCTGAGTGGCTGTAGCACGATGTCATCTAATGAAGCCATTCCTCCCCTTCAGGCTGAGACAGCAAAAATGCTGGGTCTGAGCTCTTCCGATGAAATCACTGTAACTAATGTATCCGCGACTAAACCAGATACCTTGGGCTCTCAAATGCTCTCTTATCGCGCCACTACAGATAAAGGTCGCATTTTTGACTGTCAGTCTCAGATGATCCCCGGGATCCTGGGGCAGGAACCCGTTGTTACCGTGCCAAAATGTACACCCGTCAAAGTACATAACTAAAAAGCGTTTCCCTGTCTGTCCGTCGGACAGGGAATATCCGTTTTATATCCAGCGTTATTTCAAGAAAGCCTTTATCTCGTTGCGTCCTGCCTTTAAAGCGGGTTCTTTTCATCAGGTTTACACATCGTAACGTTTAAGACTCGGTCTTCATTTGAACATCAATGTGGAAATCGCCTGCATTACTTGAGCGGGAAGTTTATGGCCTCCAGTATTGTCATCCCGTCGCAAGGCGTGGATCTTACAAAAGTGAACAGGCCTCATTTTTTGAGGTAAGATTTTAAGCCTGATTTAGCGCCATATTTATCAACACGCAGGCAAGCAATCTCTGCTTCAATTTTTCTAATATTTTATGTCGGCACCTCCCTGATTGTTATCACCTGAATAAGGCCTGACGCGGCATTCATCCATCAGGGGTGATGTAGCAGGATATGATGAATCCTCGGGGGTCATTAACACTCTTGTAACGGGTTAATCATAGTGATAAAGCTAATCTGTGATTCACTAACCATCTGGGGTTTGAAGCGTCCTGACGACATTAGGATCCGGTTTTTCATGGGAAATTAATGCATTTCAGGATGGGCGATAAGCGCCCAGTATTGCTTTCACAAAAAATTAATAAAAACCCGGTCATCAGGTGAGCATACGTTTAACAATCCTGCCTGATAATCCCTCACCTGAAATAATTCAGTCGCTCCCGTGATGAAAAGAAGAGAGGGTTCATGAACTTCCGATTCACCATGCTGGCGGCCAACAGACGGTTATTGCCTAACGTCTGGGATGCCGTGGCTTTTCCCTTGATCATTTGTCTGATTGCTATGGTCGCGGTCGGCTTTCATCAAACGTTGATGCCGATAGACAGTTTAAAAACCCAAGCTATCTCGCTCGATCCCACTAATCTGCCGGAATATGCCATGCGCACCACGCTGCGCATGCTGGTGGCAATGCTGGCTTCCCTGGTGTTCAGCCTGATTTACGGCACGCTGGCCGCCAAAAGCCGCCGTGCTGAAAAGGTGCTGGTGCCAATTCTGGATATCCTGCAGTCTGTGCCGGTGCTGGGATACATCTCCTTTACCGTCACCTTCTTTATTGCGCTTTTTCCGGGGCAGGTGCTGGGCGTAGAACTGGCGGCCATCTTTGCCCTGTTCACCAGCCAGGCGTGGAACATGACCTTTAGCTTCTATCAGTCGTTGCGCACCGTGCCAGCCGATTTGGTAGAAGTCTCGCGCGGATTTCATCTGACCGGATGGCAACGTTTCTGGAAGCTGGATGCGCCTTTTGCTGTGCCGGGGCTGGTATGGAACATGATGATGTCGATGTCAGGCGGCTGGTTCTTTATTGTCGCCTCTGAAGCGATCACGGTCGGCAATAACACCTTTACCTTGCCCGGTGTCGGTGGCTATCTGGCGCAGGCTATTCTGCATAAAGATATCCACGCGGTAGGCTGGGTGTTACTCACCATGGTGATTGTGATTCTGGCTTACGACCAGTTGCTGTTCAGACCGCTGGTCGCCTGGGCAGATAAGTTCCGCATGGAAAACACCCGCTCAGGAAATGCGCCAACCTCCTGGGTGCGCGATTTAATGCGTCGAACCCGTCTGATTCATCAGATCTTCACGCCGTTACGGCTGCTGCTGTCCGCGCTGGCGCGTATCTCATGGCGCTGGCCGACAGCGGCACCCGTGCGTTTCGAGAACAATACTCGCCGCGCTTCAAGGCTGGGTGACATTGTCTGGGGCGCGTTCGTCATTTTACTGACCCTCTATGTGGTTTACCGGGTCATTACTTACGTTCAGATCGGCGTGACGCTGGATGAGGTGAAACACGTTTTCACGCTGGGGCTGATTACCTTATTGCGCGTGACGGTGCTGATTCTGATTTCGTCGCTGATATGGGTGCCGTTAGGCGTAATGATTGGCCTGCGGCCTGCTCTGGCGGGCAAGATTCAGCCCGTGGCTCAGTTTCTGGCAGCCTTCCCGGCAAACCTGATGTTCCCGGTTTTCGTGATTATGATTGTGCATTTTCATCTCAATCCCGATATCTGGCTGTCACCGCTCATTGTGCTTGGCACCCAGTGGTACATTCTGTTTAACGTTGTGGCAGGGACTACTGCGTTTCCGAATGACTACAAAGAGGCCGCAGCGAACTTTCATATCCGCGGCTGGCAATGGTGGCGCCAGGTGATGTTGCCCGGCATTTTTCCTTATTACATTACGGGCGCGATTACCGCTTCCGGAGGCGCGTGGAACGCCAGCATCGTGTCTGAATTTGTGCAGTGGGGGAATACGCAGGTCACGGCGCACGGTTTAGGTGCCTACATCGCACAAACCACCGCCGCCGGGGATTTCCCCAAAATCATTCTCGGTATCGCGGTGATGTCGCTGTTTGTCACCCTGTTCAACCGTCTGTTGTGGCGACCGCTGTACGTGTACGCCGAATCAAAATTCCGTGCCAATTAAGGGACACCTGATGTTAAATAATCCACCCACACTGAACCCAGACGTGTCGAACAGGAAACCAGAAGGGCGCAAAGCGGTCCTGACGGTGAAAGACATTAAGCACGGTTATGATAAAACGCATGGTGAAGTACTGATTCTGGATGACGTTAATCTCACCCTGCAGGAAGGGGAAATTGTCGGTCTGCTGGGCCGCTCAGGCTCAGGGAAATCCACGTTGTTACGCATCATTTCTGGCCTGATCACGCCAGGTTCGGGCGCGGTTGAGTATCTGGGCAAGCCGCTTAACGGGCCGGCCAAAGGCGTGGCGATGGTGTTCCAGACCTTTGCGCTGTTTCCCTGGCTGACGGTACTGCAAAACGTGGAAGCTGGCCTGGAGGCGCTGGGCGTGGAAAAAGCGGAGCGCAGAAAACGCGCCCTGGCAGCCATCGACCTGATCGGCCTGGACGGTTTTGAAAACGCCTACCCACGCGAGCTGTCAGGCGGAATGCGTCAGCGTGTCGGTTTTGCTCGCGCGCTGGTGGTTGATCCCACTCTCTTATTAATGGATGAGCCTTTCTCTGCACTGGATGTATTAACCGCCGAAACGCTGCGTACGGATTTACTCGATTTGTGGAACGAAGGGCAGATGCCGATGAAGTCGGTGCTGATTGTCACTCACAATATCGAAGAAGCCGTGTTTATGTGCGACCGCATTCTGGTGCTGTCGTCGAATCCCGGACGCGTGGTGGCTGAAATCAAAGTGCCCTTTGGCCATCCCCGCAATCGCCTTGATCCCGCATTCCGTCGTCTGGTTGATGATGTGTACACGCAGATGACCGCCAGGCCAACCAGCGATAATGTGAAAAAGAGCCTCAGGCTGGGCACGCACCTGCCGCAGGTATCAACTAACCTGATGGCCGGCCTGATTGAAACCCTGGCGGCCGCGCCCTATCACGGTCGTGCAGACATGCCGGATGTTGCGCGTTCGCTGCATCTGGAGGTCGATGAGCTGTTCCCGATAGCCGAAGTGCTACAGTCACTGGGCTTTGCCGACGTCAGGGAAGGGGATATTTTCCTGACGCCACCTGCCCGGGTTTTTGCCGAATCGGATACCCAGCAGCGCAAAGTCATGTTTGCCGATCATCTGCTGCGCTATGTGCCGCTGGCCGCCTTGATTAAAACCGTGCTGGATGAACGTCCCGGTCATCGTGCGCCACGCATGCGTTTCGAGCAGGAGCTGGAAGACTCACTGGCTGACAGCGCCGCCAAAGAGACGCTGGACAGCGTGATCAACTGGGGCCGCTATGCAGAGATCTTCTCTTATAACGATCAGACCGAATATTTTAGTCTGGAAGACGTTGAGTTTTAATTCTGCTCGCTCAGCAAAACGTTGCGCTATCCCTTACACCATCCCGTTACTCTGCACGGGATGGTGCCTGAAAGATTCTCAAGGCAATAATCCTTTCTGAAAGATAAATAAACGCGGTTTACACTGTTCTTATTCCGCAGAGGTAAATGGTTTATTGTGGTATTTGATGACTATAATTCATTGCCTGCACATTGAAAGCCAGTTGTTTAACTGGCTTGTTCGTGTTTTTTTCTCTTATTATTTTGGGGTGAATTGATTATTGGTGAATATTTAATTCTGTTTTATTTATTAATTTTATGGTTTCTGAAAATTAAGTGGCGGTAATTTATTATTTATTAATATTTCGTGATCTCATTAATGTTTGTGAGTTGGGCGATGGTTAAACAATTAGGATTAGGTTCTTTTAGAACCAGAGGAGTAAGACTGTTTTCATGCCCTAATGAAATGAAGGTTTAGACATGAAAGAAGACAAGGTTTTAATATTACGTACCTGTGCTAATAATATGGCCGATCACGGCGGAATCATCTGGCCGTTAAGCGGTATCGTAGAGTGTAAATACTGGAAGCCGGTTAAAGGCTTTGAGAACGGACTAACGGGGCTAATCTGGGGAAAAGGATCGGATTCACCGCTGAGCCTGCACGCTGATGCCAGGTGGGTTGTCGCTGAAGTGGCTGCCGATGAGTGTATCGCTATTGAAACTCATGGCTGGATTAAATTTCCCCGTGCTGAGGTTCTTCACGTTGGAACGAAAACCAGTGCGATGCAATTTATCCTGCACCATCGGGCTGATTACGTTGCCTGTACGGAAATGCAGGCCGGGCCTGGAGCGCCTGATGTCACTTCAGAGGTAAAGGCAGGCAATCGATCGCTGCCTGTAACAGATGATATTGATGCGACCATCGAATCAGGCAGTACGCAGCCGACACAAACGATTGAAATCGCAACCTATGGCAGTACGCTCAGCGGCACGCATCAGAGTCAGCTGATTGCCGGATATGGCAGTACTGAGACGGCGGGTGATAGCAGCACATTAATTGCCGGTTACGGTAGCACCGGTACAGCGGGATCAGACAGCACATTAGTCGCGGGCTACGGCAGTACCCAAACCGCAGGTGAAGAGAGCAGCCAGATGGCGGGTTACGGCAGCACGCAGACCGGCATGAAAGGCAGCGATCTCACCGCCGGTTACGGCAGTACCGGCACGGCGGGCGCCGACAGCTCCCTGATCGCCGGTTACGGCAGTACCCAGACGGCGGGCGAAGACAGCTCGCTGACAGCCGGTTACGGCAGTACCCAGACCGCGCAGAAGGGCAGCGATCTTACGGCCGGTTATGGCAGTACCGGCACGGCGGGTGCCGACAGTTCATTAATCGCGGGCTACGGCAGCACCCAGACGGCCGGGGAAGAGAGCACCCAGACAGCCGGTTATGGCAGCACGCAGACCGGCATGAAAGGCAGCGATCTCACCGCCGGTTACGGCAGTACCGGCACGGCGGGCGCCGACAGCTCCCTGATCGCCGGTTACGGCAGTACCCAGACGGCGGGAGAAGACAGCTCGCTGACAGCCGGTTACGGCAGCACGCAGACCGCGCAGAAGGGCAGCGATCTTACCGCGGGTTATGGCAGTACCGGCACGGCGGGTGCCGACAGTTCATTAATCGCGGGCTACGGCAGCACCCAGACGGCCGGGGAAGAGAGCACCCAGACAGCCGGTTATGGCAGCACCCAGACCGCGCAGAAGGGCAGCGACCTTACGGCCGGTTACGGCAGTACCGGTACGGCGGGTGACGACAGCTCCCTGATCGCCGGTTACGGCAGTACCCAGACGGCAGGCGAAGACAGCTCGCTGACAGCCGGTTACGGCAGTACCCAGACCGCGCAGAAGGGCAGCGATCTTACGGCCGGTTATGGCAGTACCTCTACGGCAGGCTATGAAAGTTCATTGATCGCGGGCTATGGCAGTACCCAGACAGCGGGTTACGGTAGCACGCTGACAGCGGGTTACGGCAGTACGCAGACCGCGCAGAACGAAAGCGATCTCATCACCGGCTATGGCAGTACGTCTACAGCCGGGGCAAATAGTTCACTGATCGCAGGCTATGGCAGCACGCAGACAGCCAGCTACAACAGTGTGCTAACGGCGGGCTACGGCAGTACCCAGACGGCGAGAGAAGGCAGTGACCTCACTGCCGGGTACGGCAGCACCGGCACGGCAGGCTCGGACAGCTCAATCATTGCAGGTTACGGCAGCACCCAGACCGCCAGTTATCACAGTAGCCTGACGGCGGGCTACGGCAGTACGCAGACGGCGCGCGAACAGAGTGTGCTGACAACCGGCTACGGCGCACCTCAACCGCCGGCGCCGACAGTTCCCTGATTGCAGGCTATGGCAGCACGCAGACCGCCGGTTACAACAGTATTCTGACGGCCGGTTACGGCAGCACCCAGACGGCGCAGGAGGGCAGCGATCTCACCGCAGGTTATGGCAGTACCTCAACCGCCGGTGCCGACAGCTCCCTGATTGCGGGCTACGGCAGCACCCAGACCGCCAGCTATCACAGTAGCCTGACGGCGGGTTACGGCAGTACGCAGACGGCGCGCGAACAGAGTGTGCTGACGACCGGCTACGGCAGCACCTCAACCGCCGGCGCCGACAGTTCTCTGATCGCGGGCTATGGCAGCACGCAGACAGCGGGTTACAACAGCATCCTGACGGCCGGTTACGGCAGCACCCAGACGGCGCAGGAGAATAGCGATCTGACCACGGGCTACGGCAGTACCTCGACGGCGGGTTACGACAGTTCGTTGATTGCAGGCTACGGCAGCACGCAGACCGCCGGTTATCACAGTATTCTGACGGCCGGTTACGGCAGCACCCAGACGGCGCAGGAGCGCAGCGATCTGACCACGGGCTACGGCAGTACCTCGACGGCAGGCCCCGACAGTTCCCTGATCGCGGGCTACGGCAGCACGCAGACCGCCGGTTACAACAGTATTCTGACGGCCGGTTACGGCAGCACCCAGACGGCGCAGGAGAATAGCGATCTGACGACCGGCTACGGCAGTACTTCTACGGCAGGTTATGAGAGTTCACTGATCGCAGGCTACGGCAGCACCCAGACCGCCAGTTTTAAAAGTACGTTGATGGCTGGTTACGGGAGTTCGCAGACTGCCAGAGAACAGAGTTCGTTGACTGCCGGATACGGCAGTACCTCAATGGCCGGTTATGACAGCTCATTGATTGCCGGTTACGGTAGTACCCAGACGGCGGGTTATCAAAGTACGCTGACAGCCGGTTACGGCAGCACGCAAACGGCCGAGCACAGTAGTACGCTAACGGCAGGTTACGGCAGTACCGCAACGGCGGGCGCCGACAGCTCCCTGATCGCAGGCTACGGCAGTTCGCTGACCAGCGGTATTCGCAGCTTCCTGACGGCGGGTTATGGCAGTACGTTGATCAGCGGACTTCGCAGCGTACTCACCGCCGGTTACGGAAGCAGCCTGATTTCGGGCAGACGCAGTAGTCTGACGGCGGGATATGGCAGTAATCAGATCGCCAGCCACCGAAGCTCGTTGATTGCTGGCCCGGAAAGCACCCAGATCACCGGCAACCGCAGCATGCTGATTGCGGGAAAGGGCAGCTCACAAACGGCGGGTTATCGCAGCACATTGATCTCCGGGGCAGACAGTGTGCAAATGGCCGGAGAGCGCGGCAAGCTGATTGCCGGAGCGGACAGCACCCAAACCGCCGGGGATCGCAGCAAGCTTCTGGCAGGCAACAACAGCTATCTCACCGCTGGCGATCGCAGCAAACTCACGGCAGGCAATGACTGCATCCTCATGGCGGGAGATCGAAGCAAGCTGACGGCGGGCATCAACAGCATTCTCACCGCCGGATGCCGTAGCAAGCTGATAGGAAGCAATGGTTCAACCCTGACCGCCGGGGAAAACTCAGTTCTGATTTTTCGCTGCTGGGATGGAAAGCGCTACACTAACGTGGTCGCTAAAACCGGAAAGGGAGGAATAGAAGCGGATATGCCTTACCAGATGGATGAGGACAATAATATCGTGAATAAACCCGAAGAATAATCGCCATAACAGAGGGAATGTTCGCGAGGGGACGGGAGGTTTATACAGCGCGCAGACCAGGCTTAAAAAAGCAGAGAAGCGTGTTCTTGTTGGTTATTTATCTGTCCCTGAACACAGTAAAGCCGACCTGAACGGCCTGTTGTGGTCCAGGCCGGCCAGGCCAACAATGCCAGGGAAAAGCAAAAAGGCCCATTGCTGAGCCTCTGCAAAAAGACCTGATGACTCAGGGACGCCAGACTGTGCCATCCGGAGTCCTGGCCATCGTCCAGGTCGGATTGCCGCCCTCGCAGGGGAATTTCGCCGCCAGCGCTTCGTTGATATCAATCCCTAACCCCGGCTTGTCATTGACGTAAGCATAGCCCTGATCCACTTCAGGACAGCCCGGGAAGACTTCACGTAGCGCATCATTCATTGGCGTGTATTCCTGAATGCCGAAATTAGGCGAGCTCAGATCCAGATGCATGTTTGCGCAAACCCCAATCGGGGAGATATCCCCAGGGCTGTGCCAGGCGGTGCGAACACCGTTTAATTCACTGTAGATGGCGATTTTTTTCGCCGGTGTGATACCGCCAATCGAGCTGATATGACAGCGGATATAATCAATCAGCTTATTGTCGATCAACGGCTTCCACTCATTCACGTTAACGAACAGCTCGCCCATTGCGATCGGCGTGGAAGACTGCTGGCGCAACATTTTCAGCCACTCCGTATTCTCGGGAGCAACCGGATCTTCAAGGAAGAAAAGCTGATAAGGCTCCAGCGCTTTAGCCATATGAATGGCATTAATCGGCGTAATACGTTCATGGGCATCATGGAGTAGCTCCACGCTGAAACCCAGTTTATTGCGCAGATGATCAAACAGACGCGGAATGCTTTTCGCATAGGCTTCCGGATCAAAATAGATCCCCGGGGCTTTGGTGCGAGGCGAGCGCTTGGGTTGAATATTTTTCGCTTTCACCATGCGATTGGCAATCAGTCGCAGGTCATCAGTACCGGCACCGCCGTACATGCCCATCTGGCAGCGAATATACTGGTAGCCTTCTTCCATTTTGGCGCGAGCGCTGTCTTCCACTTCAACTTCATCGGCGCCATCGGTGTGCACATAGAGCGCAATACCGTCGCGACATTTCCCACCCAACAGTTCATAAACCGGCAGGCCAGCCTGTTTACCTTTGATATCCCATAGCGCCATATCAATGCCGGAAAGGGCATTATTCATTACCGGACCATTGCGCCAGTAGCCACTCACTGCGGCGGACTGCCAGATATCTTCTATTCTGGCGGGATCTTTGCCAATCAGAAACGGGGCAAGGTACTCATCAATGGCACTTTGTACGGCGTAAATGCGCTGGGTAAAGGTGGCGCAACCCAAACCGTACAGTCCGGGCTCATTCGTTTCAATTTTAACCACCACCAGATCGATGCCGCCCGGCGCAGTCAAAATTGTTTTTACATTGGTGATGAACAGATTGCTCACACTAGCTCCTTATTATTCAGAACATTAACCGCACCGTACTCATCTCTGCTACGCAGGGTTTAATGGTATGTTGTCATACAACATTGCCTTTCTATCATAAATTTATCCGGCTTGAATTCTGCACTGCTATTTTTGTGACGGCGATCTAATGAAACGTCTCAGGCTAAATGTATTGTTTTTATGTCTATTAAATACAATGATTTGATGTATTTTTCTGTTAAGCATTTGTGATATGTGCCTCATAAATACGCTTTGTGTATTGATTTAATCTGTCGGCAAATTCACCTTAATAAGATAGTTGTCATACATATTTAAAGGTGGATTATGACTGCAATGTTCGATCTGACTGGTAAAACGGCTTTGATAACGGGGTCCTCCCGCGGCCTGGGGTTTGCCTACGCCGAAGCATTAGCCGCTGCCGGGGCAGCGGTTATTTTGAACGGCACGCGTGAAGCGGTGCTGAACGAGGCCGTTGAACAGCTTAAAAATAAAGGCTATCGCGTCTCCGGCCGGGTGTTTGATGTGACCTGTGAAAGCGCGATAGAGCAGGTGTTCGCCAGTCTGGATGAGCAGGGCATCGCAGTCGATATCGTAATAAATAATGCCGGGATCCAGTACCGCAAACCCATGCTGGAGCTGGAACTGGAAAACTGGCAAAAGGTGATTGATACCAACCTCACCAGCGCCTTTCTGGTTTCGCGCGCGGCAGCCAAACGCATGATTGCCCGCGATCGGGGCGGCAAAATCATCAATGTCGGTTCGTTGACCAGCCAGGCGGCCAGGCCAACCGTTGCACCTTATACCGCTGCCAAGGGCGGCATTAAGATGCTGACCTGCTCAATGGCGGCCGAATGGGCGCAGTTTAATATCCAGACCAATGCGATTGGGCCGGGATATATCCTGACGGACATGAACAGTGCGCTGGTGGACGATGCCCGGTTCGACAGCTGGGTGAAAAGCAGTAACCCTTCGCAGCGCTGGGGACGGCCAGAAGAAGTGGCCGGTACGGCCGTTTTTCTTTCATCGTCTGCCTCAGATTATATCAATGGTCAGATTATCTACGTGGATGGCGGCTGGCTGGCCGTGCTGTAAGCGTTATTGACCCGGAAGAGGAAAAACATGTGCACAGCATAATGACGCATGCCTGCGTGGCAAAGGGCAAAAAAGAGATCGCGGTTGAGCAGCGCGAACTGAAGTATTCGGATGATGATGTCGTTGTTCAAGTGGAATGCGGCGGCATCTGCGGCTCGGATATTCATTATTACCATGAAGGACGTGCCGGATTATCCGTGATTAAGCAACCGCTGGTGATAGGTCACGAATTTGTGGGGCGGATTTTCCAGGCGCCGGCAGCATCAGGGTTAGAACCGGGACAAAAAGTCGCGATTAATCCATCACAGCCATGTGGTCAGTGTGAGTATTGTCGGGCAGGTAAACAGAATGCCTGCGCCACCATGCGCTTTATGGGGAGCGCCCAGTTCACTCCGCACGTGAATGGTGGATTTGCACAATATGTCGTGGTGCCTGCGAAGCAGTGCGTGACTTATGATGAGCAGGTTCCGGCCAGCGTCATGGCCGTTGCTGAGCCTACCGCCGTCGTGATCCATGCGCTCAACGTGGCAGGCAGCATCGTCGGGAAAAGGGTGCTGGTGATGGGCGCGGGCCCCATCGGCGCCTTAGCGATTGCCGCCGCAAGCGCTTCCGGCGCGGCAGAGATCGTGGCGTTCGATCCGAGCGAGCGCTGCCGCCGCATCGCGGTAGAAATGGGGGCTGACTCGGCAGTGGATGCGAGCGATCGTGCCGCCGTTGCCCGCTACGGTGAAAATCGGGGATATTTCGACGTTACGCTGGAAGCCAGCGGAGCCGAAGCAGCGATTGAATCCAGTATTTTGGTTACGCGGCCTGGCGGCGTTGTGGTTCAAATTGGGATGGGAAAAAGTCCGCTTAATTTCCCGGTAGCGCAGATGCTGGTAAAAGAAATTAGCTGGAAAGGCTCCTTCCGTTTTATCGATGAATTTGATGTGGCGGTGAAATGGCTGGAAAAGGGCATTATCGATCCGCGTCCGATTCTTTCCGGCAATTATGCCTATCACGATATTGAGGCGGCATTAAAGGCGGCCAGTGATAAAACACAACATTCAAAAGTATTAGTTCAGTTTTCATAAAATATCTCAGAACCTGTAGTTATTACTCTGGCTTAAAACATCGGTGATTGTCGCGGGTGAAGAGATCCTCACGCTCCGCGTAAGCGGCACTCGCCTGTCATTTAGTCGCCTGTTAACGCATCGTCGACCTCAGGGTGAAAACATGAGTCATTTAAATACCAACACCACAGAACGTAATACCTCTGATCTGGTCCGGGCATCCGTATCAGGATGGCTGGGTACAACGTTAGAATTTATGGATTTCCAGCTCTATTCTCTTGGTGCGGCGTTAGTTTTTCATGAAGTCTTTTTTCCCGAACAGTCGGGTGCGATGGCGCTGATTCTGGCAATGGGAACCTACGGTGCAGGTTATATCGCGCGAATCGTCGGCGCCGTTTTTTTTGGGAAAATGGGCGACCGTGTTGGCCGAAAAAAAGTCCTGTTTATCACTATCGCCTTAATGGGCGTTTGTACCACCTTAATTGGCGTATTACCCACTTACCAGCAGGTGGGTATTTTAGCGCCCTTGCTGCTGGTGGCGCTGCGTATTATTCAGGGATTAGGCGCCGGTGCAGAAATATCGGGTGCCAGCACTATGCTGGCTGAATATGCGCCCAAAGGGAAAAAGGGCATTATTGCCTCGCTGGTTGCCATGGGCACCAACTGCGGCACGTTAAGCGCAACCGCCATCTGGGCGGCTATGTTCTTTTTCTTCACCAATGACGAAGTCATTGCCTGGGCATGGCGTATTCCTTTCCTGGCCAGTTTCGTCGTGATGGGATTTGCTATCTGGCTGCGTTTCAACCTGAAAGAAAGTCCGGTGTTTGAAAACGTTGCCGAGTCTGCCACCGTCAAGCCCCACGATCAGCCGGCACAGTCTGTTTTCCAGTTAATCAAAGGCAAAGCCTTCTGGATTGCTACCGGGCTGCGATTTGGTCAGGCGGGTAACTCGGGCATCATCCAGACCTTTCTGGCGGGTTATATGGTTCAGACGCTGTTGTTCAATAAGGCGGTTCCCACCGATGCCATCATGGTGAGCTCGGTAATAGGATTTATGACAATTCCTCTTATCGGCTGGCTCTCAGACCGGATAGGGCGCCGTATTCCTTACCGCATTCTGACGCTGGGCTCGATTATTCTGGCTTATCCGATGATTTCACTCATCGTCGATAACGCGCAGGCGGTGAGTACCATCATGGTTTGCCTGATCGTCATTCACAATATCGCAGTGTTGGGCCAGGCGGCGATTGAAGGGATCACCATGGCAGAGATGTTTGGTTCCAGAAACCGTTTCGCGCAAATGGCCATCTCTAAGGAGATCGGTGGGCTGTTTGCCACTGGCTTAGGGCCGCTCCTGGCCGGTATTTTCTGCCAGCTCACGGGCACCTGGTATCCGATTGCGATCATGCTGATCGGCTATTCCTGTATCGGCCTGCTGGCTTCACTGATAATGCCAGAGGTGGTGGATCGGGATCTTACCGCAGAGGCCGATGCCTCGGGCGGCGTGCCGGATGGTTGTCATCCTGTTGCCCCCTCGATCCGGGCAGGAAGCGGCGAGTAAGGCAAGGTTGAACCCTGTCTGTCACTGCGTTAGCGCAGGACTTTGCTGGAAAGGATAAGATAGAATGGCGTCATGTAGGACATCATATGAGAAGGTGTTGTGAGCATAAAATCCATTCAGAAACAGAACGTCGTTAACGAAGTGTTCGAGCAAATTAAGGCGAAGCTACTGGACGGTAGCTGGTCCGCAGGCACGCGTTTACCTTCTGAAGCGGAGCTGACGCACTCTTTTAATGTCAGCAGGGTCAGTATACGCAGCGCGGTGCAGCGCCTGCGCGATCTGGGTATCGTGATTACCCGTCAGGGCAGCGGCAGTTACGTGTGTGAAGACTTTTCGCCACAGATGCTTAATCACAATGCCAGACCGTTAATGCATCTGAGCCGGGAAGCCTTTAACGACATGATGGTTTTTCGCCAGACCGTCGAGTTTAAATGTGTTGAGCTGGCAGTGGAACATGCCACAGAAGAGGATATTGGCCTGCTGGAGCAGGCGCTCAATAACATGCTTATTAATAAAGGCGATTATAAGAAATATTCGGAAGCGGATTACGAATTTCATCTGGCGATTATCCGCGCCTCTCATAACAGCGTGTTTTACAACGTGATGAAGTCAATCAAAGATATTTATTACTATTATCTTGAAGAACTGAATCGCTCACTGGGCATTACGCTTGAAAGTGTTGAGGCGCACATCAAAGTCTTTATGGCGATTAAAAACCGCGATGCGTCCTCGGCGGTACAGGTGCTGAATGAGGCGATGAAACATAACGTGGTCGCCATCGATATGATTAAAAAAGAAGAGGGGGAATAGGCTGTTTCGCGCTGCGGGAACGCGAAAAAAGCCACCCCTTCTGCAGGCTGAGGAAAACAGGATTCACCGTGACAGGCTTCTTATTGCCATTGCCCTGCTGGTCCGTTTTATCGCCAGTAACGCGCTGGTCTGGGTCATGAGCACGTAGCGATCCAGCATTCTGTAAGAAATGAGGGCGAAGCGGCAGGTTAGCCATAGGGCTCTTCCGACGTGAGTGGTGAAGTTAACTGTGGCAGAATAAACAAGGGAGCCAGTGGACCGGGCTCCCTCTTCAATCAATGCAGGCAGCACTGCTTGTATTTTCTTCCGCTGCCGCAGGGGCAGGGATCGTTGCGGCCCGGCTGTTTTTCCGCAGTGACCGGCTGCTGCACCTGAGGAATCGCTTCGGGCTGTGAGATCCAGTAATCATGAAGCGCCAGGGCGGCAGGGCGGATAGCATCAATGCTGCTTTCCATTTCTTCAGGCGTGAGCGCATCAACCTTTTCCAGATTCTCTTCTGTGCCGTGCAGGGCGATGGCGTCCAGTGAGTCCTGGAGTTCAGCAGGGAGTGCAGACCAGTCGGTTAAGGCCACGCCGCGCATATAGCCGTAGCACCACTCTTCAACGACGGTAAATTCCAGACCTTCCATTTCGCGCACGCCAAACAGGGGTTCAAACTGTTCTGGAAACTCAGACAGGCGGTCAGCAATGTCATTCATGTGCTGGAAACTGAGTTCCATAAAGCGCGTCATTTCGCGCTCATTACTCCATTTGGGAATATGCTTTTCGCCGCCCCAGAGCGCGACCAGCCAGCGGCTTGGCTCTACCGTCGTCGGACCTGAAAGCACGGCAGTAAGCAGGCCATCCAGTTCTGAAACATCAAGAATCGACGCTTCACTACCGTATTTTTCCAGCATATCTTCGAGCCATTGCAGCTCTTTTTCGCTTAACGGGCCTTCTTTCATGGGATATCTCCGAACGTGTCTGGTGCAGCAGAAAATTTACTGCGTGTAAAAACGCGCAGTGTACACGCTTATTGCGCTGATGGCAGTGTCGTCGGGTTGCCCTGAACGGCAGCGGACTCAGCAGAGGCATTACCAGGCCTGCTATGTTACTCTTCGCGGCCTGCAATACGTTTTCCTGCACGATCGTGGCTATATCAGGCGCCAACCTGCTTCGTTTCCCTTACGTGTGTCCTGCCAGGGGTGACATCCTTCAGTAGGAAACGATGACCAGAAGCATAAAGATTTGGCTAATCTGTGTCGATATAGGCACAGCGGAATAATCCCCCGGCATGATGCTGATATGAACGTTCGTCAGTGCCTGATAACAACAATAAAATGGGCGCGAGGACGTGACCAGAAAAGAGTATTCACCCCAGAGGTTACACCGCCTGTTGAGCGGATGCGGGCACCTGTTTAGACGCAGTGCAGTTCTGATGATAAGCGCGCTGTTATTGGCTGCCTGCGGCACGCTGTCGCAGACCTCTGCGCCAGCAGGCGACAAGCTTTATCTGACGCACAGCGATTTTCATGACAACCTGGACGATCTGGTGCGCCATTATATGCAGCGTAAACAGGTGTCCGGCATCAGTATTGCAATTATCCATCATCTTAATCCCACCTTGTTTTACAGCGCGGGTGTCACCGATGACGTACATCGCTATCCGATTACGCCTGAAACCTTATTTGCGCTCGGCTCACTGAGTAAAGGCGTAACCGCAGAGGTGATTATTGAGTTGGTTAACGAAGGCCAACTGCACTGGAGTGACACGCTGGCCGATTTGTTGCCCTCTGACGTCAGATTGAGCCAAGATGCACGTCAAATCACGCTATTACAGTTAGTGACCCATACCTCGGGTTTGCCGCGTCAGGATATGGATTTGCCGATGTTTATGCAGTTTATGGGCTATCTGCGCAGCGGTCAGAACTTTTATGGCAACCTGGATAGTGATGACGTTCTGGAATACCTGGCGGATTTTTCTGCGCCGCGTCAGCGGGGAGCGCAATACTCTAACCTTGGCTATGCGCTGCTGGGCTATATTTTGCGTGAACGCTGCCATAGTGATATTGAAACGCTTGCCCACCAACGGATTTTCCGACCGCTGGGAATGAACAACACCAGCTTTGTGCCTGAGCGTTTAAGCGGTTTTTCCACACGGGCGTTAGGGCATGCTGGCGATCAGCCAAAGCTTATCCCGCGCGGTGATCTCACCCCGGACTGGCGTTTCCAGCGTAATATGGTCGCGGCGGGCAGTCTTTACAGCAACGCACGGGATCTGAGCGTCTATCTGCGTGCACATCTCACTGCGGGCAGCGATCCGGCGCGTAATCGTGCCTTTGCTGAGATCAATAAAGGCGTGTATCAGCAGGGCGCACAGACGCAGAATATCGCCTGGGTTACAGACAGGCTGGCAGGAAGGAACATTACCTATCAGGTCGGCTATATTGGTGGTTATTCCGCTTTTATCGGTTTTGACAAGCAGGCAGGCAATGCCATCGTGGTACTGCAAAACGCGTTTAACTGGAGCAACTATCTTGGTATCACATTGTTGCTTAACCTGGCAGAGAAAGACAGGTAAGGTGTAGGTTGGGTCCAGAATGAGTCGTGATTCCTTACACTTACCTTTATGAGTGACGGAACCGCAGCCCTGTTTAGATTGTCTTCAGAGTAGTCTACTGTTATTAAAATCAATTCAATGTGGAAATTATTATGCGCAGGACTCAAATTGCTTTTATTTCAGCTGGTTTACTGTTCGGCTCGCTGAGCCTGATCCCCGCCGCTCAGGCTGCGGGTGAAACCACCGACAATGTGCCACCGCCGCCGCAGATTCAACCGGCCAATCCAACCGCTCAACCTGGCGATAACAACGCGCAGCCCGGTGCTGCAGCACCTGCCCAGCCGCAGGCGCCGATGAGTTCTGACTCTAACGACGGTATTACCCCAACAACGCCTTCGCAGTCAGCAGGCAATCCAGGTAAGCCAAATTACGATCTCAGCACCATTATCATTGATTATAAAGAGCATAAAATCGGTGATACCGTGCCTGATAAGTACCGCAGCAAGACTTACACCATCACAGAGTGGCAGAAACGTAATTTGCCTGCGCCTCAGCCAGATACCCACTGGGCTTATATCAATGCCAATTACATTCTGATTACTAACGACACCGGTAAGATCGTTATGGGTAAATCCGGCGATATCTTCTTCCGCGGATAGTCCTGCGGCGCTTTGTTAGTTATCTCTTCTTTCAACGGCCGCGTTAAGCGGCCGTTTTCTATTTCTGTCTTTTTTATCAGTGATGACTTCTCAACGTGTTTGCAACATGGCAACGTGTTTTTATTCACTGCAATGGAGAAGGCATGATGTCGCAACACGTCAATCAGTATGGTCAACCTGTAGGGCAATCCATGCCCGACTGGCAGCCACGTCCCTTACCTCAGCGTGAGGTGCTTCAAGGTCAGGTTTGCCGTCTGGAGCCCTTTAGCGTGGCTTCGCATGCTGAAGCACTCTGGCAGGCCTGGTCGCTGGCAGAAGATGGCCGTGACTGGACCTATCTTTCTGATGGGCCGTTTAATGATGAAGCCGCCTGGCTCACCCATGCTGCTACGATGGAGGCGAGTCAGGATCCGTTGCATTTCAGCGTCATTGATGTTGAAACCGGTAAGGCCGTCGGAACGCTATCGCTGATGCGTGTTGATGCGCAAAATGGGGTGATGGAAGTGGGATATGTCACCTTTTCCCGATTGCTAAAGCAAACAAGAATGGCGACCGAAGCGCATTTTCTTCTGATGCGTTATGCCTTTGAGCAACTGGGCTACCGGCGTTATGAATGGAAATGTGACAGCTGTAATCTGCCTTCGCGTCGGGCCGCGCTTCGGCTGGGATTTCGCTTTGAAGGTGAATTTCGTCAGGCCCGCGTTTATAAAGGCCGCACGCGCGATACAAGCTGGTTCTCAATCATCGACAGTGAATGGCCAGCTGTTAAAAATGGGCTGGAACGCTGGCTGGCAGAGGCTAACTTTACAGCCGACGGGCGACAGCGTGAAAAGCTGGAAACTCTGCGAGGTTAAGGCCTGAAGCGCGGGTAACGGCTCAGGCAAGCACATATTTAATGGTCGCCATAAGCAACGTGGTGGTCATGATCATCAGCAGACGCTGTACCCAACGCATATCGTTTTTTAAACTCCCGACGTCGGTCTTGAGTACGCTGACATCCGTTTTGAGCTCGGCGACGTCGGTCTTGAGTACGCTGACATCGGTCTTGAGCACGGCAACGTCCGTTTTGAGTACGCTGACGTCTGCCTTGAGTTCATCCACATCGGTTCTGAGGCACGACTCCGTTTTCTTCAGTTGCGTGCTTAGCGAAAAGATATGCTGATTCTGACGCTGAAAAGCCTGCATGACATCAGCACGGGACAGCGCATTGTCCTGCTTTAATGCCGAAAAAATATCCACCATCGCTTCTGCCTGGCGATCGTTGATGCCTGCGCGCTGTAAACGTTTAAACGCTTTGTGTGTATTCATCATGGTGAGTGTCATTCAAGAGCCTTCCCGATTCATCACGTTATTTGAATATCATGTCAGGAGAGCCGGTCTGGTCACAGAAGATAAAAAACATATTGCGAAATAAATTCCATTATATCAATTAGTTAAACGCGTAGTTTTCATCTTTTTGCGGGGTGGGCCGCAAAAAAAACGTTGTCAGTTAGCCTCTTTTACACAGCCCGCTTACCAGGCAGTGTAAAAGGTGGGGGCTAACCGTCATCGTGAATAAACATCAGGGAACGGGGACAACCTTTAACGTAATCAGACCGATGCCGAGTTTGCGTGGGTCCTGACCTGCGATGTTGTTAAGATTGCTGAGTTGCGGCTCTGGTGGGGTAAACGTTAACCGATGGCTTCCGCGGGTGTTATCAAAACGCAGCGTCTGGGTTGATGCTTCTTCTCCCAGCATCAGGGGCTGTTTTGTGTCGCCTACCTGCACCCTTGTGGGTCGGTGCGCATTTGGGCCATAGGCGCGAGCGGTAATCACCAGATCAAATCTGGCGGGCAAAGGGTTAACGAATTCTATGGTCACTTCCGGGGCAAGATTGGCGTTTGACCAGCGGCCCCAGTTTTCCGTACGGGAAAGGCCGCTGAACTGCTTCACGCTTGCGGGTGCGCCGGGAACCGCGAACAGAAAGCTGTCGGCATCATAACGAATCGCATTATCGTCGATGCGCAGCTGCGCCACGGCATGTTGATAGTTTGCATCGTTCTGGGGGCCTGCCGGGAACTGCACCTTTCCTTTCCACAGGGGGCTATCCATACGCATGACGGAGGGATGGCCCGCGAGCTGGCCCATTGCCAGGCACCAGTCGCTGGACAGGGCCAGCGCCGGTTGCCAGATACGGGCAATTTTAAAGCAGCGATCGACCCAGACAAACTTTTCCGCCGAGGTAAAGTCGGCCAGCTGATAACGTAAAGGCGCCGAATATTCCCCCTCAGGCAGTGGCTCTACATGCTTCTCCGTCACCCGCAGCAGAATGGGCAAGGCAAAGCTGGCCCCGGAAAAGCTGAGCGTATTTTTCGTCTGATCCAGCGTGATGCTGTCGATCTTTTTGGGAAAGTTCCACAGCTGAATGATATCGGCTTTCCAGCTCAACACTTTGGTTTTCATATCCTCAAACTGGCTCGACAACGACACTGCAGACAGGCTGCTACGTCCCAAACCTATCGCATTGTCGCCGCCCAGAATATCCAGTAACGTCGCGCCGTTATCCAGCGTACTGCGTTTCATATCTATCACTTCTGCCTGCGGTTGATCGCCACGGATCACCATAAACAGATCGTGACGAGGACGCTTGATCAGAAAGGGATGCGCCGTGTTGTTCATGGCCAGATGATCGGATGCCACCACAATCACGGTATTCTTAAACCAGGGAGAAGCCTTAATACGGGCAATCAGGCGTGCGATATGCTCCTGCGAGCAGGATACGGCGCTGAACGACTGATTTGGCTTGCCCGCATAGCTGTAACTTTTGCGCTGGCAACTTCGGGAAATAAACCCATCAGGATGATGCGTATCCACCGTGAGCGCAAACAGCGCAAAACGTTTCTGCTGGCGCGAAAGTGCCTCATAGGTTTCAAACACCTCGTCCAACACGGTATCGTCGTAATAACCCCAGTTGTTGCGGTAGGTGGGATCGCTAACCTTGTCTTTGAGTTCCTGTGAACCGTACAGGCGCGCAGGGTCAAAGCCGTGAGAACGTAAAAAGACATCTTTACCCGCAAAGCGCAGGTCAGCGCCCTGAATAAACCAGTTTTCATAACCGGAATTTTTTAAAATATCGCCCAGGCAAACGTTCTGTGGGTAAAAACTGGAAAGGGAGGCGGAAGCATTTCCGTCGAAAGGGGCAAAAAGCGGGATACCGCACATCGATGCGACCATACCGGCAATGGTGTAATCCGTGCCGGGAAGCTGCTCGGTCTGGGTGAAGTCGATGCTTTGCTCTTTTTCCCGGCTGAGTTCGGGAGCCAGCCCAGGGAAGGCAATCGGGTCGAAATAGGTCCGCTCCAGGCTTTCAGCATAAATATACACCACGTTAAGTGCGGGCTGCGCAATGCGCTTTTTCGGGACTTTATAGACGGTGGCAAAGTCGGAGTTTTCGCGCAGTGAGTGCGAGGTAATGAGAGAACTCACTTGCTGAAAGGCTGGCGTTGTTTGTACCGCGCCTGCGGCACAGGCAAAAGCCACCAGGCTCCAGCCTGAATGAAAGGGCCGCTCACGGCGGCGCAGCAGCCATGACAGGGCACAAAACAGTAAAAACAGCACGATGACCAGCCCAAGGGCGGGCACAACGTATTTACTCAGGCCGGCACCGGTGAGGCTGTTCGTTAAGGTATACACTACAGCGTCAGTAATGCCGTCGCCGGTAAAATAATTACTGGCGAACAGCGTGGCGTTGAGCAGCACGAACAGCATTAACAAGCACAAGGTGAGGGAAAACCAGATTCTGCTTCGGCCTGCTTTACAGGAATAAACAGCAATCGCGGTCAGAAAAAGTATCACTGACACGAATTCAGACAACGTCAAATCCTCTTATCGTATGAATATGTCTCTTATCAACAGGGGGACATTCCATGGATTTTTGACTCAATCTATAGTGGCTGTCATCAGGCTGCAACATCTCTGCGCAGATTTGGCTGCAGACTCACAGTACAGTCAATTCGACGTTAAACAGGGGCGAAGTGCCCGGCGATTTCTAATGAAACGGCCGGGCAGGGGGCGGATTACGCGCGTTGTTCCTGCGGCGCTGAAAGTCTGGCGGGAGAGGATGGGCTGTCGTGCATCGCTTCTCCGACCAGGCTGGCACGATTGTAAAAGCGTAACCGCAGGTTAAAATCGAGGTGCGCGCGCGCACTGTCACTGAGCCGGATGACCGGCGGCGGCGTGAGCGGACGCTGCTGAAACAGAACAGAGCGCACACAGGCATCGTTGCTGCCAGCATGCACCTGCTGATAATAGCCGACGCTGGCTTCCGCTTTACGTAACCTGGTATTAACCCGACGATGCTCATCCATAGCCAACTGATGTGCCAGCGCCGTGAGTTCGTCACCGGGGTTGCTGAGATTCTGTTGCACTGCAGGGAAATCACTGCGTTTCATTAACTCCAGCAGATAGTTTTGTCTCCCCACGTATTTTACCGGGGCCAGTTGTTTCAGCCATTCACGAATAAAGGGGTTTTGAGCAGGCGCCGCGATAAAGCCGGTTTCAATCATCGGTCTGAGTGGGTTAACCGTGTTTTGCTGACGATAATATCCCAGCACATCCATGGGGCGGTCGCTTTGGGCCTGATGGACCCAGGCAAGATCCTCGAACAGCAACGTGTTGCAGTCGATGCTGATGCCACCGTAGCGTAATAATAGCTCCAGCCGGATGATGTCGCTTTTTAGCTGCGGAGTCAGATCGGAAGAGACAAATTGCACATCCGGCAGCCACTGTCCCAGCGTCTGAGGGGTAAGCAGGTGGATCTCATGATCCGGATTATCACGGCAAATTTTACTGGCGTTAAGGGCAACGGAAGCAGGTAGCCGGTCGCCGGGCCAGTACAGCCAGACTTTTTTAGCAATGGCAGGCAGGGTCTTAGGTACGGATTCCAGCAGCACGTCCTGTTCCAGAGTAGGATCGTATTCAGGCGCGCTTACGGCCCGGTGTTGTTTAATCGTCCACAGCATGCGGCTGGTGAAAGCAAGTTTTTCCCATTGACGCCAGAGATGATGCAAGGAACGGCGGTGTGAATTCATGTTTCACCTGTTATTTTGATTATAGTGTTTATGCCAGTCGGCAAAATAAGGGCTTAAGCTGTCATCCCGTATATAAACCGCCATAAACGCAGACATGCTGCGCTGCGCAATTTTTATTGTATTTCCCTGGTGATGGTTCAATGGCGAGCCACGACAGTTTCTGTGCACAAGCGTGACGTGAGCGGCCGCGACTCATTTATTTAATAGAACACAATTCAACAATTCGCTATTCCTGATGGAAACTTTAGGATAAAACGGAAATAAGCCTTCGCCTGAAATAAAAATAAATATTTATTTACGCTAATGTTTTATTCCGCTATGGCAATATCTTTATATCGACAGAGGGGGCGTTTTTCTGTCATGAAACCGATAAACAGTGCGCGAGTATGAGCATCAGTGCGGAATCGAGATAAGTGAAATATTCAGCATGATTAATGAATTTACAGATGTGCGCAGCCTGACAGTCATTGTCTACGCTTTAGCTATACAGACGAAAAGGAGATGACATGCCGTTTGAATCTCGAGGATTACTGGCGATTGACAGGCAAACCAGACGGGCGCTGTTTCTCGATCCTGACACCTTTGACGTCAGCCAGGCCGTGGACGTTATCCCAACGCGACTGCACGAGCTTTTGATGCTCGCGCCCTGGGAAAAGGCTTTTCTCCCTCTGTACGGTGACGATATGCAAGGCGATGCGCCTCATCCTGGCCATAAAGTGGCGGTCATTGATTTACGACAGCGGGCGATTAATGACTATATCGACCTCTCACCGTCACAAGCGCCGCACAGCGGTCAGTTAGGGCGCGACGGCAAAGTGTATCTGTGCTGCGAAAATCCTACTGTCGTGGTGGTGATCGATCCCCTTACCCACCGCGTTGAAAAGACGATTCCCATTCCGCTTGATAATACCCATCGCCTGACGCTTTCGCCCAGCGGCCGCAAGCTCTTTACCGACAATGAGCAGGATGCCACCATTACCGTCGTTGACCTGTGCGAAGCGGAAGGGCGAGTCATTGATACCATCCTGATGCCCGGCCCGGTTTCAGGCCTTACTGCATCACCCAGGCATCCCTATCTCATCGCCAGCGCCGCCGATGTGCCGCTGCTCTATGTCGTCGATCGCCAGAGCCATCGAATCCGCCAGCGGCTGGCGCTTCCTGGCCATCAACAGCCCTGTCAGAAGGTTCGCTTTAGTCCGGATGGCGAGTATCTGATGGCGATCGGGCACCAGGAACCCATCGTCACGCTTTTTGATGAATTACTGAATCCTTTGGGGCATATAGCGCTGACTCACCAGCCGCTGGATGGCTGTTTCAGTCCGGACAAGAAACGGCTATTGATCACCCATGATGATAACCGGACGCTGAGCGTCATTGATCTGGTACAGAAAACCGTTCTTGCGACAACCGAGGTGGGGGCTGGCTACGAAACGCTGAGCTACTTTCAAATTGGTTAAATAAAGGGGCGATGGTAGATGGCCGAACTCCAGTGGCGGCTGCTGGCGTGTTTTTCCGCCTGCCAGCCGCGCTTACGCAATTCACGGGCAATCATCTTGTTCATAATGCCGTGCCCCAGCAGCAAAACCGTACCCTGCTGCGACAGGGCGATCAGGCGATCGGCGGCACGCGAGGCGCGGGCGCGCGCATGCTGCAGCGACTCGGTCTCCCCGGCATAGCCACAAAACCACATGGCGCGCAGGATGGCCTGCCAGACAAAGGTGGGTAACTGAATGCGATCAGCCCGGAGCAAAGGAATACCGACTTCACTGAACAGCGCATCAACGTGATGGGGATGCAGTCCGAGGCGCTCCAGCGAAGAGTGGGCGCGGGGCAGAGGACTGCAGACCACAACCGCCGCTTTTCTGGCGATGCTGATGCTGCGATCGGGCGGGCCATCGCTCACCAGTGACAGATCATAGGCTTCACACCAGTCTGCCAGCCCCTGTGCGCTTAAACGTCCGGCAAAAGGGTGGTCAGGTTTACCATGTCGCATCAGGATAATGGTCATAATGATTTAACGGCGTTCTCCGGTTTATGCGCCAGTCAGGTATATCTGAGGATGCGGTATGTGGCAATCGCTTCCTGTGCTGTCATCAGGCAGTCACACCAATGTGCGACAACATCAGGCGATGAAAGGGTCAGACAGCCAGTTTGGCTTAATGTTAAAAGAAAAGTGCCTCTGGTTCCGGTGTATGCTGTTTTTTTTGTGCGCCGGGTCGGGATTAACCGCCTGATTTTGCGCTTAAAATGGCATATTAATGAAGCTTGATAGTGAAGGAAATCTAACAAATTTTCTCAAAGGCTATTGATTTATCTACGCGCGTAGATACACTAGCTTCCAGTGATTGCTCACGGTGCTCGATGCACGGTAGGCCGATCGAGGATCAAGTTACATTCGCCAGATTAATACGACCGCTGAAATATACAGCGGCGAAGCTCGCGATACTGCGGATTCCAACACCAGGGAATCTTTAACTTTCCTTTCATCATGGTTAGCCAACTGAATGTCGCCACCGGGGCGTTCTGCTCGTAGTCAGGGAACCGTCTCTCGGAATGGCATTTATCGATCTGCATATTTTCAAGGGACAGCGTTTATGACGCCACAGCACTCCGTTACGCAGCAGGCAGCACAGCCTTCCACCTCCGCCGCTGATGAGCGGTTTACTACCCCAGCCGGCCGCAAAGATTTTTGGCGCGCGACGGTTTCATGCTGGTTAGGGACGGCAATGGAGTACGCGGATTTCGCACTCTATGGCCTCGCCGCCGGTATTATCTTCGGTGATGTTTTCTTTCCTGAACAAACCCCCGCCATGGCGCTGCTTGCCAGCTTTGCAACCTGGTCGGTTGGATTTGTTGCCCGCCCCATCGGCGCGTTATTTTTTGGCTGGCTGGGCGATCGAAAAGGTCGCAAAGTCGTCATGGTAACCACCATTATTCTGATGGGCGCATCCACAACCCTAATCGGCTTGATTCCCAGCTACGCCTCCATTGGCATCTGGGCGCCTGCCTGTCTGGTTCTGCTACGTTTCAGTCAGGGGTTTGGCGCAGGCGCTGAGCTTTCCGGCGGAACCGTGATGCTGGGAGAATATGCGCCGGTTAAGCGGCGTGGCCTGGTGTCTTCCGTTATCGCCCTCGGCTCTAACAGCGGCACGCTGCTGGCATCGCTTGTCTGGCTGCTGGTGGTGCAGATGGATAAACAAAGCCTGCTGGAATGGGGATGGCGTATTCCCTTCCTGAGCAGCGCCGTCATTGCCCTTGTGGCACTGTGGATCCGCCGCAACCTGCGGGAAACCCCGGTGTTCGAGCGCAAGAAAGCGCAACTGGAAGCGGAGCGGGCGAACCTTATCGCCACGCAGCATCAGACGGTTGATACGCGCCCCTTCTTTCAGCGTACCCGTGCTTTCTGGACCATGGTCGGCTTACGTATTGGCGAAAACGGTCCCTCTTATCTGGCGCAGGGTTTTATCGTCGGGTATGTCGCTAAGGTCCTGATGGTCGATAAATCCGTGCCGACCACGGCGGTCTTTATTGCCTCGCTGCTCGGCTTCCTGATTATTCCCCTGGCCGGCTGGCTGTCAGACCGCTTCGGTCGCCGGGTCGTTTATCGGATTTTTTGCCTGTTGCTGATGATTTATGCCTGGCCAGCCTTTACGCTGCTGGATACGCGCGAACCTGCGATTGTTATCCCGGTTATCGTGGTGGGCATGGCGCTGGCTTCTCTGGGCATCTTTGGCGTTCAGGCGGCCTGGGGCGTGGAACTGTTTGGCGTGAACCACCGTTATACTAAGATGGCCGTGGCCAAAGAGCTGGGCTCGATTATTTCAGGTGGCACTGCACCTTTGGTGGCGGCGGCGATGCTGTCGTACACCGGGCACTGGTGGTCCATTGCGATCTATTTCTCAGCGATGGCTTCCATTGGTTTCCTGACCACCTTTGTGGCACCGGAAACGCGCGGGCGCGATCTTAATCTGCCAGAGGACGCCATCTGAATACGATGAAGTTACATGGCAAGCGGCATTAGATGAGGAGGGCGAAGTGGCGAAACCGGTAAAAACGACGGTCACGCGCAACGACGTGGCAAAAGCCGCAGGGACCTCGGTTGCCGTGGTCAGTTACGTCATTAATAACGGACCACGCCCGGTCGCGGATGCCACCCGTCAGCGGGTGCTTGCCGCCATCGAGCAAACCGGCTATCGCCCGAATGCCGCCGCCCGCGCCCTGGCGTCAGGCCATACCAAAACCTTTGGGCTGGTGGTGCCGAATATCAGCAACCCCTTTGTCGCGTCGATGGCGCACATGCTGCTGCAGGAGTCGCTCAATCACGGGCATGTAATGCTGCTTGGTGATGCAGGCGACGATCGCAAACGGGAGCTGGAGCTGATTCAGGGGCTACTGAATCGTCAGGTCGACGGCCTGTTTTATAACAGCGTGGATCGCCATCCTTTCATTGATATCATCACAGCCAGCGGGACACCGCTGGTTATGCTTGATCGGGTTGAAGCGCAGCCCGGGGTCAGCATGTTACGGGTGGATGAGCGACAAGCCGCCTTTCAGGTGTGCGCACATTTGCTGAGCCATGGTTATCAGCAGGTCGGCATGATTAGCGGACCGCTGGATATGCTCAATGCCCAGGATCGTATTCAGGGCTGGCGTGACGCGATGCAGGCGCACAATGTACAGATTGATGAATCACTGATTTTCCCCACTACCTATACCCGTGAGGGCGGTTATCAGGCAACGCTACGCATGATAGCCAGCCAGAAGCTGCCCCGCGCGCTGTTTGCCAGTAACGAAGGCCAGGCCATTGGCTGTATCCGCGCCTTGAGTCAGCACGGCATTCGCGTGCCGAAAGATGTCGCGCTGGTCTGCTTTAATGGCACAGAACAGTCTGCCTATCACGTTCCGGCATTAACGACCGTGCGTCAGCCGGTAAAAGAGATGGCACGCTGCGCTATCCATATGTTGAAACAGTGGAATGGCGAGGCACGCATTGAATCGTTTCCACACCATCTTGAAATTGGTGAATCTTGTGGCTGTCGGCCATCACAGGCCAGAGTAAATAAACCAAATAATGAAAAGACTGATTATTGATTGTGATCCGGGGAATGGTATTGCAGGGGCGAACACGGATGACGGCCTTGCACTTTCTCTGGCATTAGCCTCACCAGGGCTGTCGTTAGAATTAATTACCACCGTAGCAGGGAATACGCCGAGTGATGTCGGTGCGCGGGTCGCCAAAGATTTGGTGACACGGCTGGGCTGTGCCGTGCCTGTCGTGCAGGGGGCCCGTCAGGCATTGTGTGAAGATCCCGGCCCCTGGCGCGCTGTGCTGGACAAGCGGGTTGAACAGCTCAATCTGCTGTCACTCTGGCAGGGCGTTCCTCAGCCTGCCATGTTAGAGGCCGATGCAACGGATGCCGCGCAGGCGATGGGGCAACTCATCTGCGATAACCCCGGCGAAATCACGCTGATTGCGATTGGCCCACTCACCAATGTGGCGCTGGCCATGCAGCGTTTTCCGGACATGGCGGAATCGGTGGCAGAGATAGTGATTATGGGCGGCGTTTTTGCGCTGGATGATTACATCAAAGACACCAATTTCGGCATCGATCCGGAAGCTGCTCATCAGGTATTACACAGCGGCGCCGCCATTACGCTGCTCCCCATGGATGTCACCACGCAAACGCTGCTGACTCAGGACGATCTGACGCGCATGACCTGTCGCGAACATCCGCTGACGCGCTTTGTGCATGACACCTTGCAGCCCTGGATCGACTACTCAATGCAAACCCGTCGCCTGGCCGGATGCTGGATCCATGATGCGCTGGTCGTCGCCTGGCTGCTTAATCAGCGCGTGGCATGGGGAACGGACTACCGTGTTGATATTGAGCTTCGTCCGGGCGCGACGCGCGGTAAAACCTGGCGCTATCGGCAACCACTGCGTCTGGACGTGGGTATTCCGCCTGACGCCGGCGCGCTGGTGCATGTGTTGCACAGTGTGGATAACGCGCTCCTGCTGTCAATCATTGAGCAGGCCTTTAACCACCTCCCCGAGTAAAACCCAGGCGATTCGTCGCCTGGATTCTCTGCCGTCAGACACGCTTTCTTACAGCCTGATCCACTGCCTGACAATTGCGCGGTACGCTCTCCTCTAGAACATGATGTATACATTTGATTAACAATTACATCACTCTCCGACAGCGGCCAGGAACGTTATGGGCGATGCGCCAGAGTGTCTCACAGAGGAGACGTGTATGCTTGACTGGACATCGACCCAGCGCAACGTTGCTTTCGCCTGTTTTGCCAGTTGGACGTTGGACGCATTCGATTTTTTTATTCTGGTGTTTGTACTGAGTAACCTTGCTCAGTACTTCCACAATTCTGTCACCGATGTGTCCGTCGCCATTATGCTAACGCTGGCGGTGCGCCCGATTGGCGCGCTACTGTTTGGGCGGATGGCGGAGAAATATGGCCGTAAGCCGATCTTAATGCTGAACATTGTCTTTTTCTCCGTGTTCGAACTGCTGTCTGCCTGGTCACCGACCTTCGCTGCATTTCTGGCTTTCCGCATTTTCTATGGTATAGCCATGGGCGGCATTTGGGGCGTAGCCTCTTCGTTGGCAATGGAAACCATTCCCGATCGCTCCCGCGGTCTGATGTCGGGACTTTTCCAGGCCGGCTATCCGTGCGGTTACCTGCTTGCATCCATCGTCTTTGGTTTATTTTTTGATGCGGTGGGCTGGCGCGGCATGTTCCTCATCGGGGCTGTTCCGATTCTGCTGTTACCCTTTATCTATTTCAACGTCCCTGAATCGCCCGTGTGGCTGGCGGCACGTGAGCGCAAAGAGAGCAGCGCACTGATGCCGATACTGCGCCAGCACTGGAAAATCTGCATCTACATGGTGCTGTTAATGGCCTGCTTTAACTTCTTTAGTCATGGTACGCAGGATCTTTACCCGACCTTCCTGAAAGTGCAGCACCAGTTTGATGCCCACACCGTGAGTATTATTGCCATCAGCTATAACATTGCCGCTATGCTGGGTGGCATCTTCTTCGGCACGCTGTCTGAACGTATTGGCCGCAAGAAAGCCATTATTATCGCCGCATTGCTGACGCTGCCGGTGCTGCCGCTGTGGGCCTTTTCCAGCGGTTCATGGGCTATTGGTCTTGGTGCCTTTTTGATGCAGTTTATGGTGCAGGGCGCATGGGGCGTGATACCGACTTACCTGAACGAACTGGTGCCGGGGAATGCAAGAGCGGTATTGCCCGGCTTTGTTTATCAGTTAGGTAATCTCATTGCGTCCGTCAACGCGACGCTGCAGTCACGTATTGCTGAAGCGCACGGTGGCAACTACGGGCTCGGTATGGCCATCGTAGCGGGAACCGTGGCCGTATTGATTTGTGTTTTTGTCGCCTTTGGCCGCGAAACGCGCGGAATTAAAATTTCCGGCGCGATGGCAAAGCAGACACATTAACGCGTTTCACAGACGTCTACCCATTTTGCCGCAGTGAGTTCAGCCATCTGCTGCGGCGAAATGCGTACGGCACTGTGAACCGCGCCCGCGGCGGGCAACACTTCATCAAAGCTTTTTAACGAGATATCACAATATACCGTAACCGGATTTTCCAGGCCAAAAGGGCAAACCCCGCCAACCGGATGCCCGGTCCAGTTGATCACTTCGTCCACGCTTAACATCCGCGCTTTGGCACCCAGGACGGCTTTGAGTTTGCGGTTGTCTAGCCGCGCATCGCCACGGGTCACCACCAGGATCACCTCATTCTTGACCTTGAGGGAAAGGGTTTTGGCGATTTGTCCCGGCGCCACACCGTGAACGCGAGCCGCCATTTCTACCGTTGCCGTACTGTAAGGCATCTCAATGATGTCGATTTCCGGCGCACGCTCGGCAAAAAACTGGCGTACAGACTCCAGGCTCATTTTTCTCTCCATGCTAATTGAAGGCGTAAAAATTGCCACAAGCCCGCAGCGGTGTAAACGAGAGAGAGAAAGAATAGGTAACAGAATGCATAGCGGCGAGAGGGCTGGGGAAGGGCAGAGGCAAAACGAGAGGGCGCTAAGGGGCTGACGCGGTTTTATCTCTTCCTGTTTTCACTAAGTGCCGCCGGATAACATGGCTATCCGGCACGCACTTATATGACGTCACTCGTCGCGGGGCTGGGAACACCGGGCAGATCTTCCCAGGCCAGAATCGTATTTCGCCCCTGATTTTTTGCGACGTATAATGCGCGATCAGCATTGGCAACGGCCTGATCAAATTCATTGTCGTAAATCGGCGCAATACCTGCACTAATGGTGACATGCGTCGAAACGCGCTCATTAAACAAATGGGGAATTTCCAGATTTACCACATATTGGCGAATTCTTTCCGCCAGCTTCATAGCGATTGATGCATTGACGTTGGTCATTAATACTAAAAACTCTTCTCCGCCGTAACGTGTTACCACATCGCGTGAGCGTACCGCATCGCGAATGGCAACCGAAACGCGTGCCAGCGCCTGATCACCCATAGCATGACCATAATTATCGTTGTAAGCCTTAAAGTGGTCGATATCTAACAGCAACACATAATGACTGCCGACATGATTATCCAGAATGTTATCAAGGCGATTTTTCAGTCCGCGTCGGTTATATAAGCCTGTTAAGGGATCGAGCATACTGAGGTCGCTGAATGACTCTTTTTCTTCATACAATTGATACATTAAGCGCAGCGTAAAGTCTTCCGAACGGCGTCGCATCAGATGTTGCAATGAAAAGCCAATCAAGGGTAAGGCAATCGTCAATAAAATCAACGGCAGATGTTGCCCGTGATCCAGCATGAGCACTGTTAACATGGAAGGGGTAATGTGCAGGCAAAACGCGACCAAATAATCGCTCAGTGCAATGGCGCTGATAAAAAAAACGCACAGCAGACTGACAATCAAAAAACCGCCATCGTCAATTAAAACAGAATGATAGCGATACTGAATATGCCATGCCCATAGCCCGCCCAGGATGAGCGCGATGGGATTTAACAGCGGTAATTTTAGTTTAGTTTTTATTAAACACGTGCTCAGCATGGTCAGGCTAATGAACGCCACCATCATCACCGGCACGGTGATTTGTGTTTCATTATTTTCGGCCAAAGGGAGCAGACAAAATAGCGAAACGGATGCGTTTAAAAACAAAAAGAGCATCAACGAGAGGCGGTATTTGCTGTGTTTCAATTCATCATAAGATTCTATTTTCATTATTCATACTCGTGACGGCCCTGAAATAACAAAGCAAAAACCGGCGCAGGATTTCAGCCGGTCGACAGGCATTATATTGCTGTTATAAAAAGTGTAATCAGTTGCAATTTAACATTTTCTTGTTTAGCTGTCATCTTCCCGCCCGCCTGTAAAAAAACAAGCTGAAAGTTGAGAATTATTATCATATGCTAATGGGAATGGTTATCATATCGGATTGACTAAAACGGCTCACAGGTGGTCAGGGGGAAGGCAATGCGCGGTATCAAACTGGATAGTGCATGGGGAAGTATGCTGGCATGTGCGGCAATACCGGTAATAACAGCATGGCAGCCTACCTTTGAGCAGTGGCGCATCGTGATGTTAATCGCGTTATTGCTCACCCTGCTTATGTTGTTTAATCAGCGCATGCGGCACTATGTATTGCTGCCTTCCTGTCTCGCGCTGGCAGGCGGCATTGCGGCAACAGGCTTCAAATTCAGCGGGCTGTAGTCTGTCCGAGGAGTGAAACGGGTAACGCAAGGGAAAGGAAAATGCAGGGATAATAGAGTGGGAATGACAACGTTGGTGCGAAGAGAGGGACTTGAACCCTCACGTCCGTTAAGACACTAACACCTGAAGCTAGCGCGTCTACCAATTCCG
>NZ_JASCAK010000034.1:0-80122 GCF_029967885.1 Pantoea sp. V106_11
TAATGACGATATTTATTCGCAAATAGCTTCAGAACCTGAATCTATACAGCGTATTTACGACATCGCAAATCAGTTTGAACCGTAAGCCGTCATCAGTTGCGTCCTCAGCCGGGAAACCCTGGAAAAAGGACGATAATGCGGACATCTCAATATAGCCAGAGGCGGACATCTGAATTTAGCTGCTACAATAAAAGTACGCATAATGCTATTTATGTTAAATAATACATCCCGCCACTTACCCGGTTACGCACCGGCACCTCACCTGCGTCCCCTCTGGACCTGAAGCCCGTTAAGCACCGGGCGCGCTACGTGAAAACTGGCGCACAGAACCCCTGCGGGTTATACAGAATTCACGTAGCGTTGCCTGTCAGTATCTGACCACTGCCCACTTTCAGCTGCACGGCAGCGTCATCACACTCCGTTGTTTACGTGTCATGCGCTTTAGTCGTTCAGGCTGCTCTCGCGCGTACTCATCAGCAAGCAATCGTAAGAACGGGATGAGAATAATCATACGCAAGCAAACAGCAACTGTGACTTTCCCCCAAAAACAATGCAGTGCTTAATCAGAGATCATCGACTTTCTAGAGACTTTGGATAAATTCAGCCGGAGTCATGTCATTTAATGATGAATGCGTTCTCTCATGATTGTATTCTCTGCGCCAGTTGTCGAGTTTCTCCTGCGCATGTTCCATTGACAGTAACCAGTAAATGTTCAGACACTCATCCCGCAGACTGCCGTTAAATGATTCAATAAAAGGATTATCTATCGGTTTTCCTGGGCGCGAGAAGTCCATGGTCACTCCGTGTTCATACGCCCATTTATCCAGACTTTTTGAGATAAACTCGCTGCCGTTATCTGTGGCAGGCGCTTACCCAGCACCCGCAACCCTTCATTACAGCGACCGCATCCTCACCTTTCAGTGACTTTCCAGCATGGATCACCAGTCACTCCTAAATAAAATTATCGACTACAGTCAGCGCCCGGAAACGCTGTCCGTTAAACAGATTGTCCGACACGAAACTCCTACTCCAGCAATGATCAATATGGGTCAGAACCTGACGTTGCTGGCGATGTACTGCACTGACATACATGCGGGGGCGTTTTCAGCGCAAACGCAATCTGTTCTTCGGTTTAGCGGGTTTTTTCATAGCAATGTGTCCCTCTTTGACATGGAAGAAAGACCGGAAACTTCAGTTTAGTCTGGCACTGTTTTCAGGACGTAAGGTCAGAATGAGCAACCTTTGTAGTCGCGAACGATGAAAGCCATTTATTAAAAATGCAATTTTAAACTGATTACTAAATAAGTCATGATTAATCGAGACTCATAACAAGTACGGCCGAACTTTTAAAAGGACCAGTTTTCAATTCACCAAACTGCGATTTAACAAGCTCAAAGCGTAAAGATGCAAAGCCAATTCCACTATTTAAATGTGTTCTGGCGCTATCACCAGGCTTCAAAAGAGAACCATTATAGTATGTCTCAATCCCGATATTTTCATTGGAAGTCTTAATTGCCGAGGGAGAAAAAGATGAGTTATCAGCCGAAAGCCAAATTTTAATTGGTGTTGTTAAAGGGTTTTTGCATCTATATTGGACTGAAATACTTTTAAAAATTTTACTAGTAGCGCCGTTGGAAGATAAAAAAAGTTTACTAACTTGCCCGAAATCTACATTGATATCTCTACCACCATTAATTTTGCAAGATCCAGAAGTATATATAACACTGTTGCTTGGATAAAAATCAACTCCACCAATAAGACCCGTTCCAGCATAACCCAAAAATTGATATTCAATCCGTGCAATACTGCCTTTAGGTATAAACACATGACCAGGATCTTCTCCCATTGTAAAGTAAAACTTAACATGAACTATCTTTGTATCTGTTTGACCCGGTTTAAAAGTTATTATTCTTTTATTTTTTATAGTGGTTGGATAATCTACACCGTCAATTATGATACCTGTTTGAAATTCAGAAGGAAGGCCAGTCAACACATCTTTGAGTTCCAAATAGTCATCATAATCATAAATCAGAGTCCGCTTACATTTCAGTGTCAAATCCATAAAAATTTGTTTATTATCCGAAGTAATTGCTCTTGGTAAGTTAAGAGAAACTATTTTGTTCCATTGGTTGCTGATGCTGCTACCGTCGGGGAAAAAGCACAGAATAGCCATGGCATTTTTCGATAAGAAAATGAAGAAAAACAGAAAATAGCGAGGTAGAGAAAAAATATTTAGAAGCAAAATATTCACCATGGAAGCTAAATTTATAAGATTAGAATAAAGAACTGTCGTCAAAGTTATTTGTCAATGATCTCTACAACTCTACAAATTTCTTTTTCACAATTAAATACAATTTTTGGTTGACCACCATAGTCATTGATGTAGCTTAATACTGGTTGATCCCCAAGAACGCCAGCGCTAATCTTGAGGTCTACCGTTTCACGGGGGGGGATCATCGTAGGATAAAAACTATTAATGGTTTTTCCATTAATCGATGAAGCAGCAGCACTCAAAGTAACATAAAAAGGCGTTGGATTGCGAAATTGATAACCACTTTTTATCTTCCTCAATACCACCTCCTCTTTGAGTATGTTGGTTAGCTTCTCTGATTTAGCTATCAACTCAGCAGGGCGATAAAACAACTTAATACGAGTTTGGAGGGCAATCTGTAATGAATTGATTTTATCGCTTTTGGGAGGGATTTCTCTCAAGTTAAAATAGTACAAACTTTCTTTATCTTTTGGATTTTCATTTATGTCAGAAGTGGTTTGAAGTGCAATTTGAGAACTTTCGCCGGGCTCTAAGCGCTGCAGAGGGGGGAGGACAAGAATCGGATTGTTGATTTTTTTTCCTTTTTCATCTTCAATCCAACCTTGCGCCAAAAAAGGCAGATCTTTATTTTCATTAGTAATGGTTAAACTCATTGATTTACTATTTCCATCAAAAATTATACGTGTTCTGTCTAAAGCTATTGCAGCGAACGCATTACATTCAAAAAAAGTAATGACCAATAAGGTTAAAAAAATTAATGAGTTTTTTTTAGTGAAAATAACTAATTTCATATAATTACCCTCCGGAAAACTAAGTTAATAAATTTAAAAATAATTATCACATATTAGGAATGTTATCATGAGTAATAAGATTTACTTGAATGCTTTTATGAATTTTGAAAAAATATAAAATCATATAAAAAGCACCAGTCAATTTAATTATTCATATAACCTATAACTATGATGATTTTCCATAAATTGAGTTTAATTTCAAATTTATTTTAATTAATTTTTATCCAGCTTTTATTTTTAGTGATTCAAACATGACTTCCTTGTCCGGTTTTAGCATTTAGCTAAGACGAAGATACCGGTTCGGATCCAATTTGAGCAAAAGCAACGACAATTGCTTCAAGTTAATAATGATGCCATTTTACCATAATTAAGTTTTAGTAGGATTAAAAGAAAGGCAAAAAAATAAAACTAGATGACTAGAGTTGTTGAAAGTCAGCGCATTGAAGTATCTAATTAAAGGAGGTTACACGTTTTATATAACCCAACCAAAAGCGAGGCTTTTATATGAAATTTAAATTAACTATTTTACCTATTGCGTTGTATATGATTACGAATGCAGCACATGCGGCAGACCAAGGTCAAGGTAAAGTAACTTTCACAGGCACTATCATAGACGCTCCGTGTTCTATTGCTCCAGAAAGCGCTGACCAAACGGTTTCCCTAGGGCAAATAGCCAATAAATCTCTTTTGAATGGTGGAAAATCCAAACCAACATATTTTGCTATTAAGCTTGAAAACTGCGATGTATCATCGTTGACTAATAAAACGGTAACAGCTACGTTTACCGGTCAGAAGTCAACAGCAAACCCTAATAATCTAGCATTAACTGGCAGCGCTTCGGGAGCATCTATTGTTTTGAGTACGGAAGGTGGTCAGGACATAAAGCTTGGGCAACCAACACCAGGATTAATGTTGCAAAATAGTAATGCTACGATGAATTTTGCTGCTTATTTAGTTGGCGATCCAGCATCAAAGGATGGAACATCAACAATTGTTCCTGGTGAATTTAGTTCTGTTGCCAATTTTACTCTTTCATATCAATAATCGCCAAAGCATCCAATTTTTACGATTACTTACATGAGTAAGTGATCTGAAACAACAGTGACACTTCCGGCACCGGTTGTGTCCTTTCGGGTTATATCCATATTTGACAAATTTTAAATAATGATAATCAAATAGACATTAAAATAATAATTTTTTAAATAATAAAAGCAAAATTAAATACACCTGCGATAAAAATAGCTAGGTGGGATATTCAGTATCAACCTGTGAGGAATGTTCGCTTTAGAAGAATAATCGAGTATCGAATTTACAATTCAGGATGTTATCTAACAGGTTTTTAGTATGAAGTTAACAAGTAGAATAAATTGTTACCCAACCTACCATAAAAAATTTAATAAATTACTTTTAACCTTTTTTTTATTGCCGAAATTTGTTATGGCGATTGAGTTTAATGCTGATGTTTTAGATGTAAATGATAGAAAAAATGTTGATTTGAGTAGGTTTTCGCGTTCGGGATATATTATGCCAGGGACTTATAAAATGAGTCTTAACCTTAATGGTAAAAAAAAATCACCTGAGCAAGATGTTATATTTTACAGTTCAAATGATAATCCTCAAGAAAGTCATGCTTGTATTACTCGAGGGATGCTTAAAATTTTAGGGCTAAAAAAGAATATAATAAAAAAAACAGATTTCAGTAAAGGATACCGTTGTCTCAATATTAAATCTATTAAAGGAATGAGTGCACATGGAGATTTATCAAATTTTGAACTATATATTGTTATTCCGCAAGCTTACCTAGAATATAGTTCTGAAGGCTGGGATCCGCCATCAGTTTGGGATGACGGAGTCTCTGGAATAATGATGGATTACAATATCAACACAAATGTTGACAACCCTGTTAATGAAAATACTTCACGTTCATTATCTGGATATGGTACAAATGGATTAAATTTAGGATCTTGGCGTATAAGAACTGAATGGCAGGGTAACTATTATGATAGTTCAAAATACAGATCTTCTGAATTTAGCTGGAATAGATTCTATGCTTTTCGGCCAATACCTAATTTAGGTGCTAAAGTTGTTTTGGGTGAAAGCTATCTTGCTTCAGCCATATTTGATACTTTTAACTTTCTAGGGATTAGCATATCTTCTGATGAAAAAATGCTGCCACCAAACCTTAGAGGATATGCTCCTCGTATAACTGGTATTGCAAAGACGAATGCAAAAATAACTGTAAGCCAGCTAGGTCGTATAATATATCAAGACACTGTGCCCGCTGGACCATTTAGTATTCAAAATTTAGATTCATCAACAACTGGTACTTTGGACGTAAAAGTTGAAGAGCAGGATGGTTCAGTTCATACCTTTCAAGTTAACAGTTCGAATGTACCGTACCTTACACGCCCAGGCCAGATACGTTACAAACTTGCTTTAGGTAAGGCAGCCAACTACAGGCGTGAAATGAAAGGTCCGGATTTTTTTTCCGGTGAGTTCTCTTGGGGATTGAATAATAACTGGTCTTTATACGGCGGTTCCCTGGCTGCTAAACAAGATTATAGTTCGATAGCACTTGGTATAGGTCGTGATTTACAACTCTTGGGAGCCTTGTCTTTCGATATGACTCAATCGTATGCTGTATTACCGTCAGAAGGTATTTTAAAAGGTAAATCTTTTCGTTTAAATTATTCAAAACGTTTTGAGGACTATAATAGTCAAATAACTTTTGCCGGTTATCGCTTTGCACAACAAAATTTTATGAGTATGTCTCAATATTTAGATGCTCGATTCAATGGTTTAAATATCAGTAATAAAAAAGAGTTATATAACGTATCATTAAGCCGATACTTTCAAAGTGGTGGGTTATCATCTTTTATAAACTATAGCCATCAAACTTTTTGGAATTCACCTCCAAGAGACAACTACAACGTTTCGATTTCAAAGTATTTTGATTTTTTTGGATTAAAAAATCTAAGCTTTAATATTTCAGGTTTTCGAACAAAAACTTCTGGGCGTCGTGATGATGGGATTTTATTAAGCGTTAGCATTCCATGGAAATACAACACAACTTTTAGCTACGATAACTCATTAGATAGACAAGGAATCAGCAATTCTATTGGCTACTCAAAAAAAATAGACAATATTAATAGCTATAGTGTCAAAGTAGGTAGTAATTCTTATAACAATTTTAATGGAAATGCATTTTATACTCATGAAGGCAGTGAGGGCCTGCTTAATGCAAATGCTAGTTATCAACAGGGTGAATATAGTTCGGTTGGTATGAGTATACAAGGTGGAGTTACAGCAACAATAAAAGGTGCAGCACTACATCGAGTAAATAATCTTGGTGGGACTCGAATTATGGTTGACACTGATGGTGTCAGCGGGCTGCATGTAAGCGGCTACGGTAACCCTACAATAACTAATTTTTTCGGTAAAGCTGTTGTGGCTGATGTAGACAGTTATTATCGTAATAGAGTGAGCATAGATATAAATGAATTGCCTGATAACATTAATGTTACTAAATCAATTGTAGAAGACACCCTTACGGAAGGAGCAATAGGTTATAGAAAGTTTGGTATTATAGCTGGTGAGAAAGCCATGGTTAAAATTAGATTAAGATCTGGCACTTTCCCTCCATTTGGAGCAGTTGTAATTAATAATTCTGGGCAAAATACTGGTATCATAAGTGATAATGGTTATGCATGGCTAACCGGCATCAGGCCGGGCTTAACGATGGAAGTTAAGTGGAATGGTCAAAAGCAATGTCTACTCAATTTACCGGACCCTCTCCCAAAGTTAAATAAACCTATTAACCTTGAATGTTTTTCATTTGATTAAAAGAACCCCACACTTTTTTCAGCAAAATCATTACCACATTAAGATTTGATAAATGACTGATCCCTGAAACAAAAGTAGTACTAAATAATTTCATCCCGTTGCCATTAAGTGATCTTGACTTGCCTTTATTTTGACTTTTATAAGTAAGGGTTTTTACGTATTTACTACTTAAGATTTGTTAGTAAGTTCAAATTGTTTTTATTTCAATATTTTAACTCGCACTAATGAAGATTGAAAATTTTTATTCAGTAACTGTAAGCACACCTGTTTTAGTTCTACGCACTTTTTGAGACTTCCGGGTTTTCTGCCATCAGCGGGAATTCTTCCGGCGTCAGGTTGTTCAGGGATTCATGAGGGCGCTCGCTGTTATATTCCATCAGCCAGCGCTCTGTGATTTCACGCGCTTCATTCAGGGTTCTGAACATATAAAAATCCAGTATTTCTTTCCGGTACGTCCGGTTGAACTGTTCAATAAAGCATTCTGCGTCGGCTTACCCGGCATGATGATTTCCAGCATTACACCATGTTCTTCGGCACATTGTGCCAGCGTCAGCGATACCAGCTCGGGCCCATCATACCGGATAACCACGATTTGCCACTATCCTGTCCGGCACTCTCACGACCCGCTGCGCCGGGATATTCAGGTCAATTTCTGTAGCCAGCGCTTCACGGTTAAAATCATCCACCGCATTGAAGGTCCGCAAGCGTCTGCCACACACCAGCGCATCATGCATAAAATCGATGGGCCCGCTCTGGTTAATTGCTTCCGGCGTCGCCAGTGGAGCCGGATTTCGCACCGGCAGACGCTGCTTTCCCTTACGGTGAAAATTCAGTTTAAGCAGGCAGTAAATCCGGTGAATGCTGTTATGGTTCCACCTGTTGTCCTGACGTCGCAGCATCTGGAACAACTTCTTAAAGCCGTATCGCGGATAGCGCTCCGCCAGTTCAGTCATCGCCAGGATCACCGGCTCATCTCTACGGGTATCGGGCTGGTAATAATAGACTTTCCTGCTCATCGATAATGTCCTGCTTCGCTGCAGATATCTTTGACGGTACATCCGGCTTGAACTGACTACTGAACGGTGATGATCTGGTGCTCGATAAATCGGGCTTTATGCATGGCGATCTCCTCAGGGACATAATCAGTATGTCGGAAGATCTCTAAAAGTTAATGGTTCGTCTAAGCGGGATACTTACAAATATTCCAGCCTGTCTGATTGGGACTGAAGCGTCCACAGGGCATTTTACTGCCAGCGTTAGTTTCAGAAACTGGACCACAAAAATAGGTTCTCAGTCTTCAGTATGTGAAACCCTTTGTCTGCGAGCAAAAGAAAGACGGTAATGATGAACAGGCCATCGCAGTGGTTCTGATGCAACCGACAATGCAGATCGTGCCGCCAAAAGCCAAGAACAGCAGGATATTAAGGCTTTACACCGGACAAAGCAGCGTATTGTTAATCACTGACTGCGAAAGTCTGTCAAATAAGAGGGCTGTTACTTGACCAAGGGACTCCCATTGGCAGTATTGTCTTCTGAGCTCGCCAGACTATTCCTCTTATCCTTGAAGATGCAGAAACTGGTCTACGTTACCGTATTTGGAGAATAATTGCCGATCATCGGCATTAATCTCTGAATAATCTGACGATTGAAGAGTACCTCTGATGTCTTAAAACACGAAACTCTCAAAAAATGCGTCTAACTAAAACAGGTGTACTTTTACATGGTTGAGCAACTAAATCGAGCATTCTACTTAGAATTCAATAAATAATCGGTGACATTAAATAGATATTGTAAGTTTTCATTCTTTTTTTATTCCTTTTTTTTATTTTTTTCTTTAAGAAAAGTTTAACTATCACTGCGCTAGATCAAAAACCAAATGCACTTTCTTTATCTTTTATCAAAGAAAGGGTGGTATTCTTCATTTTTAAACGTTTTATTTTTAATAATTATTGAATCGAGGCTTGTATGTGGAGGTTTTTTTCTATCATTATCTTAATAAGATATACAAAATGTAGTTATATAAAATATAAATTACATTTTTTTAAATTGATTTTTTATTTTTAGTTAATACTATGTATTCATAAGATTGGTAAAACCTAATGGATTTTGAACCTAGCCTTGTTTATGATGATTAAATCTAAAAACAAGCAAAATTAGTAAGGTTGAGAAAATGAAAAGAATATTTACTATCGATAATAGTGTCATATTCATTGTTAGTGAAAAAAAATTGATTAGATTAAACGACGATTGTACGGCTAAACTGAGAACTCCAGCTGCACTCTGCTTGACTGCACTTTTGGAAAATCAAGGATCTTTAGTAACCCATAAAAACCTTTTTTATTTAGGATGGGAATGTTTTGGAATGTCAGCTTCACTGAATGTTTTGCACAACACTATTTTCTATCTAAGAAAACATTTATCTAAAATGGGGTTCAAAAGCAATATAATTCAAACTATACCTCGAAGAGGGTTCGTAATATCAAATAACATAGAGGTAAAAAAAGAACTTCCAGGTAAGCTAGCAGAAAATGAATTTATTTTAAATGAAAGAAAGGATGAGCCGGATATTGGTGATGATTTATCGGTTTCATCCAAAATTTTACAATCATCTAAATCAAGGGATCAATTAAACTTTACCTCGCTAACTTATATCCCCGGCGTCGATGATGATAATTACAATGACGCAAATGACAAACTAAATTTCCTTGAGTTGGAAAATTCAATTTTAAAAAAATTACTTTCTGAGGTCATTGTAAATAATGAAGAATTAAAAAATGCTCTTATGAAAAAGTAATCTCAGTTAATTGGTGAAAGTTTTTTTAACCTGAAAACCTTCAATGTAAGTGCTTTTTTTTGGATATAAATTTAAAATAGAAAATTGCCTTTAAGTTCCGCATAAAAACTTATCACTGATTAAATTTAAGTCATTAAGATAAACTGATTGCTTGAAGGGCTCCTTGTGAGATGCTAAAACCTAGTTTTTAATAATAATCCAGCCCAATACAACTGTTCATTAGGCTTATAGTTAGTAAAACCAGTACCCCAGTATTTTCCATGTATGATAAGGCGTTATACATAGGAATTAATACCATTTTATTGGATTAAAAAATCTTACATTTTCTTATGGCTTTATTATGTTTATAAGAGTTTTTTGCGTTTTAAAAAATTTTATGAAGTACTCTCTCATAAAAACTTATAAGAAACTCATGTTCTCAAGCTTTTAATCAGTGGTGCTATAATCGATGATATTTCTTAAGCAACAAATTTATCAACTAAAAGTGTATACCGCTACAGTGAAAAAATCGTTAACAAATATGGATTTTGTGATTTATGTTTCTATTCAAGTGAAATTATTTCAATAAAAAACCTTGCCTAGAAATTATGATTATTTTTTTAATAGATTATGGATCATAATTCAAATTCAATTTACGGATGCTGCTATGAAATATTTAGTAAGAAATAAATTAGCTTTTTATAGTATAATATACAAACTTGAGTGCGCTGCCGAACTTTTTTTGTTGGCGACTAGTGATTGGGGGATTAAAAATAAGGAAAAACACATTATCCCTGTAAAAAAACTTCCAAAATTGAATTTTGATTCATTAAAGATGGATATAATTTATTTACCTGAGAAGTTATCTTGCAGTATTTTAGACTTACTCATCACTTATGCTAAAGCTGAGGTAGCAATGGAGAAGGTTTGGGATGAGGATGACCCTTTTAATCCAGAGTTTTATTTTACTTTAAGGCATCTTACCTCAAGCGTGATTGGATTAAAATGCTTAATCGTTTCCAAGAAAATAAAAAAAAACTATGGGATAGTTATTAGATCCAGTAGTTTTGTAAATCAATCTACTTTTTCATTTTTATGGGAAATACGCCGCCACCGCAGATCTGAATATCTGAAGTTCATAAGGTAAGTATTGAATTATTTTCTATAGGGATTAATTAACCTGGCTTTACAGATTTTAAATAATTCTTTTTACGTTGGTAGCTACTTATGTTAAGCGCTGCACTTCTTGCCAAATTTATAATACTACCATATTAATAATTTGGGATTTGAGAATGGGTATTCTTTGAACCCCATCTTCAGTCTCTTTGTTAATCCTCTCCCTGCTCATCTTGCTAACTTCATATAATAGACCTTATATGAAGTTAGGATCCTGCAGCGGATCCCTGTATCATGGGATCCGGTATGAAGATCAACCGCGCATGAAATCTTCAGGCCTGTGTGAACAAATTAACAGGCATCGCTACGTAAATTCTGCAGGGTTTCTCCCCTGCTTCCCTGACAGAATTTACGTAGCGCTGTCTCCTGAAAGGATAAAAATGGACGATTTCAGACCACATTTACCCGTATCTGATGCTCAGCTGCCCGGCCAAGCTGACGTGGTGGCGCAGCTCCGGGCGTTTGTTCAGGACCGAGAGGCCTTTTCTGACAATACGTGGCGGCAGCTGCTCAGCGTGATGCGGATCTGCGCCGGCTGGGCGAAGGAGTACGGCCGCACCTTTCTGCCCATGAAACCCGAATGCCTGCGTGATTATCTTATGTGGCTGCAGGCAAACGGACGGGCATCTTCGACTATAGGTACACACCTCGCTCTTATCAGCATGTTACACCGTAACGCAGGGCTGACTCCTCCCCATGCTTCACCCTTAGTTTTTCGGGCAATGAAGAAAATTAGCCGGACTGCTGTGGTTAGTGGCGAGCGCACAGGCCAGGCAATACCCTTTCGTCTGACCGATCTTCTCACGCTTGATGCCAGATGGTCGGGGTCAGATTCTCTGCAGCATCGGCGCGACCTGGCATTTTTACACGTGGGCTATTCCACACTGCTTCGGGTGAGCGAACTGGGACGTCTCCGCGTACGTGATGTTTCACATGCTTCAGACGGAAGGATTGTGCTCGATGTCGGCTGGACGAAAACCATTGTGATGACCGGGGGGCTTATCAAAGGACTGGGCGCACTTTCAACGCAACGCCTGAGAGAATGGCTGAACGCGTCGGGCCTGATTAACGAGCCTGATGCCTTTATATTCTCACCCGTTCACCGTACCAATCGAGCGAAAATCAGTACCGACAGGCCGCTTTCAACCCGTGCAATGGAAGATATTTTTGCCCGAGCCTGGCACGAGGCGGGTCCCGCTGCGGATGTTAAACCCAATAAAAACCGGTACCGGGGATGGTCGGGGCACAGTACCCGGGTAGGGGCTGCTATCGATATGGCCACAAAAAAATACAGTACTGCACAGATTATGCAGGAAGGTACCTGGAAAAAGGCCGAGACAGTGATGCGCTATATCCGTCATGTGGATGCCCATGCAGGAGCGATGATCGATCTCATGGAAGATCACTCTCAAGCTCCTTTTTAACCTGCTGACCAGAGTCTCGCGGTGACCGGTCACGTACTCAGCCAGTTTGTATAACGTATTGCTCATACCGACTTGTGTTACTGCCAGCATCCTGAAAGCACAGGAAAAAGGAGGCGGGCTTAACGCGTTTATAAGCTCCTGTAAACGCTCATCCCCTTCTGGATTGTCCGCGAAGACAGTATGTCAAAGAACTGCTGGAAAGTGCTCTCAACCAAATACAGGTGCTGAGGCTCATCTTCATTATCATCCGCAATCGAATAATCATGCTTGACATCTTCCAGATGTAGACTGAATCGCCACGGGTTTAACAGACATCTGAGAGTCATTTAAGATGACTTAAAGAGAGGTGTACATGAGCGGTAAGCGTTATCCCGAAGAGTTTAAAACTGAAGCAGTCAAACAGGTTGTTGATCGTGGTTATTCTGTTTCCAGCGTTGCAACACGTCTTGATATCACCACCCACAGCCTTTACGCCTGGATAAAAAAGTACGGTCCTGATTCTTCCATTCATAAAGAACAGTCAGATGCTCAGGCCGGGATCCGCCGTCTCCAGAAAGAGCTGAAGCGGGTTACCGACGAACGGGACATATTAAAAAAAGCCGCTGTAGATTCAATCTGTCAACGCAACACCCCTTTCAATTATCTCTTTCGGTGTTATGAACTTCAGTGTCTTTCTCGGTCTGTTGTTTAGCTGAGCTGCAACCTGATCCAGCTCATGTTGAGTATATTGGGCAAGGCATGTCTTTTTGGGAAGGTACTGTCGAATTAGCCCATTAGTGTTCTCGTTTGTTCCCCGCTGCCAGGGACTCTGAGGATCGCAGAAGTAAACTTTAACTCCGGTTCTGCCAGTAAATTCCAGATGCCTGGCCAGCTCCATTCCTCTGTCCCATGTCAGTGATTGCCGGAGTTCAGACGGCAAGCTCAGAAATTTTTCGGTAAGAGCCTGATTCACTGAGAAAAAATCTTTGCCCCTGAGTCTAAGGATGATCGTATAACGTGATTTTCGGTCTACAAGTGTGGCTATATGCGAGTTTTTTGTGCCTGATACTAAATCGCCTTCCCAGTGCCCCAGAGTGCGTCTGTTATCGATATGTCGGGAGCGTTCGTGAATTGGTGTTCCGTTCACTATGTTAATCGTACCTATTTCACCTTTGCGGGTATGGCGTCTGCCATGGCGAAGGCTATGCGACCGGCGCAGATGCTGTACATTCAGGTGGTGTAGCGCTTCGCGGCTACGAAAATAGAGCGTTTTATAAATTGTATCAGGTGATATTCGCAGTGTTTTTTGACGCGGTTTCGTTCGCCTTAACCATCCTGATATTTGCTCTGGAGACCACTTCATCTCCAGCTTTTCCAGAACAAGCTCTCACAACGGTAAATTCTGATCCAGCAAGCACGGTTTTGGTCTTTTCGCCATCCTGCTGGCCCGGTTATTAGCATCAACAGCTTTGTAATAGCGCCTGCCTCGATTACGCTGAACTTCACGTGAGATCGTCGAAGGACTACGATTCAGCGCAGTAGCTATCGCACGAATGCTCATTTTGGCTGGCAAACCGGCTCGTATTTCCTCGCGCTCTGACAGTGTCAGGTGAGCTACAGCCCGCTTGCGCTCATTAGGTTTTATGCCGCCAGTATCTCTTAACATAGTGAAGATTGTTCCTGGTTTAGAACCCAGAATGCGCCGCTGGGAGCCGCCCGCAACTGATATCAGGCTTCTCAGCGCACTTCTGCGACGGCGGGATGTGCTGCTGGCTGACGTCGTGCGGGAGGAAAATCGGCTCGAAAAATATCAGTCCACCGAAACGCTTGCAGATCTCGTCATTTCATGCATCAGGATGGCGCATCTGCTCCGTGAAGAAGTGAGAAGTTGCTATTTATGTTAAATAAGATGTTTGATTGCGTGATCAGCCCGTTCATCAACGCCTTTTTATGCCTCTCTTATTCACTGAGATGAGGTGTATATGGTTAGGGCGGATTCATGACGACCTGACCGAAATCGGGGATAACCTACGGTAAAACCGGGTAGGCCGCATCATGCAACTTAACAGGGTCAAAAGTTCGGCAGGGGCAGAGCAGCCAGACAGCAGGCATTACACCGCCTTCCACTTCGCATAGGATGCTTATGCTCTGTTAATCAAATATGGCTTGTAAACCAATTAAAGATACGTTTGAGAATACTAAAAGAGTTTCTGATATTGGTTATAGAAGATAATTTTTGATAAAATTCAACCCAACAACCATTCTCGCAAGCGAGCCACTCAGAGAACTTGTGTTCACTCAGGATTTATTATAGGTATATGCCAAAATTTGTCCCAGCGGTAATGTCCAACTTTATAGTAATGACGATATGGGCGGTCTTTTATTACTTGTCTGCCGTGCTGTCGCTGCGATTTGACGATCCTCAGTTGCACATATCTGTCGTATGGTTTCCTGCTGGCGTCGCCACTGCGGCGTTTTTAAATTCGCGCTGGCGACTATGGCCAGCGCTGTGTGTTTTGTTTGTTGTGCTTGATGTGATTCTGGACAAACCTTCGTTCAGCAGGCTGCCGACCGAGACGTTTTACGCCATTCTTGATCTGCCTTCTTCGCTGATAATTGCGTGGATAGTGAAACGTTTTTCCCGGCCCGGTGATGATTTAAATATTATTATGTTGTGGTTCGCCTCAACCATTATCATCAGCTTTCTGGATGCCGTGTTTTTCGGTATCGGACTCTCATTAGCAGGAAAAAACAGCTTTTCCGATCTGTTCTGGACCGGTTTTATTGCCGACATGACCGGCATTTTCCTGGCCACCACCATTATTATGGGCTTTGCTAACAGCCGCCTTACCACAGCCGTTCAGATTTCCATCAAAACACTTCTGTCAGGCTTAACGCTGCTCGCCGCGATTGTGGCACTGTCGTTGTGGATATTCAGTGGCGGTGTTAAAGATTTTAGTATCGCTAATACGATCACCCACGATGAAAGCCTGATTTTCGCTTTCAGTTGCCTCCCGATCATTCTTGCCGCTTTTTTAACGCTCTTCTGGGGTAATCGTGGCGGATCGATAGCGTTATTAACGTTGTCAGGTTGCGTTATCTATTATGCCGATAAGGGCGTGGGTCCGTTCTTTCTCAAGGGATTACATACCGGTGAACCCCTGCTCCTTGTGCAGTGCTATTTAAGCGCCAGTGCGTTGCTGCTGGTTTTTTTACGGGTGGTGACGCGAAATATTTACCGCTTCAATTCAGAAACCGACGCACGACTCAATTTACAGGCCATTTATCAGCTAAACCTGACAGAGGGCACGCTCTGCTGGGAAAACCTTTCTGGTGAACTTGCTGCGCTTCCTCGCGAGATTCTTGAAAAGAAAGAGGCAATACTGGCGCAATTGCATCCAGAGGATAAACAGCGCCTCGCCGGACACTGGCAGGCCATTCCACCTCAGCAGACGCTTCCTGCGATTCAATTCAGATTGCAATACGGAAATGGGCAATGGCTGCACGTTACCGATAGCGGAGCCCTGATATTCGAGCGTCAGGGATCGCTGTTCATACTGGGTAACTGGTCGGTTTCCACCTGACTTTTCAGCGCATTTAGGAGAGGGATAGATTGATACAGATAGCCATGTTGCTACTGGGTACGGCATATATTAAGCGAAATGCCCGATACCTTTCGGTTGCCGCAACACTGTGGTTTATCACAGGTATATTACTTTTCATCGATGGTCTTGACCTTCACTCGTACTTTCCATTACAGATCTTTGGCTATATTCTGCTGCTGGAAAGCATGCTTACACTTTGTGTTGCGACCAGCGCTGTCGGAACAAAAAAGAGCATTCTTTTTTTCAAAGGCGGCATATTTTTATTCGTATCACTGATTATCATCGTTAATCAGGAATACAGTAATGTCCTGCTGGCTGTCATTTTTGGTTTTACTTTTTTTATCATCGGCTTCTTCACCAGCTTTTCCTCTTTTATTGTGCGCTTTCCCCGCTGGAAGCTGACGCTTATTTATGGACTGGGATTAATTTCCTTTTCGTTCTTCCTGCTCAGTCACCATGATGCGACCGTATCATTCTTTATTGGTTTTCAGATGGTTACCAGTGGGTTGAGTACCATTGGCATCGCCAGGAAGGCGATGCGGATGAAAAGAGGTACGTCTATTTTTCAGCTGATTCAACCCGGCGACGTACTGCTGAGTAGCTCCCCTTTAATCCAGGAACAAGAACTGACCGCCCCCCATCCGGTGCCGACGTCTGCTGCAGCGCGCGCACTGATTGTGCACGTATGGACGCCTGAAGAAACCACCGAAGCCAGGCCTGTTTCGCGCCCTGTCATTAACCGTTATATCGCCGCCGTGGACGAAAATGGTGTTATCTCAACCGGACACGCGGCGCTTGAAGTGGCTGATTATCTCTACATCAGCCTTTATCCTGCCGAGGAGATTGATCGGTCTCCTTCGGAGTTTTTGCGCACACTTAAGGCCACCCGTGATAATGATGTGGCAGGGCGCTTTCTGCCAGACTACGCCACAGAATCCTCAGAATGGTGTCATTCTGTACGTCAAATCGAGTTTAAAAAATTCAGCCTGCGGAAACTGAATCACTTCTGGGAATCTTATCGCCGCAATAACACCTACAACCTGACTTATCGTAACTGCTCAAGTAGTGTTGCCTATGCTCTTGAAGCCGCCCTGGATGGTGCGCTGGCACATGAGCGAAAACTGAGCGACCTGCTGGTGCCGGAGCTATGGATCGCCGCACAGGTGCGTAAACGCGCGCAGATCATGGCCTGGACGCCTGGCCTGGTAATGGATTACAGCCGGGCACTGAATGCGCTGGTGCATCCCGTTCCTCGTCCCTGGTATCACCGTCTGCCCTGGCGCCGTGCCATAGAGAAATAACCTGCCAGCCCTATCCGCAAACCGTTCAGGACAAAGGCGGTAACGACTTATCAGGCTCGTCCGGGGCCATGAATACGCAGATCTACTGCGGCCATTAAACAGAAGAGGCCGCAAAGCGCACCGACCATCAGCGGCAAGCCATTCTGCGTTGCTGACATGGCAAGGCCACACAGCAGCGGCCCAAGTAGAGCCCCTGTGCCCCATGCTACCGAGGCGGCGGCATATACGCCTGCGAGCTCTGCTCCACTGAATGTCGCGCCTGCCCAGGTTATTGCGACGGTATAGATCCCCACGAACAGCCCACCCCACACAAAGAGGATCAGATAAGCCGCAACCGGCCAGGATAATAACCATGGCCAGATGGCCGCTCCCACCGTGGACAACAGCGCCAGTATGACGATGAGTCGTCGGCGGTCAACGCTGTCAGCAATCATGCCAACCACAGGCTGTAAGAGAATGGCACCCAACATCAGAACCGAAATTAATCCAACGGCATGTTGTCGACTCCAGCCATGGGACTCGGCATAAAGCGGTAAAAAATTAAGTCCGGCCACTTCGACGGCAGCATTTAACCCCGTGGCAACGATCATTAAAAAGGCGATACGGATGCTTTTCAGAAAGCCAATAGCGTGGCTGGTTGACGAGTGATGCTGCGCCATGCCCAGCAGCTTAACCAGCACCAACGCCAGGAGAACAATGGCCGTGCCGATAAAGAAAGGAAAATTGCTCTGGCTTGCGCTAAGGGTCAGTATTAACGGGCCACTGGCAAACCCTGTTGAAATGCCGGCGGTGTACCATGCCATTGTTCTTGCCCTTGCCTGCTCAACGGTCGCGTCATTGATCCAGGTTTCTGTGAGCACCATTATAATCTCACTGAAAATGCCCAAAGCAAGCCGGAGTCCGAACCAGTAAATAAAAGGCAAACAGGTAAAAAGCAACATGATGACGGCCACGGCGGCAAGCGAAGTCCCCAAAAGCAGCCTTGGGTGGAAGCGCTGAAAGAGACGAGGAATAAAAGGTGCGACAGCAAAAACGCCAATAGCCTGCATCGCGGCATTGAGTCCGATATAGCTTTCGCTGAAACCATTATCCTGCAATCGTGCGGCGATCAACGGTGCGCTAAGGCCGTAAGTCAGGCCAAAGATTGCCACACAAATAATGACAGAAATGAGATCTTTTTTGTTCATTATGCTCCAAGTCCCTTACAATAAGCGCTCATATTATATACCAATATTTTTAGACAAAATTGAGTATAATTAAATTAAAAAAATCCAAAAACTAGTACGGCACAGATTTCGTAGAATAAATCTAATTAAGAAATAAGCTTTCTGATTAAACGTACTATCAGGAAATACGTTCACTTTAGGGCTTTTTGTGCTTACGTCACTTTGTGCAATAGCGCGGACGCGGAGAAAGGTCATTGTCTCACCAAACTGAGCATGTAGGTGGCCACTGACCTGCTCCCCGTTGATTAATACACCGCGATGTTAGTAATGTCTTCATCAGCCACATGAGGACATCCCCATGAAGAAGCGTTTTTCCGACGAACAGATCATCAGTATTCTCCGCGAGGCTGAAGCCGGCGTTTCTGCCCGGCAACTCTGTCGCAGTATGGTTTTTTAGACGCTACTTTCTACATCTGGCGCAAGAAATTTGGCGGCATGGGAGTCCCTGAGGCAAAGCGACTTAAATCACTTGACGAGGAGAACGCCCGTCTTAGGATACTGCTCGCCGAAGTCATGCCGCATAGGGAGGCGATTCAGGTAGCGCTGGGCCGAAAGTTCTGACGACAGACCAGAAGCGGAAAGCTGTGAAAGCAATGTTTGAGGCAACGGGTCTGTCGTAACGCCGTGCCTGCAGGCTGACAGGTCTGTCCCGGTCTACTCAACCCATTTTGCATTTTAATTATTTTATTTGTGTAAAATAGACACCAAAAGATGGTGTCTATATGATATAAATTATTTCCCAATTAATTGATAATATGTTGGATTTTCAGCGCATTGTCCGCTGCCACATTCAAGAACGGTCGATATCAGATTGGCTACTATCATCACCGTAAAAAGCAGAATTGAAAATTTCCCCCATAGTGGAATGCCCAATGGTTTCCCTACATTAATATCATCTTTACTCAACATCAGTAAAATGGCGATAGCAAAAACGGCGAATAAAGATGTAATAAGAGCCCATGTATAAAAATGCAAACCCATAAAAATCGACCCATATCCAGGATCACCGGGTAGAATATGTAAAAACATTTGTCGTGCTGCTATCGAGCAAGTGAGCACACAACCAATCAAGGCAAATCCGTAATGAATATCTTTAATGCCGAAACGAACATTAAATAAGAAGCCAAATCCGATGAGCATCAGCCCGACACGTTGTAACAAACACATAGGACAAGGTAAATCTTTTATCATTAACTGATAATAAAAAGCCACTAAAAGCGTAGCGCTAATACCTAACAGACCCATTAAATTTAAACTGAGTAATAAAGAATTTCTTTTTTAGCTTTTAGAGAATTAGTCACACTTAAGCTCCATTTAAAAAGATAAATCTAAAGGATCGGTTGCATGGTATTTTAACCATAAGAGATTGATTACTAACAATAAAAATCACATCACATAAGAGAACTTCTTTTTTCTGAAAATAGTACTAAGAACTGTACCGAAAGCAATAAGAAAGGGGAGGAACATATACATGATAAATCTCCATCATTTTAATTAACCGAAGCCGTATATTTAAAAAATCCTACTTATTGAATTTGAAAATAAACTCTATTACAAGGCATAAACATTTGAAATTTGTTGTTGAGTTATAATTATTCCGCATTGTAAACAGAAAGAAAGCTTCAGTTGTTAAGCGCATGGAAAATATGAATATTCGTGGATTTTATCTTGTTGGTTTTTTGGTGGGAACATCCTTTACTCTCAGTGGTGATATTAATGATTGCTTTTGTCATTATTCTGGACGTTTCATCTTAGCGGCGTCACTAAATTAATTCATTAAAATAAAATCACCCCTGTAAATTTAATTTTAAAAACTGTTATTGTACAATTTCTATTTTTTACATCAATCTAAAAGTTATTCCATTTTTTTCAGCTTCGCCCTCAATACGTACTTTTTTTCAGGAGAAACAGTCTGGCCCATCCAGTATTTATCATCAATTTCGACATAAGTACTACCACTGCTATCTCTGAACCCGTATAGTTTATGACCAACTTGTTTAATGACATGACCTACTAAGACCACCCATGCATCGTCATGTAAGGATTTAGCTTGTTCAATACTCGTCAAGGCCGGGGTCGGTCCCCTGAACCCATCATTAAAATATGTTTCTTGACCTGAATTAACGAAACCAGGTTTAGCTAAAACACCAAATGAAATGGCAGAAATTAATATTACAAAACTTGTTTTTTTCATGTTTTCTACTCTTTTTTTTTATCTTTAAGAGTGAAAAATCATATCTTAAATTATTAACATAATTAATTATTTTATTGTTTTTTTAATAAAAATCCTAAAAAATGTAAGAATAACCAAGTTTTTGCTCTTCATCTTTCTTGACTTACCCTAAGCATATTTTGAACATTGCTAATTTTAAGCACATGAACATTTGATGGCAACCATCTGTTTGAATTGATTTTTTTAAATTCTTACTTCCCTTATCTTAATATTTTGATTCACATATTCTCTTTTTTTTGCTCTTAGAGATTTTAGGAGTGTTTCTTTAACGCAATAGCTGGAATTTTGTGCGCATTTTTAATTTTTCATACCATTTATATTTAGCCTTCTATAAATTAAATAATTACTGCTCGCGCCTTGGTAGACGATCCTGCCCTTTAGTTTTAGCATAACAACTGTCTTTGAGCCCGATGACGAAGCATGTTGGTGATACAACGGATCCCATGCTTCATTATTTATTCAGCATTGCATTCAGGATGGTTAGTAGGTTAAGATTTATAGTAACTTGGAATTCATCGCGTTTGACTGCTGATTTCAGGATGTTAAAAAAAAACTTCTGCGTCGAACTGATTCTTCATTTCTGCTTTATTTCGCTTCTCCGGAACCTAAGGAATGTCAAGTTTAACATTTAATGTACCGGAATAAGTGCCCGGCTTTAGCTTCTGCTGGCCAGGATTCAATATTAGCATCATCGGTGCTGTATTTTTGGCAACCCACCTGCTATCTTTCCACTCCGCACCGTCAATACGGTAAGGAACTACATTATTGCCTTGGCCAGCTATTTCTCCCTGCGTGCCATCTGTTTTATCAGGTATGAAAGTGAGTACACCGCCAGGCTCTTCAGGCCGTGCTAACTCCATAATCTGACGTTCCTGTCCATGAAGTGTTGTCTGTACCTGAGTCTCCACCAACGCAGAGAATGAGCTACCAGCTGGCACTTTCAATGTCGAATCACCGTATGACTGCCATGTACCCGCTCGTCCTGATTCATAAAACGTAAGCTCTACTGTTCGCTCACTTTCAGTTGGGTTTGTCAATACAAAGGGTGTGCCGGTAGGCATTCTTTTGGGTACCTCAAACCCTCGATTATCTGATCCATCACTGCAGTAACAAGGTTGAGTTACACCCTGGACTGTAACTTGAACATTGGAGTCGTACTTACAACACACTAAATTCGGCCCGTCCCACGGCCACCATGGTTTATCCCAATTAATTGGGCCATTTTTTATTCCCGGCGCGGTAGCCGAAATCTTCACAGGAGTGGTTGCCTGAGCGCTGGCATTGTATCCCAACGTTAGTAAATAGCAGATTACTATCATTCTGTTCATTTTCACCCCGTCATTTCTGTGGCTGACAGTTTGCACTACCATCAAGCATTTAAATTATTGACTTATTCTTCCCTTTTTAACCTGCCGGGCCGTCAATGGACCATCCTCCTTAAGGCCCGGAAAGTTAACCTGTATTCTGTTACTCGTAGGCCAGCTTCAGAGCTACGTTAGCCATGAAGTTCCCTGCGGTAGGCTTTGCACCACCTGCAGGCAGAAGTTTTACGTTGAATTTAAGTGGGGAACCGTCTTTTTCTTTAAATTTAATCGGAGTTGTGGGTGTCAGCACTGCCCCGGCTGAGGTTGCGTTATCCCCGGCCAGAATCTCCGCTTTCACGTTGCTTGCAGATGACCTGTCTGTTGATTTGGCCTGATTTGCTATCAGACCCTGTCCATCGACAGCCGCGTCATCCGTCGAAACGTCAATACCGCTTACACCCGTCCCGCAGTTTTTCAGTACAATCGTCACTGGCTTAACCGCCCTCGCTGTATCATTCATGATGTCGCTGACCTTGATATTATCCAGCGTCCACGGATTGGCGGCGTCCACTTCACAGGTGTTATCCACCACGGTTGCGGTGATGTTGACCGTGGTAGAGTTCGTTGTCGTTGGTGTTGGGCCGGCTGCCCGGGCGGTAACGGACAGGCCAAGCAGCGGAAGAATGGCCAGCGGCGCGAGTGAGTAGCGGATAAAATGTTTCATTATTTATTTCCTTTAGTGGTCTGAGGGGCCTGATGCCCTGAGTTAAGCTTATCTGCAGTTAACATGCTGCTGCAGCAGCGGCAAGTTTTTCGCATCCGGCGGCAGGCTAAGGCGGACCCTGCACTGCTGGTCAGGTCCGGAGCCCCACTCTGCCTTCAGAGTGTCGTGTGATGAAAGGCCCGTGAGGTAGACCTGTCCGCCGTCGCCCACCAGTCCGCCGCCACTGCTGCTGCTCACGGTTGCTCCGAAGGGTAACGGTTTGCCGTTGTGCAGCAAGGTCAGCAGTGCGTGAGCACCGCGGTGCACACGGAAACGCGCCCGGACAATAGCGCCCTCGGTTGGCACAACGCTGGCCACCGGATTGTCGATATCGGTATGGTTATCCAGCGTGCTGACGTCAAGCGCCACGTCATTTTTTATGTACTGGCTGGCATAAGGGACGATGGCATAGCCCCGGCTGTCGGTGTGAATGCCCTGTGTGTCAGCAATATTCGCGCCGGCTGCCCCCTGCGCATCAACGAGCACGCTGGTCTCTCCCGGCAGCTGTCCGAATGTGGCGCCGCCGCTGTGCAGTATTACCCCGCCACTGGCCCCGTAGCGGACCTGCCTGTAATGCCGACTGTAACCGTAGCCGGCTGACAGACTGCCGTCAGTGCCGCTGTAATCTACACTGGCGTCGCCGCTGTCGCCGTCACGGCGTCCGTACCCCTGACTGACGGCCCATGACACCTGCTCACTGTCTGCTGTCCCGCTGACTGCAGCCTGCGTTGTCGTGTTCCCGTCACTGTCGCGGTTTGCGCTGGTGCTGACATAAACCGGGGTCGGGCCTGAACTGCCTAGCGGCACTGACAGCGCAAGGTAAAGCGAGCGGTCGGCATCCGGCTGTCCGCTGACGTGGCTGTACCCCCATGAAAAACTCCAGTTAACGCTGTGAAAGGTGCTGCTCAGTCCCACCTGCAGGCTGTCGGTGCTGGCGCCGGACTGCCAGTATGTCTGATGGCTGCCGTTCACATAGGCTGAACCGAGCGTTCCAAGCGACTGGGAAACACTGACGGTGACCTGTTGCCGTCGGCTGTTATAGAGGTTGTAATACTGGCTCCAGTCCGGACGAACGAGACGGCCGGTCGCATCGACTTCCACGTCTTCACCGTTCCATCCCGACATGTTGCGCTCTGCGGTTTCGCTGAAGGTGTGATACCCCTGAGTCGAGTACCGGTAGCCGGCCAGCTGGAAGGTGGTTCCGGTAGTCAGCAGCGAACGGGAATAAAGAAAACGAACCGACTGCCCCTGGTGGCGGGACTGGTCAGCCAGAATACTGTTGGCCTGCGTCAGGTCCGCTGACAGGGCACCCCACTCCCCCAGATTAATACCTGCTCCCAGCGCGACTGAATGGTATCGCGATGCCTGAAGCATGCCGCCGTAAACGGTGACGTTGTGGGGCAGCCCCCACTGTAGTTCTGCCTGCATAAAAGCGGGGAGTTCCGTGTCGCGACCGGCACTCCGGTAACGACCGCCTGTCAGGGCGTAACGCACATGACCCTGCCGCTGCAGGACGGGAAGGGATGAATAAGGCACTGTAAAAACCCGCAGGCTGCCGTCAGCCTCGCGGACGTCAACAGTCAGGTCGCCGGCGCTGCTCACGGTATTCAGGTCGTCTATTACAAAAGCACCCGGTGCCACGAAGGTCCGGTAAATCACGTTGCCGTTCTGAATAACGCTGACGCGGGCGTTACTGGCCGCGACCCCTCTGATTACCGGCGCATACGACCGTACGCTCTCCGGATACATGCTGTCACTGGTTGCCAGCCTCACACCCTGAAAGGAAAAGGCGTCGAAAATCGTGTCACGGGTGGTGGCGTCTCCCAGCAGCAGTTCGCTGCGCCACGGAATAATGGTTCGCTCAGCCCAGGTGTTGATATGTCGCCACTGGTTATGGCTCTGGTAGGGGTTCTCGCTGCGACTCCAGGTGCTGTTGTCCCGCAGCCGCCATGCTCCGAGGTTCAGGCCACTGGTCAGGTAAAGGTAATCGCTGTTGCTGCTTCCGTACTCACCGTCGTTACGGCTGCCACTTACCTGCCAGCCCAGAAGCGCGGCATTTATGCCCTCGTCCCAGTACGCAGGAGAGACCCAGCCCCGTGGACGGTGCACCAGGGCCGCCTGAGGAATGCTGATATTGAGACGCATGGCATCTGTGTCAAAGGTCATGAACGACCCGGGAATAATTTTCTCGAGGGGAACACACCCGCCCGCGCTTGCCTGCTGGAGGGACGGAAACGCTGCCATCTTAACGCCGGTGAGAGCCAGAACGTCACCGGTCAGGCAGGCATGCAGCCCACTGTGGTCATGCGGGTCCGGGGTGTCGGCAAGGCTGAACGCCAGCGTTCGCCGCCCGACCCGGTTACCGTCAACGTAGATATCAACGGGATAGCGGCCCGGCGCCAATGCAGCCCCCTGCTCAAAAGCCGACAGGCTCGCCACGCTGTACTCACCGGAAATCATTGATGGCTCGAAGTGCAGCGCGGCGGATGCACCGAAGGGAAGCGCTGCCATCACACAGCACGCAAGCATGCTAAGGTCCGGCCTCATTCTTCTGAGTGTAACTTTCATGTTGCAGGCCATGTCACGGATTTATGCTGAATGCCAGTGGCTCACTGACACCACCGTAATCGTTAATGCTGTGCAGAGTCAGGACCGACCCGCTGCCGTCCGGAAGCGGCAGCGTTGTGCTGCTCAGAGGAGAAACCATGACATCCCTGAGATTCTTCACGCCTGCACTCAGATGTGTCAGCGTGAGGTAGTAGGGCGTCGGATTATGCACTGTCAACAGGCTTCCTGTGCGGCTGAACGTCAGACGCCCGGGAGCCTCTCCGGGCGCGGGCTTCAGCCCTGACGGTCGGAGAAATAATTTAAGTTGCGTCACCGTTGACACGTGAATAACGGCCTTGTCCGCGTTCCTGCTATCGTCTACTGAGGGGATGACTTTAACCATCAGGTAAAACAGCGTCTCCCGGTCAGCGGGAAAGCTTCCGCCTGTGCGGATGAGGCTGAGCATGTTTTCACTTTCGGGCTTACTGAGATACAGAGGTGGGGTCACCACGAAATTTCCGCTTTTATGTCCTGTAGCATCGTCAACCCAAGACTGAATGAGGTAGTTACCCACATCTGAGGTGTTCGCAATCCGCACGCTGATGCGGGTTGCGCCAGCGGGAAAGATAAAACGCGTGCCGCTGACCGTGATACCGCCTTTTGCCATACAGCTGAGCGGGATGCATGCGGTAAGCGCCAGCAGCAGTGCTCTGGCCGTTCCAAAAAAAGACTTGCATGGCTGCTTCAATTTCATCCCCTTAACCAAAAGTAAACAGAGCGCGGTAAACACCCATTTCAGTGGAAAGTTTCACCTGCCAGTGCTCAAGCGCAGAGCGCGCTGTCAGCTTCATTACGCGCAGGTCAGCAAACCACGCGCTGCCGTTATCGTGATGCTCAAGGCACTCACAAAGCCTTGCCCATATATAGAGCGTTTCGCACGCTCCGGGATGTTCATCGCATACGAGCAGCAAAAAGCGTCGCAAGTCTGCACATTCTGTAAAGCCATAGCGGCCAAGCCTCATGGCGAAATCCTCTGCGCTTATCAGGCTGACATGCCGCCCCGCAGTAACTTTCATATGCTCTCCGTTAAGACATGCTGCACTGGGAACGAGACGGCACACCTGACTGGCAAAGTCCTGCCGGCATCGTGCCGGAACAAGAAGGAAGGCCACCGCCTGTGTCATCAGGCGGTGGGCATGTTATAGAAATCAGACTGGGGGGGGAACTGCTCTGGAGTTAAAGAGGGGTTAACTTTAAGGAAAGGCTCGGAGTACAGATACAGGAACCTCTTAGGTTTTCTGAAAGGAGAGTATTTGGCTTACTCGCCCCCACTATCTCGTGTCATGATCACTTTTAAGGTGACTCTTATCAATCTGTGGCCGCATATTCCAGCATCGCTCAATATAGTCCCGAAAGTGGGTGAAGAGAATGTTCTGACGCGGGTGCTGGCGCCATATAAGCCAAGCGGGCAAATCAGGTATACGCCACTCAGGCAAAACAGATACGAGTTGCCCCCGCGAAAGATAAGGCGCAGCCAGCCAGCCGGGCGTTGCCAGACTGATACCCTTTCCCTTAAGGGCCAGATTGAACATGGCCAGCAGATTATTGGATGACAACCCGTTTTCTGCTGAACTCTCCAGAAGATATGACTCATCTCCACAGGAAAGCATCAGCGGGCCGGCGAGTCCGTTATTATGCATCCCAAAAAGAGTATGTCTTTCCAAATCACACGGGTGTGAAATAGCAGGATTCCGCCTGATATAATCGGGGCTTGCGCAAATCAGGAGTTTTATCGGGCTGAGTTTTCTGTGAACCAGATCTTCGCTCTCTATGCGTCCGCTGCGCAAGACCACATCGTCCAGTTCCGGAGAGTCAGAGCGGAGATCGGTGCGCTCGCGGGCATCAAGAAACACCCTGACGCGGGGGTGAGCCTGCGTATAATCATTGCACCATTCACCGGCAAGGAATTCACACACGATGGCGGGCGCCGCCAGCCGGACAGCGCCTTTAATTTCTCTTTCCGGATTACGGATTTCCTCAAGCAGCGCATGAAAGGACACTGTAATGTCCCTTGCCCGCGCGAGTGTGGTTAAGCCTGTCTCCGTAAGCCTCATGCCCTGCGATGTCCGGGTAAAGAGTACTGTTTCGAGATATCGTTCAAAACGGCTGATGGATTTACTGACTGCCGCCGTACTCATGTCTAGCTGACGGGCTGTCTCCGAAAGACTGCCTGTTTCGGCAGTGCGAATAAAAATGAGCCAGTCACGCATGCCGCGGTTATTATCTCTGTCCATGGTTATCCGAATAAAAATAAGTATTAGGGTGGGATAATAGCAGTTTAAGCAGAATGCCGCCTAAGCGGCATAAAGGCGCCAGATGACGTAAAAGAGGGCGCAGATGCTGAACGGCGCCGTACGCCCGGCGGAGCCGGTTACAGACCTATAAATCGTAACATTCCCTACCTTTCCCTGAACAGCCTTGCGGATTTTCAGCAATGAAGAAATGAGGTAACCCCTTTTAACCCCGGTGAGCGGGCTTCACGGCGCCTGCGACGTGAAGGGCGTGATTTCCGGGGCCTTGGCGTCGGCAGCCTGCTGCTGACGCTTAGGGGGGTGTTCACTGTACCCTGAAGCGATACTACTCACAGCGGCACCTAAAGCATTAGTTACAACACCCATTAATCAGCCACTGCAGTTCCGGCCCTGCGGGCCGGGCGGCGGCGGCTGGTCAGTGGGGGCGATGGGTTATCAGGTCCGGCTCAGGTCTCTGCCTGGAGGGGCACCATCAGTTCAGTACTGCGCCGGTGCTGTTTACAGTGAACTAATGTATGATGTAACTAAAATGTTTGTATTTGGGGCCCGCATCAGCGGGAGCTACTCCTGAATCTGAGCGGCGCGGACGCCTGCGGCCGCTGCGAGCGAAGGCCTTTTCCACTTATCCACAATCTCGCGGGTGACAGAGATTATTCCGGGTTTATCCGGAAGACCTTAAAACAGTGTTTACGAATGTTTTGCAGATTATCTGATATCCGTTTGCTGCTTTTTGACGTTATCCCGTTGCGGATTTTTGTGAATAAAACGCCGGCAGCAGAGTTTTGCGCGCGCTGCCGGCGCATAAACGACGTCGCGGCCGGCATGAAAAGTAAATAATGGCAAAGACGTGGCCGGAGCCTGAAAAAAAACCACGGCAAAAGCCCCGGTTAAGGGGCATGGTTTGTAAGACGTGGGGTCACGTACTAAACGTGCGTGTCGTGTGCCTCAAACAGCTGCATCTGAAAAAGTTGCCGGATGGCCAGCTTCTCAAGACGGTCGTCCGTACAGTACAGCAACTCGCCTGCAGGCAGCGTTTTACGCAGGTGTTTCATCATCTCAAACACCCGCACGTCCCGTGGATGGTTGCTCAGCCGGTTGGCCCGCTTGCGCATCGCCCCCTGCTGGCGGCGGTACTTTAGCGACTCACTCCTCTTACGGTCGTACCAGCGACGTCGGGCGGCATGCGGCGAGATGTCTTCATCCTCATTCATCAGCCCTTCCGCTATCATCTGCCGGCGTTCCTCGCTCCTGCGCAGCGCCTTTTCCTGCTCTTTTAAGAGTCTGGCCATGTCCGCGCCCAGCATCCGGAAACCGGCATCGGTGATCCAGACGTACTTCGGCAGCCACTGCCCGGACTCGCGGTCCCACATTTTTTCTTCCGACGCTGCAAGCACGCCATACCGGACCTGTTCGCTAATCAGGCGGGACATACGGCTCACCGTGACGGCCGTCTCCGGAATGACCTTCCCGTGTTCGTCTTTCGGACTGACCTCATGAGCCAGCCGCGACGTGCACATGCCGACAGAATGTTTACCTTTGTCGCAGAAACTGAGTAGTACTGGCCATGTAGAATCCAGCAGCCGGGCCTTTTCCGGTTTGAAATGGTTTTTACGCCCCGCCTTCTGGCGGTTCATCATGTAGTAAGGGTGCAGCGACATCCGCATACGCAGCTCGCTTAGGCCGGTTTCCGGATCGGTTTTCACCAGTCGGTTGTAAAGGTAGCCGATCTGACCACCTACCGGCTTGTAGCGCGCCGGCCGGAACCATTGCGGGTTTTCGCATTTCGCTCGCGTGGAGTGTTCGCCCCTTACGCGACGGGTTTTACGGGGTCCGGTCGGGACGAGAAACGATGCCGTTTCACCGGCATCAACGCCCTGCCAGAAACGCACCTGTTCTTCGGTGCTGAGCTGACTCCAGTGCCGTAACGGGTTGCTCTGTTTCATGACAGCGCCCCCCTGTCATACTGAGACCGTTCATTTCTCTGGCCACAGGTATCTCGCCGGTCTTCACTGACCACCTGACGTGTAAACAGGAAAGCCGGAAAAAAGACGCGGGGAAGCCCACCGTCATTACTGCCGGTGTCACAAGCGAACAATACAGTATTGATGTGAAGCGGTATTGCCGGCCAGTTCAGCCGGAAAACAGACTTCAGCAACGTAGCAGGAGCCAGGCCACACCCGGTCGGGGGGCAAATGCCGGCAGCAGAATAGTCACTGCTGCAACGTCTGGCTTCTTCCGGGGTCGGGCAGTTTAACCCGATTAAAATCTGGTCATTCACCCTGTCCCGGACTTATGGCGGGCAGGGGTTGTCTTATGAAATGCATGCGTTATAATCCTTCACAGGCCAGCGCCTGCTTTTGACCCCCTGATATCTGCCGCCTTCCGCCAAGTTGATGACAGATTTCGGGGGGTTTTTGCATTCAGAGCGCGGTAAAGCCCGCCCTCTGTACCCTGGACGTTTTTACGGATACGTCCCATCCGGATAAATCTTTCCCCGTACCGCGCATGTCCGGCCACAGGTTTTCGCTCATCCCTATCATCAACCACCACAGTATTCTGATAAGGATCTGAATAGATCGCCGCCCGGCGAAGTCAGAAAAGCATACCCGCAGCAACCGGCTAAATCCAGCATTTAATAGGGTTTTGCGGTGTCGGATGGTTAAAAATGAACCGCCCTCGATCCAGATTATTCTCAAAATCACCTGCAGCCCTCAATGGACCTGAATACACGCGCATGGCGGTGCAGCGTACATTCAGTCCGGGAATGAGGTGTCGATGCCCGTGGGTGTTTTTGGAAAGTTTATGTACCGATGACAGTCTGGTTTTGGGACTGCATGAACTGTCGAAATATTGCCCTGACAGTTACAATCTTTTAATGTTTACCTGTCAGACGACACGGTTATTGGGGAAAAAGAATGGACGCAACAATGCTCGCCCCTCAATCGTATCGGGCGTGATTTCAGTACCAATGGACTTTTATCTTGGACTGGTTGTTTACGGCCTGAACTATCTGATTGCTGAAAAGCCCGATCGCCGTTAACCGTGTCGTGATTAAGGCCCTTATAACAAGCGTGCGACCTCATGAATACAGATCAGATATTAAATGAACATCCTTTGCTTGCCGCCTGCGGAATATGTCGGATTGAGCGCGAGTATGGCGGGTTCGGCGACAGAGTTTGCCACTTTTCAGTCGAACTTAGAGACGGAAAAATCGCCTGGATGAAATTGTCCTTACGCCAATATTCTGAAAAATGGGTCGTAATTGTTCGTGAACGGCCGTTTCTGAATGCATGGGCGAGGTCTGGTGATGAACCGCAGCTCTCAACCGGCGATGAAACCCTGTGGAGAAATGATTATAAGTTTCTTCTCGCTGAGAAAGGTTTTTTGCACGGAAACCATAATCCAGTGCCACTTGCCTTGTGCGATGCACATTATGAAATAGAAGGAGGGCTACCCGTGCTTCACACGGGTTTTACGGACGGAATAACGCGCACTATATGGCTTCTGGCCAACGGTGCTGAAAGCTTCCCCGTTAGCGTAACCTCAGAAGAAAGTGCCCGTCTGCTTTTCCGGGGTGCTGGCGACCGAAAAACCGAGCCGCTTTCCGTTTCATTCCTTCATTCTCTGTGTAAATAAAGCCGGACCAGATAAGGTATTAATCTGGTAAGAGAAATTTTTTACCAATTCTTGCTTTATACCTGGCTATTTTTGATTGAGTTCAGAAAAAACCATTCCTCTTTGTGGAGATTGTTACGTATGACATATGACCTTAGTATGTCGAGTTCTTCGGGGCCTGCATGTTTGTCAGGCGTTGTCATTGCAACATTCAGTCTGTACTGGATCTCTTTATCTTCCGAAACTATCAGTGCACTGCATTTTTTGATGTAATTTTCTGCGGTCTTTGGTTTAACACCATAAATTCTTGCAATCTCTTCTATTGACGTACCTGAACCATAGAGGTTCATCGCAGCAAGGAGCTTTCGAAAACTCCAAACTCTTGATATATCAACTAAAATCTGTCTTGTTATTCTCCTGTACTCTTCAACATCAAATGTCATTTAGCCCCCTTACCTGTATGAAACACCTGCTTCGTTGGATGTATAATTTTTTCTTTTTTTCGCTTCATAATCCTGAATAACATATCATTCTACATCGACGAAAAATAACTTATTTTCTGAATATACTTAGTTCTGGACTGACTTCAGACTCGAAATATATTCCCTCTTTTGTCTGTCTGTCATGCTGCTATATACAGCAAGGACCTCATAAGTATTGCCATCGTTTGCAACAAACTTAGTTTCGGCATCACCAATAAATCTCTTCAAATTTTCTTCGTTATTAATGATAAAATCCGGGTATGCCCAGCCAGCGTTCCAAATACCCTCTGACGTCGAGTTGAAATTGACTCCCGCTATTACCAGCACTACCGTGCAACGTAAGCATGCTGGCTTTGATATACCAATATATTCAGGCACTGTCCCCATGTGTCTCATGCAGTGATCTAACATTTTCATTTCGGCGTGCTTCAGATCGGCTGTGTCATGCACCTGGCTGTATGCCGGATGAACATTTAAGCTAGGGAATACCGCTCGAACACTTGGTGAATGCCACTGATTCATCGCGACAGCAGGAGAGTGGGCATATATACCGGAATCTACGACTGCTACACAGTTTCTGTCATTTGGTGGCAAAATCGCCTGTGCGTTAGTATCTGACGTCCTCTGTGCTGTTCCAACTACTCTAGAAGCCAATCTGCGCCAGTAAGTGACAGTAGCCTGACGCATGCGACCAACATCGTTTTGATAGTTAAATGGCATAAGCTCAACTCCTTGGATGTTTATAGCCATACTATCATGGTTATTTTTAAACCACATACCACGTGCTGGACCATAAGTATTTTTAACTTTGCAGTAGATTTTACTTCCATAACCAACATCACCGCAAAAATGCTACTTACATTGCTTATAAGTGTCCGGTAAAAGGGTAATCAGTCCTCAGCAATAAATTGCATACATAACTTTTATATCGCCATGCGCGATACCAGATTTTCAGCACAGAAAAGATTGAAGCTTTCTGTAACCGAGACGATAACAGAGACTGAGACACTGTCTCAGCCTCCTAATAGATGTTGATATCTTTTATACCGGCAGTCACCGATTGCAGCTGCCGGTTTTTTTATTTCCCCCCAGCCTTGTTGATAGCCTGCTGCATTACCGCTTCGCTGACCACGCCCGGTATCACAGTCGTGTTCTCAACGGTAGCGTTCTCTGCCGGCATGACAATAATCCCCGGCGTCCCCGTCAGCCCCAGCATCTCTGCCAGAGAATCATTGTTCGCGATAAGGCTGTCAGACTGGGCATAGCCCTCGGTGTTAACCGGCCCTGCACCCGCAGACTTAGCATTAGTTTCAATGTCTTCAGGTGTCAGTTTTCCTTCGTTGTGGCCAGAACGGTAAATGCCGTTGTGATAGGTTATGTAGGCCTCTGCGCCCTTCTGGCGGTAAATGTCCAGACCACGCCGTGAAGCCTGTGTGGATTCCGGAAAGCGCGGTGCGAATATCGTCCAGTCGCGAAACGCAAACCTGACGTCTGGATTACTGGCCATGACTTTCTCCATCACCGGCGACATCATGCTGCAGGCGATACATTCGTAATCAAAAAACTGCGTCACAATGACTTTTGCGCCGGCCGGACCAGCAACAGGCACGCCGTCGAGCTGCATGAGCAGTCGGTGGGCTTTTACGGCAGCGTCGGCATAGGCCTTCTGCTTCATTTCGTTCTGACGCGCCTGCAGCTTCTTACTGACCTCGATCAGCACATCCGGATGCGCCACCAGGTAATCAGCGGCTATCTCGCCGATGCGGGCCTGCTGCGCCGGGGTAAAATCATCCGCTGCGGACGCATGCTGCTGTACCGGCGTCAAATCAGCAGGGGCAGCCGGTACGGCGCAGGTGAAGCCTGTGGCCAGCATCGCTGCGACCAGTTTTACGTGTTTTTTCATAAGTGTCCGTATGTCGCACACCGGCGACGACTTGGTTCATTGACCTGCCCCCGATAAGTGGGGCAGATGGAAGATAAAGGGCCTGGTGTGGTCTGGCCCAAAGGGTGATTAACGCTCTTTCTGGATGTTACGGGTCATTTCTGGCACAGGCTCATTGCGTTCGCGGCCGCGTGGTTCCGTAGGCAGGTTAAGCAGGTTCTGCCGTTCCATTTCACGGGCCGCACTGGCGACTGAGCGCTCTGTCAGGCCGTCCGGCATCCGTTGAGAAGGCTGCACGGACCGGTCATGTTCTTCAGTGACTTTCCGGATGACCGCAGCCGGAATGTTTCCGGCCCCCGTTTCACCTGCAGCGATTCGGATATCTGACGGCAGGCCACCGTCTGCAAGGGCGCTGATCACGGCTCTGACGATGCCGGCCTTATTTCCGTCCTGTGCAGGCATGGCACTGGCGGCCTGACGGACAAGTGCGGGATAGTCGGGCTCTTTTTCACCCGGCAGCGCCGGGATTTGCAGCCTGACGGCTTCCGCCACCCGTTCGAGCAACGCGGCACTGATGGCACCTTTTTCACCGGCTTCGGTTTCCGGAATACGGGCAAGTGCTTTCGCCGTCGCTTCCGCCGCAATCTGCTTCGCGAGGCTCTGCAGATCAGCCAGTGCCTTTTTTTCTGCCCTGTCTTCCGCTGGCCGGACTAACGACGCCGGAAGCGCCTTGTCCAGGGCAGCAAGGGCAGCGCGCAGCGACGCCGTATCATCACGGACAGGGCCGTCAGCAGGCAGGTTTTTAAATATATCCTGAAGCTCTGCCCGCACCAGACTGACCAGCGCCGCATCCGGACGTGAGGAGCGTTCCGGATGGCCACCGGCCACCTTAAGCAACTGCGCCGATGGCGTTTTCCGGCCGGTTTGCAGGACCACCCCCGTTTCCGGATGACTCCGCGCTGCTTCCACGCCCTGCGCCAGAGACGTCACAATCAGCGTTTGTCCGTTACGGCTTTTCTGGAATACCGCCGCCTGCGCACCATCAGTGAACAGATCCCTCCCGGTCCCGCTAACCGTCAAACCCTTGTCAGGCTGAAGTGGATACAGGCTGACGCCTGCCGTTTTGCCGTTCCCGTCAAAGACAGGCAGGGCCAGATGGGGCGCAGGATACTTCCTGGTGGGCGGAATGATACGCGCGGTAACGGGATTGTGCTTCAGCCCCTGTTCACGCAGGAACGTCCGCCCGATTGCGGTTTTAGACAGAGATTTACCCATCCCCCATACGAGCCGCGCCTGGGCGCGTTCAGGCTGTGGATCGAGCGCGTCGTGCGCCGTCTCCGGCTCCCGGTCCCTGTTCTGCAGCGTGTTCAGCCAGTCTGACAGACCGTCCGTGTAAATCTGCACGTGATCGACCGCGCGGGACAGGCTGATGTAAAACGCCCGCATTCCGCTCATGCGCTGACGCGCGCCCTCAGTCCCTTCAAGCGCAATGACGAAATCTGCACTGGCCCCCTGTGCACCGTAGCCGGTCACCGCCCACGCATAATCGAGATGTTGATCGGCAGTCACGGTGCCCGGCTCTATCACCTTTTCACCGGCGGCATTCTTCAGCACCACCTCGCCGTTATCCCGCAGCGCCTGCACACGGTACTGCTCATGCGCCGCGTGGCCGGCCGCTTTCTGCGTTTTGTTCATCCGCACGCTGTCTCCCACCCGCAGTTCAATATGCTGGCGCTCGAAAACCTCGATTTCCGTCACGTTCAGCTCGGCGGGAGAATAAAAGTGTGTTCTGCCGCCTTCGTCCCGCAGGACGATCCGGTTTATCCCCGAATCAACCGCCGTCACGCTGAGATAGCTGTCGTTGACCTTTACCACCTGACCGGAACTCCAGGCCGACGTGCGGTTGAAGTCATGACGCCCGCCCGTGATGCGCGACAGCACCGGCACCGTGACGGCCTTCTCACCCAGCTCCTTCAGTTCAGTCAGCCTGTCATGAATGCCCTGGTTAATGGCGCGACGGTCTTCGTTCAGCTGCGCGATGATGAGCGTCTTTTCCCGTGCAGCGGGCGTGCGGCCAGTCCAGTCCGCCACAATGGCCTCGACCGGGGCCTGGGTTTCGACAACAGACCGGGCGGGAAGAACCACCTGCTCTGATCGTGGCACCACCGAAGGAAGCACCTGCATGATTTTTTCAATGGCCGCGGCTCCCTTGTTCTCGATCGCGCTGTAAACCGCAGATTTCAGGTTTTCATCGCGCTGCCGGACAATCTCTTTCATCACGGCCACGTCGATGGGGCTGCGCTCCTGAACCAGCCGGAAAGGCGCACCGCTCTCGGGAGAGGTAAACTGTGCGACGTCCCCGACCGAGACTGCCCGGCCCCCGCCTGAAGAAATAGCCTGGTAAGCCGCCGCGGTGTCCTGGTTACCCAGCATCGATGACTCATCAATGAGGAAAAGCGTGTTCTCAAAACGGACGCTTTCGCCTTCCGCCGTGCGTTTCTGCCAGTCCACGATAAATGACTTCAGGGTCTGGGCCTCGATGCCGACGCTGCGCATCTCCTTCACCGCGCGGTGCGTGGGGGCAAGTCCGATAACCTGCGGTCGGGCATGCTCAGGCAGCGTATCAAGCGCCGACGTTACCGCCCGGAACTGGGTGGTTTTACCGGTGCCCGCATACCCCTGTATGGCAATAAACCGGTCTTTACTTCCGAGGATAAGGTGCGTCGCCTCACCCTGTCCGCCGGTCAGCCCGGCGGTGAGTGACGCCGGAATAGACTCCATGAGCGGCGGCACGGCATTTTTTCCCGCCGCGATTTCAGTCACGATCGCCTTTTCCATCTCCCAGGTAGCGCGCGCCACATAGCGGCTCTCACCGTCAACCGACACGCGAATCAGGGCCTTGTCCGCCACCTGCTGTCGCAGCATCTGCTGCAGTCCGGGCGTGTCGGGCACAAAGCTCATGGCCTCCTTCAGCAGCGCAACCTCGGTGAAGGCCACGTCGCGCATCTGGGCCACGGCGCGCGTGAACGCCTTCTGCAGATCCGTCTGTACGGCACTTTTCAGCGCCGTCACGGCCTCCGTAGCGTCGTCCTTACCGCTCACTTCACGTACCAGCGACAGCGGCGTACGAACCGATCGCATCCGTTCAATGCGGTCTTCCGCCCGGGCCTGCGGCTCGCCCGTGAAGATTTCCGCCTCATTCCCGCTGCGCGCCAGGGTGTTCATCATGTTCGCCGTCAGATCCCGTCCGTTGAGGCTGGCCAGCACCACGCCGCGATCGTTATCGAGGCTGCCGGGCGCGGCGACGTAGGCGTGGGTCAGGTACAGCGCGCGCCCGCTTTCGAGGGTCACGGGCTTTTTCTGGCCGTCGCGCAGGACGGTAATCTGCCCTTCACTGACGGACTCCACCGTCAGACGATCGCGCGCCTTCAAGCCAGCCTCTTTATCGCCGGCCACGGCAAACAGCTTCTCACCGGCAGAGACCAGCAGTGTCTCGCGGTCAAACAGCCGCCAGTCTCCCGTCAGGGTCCGGATATCCTGTACGCTGACCACCCCGTCAGTATCGATGAGCGACAGCTGGCGGGTGTCTTCGTGAACACGGTCAATGACGTAATGTCGCGTCTCATTTTTGTCCGAGCGATCTTCCAGCACCTGCCCGGGCCGGTAGGTGTTTACCAGACGACGGGTTTTGGCCGTGGTAAAAACCGGAATACGGGCCTCAACGGAGACCTCTTCCTGACCGAGTTTGCCGGCGTCTTTCAGCGCCGACCGGATGAGGCCGTTCAGTTGCTGCTGCTCACGTTCGCCTGCGACCGTCGCGCTCAGCGTCATCTCCGGCCCGCTCAGTTCGGCATAGCGCGTGGCCAGCGCCTGATAGCGGTCACGTTTGTCGGCAATACTGATGACGCGCGCTGCCAGTCCGGGCGACGGCTCGCTGAGTGACAGACGCGGGACGCCCGACTGCTCCAGGACAGACAGCGCACTTGTTGCGGCCGTGCGTCCCGCCCCGTCGAGGAACAGCAGCTGGGCATTCTTCTCCAGCGCCTCGCCGGTCAGCACCAGCATCTCCTTGAGGCTCAGCTTCTCTGCGCCGTCTACCACGAGCGTACTCTGGGGCGCGAGGCTGAAGCCGTTACCGAGTATCCGGCTGCGCTGCATCAGGCTGTCTTTCAGGATCGTGGATTTACCGAGTGACAGGGCGCGTTCGGCAGAGGCGGCCATGACCATCACGTCACGCCCGTGAGCGCGTGACATTGTCACCAGCTGCTCTGCTGTTTCCCGCTGACGCAGCGCTGATGAAGGGGCGTTGAGGATGGCCACCGGTGCCTGCATTGCTTTCTCAAAGCGGGCGGGCACCAGCTCTTTGGGCGCGCGAAAGCTGGCCACCACGTTTTCTCTGACCGCACTGCCCGCAACAGACTGCAGTGACAGTTCGTCAAGCAGGTGAATGCGGGAGGTGAATACGCCCTTGTCCGCATCCAGCGGCACCAGTTCGCCACTGCTGATAACCTTATCCAGGGCGCGTTTCAGATCGGGAATTTTCTCTTCATGCTGCCCTGCGCTGAAGGCAGTTACCAGCAGATCACCATATGTAAACCGGGTCTGACTGTCGCTCAGCACGGAAATGGCTTCCCGGACGGCCTCTGTGGCATCGGTGCGCAGAGGGGCTTCAGGGCCTGACAGCACAACCTCACGCGCCCGGGCATCGCTGACGACCTGTTTGATGTCAAAGCCCAGATCGTCCATCTGCCGCTGCCAGCGCGCCTGCAGGCGGCTGCGTCCCCTTTCGGTTTCAGGTTTAACAATCGGCTCATTGCCGGGAGACGATATGTCCCGTGCCAGTCCCGTATCGACCGGCTCCGCTTTGTCCGGCGCTGCGGTGACGGTCTTTACAGTGGTACCTGTCTGCTCCGGTTCAGGCGCAGACTTACCGGCGGAAACTGAGTCCTGATCGGCTTTCTGCTGAACGTCCGGATGCTTTTCAGTAGCATCGGATGCGCGGGTCTTAACCGGGATTTCCGCGTTTTTGCCACTGGCCACCTCTGTCGGTCCGGATTCCGGCTGCGGTTCCCCGCCTTTCACCTTCCCCTCACGCTCCGGTGAAACCCCGCCCGGCACGTGCCGCCTGACCTCTTCCGGACTCTTTCCAGGCAGGGTGTCACCTTCACCGTAGCGATCAAGCGACTGTTTACGCTGGCGCGTGTCGAGCGCGGCCACATCACGGCTTTTCAGGCTGGCTTCATCCCCTACGCTGCCGCGAATTTCCCTGTGGCGTGAAGAGAACTCCTCCAGTACGGTTTCGGTAAAGCCTTTAACCTCCCAGAGGTCATGCGGCCCGCCGGTCAGCTCCGTTTCATAACCCAGCGCTTCGGTTTTTCCCTTCAGCGAACTGCGGTAAAGCTGGCCAAACTTCACCTGGTGCTTGTAAATCGTCTCAATGAACCCGGTTCCGTGTATGTAGTCGGTGGACAGGGCTTTCCACTTACCTTCATGTTCGGTGGCGTTCACCACAACGGCGTGGGTGTGGATCTGCGGATCGAGGTTGCGCGAGGTGTCATGCGTGAACAGCGCGGCCACCATCTTGCCGGTCGGTTCGATGCGGGTAATGCCGTCTCGGGTATTCCGCACGCTTATCAGGTTTTCAATCACCCCCAGCGCCTCTTTCACCGCCTCGTGGTGTGCCTCCAGCAGGCGTTTGTCGCCTCCGGCCAGTATCAGCATGGAGATGCTTTTAGGGGCGGAAAACGTCAGGTCATGTCCCGAACGGTGGACGTGCGCGCCCTGCACCTCTTTGCCCAGCTCCGTTCCGTTGGGGAGCTTGCCGTGCAGCACGTCCGTAAACGTCTGCAGGTCAACCGGGCCTTCCAGGCCCAGCTCGCGCGCGCCCTCACCCAGCCACTGACTTTCCAGGTCATCGAGAAAATAGTAGTTATCTTTGCTGCTGTAGTAACTGGCAGCATCGGCGGCCGACGCCACCGGCGCAACGGTCATCATCGCTCATAATCTCCGTGGTCATGATGGTCGCCCATTTCCTGCCAGGCCTCGTAATCTTCACGGTGGCGCAGGATGTTTTTTTCATCTTCAGCCATGCGGTAGTTTGCCTGCCGGTACTGGTCCGCGTAGGCCTCCTCCCGGCTGTCATGCACGCCTTTACTGTTTCCTGCCGTCTGCACAGTGAGCTGCCCTGCATCATCTTTTTCCGCCACCATGTTCAGCTCTGGCGCTTCGCCCTGCGTACCCTCCTCAGCCGTCGCGGAGTCATCCGTGTTGGCAGGCAGATTTGCCCGGCGAGCCAGGATGTCGAGCGCACTGGTCGTTTTGACCGATGGTTTAGGGGGTACGGGCGCGGCAACTACTTTTGCTGCCGGTACTGGTGCGGTTTTTTCTGCCGGCACGTCAGGCTCAGGACGGGCGACGGGCCTTACGGCCGGTGTAGATCGTGAAGCTGCTGCTCCATGACCGGGAAATGCCCGGACGTTATCAGGGAGCAGACTTTCAGCCAGAATCTCAGCAGGTTCCGCTGACGGGGCTTTTTGAGGGACGGGTACTGGGTGTTGCCCCGGTGCAGGCTGAGGCGTGACGCTGGCGGCAACAGGTGCAGGCTGCCTGACTTCCGCCCCTGACTCAGCAGCAACGGATGCCAGCGGCGGGTGTGTGGTTCCCTCCAGGATTTCATCGCCGGTCGGAAAGCGCAGCCCCAGCCCGACCGCGTCACGCTCGTTCTGGCTGATGATTTTTTCCAGCTCAGGACTGAGGTTGTCTTTGAAGTCGCGCTCGATGAGCGCAGGATGATATTTCTTCTGTTCGCGGTACTTCAGGCTGAGCTTCACTACCGGATACTCGCCCGGCATACGCACGTAAAAGCGCAGGTTGGGCAGCTTCATGATCTGGTCATAATCAACGACCGGCTCCCTGACTTTGTCCTTGCTGATGGAAATACCGTCACGCTCCTGCGCCAGACCAAAGCTGTTCTGCTCCCGCGCCTCCCTGCGGCGTTGATACCCCAGGTCTTTTTCGACCATCTCTGCTACCTCTGAACTGGGAGAACGGCCGTAAAAGCGCGTGTTCAGCAGGTCAAAAATGGACTTGGCCATCTCGCGCCCGTAGACGTTAATCAGCTGGGGCATGTTCTGAATACCCAGTACAAAACAGGCACCAAACTTACGGCCCTCGGCCAGCGTTTCGCCCAGATCCGGGAGTTTCTGCAGGCCCAGAATTTCATCGCCGATAATCCACACCCGTCGCTTGCTGTCCTCGCCCATGCTCTGAATAAACAGCGTGGCCAGCGAAAGCCACATCGTTATCAGAGGTCGGACAGATTTACGGTGACGGGCCGTGGTGGAAATAAACAGCCAGCTGTTGTCATACTGCTTCTCTGTCATCCATTCCCGGATGCTGAACTCGGGTTTACCCTCCTTGTCGAGCCCCTGCAGGTAACGCAGCGACTTGGCGTAGTTGGTCAGAACCGAGCGTATCGAGATGGCGGTTTTTTCAATTTTCTCCTCCACCAGGTTGGCGGAGGGCGTGTTCTTCAGGAATTCGCGCAGACTTTTCAGGTCAATGGACAGCAGGGTTTTCAGGAATTTTTCAATGTTGCGATTCGGGTCAGATGCAAACTGCATGGCCGTATCACTGAAGATGGTCCGTGATGAGGACACCCAGAACGGGTCCGAGTCGCCCTCAACCGGCATCAGCGCGGCCGTCATGTTCTCGTAATCCACGACCTCGCGGCCTTCACGCCACAGCACCCAGTTTTCGCAGCGTCTGTCATGCGTGTTCAGGATTTTGTCCACGCGTTCGTCGTAGTGCGTTTCGACAAACGTACCGCCCGAGTCGTAAATGATGGCGCGGTCACCCCGCTTGCGGATGTAATCAAGCAGCCAACGAATAATGGTGGATTTCCCGACGTTGACGGTTCCGTGAATCAGGTAATTCATGATCTCGGCATTGCGGACCATGTGCAGCCCGGCCACCTGTAGATCCGACTTTTCCCCGGCCTTTTTCAGCAGATGGTTAATAACTTTGAGGTTATCCGTAAGCTCCATTCCGGATATAAACTCATCCTCTGTTTCTTTTTTGCCTTTGTACCCCACGTACCAGGCAATCAGGCAGTAAAGCAGGCATGCTGTGGTACCGCAGATCGTGGCCACAAAACGGAGGCTGGCCAGAAAGGCATTTCCCATCCCCTGCATCCAGGCATCGGAGAGCAACTGCTCTGGCGTCATTTTAACCTTACACAGTTGCGTACCTTCTCCGCAGTGCCAGGTAATGTCCCAGGTCGCGGTAGCGCTGGCAGGACTGAGTCCCATCAGCGAATGCGTCGGCCATGCAGCCCAGTACCAGAAGCCATTTCGCATCACGTCATCGGGCGTGGTCAGCCAGAAAAGCAACGCCGTAGAGGCAATAAACAGCAGTAACATCCAGTGGAAAATCCAGTTACTCACCTGCGCGAACATACGCAGGCGGTAAGCCATAATCTGGCCACCCTGGGTAAGGTTTTTAGGCGTAAAACTCATGAATGGCTCCGTTTGAGGCGTCAGAAATCCCTGCGCAGGGATGCAGTCGGGTCAGTGATGATTCAGATGAAAAGCGGTTTATGCAGCCAGTAAGGCCTGTTGAGACATGGAAGTGACGAAGGCCCGTGCTTTACTGGAAATTATGAGATCACCAGCCCATAGCCATGCCGGCAGTCATGCCCGCACCCTGTCCGGTATCCCAGGTAAGACTCACGCGCGCGCTTACCTGAGCGGCCAGACGACGCTGGTAGCCGGCAGCAATGGCCTGCTCGTCCCGGTATGTGCCGAATGCCATACCGAAGCTGTTGTCTACAGAGTTGATCAGATAAGGAATACCCGACATGGCCATCGCGGAAGCTATGCCCGCATTGGCCCGGCGTGAAAGCTGATGCACTTTGCTGTCTGTGTAGGTGTTTGCACTGCTCAGCGTTCGCCGGTCACCGTCATCCCTTGCCTGCCTTTCTGCAGAAAGCGCGCTGTCGGTATGCAGCAGAATGGCGCTCTCACGCTGGTCGGTATAGCCGTTTGCGCTGCTGAGCACGCGTGCATCACCCTGTGTACGGGCCTGCCGTTCATCCGACATCGCACTGTCGGTGTACTGATTTGCCGCCACTTCCCGCTGGTCAGTGTAGGAGTTTGCACTCTGCAGCATGCGCTGTTCGCCCTGAGTACGCGCCGTTCTTTCTTGTGAAAACAGGGTGTCGGTCCGGGTGCTGATGGCACGCTCTCGCGTGTCGGTATAGCTGTTTGCTGAGGTGAGGGTTTGTGCCTCACCCAGAATGCGTTGTGATTTTTCATCAGCAACAAGCCCGTCAGTCCTGCTGTTGATTGCCAGCTCTCTCGCATCGGTATAGCTGTTCGACGCGCCAATCGCCGCCGCTGTTTGACGGTCCGTATAATTTCCCGATTTGGCCAGCGTATCCGCCTCTCCCGAGAGACGCGCACTCTGCTGCGAAGCGGAGTAAGACTGCATTTTGCTGTTGAGAACCTGCTCTCTGGAGTCTGTGTAGGCTTTCGCACTCGACAACGTAGAGGCATCTCCGTCCTGTCGGGCCTGCTGCTCAGAGGCCATCAGGCTGTCAGTGCGGGTGTTGATCGACTGTTCACGGTTTGTGGTAAAGGTTTCCGCACTGCTCAGCGTTGAGGCATCCCCTGCAGAACGGGCCTGCTGCTCCGTCGCAATCAGACCGTCAGTCCGGCTGTTAATGGCGGCTTCCCGCGTGTCCGTATAGCCTCTGGCGCTGCTGAGTGTTGCCGCATCACCGTCCTGCATTTGTCTGACGTTACTGGCATCCGTACCCGCTGTCCCTGCAGCAATATGCGTCAGACGGCGCTGGACATTCTGACTGCCAAAAGAAACCTCGTCTCCCTGTGAGGAAACAGAACCGTACCCTACTGATATTCCTCCGTTTGAAGCCTGTGCGCCCGACCCAAAGACGAGGCTGTTAGCCCCCGTTGCGCTGGAACCATTGCCGATAACCATTCCGTTCAGTGCACTGGTCAGGGTGTTACCTGAACCAATCTCAATACCGCCAGAGTCCGTGTCTGCTCCGGTGTTGGTGTTCCCGTCCCCCAACGTGATAGCGTACGGGCCCGTCTCTAAGGTATTTCCGTTGCCGGTAACGTTTGAAAAGGGTGAGGCAGTGACCTTGTTCGACGAGCCGAAAACGTTGATCTGGTTGCCGGAGATATTATTGCTGTAACCAGTGGTGTTGTTCTCATCACCGCTGGATTTATTGCCATTACCGGTAATGGTTGAGTTATTCCCGGTAATGGATGAAGCAGTACCAAAGATATTATCTCCGTTCCCGCTCAGTGATGAGCCATTACCGAAGATATTGACGAACTGCCGGGTTCCGGTTTTCGCATTGTTCCCGTCCCCGAATATGTTGCCGTAGCCTCCGGTGATGCTGTTGCTCTGCCCGAAAATCGACATATCTGAACCGTCTGTGAGGTTGGTGTCTCCGAAAACGGTGGTGGCATAGGAGTTTTTTAAATCATTATTAACGCCATAAATATCAATTTGAAAGTTCTGACAGCAGTCAGGGGTGCCAGTCACAGAATTACCGTCACCCGTGATAAGCGTGCTGGTGTAACCGGGACCGACAGTGTTGGCAGCAGGCGCGCAAAAGCTTACGGCACTGATGATGATCAGTGCTATTTTAAAGTATGTGGCCTTCATTGAGATTCTCTTAAATGACTGATGAGGCTACAGGTGGGTCCGCTGCGAACGGACCCGCCACCCTTTCTCTGAGTGCAAAATTTATCTTTCAACAGAGGCTGTAGACTCAGAGCGGATTAATCCAGTGCGTCTGAGCAGCCATTCCCCCGCCATAACAGGCAGGCAGCAGGCGAACAGGATCAGATTCCAGCCGAGCAGCGTCAGAACCGACAGCACGGCACCGGCCGTAAGTGTCAGCAGTACCATCAGGAAAGGGATCATCCCCTGCGGCATCATGTCAATTTGCGCCGTGCGCACGGCCAGTTCATACGCAAACAGGGTGCTGTCAGACATGATGTACTGATGCAGTTGCATGCCAAAATGCCATAAAACCAACGCGCTCCAGGCGAGGAAAAGGGTAAACCAGGTTACAGCCGTGCGTAGAACGCCATTAAATTGCAGCATAAAAGCTCCTTGTTAAGGGATATGAGAGTCAGGACACGTCGGTGAAATTGAGAGTATGCAGCGCCCGCCGCAGACGCCGGGGCCGTTGAACCGGCGCGAGGAGGCGAAATGTCACCAGTTCAGCCATGCGGCACGAACGCACCGTTACAAAACACGGATGCTTTAATTCAGGAATGTCATCAGAAGGGGCGGCATACACCCGGTTGCCAGGAAAGAAGGTCTGTTATTTTCCTCGGGCGTATGCCTGTTTCGTGTCTTTTTGCAGAGTTCTCAGTGTCGGCGCTTAAACACACTGAAAGAACTCAGCAATGCTATACAGGTACTCAGGTTAAGGCAGGATACCTGCGACAGATTTTGCCAGTTGGGCTTCGAGTACAGGTTTGGCTTCATCGAATTTAAGGTTTACCTTGTTGGCGTTTGAAACCACACGCGTCTGATATTTCATTCGGTCACCCTGTTCGCTGCTGGTCTGCAATTTGATGCCAGATGTACCCTGTCGAAGAGCAGCTACGTTATCGGTGGTGACAGCCGCTTTACTGCGCTCTGAAATCTGTAGGTCGGTTACCATTGTGTAGTTAACGTCTTCTACCATCGCATCTGCTGCCATACCAATCAATCCTGCGGCAAGGCCAGCCCCCAGAACAGCGCCGCCTGAGTTACCGTTATAAGCTGTGATGCCGGCCCCCAGTGCTGCGCCAGCTGCGCCACCTTCATAACCGCTGTTCAGGAATCCCTGCGCTGCCCGCAAATCCATTTTATCTGCTTTCAGTACGTTGACCTGAATCCAGTAATTAGCAGCATCCGGGCTTGAAGTGAGGGTATAGCCTTTCGCCTGTACGTCCTGCCCGATAAGGCCGTACAGGTCGCCCATATCTTTATCTGAGGTGTTACGCACCTGCAGCCAAACGGTTTTATTACTTGACGGATCAAGCCAGACCGTCTGACTCATTTGCGTTTTTACATCAAGATTTCTTTTTTTGATCGCGGTACTCATAGCACCACACCCGGACAGCACAAGACATGCAGCAGCAATCGCCGCCACAAAGAGGGAACGCTTTTTCATTTCAGTATCCTTGTTAAACGAAAAAATGAGCATGAATGCCCGACAGAATTTACCAGAGGAGTTTTTTAGTCCTGTCCCTTACTTTATTCAGACGCAGGTGACATTGGTTTTATTTAAAGAACATCTGCTTGCTTATAATTATGCAGAGCATTGTGAGGATGTTACGGGGTTTTAATCAAGAAATGTTCTCATGACTTAAATCAAACTTATTAGTAAAAATAACGGATTTTTACTTTAGAAATAAAACCAACCGGGCGTGCGCCCGGTTTAAAAGGAAACAGCTATTGAAAATGTGTTTAGAGCAGGTCACATAAGACTTAGATCTTCTTCAGCAATGCACTGACTTTTTCAAGTGCAACGCCTGCACCCAGACGATTTACTTCAGAACCAATAACGATATTGATTACGAATAGCAAGGCAAATTCTAAAGCTGGCACACCGAAAGCAAACCAAGGAACAAACCCTGCAGTTACTGATGAAATGAACATAAATGTTAAAAACAGAAATACAGTTTTTTGCACAACTCTTTTCAAATGACTTAAAATAAGAGACTTACCTCTAACCTCAGCCGGAATGGTCATGTACATGATGAGGTTGTTGTAAGCCATAAAGGCGAAAAACAAACCTATTATTGCGGTTGGTAATATAACCGCCCATCCATCTGTCATTAGAAAATCCCAGTAGTGACTCAATGACATTTCTTGCGCAAACTCAAAACAAAAGATTGAGAACGTACTTAACAACGACAGAAGGACAGATATTGCAGGTACATAAAAACATGCCTTCAACAAATCAGTATTTGAGGGAATTATGCGCTTACCTGAAGAAAAGGTATTAGTAAGCATATCTAAATCTGCATTGACATCTGCTGTCGTTAAACTTGCCATAATCCCTCTCCCACTCAGATTGATTTATGAGGCATTTTTTTGCTGGGCTCTTAGTTGCTCAAGTTTAGCCTTAAGCTCTTCCGTTTCGTGTGCATCAAAAACAGGTTTAGTCTGTTTTATATCTTCTTCCGTTCGTCCGATTTGTTGGCTCTTTACAGCACCCTGATGCTCGCCTCTAAGTATATCACTGGATGCCTGAACAGTGCTTTTATTTTTGCTTATTTCTCCGTCAATTTGTCCAATTTTTCCCGTATTCTCAAAGTTTCTGTCTGCAAGCTTATCAGCAATATTTTGAGGACCACTTAAAGAACCAGCTTGTTGGTTGATACGGTCTACACCAGCCTGATAATCGCCGCTGATTAAAGACGTCCCAGCCTCCTGGCCGCCAACAACATTTCTTTCAGAATGCCCCTGAATCGTATTACCGCCTCTGCCATTATTCCCTGAAACCTCAAGAGAGCCAGAGGGTGTTAAAGGCTGAGATGTTGCCTGCTCAGTTCTGCCTATATAATTCTGCATTATTTCTGGCTCCAGACGCTCTTTCATAAATTCGGTGGCAGCTGCCTGAGCCGTATTTACATTCGTCAGTACGTGCTGCGCATCGCTTCCGTACTTAGCCGTAGTCCAGTCCACAAACTCCTGATTGTAATTGGCGTCCAAACTTGCGCTCTGGTTCTGAGCCAGCGTGGCCATACGGCTGAATTCCTGACTACGGGTACTGCTGTCCGTGTACTGGTGATACTGACTTTTCGCATCATTAAGCGTGGCTGCAAACTGTTGAATTTTTGAATCTGACTCGTTGTTAGTATGGCTTCCAGACTCGCTCAGCCGGGTAGAGATGACCGTATCCATTCCCTGTCTAAAGTCTTTCGCTTCCTGACTACTCTGGTCATGCCTGTTATCGCGTCCCTCTGTATGGCTGTCCTGAGTACCATGTGAACTACCGGAGGTATGCCGCCAGTCTGCATTTATGTTCCCCTCCGCTCCGACACTTAATCCAGATGCCCACTTACCGAACTTCCCTGCCAGTTGGTCGCCACTATCAAATTTCACATATCCTCTTGCTCCAGCTCCCATCCCACCCTGATTTGTTATATCCATCAGTTTGTTGAAGGCTTCAGCCTGCGAAATATTGTGCGATTTTGCATAGCTTTCCACGGCAGACTGCATTTGGCTCATACCCCTGCTCTCATTACTGCTCACGCTGTTATCGCTACCTTTCGTAATGGAGTCGCTGGTTCCGCTCTGACGGTTAAACTGCTCCAGTTGCTGATAACCGCTGGTTACGCTGTGATTGTAACCATCCAGTGCCGTCTGGGCTTCCTGCTGTGCCTGTCGCGACTGCTCGGAGAAGCCACTGCTCGCCAGAGAACTCAGTTTCAGATTCACAGGCAGATTTGAAATGGCACCACTGGTGTCATAAACGTTATGCCCGTCAGCCGTCTGAGTATGTGTGGCACCATTGCTGGTCTGGAACGACTGCTGGCCGGACCGCTGCGCCATATTGGTGTCAAACTTGTTGGCGTTCACGTTATCCATCGACATATTGTTAAAGGACCAGTTGCCGTCTGCGGTCGTTGAAGCCTGACCGCTCGTTGTGAACGCTGCTGAACTCAGTACCCCACCTACCGCCTGCGAGGCAATGGAAGCCGCACCCTTTGTCAGAAAGAATGACAATACCGGTATCGACATGCTGAGGTAGCCTGCGATGTTGGCAGCATCGGAATGCTGAAGCGCCACCTGATCCATATTGGCCAGTACCAGCGGTGTCGCACCGGTTTTCGTCTGCAGATAGAAGTTGGCCAGTGAATTGAGTACGGCAAACATGACTGGCCACATCTGAAAGTACAGAAACCCGCCTGCATACATCTTCAACGTGTTAAGGCCGAATATGCTGTGGTTAACCAGCGACAGCACAATAACAAGCGGAAACAGTGCTATCAGAATCAGCATCATCAGTGACTGGAACATCGGCAGCGTCCGCGTGGCGATTACGCCGCCCGCCCCCCAGCTGATACGCTGCTTGGTCAGGCTTGATTCTGTCGCGAGATTCAGCAGGTTTGACGTATCGGAGGAACGCGCCGCAAATCCTTTCCAGCCGTCACGGATAGCCGCATTAGTGATGTTATTGCGCATGATCTGCGATGCCGTGAGCCCGCCGGAATAGAAGAAACCGTAACTGTCGTTCATCGCATTGATCAGCATGGAATCTGCGTTCACTTTGTTCCCGAAAAGACGGGTTGCAACAGAGTGAAGGGTATCAGCACCAGGCACGATATCCCGGCTTACCAGTGTTTTGATGGACGCAGCAGCCTGCTGACAGGTCACAAACACCTTCCCGTTGCCAGTATTCTGATAAAGCCCGCGCAACGGACTCGGCTGACTGGTGATAAGTGTCAGAGGGTCGCTGCTGTGCAACAGGTCGTTAACCGTGTATTTGTTGTTCAGCATAATATCGCCAATCACACAGTTCTCGACGTAATCGGGAAGCAACTGCGCCAGATCCGGATTGAGCGTCCGGAAATCGGACGACTGCGCAACAATCTGGGAGCCAAAGAGCATGCCGGTCTTGGTGTAGGTGAGTGAGTCAGGCCGCGCAAGGCTGTAATCATACAACTGAGCAACGGCAAATCCCGGTGCAGTCGTCAGCCCTGCGATAGCGGCCAGTCCGGCTGGCACATTATCGACCTCATAGATGGCGGCCGGATCGGTAATGTCATGAATCTGCACGCTGCGTTTTGGCACGAGCAGCACCGACGTAATGAGAAAGAACACGCCAAACCACTGCAGGAACACCATCGGATTTCGCGATTTAACAAAGCTGGCCATCACACCCAGCACCCCAAACAGGCCGACAATGCGTTTCAGCGTGTCATAGGTGTCAGAACCAATAATGGTCACCACACCGTTGAACACCTGCCGCCACATGTCACCGCCATAGATGGTCCAGACTTCAGTCATTGCCCGTTCCCCACTGGTAGTTACTCTGGTAAGACGTTGAGATAATGGTTGATACCTGCTGCTGCAGGTACTGCATGTTGCGATCAATGCCGTCTAGCGCATTCTGGTCTGCAGTGGACTGGAGTTTCATCTGTGCGAGCAGCGACTGCGCAGTCAGGACGTTGCCCCGCAACTCTCCTGCGGCCTGTTCCGGATAGTTTCTGCCGGCGAGAGACTGACTTGCCTGTTTGACCAGCTCCTGCAGGTACTGAATCATCATGTCCTGCGCGATAAAGTCAGCCACCTGCACCAGGTAGGTCGGACTCATGCCCATGCTGCGCGAGTTGGTCAGATACTTAAGTACCGGCACTGACGTCGTGTTGATGAAGCCTTTTTCCTGATCGGTCAGCGGTGAATCTGAACTGAGCTTTCCGTCAATCGACAGCATCAGCCTGCGCACCTGGGAAACCAGAGCGGCATCGCTGCTGATGTTTACTGTTGCGACCGTGGGGCCCAGGCAGAGATCCATTGTGTCGCAACCATAGATTTTCGCAGTTCCGCCGTTCATGAGAACCGTGATAACGTCGCGGTTATCCACCATCGGGGTGAGGATTGTCACCTGGCCCTGAGCGTTAAATACAATAGAACCGATGATGCTCATCACCAGTTCTTTGAGTTCATTGTTACCGTCGAACAGGTGATTACGGCCCAGGGCGTCCCAGATAAGGTTTTTGTTTTTGAGCACCTGATCTTTCATCTGGTCAGAGGCGCGACTGGTGACGCTGTCGCCCTGCCCGCCCACTGTACAGCCCTGTCGTGAAGCGGCCCAGTCGGCAAAAATGTTACTTTCACCTGCAATGTCCTGACAGATTTTCTGGTTTGAAACCTGCGTTACCGGCCAAAGCCCGCCGATGATACCCTGAGCGGCCTGACAGGAACTCATGTTTGCGGAGTTAACATCCGACGCCAGTTTTTGCAGAAAGTCTTTGGCCTGCTTAAGTTCCGGCACCATCGTCTGGAGCGCCAGGTCGAAGGCATATCCGGCAGCGTTACTCATGATCTGTTTCACGAAGCGCTGCAGTTCGGCACCATTGATGAAAGAGAACGCCCCCAGGTAAGAGTCAATTCCGCCACAGCCAGCATTGAGCGTAGGCACCTGCATAGAAATAAGCTGAACCTGTTTAACCTGGTTACGCAGGTAAACCGAACCACCGGTAACATAGCCTGCGGCCTGTCCCTGCCATGCCTGTGCTCTTGAGACGTTACCGTCAAAGCCCAGACTGCCAAAGTAGCCGTTGAGATCGCCCTGCACGTCGGCCAGCGCAGGCGCGCTGATAAACAGTGCCGCAGCGGTAGAAAGAAGGAACTGCCTGAGTTTCATGTAGTGACGCTCCGTAACAGGATATGATGCCTGGTTGATTTAACGGCTCAGATAAAATCAACAGACAGCCGGCCGATAACAGGGATTAAGGGCCCATGCGTTGAGTCGTGGACTGTCGTTTTAAGGGAATGAGGAACTGAGAGTGAAAACAAGATACGAGATGCTTATTCTCGCCATCCTGATGGTATGCGCGTTCAGCTATGTGTTTGTCAGCAACTGGTATGACAATGATTACAAAGCCAGAAAACATGAGCAGCCTGCGCGTTCACGTGCTGATATCTCAGGCAGCTATGATCCTGAACTCCTGACTCATCGTCTGATTAACTTCGACAGGCGGGCCGGGATTGCGTCAGAAAAAAACGCAAACCTGGCATATGGCAATACGCAGGGCTGGCTCAGCGATGTTAAAAAACATTGCGACACAGCACTCAGCAATAAGGGTTATCTGGCCTGTGCAAACCGTCTGCTGGGCAGCCATTTTTATTACTCACCTGTGCAGGCCGTTTCAGACGGCTGGGCTGGACATTACTCAGACTGCGACCTGAACGCTTATCTGTTAATTGATGCCATGCACGCGGCAGGCCGTGAGGCTGAAATTGTTTATGCCCCGCATCACGCCTTCATCTCATACAGAGATGAAAAGACGCATGAGCCGCTGTACTGGGAAACAACCAGTCAGTACAACAAAGGGCAGGCTGCTGATCTCAGACTGGATTTTTACCGGAAAACGCCCAGCCGTTTCTATTACACCCCTGAGTCCGCCGCCTATGCAGAAAACATTTATCCAACACTGGTCATCGACAAGATCCCATCTGAAGAAAGACGCAAAGCATTGCTGAACAGCCTTCGCCAGCAGTTTCCGGACAATCCTGCGGTGCAGGACGCCTGGTATGAGCAAAAATCTGTCATCACACGTGATGATGCACTGTCGCTGATTTCTGAACTGAAGACCGACATTACCTCCGTATCAAAAAGAATGCTGCTCATCAGGTATTTCAGCAACCACCTTGAGGAAGAGAAAGCCCAACAACTGCTCAATGAGATTTCAGATGAAGACTGCAATAACGCCTGTCTGAAGCTTAAAAGTCAGCGCTCTGTAATATACCGTTTAGCGGGATGGAGCCTTGAGAGGCTAAATGCGTTAAATATCAGGCTGTCCCTGAGTGTCTTTTTTATCAGTATCAGGGATTCACTGATATTGTGCGGCATCATTCTGCTGGCTTACGCAACAGGCAAACTACTCCAAACATACTCCATAAGAATAGGTAAGAGAGATAATTTCCTTCCGCCACAATAGCAGGATATCCCCGCTGGCAAAAAACCCGTAATGCCGCAACCAGGCTGGCGGCCGCGATGAAACCATAGCGTCTCAGCCAGCCTGAAAGCGTCGGAAGCACACCGTAACTCCTACAGTCCAGCCATAGGCACCACAACGGGATTAGCGCCAGCAGCCAACCCGAAAGGCTGAGCATTCTGACGTCCATCAGGAAACGTGCAACCTGTGGCGGTGGCAGGGGAGGCTCTGCGACCGCACTGAAAAAAAACAGCCAGCCAGTCCCCCCGGCCCACATCCCGGCACTAAAGAGTACGAACCTCTCTGCGCAGGTTGTGAATTTGCGTCTGCAGGCTATGTTCTCTGTCTTCATCATTTGTTCCTGTCGGCTTGAATCCGAGCCAGTCTGGTTTAATCCGGCTGGTTGAGGCCCTTTAATTAAAGGGATGTTCAGTCATAAATCCGTTACGGCGCAGCGTGATACTTATCAACGCACCACATCCCGCGCCCCCTGCAAGTGAAATCAGAAACAGCAGTGGAAAATCGCGAACCGCACAGATCAGTCCGGCATTCGCGCCAGCGCTCAGGATAAGGAGGCCACCTCCGGTCAATTCGCAGACAAGCCAGGCATAGAGTCCTGATGCGGCCAGAAATGAGGCACAGACAAGCAACAGCACGCTCTCAATTCTGTTGAGCGTCAATGGTTCTTCAGTCATGTTTATCCCTGGGCGGCAATGCCGCTGCGTTACTGAGGGGTAACCGAGCCGCTGCTGGGAACCGGCCCCAGCGTGTCCGGAGGAAGGTGATCGATATCCGCTTCAATCATCTGTGACAGACGCTGGCTCATGGTGGCCATATCGGTATCACCCTGATAAAGCGGATAGGCCGTATTGGTATTGACGTTGACCATAAACGTTGTCGGCGTGGCTATTGGCAGGCCATTACCGAAAAAGGTCAGGATTTCGCCGGCAATGGGTTCATTTGGACCGGCTTTACGGGGTATCAGCGCGACCGGAAAAGACGCGTCCCCATACCCGTCGAGCGAGTAGGGATACACTTTGATGCCCATTTCATCTGCCCAGGATTTCAGCTTGGGATCGAACTTTGCGCTGTACTGGCACCCACGCTGCATGAAGACCACCACAGCATAATCATTAATGTTGACCTGACGACCGTCAGCCAGTTGAACCATACTGGGTGGTCTGTTTACATGCCCCTGCGCGCGCTGCGAGCCGGGTATACCCAGATCCGGCAACTGTGGGCCCTGCTTTGCTTTCATACGCTCAAGCGCGGCAATCTCATCAGCCACCGTCGCCTGCGCCACCACCGGTGCGAAAAGCATCATCATAACAAGCAGCTTTTTAAGCCTCATTGTGACCTCCACGCCCACGCCCTGTGCGCCGGTAAACGATAATTTCATAAACGACTAACATCGCCGTCATACCGAGATAAAGGCTGCTGAGAATGACGAGAACATCGTGTGTGACGGTTACAGACCAGTTAAGTAACTGGCGAAGACAGTTACAGATAATGCCCGCCATAAACAGCGCGGCAATCAGCGGAAGTCGTTGCATCATTTACCTCGTTTATTACGGCGGCGGAAATGGTGAGCGGAGAAACTCGCGAACAGTGAAACCATCACGCTGGTTAAGTAGAGTTTCCGAAGCAGGTTATTTTCCTGAAAAATCCAGGTTTCACGGCTTTCAGCAACCTTCACACATTTAGACGGGGGGGCCTTCGGTAGCTCAGACCTTGCTGTCACGTCACTTCGGCCCAGTGGAGGAAAGTCAGCTGGCACACTGTGAGCAGGCTCGTCCTGCGACTGGCAGGTCCATACCTGACCGGCAGCTGCATCGCGCACCGCCTCTTCAGCCCAGTTCAGAAGCATCAGCCCTCCGCTTCCGGCCCCATTCGCGCAAAAAATGAAGAGTAAAAAGAAAAACATCGCCGGATGAATCACAAATGTCCGTAGCGTCAGGTTTGCCAGCCGCTGCACGGCCGTAAACCGTCCCTGCCACACGGGAGAGAGCAGTACCATAGGAAGTCCTCAGAAGTTGGGTTTAAAGCCGGTGGCTACGTTCAGAAACCGCTTCGCCAGGTCGTCCTGGGTCATAAAGCCGTAGGCCAGCGGCCGGTAATTCTTTGATTTAGGGTCAACCAGAAACAGCGCCGGAAAATGGGTTATTCCCATTCTGGCGGTCTGACCGGCGTCAGTCCGGCTGTCTGGCACCTGTGGAGAAACGGTGCCGTCCACGCTGACCGGTATCAGCGAGATATGCCGGAGTCTGGCAAAATCCGCCACCACGCCAGCCATCTGCGCGTCAATCGGGTCCTGCCCGCGGTAGAAGTAGAAAAGGCCGTATTCGCCGGACAGTTTTTTAATGGCGTCGTTCTGCTCCTCCTGGTCCCGCGCCTGCTGCAAAGGTGCCGTACTGTTGTAGTGCGGATGCTCCAGGTTGTAATCGAGGTCAGGATGATCAAGCTGCGCCACGGCAAACGACTGACTGAACATCGAGGCCCGGTCGGTCCAGAACTTCTGCCAGCGCAGAAACGTCGCGGTATTTTCAGCTGAAGGATGCAGAATGGCGTTGTTAAGCGCCTCTTTCGTGTACCCCTTAAGAACATCAGCCTGCTCGGAAGGGGTTAACTTGCTGAAATCCGGCACACCGGGTTGAGGCGGTTTAACTTTCGGCGCGGGTGTTTCCGGCTTCTTTTTGGGCTCGTTATACCAGTGCCAGCCGGTAAATGGCGCAGCAGGTGTGATTACGGCGTCGGCACTCTGCGCATCATCTGCCAGTACCGGCGCAGCCCCTGCCATCAGCAGACAGGCAAGCAGCAGACGCTTCATTTTTTGCCTCCGTTTTGTGCCGCTGCCTGAGCAGCGATACGCTGTTTAGCCTGCTGAACCATCGAGGCCGAATCCGGGATTTTCTGGTTGGCCATGAGGTCGCTGTAGAAGTCCTGGAAGTTGATCAGGTCAAAGTTGATGGACTGCAGCTCCGGCACCGTGATCCCGCGACAGTTCGGCGAATCGCCGCTGCCAAAATCCACGTGCAGCTGGTCACGCCGCCCCTGCTCTTGGATGATGCGGCTCAGCTTGCCGCCAAAGACGCAGTAAACCTGACTTTTCTGCACACAGACGCCCAGCACGGCGTGATCGCACTTGTCACCCACGTAAACCGTGACCTTCTTGGCCTTTGCCTTGCCGATGGCCATCTCCTCGCTGTTGCAGTTCGCCAGTCCGGAGCTGTTGCCCCAGCCGGTATCCACGCAACAGTTAGAGAATCCTGCAACGGCCTTGCGACACGACATCGGCTGGCCGGTAAAGGCACGGATGTCCGTCTGACTGCCTTTTTTTACGTCATCCCCTGCAGAAGCGAGACCAGCAAGCTTTGAAATCGACATATCAAAACCATTGTCCCCTGTGCCGTCCGTGTCGCTGCAGTCGCCGGAGCGGCAGAAATACTGGCCGCCGCACAGCAGGCCCTGTGAGGTATAAGTGGTCTGACACTGGTAGGTGTCATTCTCATGCATGCAGGCACCCGCCTCTGACTGGGAGCAGCTTCGTCCGGCCAGCGTACAGTTGCGGTTGTTGATGAGCTGATCGCAGTTGCCGGTCGAGTTCACCGGCACGACATAGGCGTCGGAGTACTGCCAGCAGTCGCTGTATTGGGTGTAATCCCGGCCGTTCTGGGTAATGGTGCGGTTCCCGCCCGGGTCCACGCACTGTGAACCCGCGCTGCTGGTTGCCGTTGATTTGTCAAAAGGACAGCTTTCGGTCCAGACAACCCGTGACGATGTCGTGTCCCGTTCTGCCGTCATGGGGAGCGTAATGCGAAGCACGATGTTGCCATTGGCAAGGGCGTTTTTCATGCCATCGCGCCCCTCATCGTAGTGACCATCAGTATCGTAGTGAATCCTCATTGATATCACCTGGCCCCTAGAGACGCGCTGAGGAGTGATGGAGAACGTACCGGAATTGTTATAATTCGTTGTTACTGACTGATCGAATGCACGAAAAGTATATCCGAGCCGGTCTCCGTGATAATTCGGCGAACGTGGAAGCAGGAACTCCCATGAACCACTTGATAATGTTCCGTCATCCGGTACGGTAAAGTCGTAACGTACCCAGTAGTTAGCCTCGTTGTTTCCTGTTGAGTTCCTCGCGTCCATCACAAACTGCGTGGTGTAGGTCTCTTTCGAGCCGGTAACCTGAATGCTTGCCGTACGGGCACAGGTCTGAATCTGATTCACGTCCCTGTCGCAGCTGTAGTTCTCAAAGACCGACTTCGATACAACCTTTTCGCTGCAGTTGGCGTTGGTGCCGTCAACGATACTGCCCCCGTTAGCCTCGGCGTTCTTGCCGTTCTGAATAAAGTCGGCGTTCGGATCAATCTTCGGCGACGGGTTTTTGGTGCTGGAATCATTCACCGCCTGACCGGCGTCATTCTGACTGAGTGACGTCTGACCTTTGTCGGCAATGCCGCCGTCTCCGCCCCGCACGCCGCCGTAGTTGCTGCTCTGCGAGGGGTTCGGGGTGTAACCAGGGATAACCGAGGACGGGTCCGTTCCACTGGCGGACGAGGTGCCCTGATTTTTATTATTCTGACCAAAGTTACTCGCATCATTGAAGGCATCACTGTTGGCATCAGCGTAAGCACCGCGTATGCCGGTGAGCAGCAGAAACGCCAGAAGACATAACCGTTTCATCGCCCCTTTTCCCCTTCTCTCAGCAGTTGCGCCGCGACGGAGCCACAATCGCCGAGCTGCTGAATCTCTTTCAGTGCCTGACGGAGTTCCAGGTTGCCGTAAATGACGTCGTAATTTTTCCCGCAGGTCACCACCAGTGCCGGTACCGCTTTGATGCCGTACTGCTGAAAAAGCGTCGGATCAATCTGCACACCGGCTTTCTTGTCCTTTTTGGAGAGTTCAACCATGACTTCCGCCGTCTTATGAAAGTCGTTGTTGAGCAGACCGCGAATGGTCGCCGGGATACCAAAACGCCGCGCATCCTGCAGCATGAGCACCAGACCGTCCTCCGGAATGCCCAGGCTCACGAAATACACCGCGCGCGGTACAGGGCGGTCCGCGCTGTTCTGCTCTGCCTGAGACGCGGCTATCTCGTTCTGGAACTGAGTCACTCGGTTTTGCTGCATGTCAGGCAGCGCAATGTTTGCGCCTTCCAGTTGCTTTTTAAACTGCTCCAGCTCCTGCTGCTGCTGTTTCATGTATGCCAGATTGTCACCTGATACGGTGGGCTGCTCCGCTGCGGACAAAGCACAGGCATAAAACAGCGCGGCGCTGATGATCAGTGCCCTCAGAGAAATTTTCATGATGAGTCCTTACAGATAAACGCAGTTGCGCTTTCGCCAGAGCAGCCAGCCGAAGTTCTTCTTCGTGGCCGGGGTGTTATGAGTGCTGCCCCACAGCTGCGTCGAGGTACCAAAAGGATGGCAGTCGCTGGGCTCGGGATACATATTGACCATCTGATAACGCCAGCGCGATTTTGGGATGATCGGGGACGGATATTCATAACAGACAGCTACGTCAGCCCCGACCGTCTCCATCACCAGCCCCTCCCTGTGCAGCTTGAAGTCCATTCGCTCCGTCACCAGCAGTGATGCCTCCAAGGGGGAAAACTCATTGCTGGTATAGCCCGTAAAGGGGTACATCGAGCCCTGCGCACCCGCGCACCAGAACAGCGGATCAAGCGGCATGCCCGCCGTGGATGAAATGGAATCGGCTGCACAGGCCCCCTGCGCGAGCAGATTGTTAAACAGCGCCACTTCCGGATTGATGATCATCGAGAGCGTACTGTCGTTCCACAACGGATCGACTTCCGAGAGGTACGCAATGTCCATGTCGCCGGTCTGCATGCATCCCGTACTGGTGATGATATTCAGCCAGAAAAGCAGCGGATACTTGTACCAGTGAACGTGATAAAAGCTGCCGGGCGTGGGGGAATCGCTTTGACCGGCACGGCCCGTTCCGGTCCGGCCCAGGTCGATTTTGAAGCCGCCCATGTTCACCATCACGCCCGGTTCACGCGTGACGTCGGTGAGCGCAAGCGGCTCCCAGAATCCGATGGCCAGCCCCAGACGGTAAAAGATGCCGTAGGGACACAACTGAATCGGCATCGACGGGTTAGGCGTGTCCGGGTGTGCGCCTGACGCCAGCTGAATACTGCCGAGCGTCATAGGGAACAGGCACTTCCAGCAGACGTCGCTGATGGGATTCACCCACCGGCCGTCACCGGCGTTACTCCCCCCAGCCATTGCAGGCCTGATGACCGTCACTGACAGCAGCAGGCACAGGACCAGTAATAATCGTTTCATTCGGCCGTCCTGTCCGAAAGCACTCGAAGCCAGACACAGACCGGACCGTCCTCGGTGTCATGGATACTGCCGGTAAACCAGCCCTCACCGGTTGGACTAGCCGGCAACCAGTCGCTGCAATCACCGGTTTTCCAGTAGCGCTCCATCTGCCGGTCCTCCACCTCGTTTTCCATCCACGTCGTGGCTGACTGTAGGCAATGCGTCTTCAGCCAGTCATTAAATGCACCGGGCCGCGCAAACTCCCTGTCATTGGGTGGTGAGTAATAGAAAGGATGTGTCCAGTGGCCCCAGCGATCGCGCACGACCTCACGGGCTGAGATGTCAGCATGGTTTGTCATAATAGAGATTCCGGAAACAGGGCTGCGGAGTTGCCCGCATCAGTTAATCAGGCCTGCCCGCGGTATGCAGGCTGAGGCGTACCGCAGCAGGGCGAGGAACGAACAGCCTGTATGCAGCGGGAAGGAAGATTTCAGACGCTCACAAGAAATGCTTTATGACCAGAAGGCTGGCAAAAAACACGCCCAGTATCAGGGTCATTACAATGCTGTACCTGTCCATAATCTGAACTCCGGTTTAAGAAAATTTTGTCAGCAGGCCACAAAAGGCTCAGCCCGCATAAAATGCAGTGAGGCAGGATGAGTCAGACTCAGTGACTGCCTCCGTCACCGCCACCGCAGTCACCGCCGGCATCGGAGGCGCTACAGCCTCCGTCATGCCCTCCACTGCCCGAGTCGCTCATCATTACGACCGACGTGATGCTGCTGTCATCACCTGCTTTACGGGTCTGAGACGTGTCTGCCTGCAAGTCGGGTGCGCTTTTACCGAAAATTAACATCCAGAACATCCACAGCACGGTTGCGATACCTGCTGTCACCAGAAGGAGCTTTGCCACAATCATGACTCAGGTCTCCTTATTGAGGCCTGCACTGCCTTGCACGGATAAACACGGAAGGCGTAGCCACAGTCATCATCATGATCGCCCGCAGCCAACTGGCCTTGTTCAATCCGGCTGGCTGTCTGTTCAAGGAACCAGCCTGTTTCTCCCTCTCCACCGTGGCGCGTCAGTTGCAGCAGAACCCTCACATTTTCCCGGTCAGGTTTGTCAGTCTGCTCACCAAATACCTCTGTCCACACATTAGGCTCGACGTGACCGCCACACCCCGCGCTGCCAAAGTAAGAAGGCTTGTCTGTAACCGTCCTGGCCATAATGCGTACGGTCATGTTGTGGTCTGAGAAAAATCGCCTCAGTTCTTCTCCCGGCGAACACAGCTGTGATACCGGGATTCTGCGCAGCATGTCCGGTACAGCCGTCGTCAGGGTTCCGGGCGTTGCCCCTACGTCCAGGCTAATTTGCCGCAGTGGCCAGGCGTGCTTATACCATCTGACATCTGTGCCGATGCTTTCTGCCAGCCTGCTGAGTTTCCTGTCCTCTTCACATCCCTCAAGTCTTATCCAGTGCCGTCTTAACTCATTCATCTTCTCCGGATCGTTATAAAACCCGTGAATTGCCAGTTCTTTTCGGTTCAGTGCTTCGTTCAGCTTATTTATGTGCCTGTGCTTCTGAAACAGGCTTATTCCTGCGGCGATCAGTAACATCGCGAATAACAGGTATCCGTCATGTGTCATGGTCATCACCTCTGATGCAGCGAAGCTCCGGCCATCCGGTCATCGTCAGTCCCGGCCTGATGTGAGGAGCGTGCTTTTTTCGATGGATAGGAAATAAAAGCCCAGCCGGTATAACCGTCGTTCACGCCATACTGGAGGATGCCTTTTTCAATCTGCTCGGCCACGGACCGCAGAAAATGCGGCAGCGTTTCAGGGGCTGTATGGTGTGTACCCTGCAGCAGAACCACCACTGCCTCTCTGTCAGGCATCGGCATGTAAGGACCGAAAACCTGCGTATAGGCCCCGGGCTGCGCTCTGCCCCCGAAAGAGTCGGGACCAAAAAATGAGGGGCTGTCTGCGGTGATGTCAGACTCCATCTGCCAGCGTAAAACCCCCTCTTTACCCAGTTTCCCGCCCGTAAATGTTCCTCTTTCCTTTCTGAGTGAGCGGGCAAGCTGACGCAGGCCATGAGGTATTTCCCGCTGCAGCGTACCCGGCGAGCCCCAGCAGAGGATGCTGACCTGCTGCAGTGGCCATGCCTCCTGCAGCCAGCCCGAATGCACATCGCGCTGGGTTATAAACGACCTCGGTGTGATGACTGTCTCTGCTTCAGCATGCCGTGGTGCGTTTCGTCCGGCTGCGCGTAGTGCCAGCACTCTGTTCGTTCGCTTCCGTATGATTCTTCTGACGTTTGAGGCCACCCACAGGGTGAAGGGAAGCCCACCCGCGACATACAGCACATGTAGTTTTTCCACCTGATGCCTCCCGGTTCATGGGTCAGATCTGGTGCGCCCCGAACGCAGCCTCTTCCGGGGGCCTCGTCGCATCATGGCAGGCCTGAAAGGCATCACCTTTCAGTGTGACGAACCAGCCAGCTGCCTCCGCAGCCCTCTGACAGGAAGCCACCCAGCTGTGCGCATACCCTTCTTCTGACGCCTGGGCCAGCAACTTTTCCTCATGCTCACTGGCCATAAACGGCGTGAAATAGCGGTGACGGGCACCGACGACTTTCAGCCCCACCCTTAACTGCACGTCATCAGGAAGTAACACCTTAAGACGCTCGTCTCTGCGCAACCTGTGGCCCTCATCCTCCAGGGCCCCGCCATAAGCGGCCAGCAGGTGCTGCCAGAGCCGCGCGTTCTCGCTCTGAGCCATACACGCTGCCATGTTCAGACTCCCCAGCGGATAACACCCGGTTTTCTTGACCGAAAGGTCGTAAGTCACCTCCTGCTTCGGAGGCTGCAGCCGGGTATGCACAGCCTTCAGTACTTTCCCGATAAGCGTTCCGATAACGTACCCCGTCACCATTGTGAGCAGCACCGACCAGACCGTTACGCCATCAGGAAGAAAAGGTGCGTCCACAGCCTCGGGCAGCGAACCGGGCGGCTGTATCTGTAGAACGGGCATTCCCGTCACCGTTTGAGGCGGGTCATACGCCGAAGTAACAGCCTGTCTGATGCCCTCTGCAAGGGCATGAGCCGCTTCATCCTTCATAGCTTCCACCCTTCTGTGACGCAGGATCGATAAACGACTCCAGGAGAAAACCATCACGGCGCAGTACTGTTGCCACATCCGTTTCGTTCAGGGACGCCCAGACAATGTCTTTGCGCATTTTGCCGTTAAACGCCAGAAGGACCTGCAGCGCGGCACGGACAATCACTGACTCCGTGTAAAGCGGATGTTCTTCCGTCATGAGCCGCAGACCGGCCTTGTCGGCGTCATTCATACGTACCGTGGTCGCATGTCGCTTAACGTGTTCGGGTGTCGTTACATCCCGCATGTTGTGACTCATTTCAGTGCCACCTCCTCCACCCTGAGCGTGCGGCCGTCACGCGTGATGCGAACCGGGGTATGCTCAAAGCCAAATTTTGTTGTTAACGTGCCGTACTGATCAAAATAAACAGGCTCATCAAGTGCCAGACTGCTGTCGTGGATGTTGCCTTTGACCAGGATGACTTTGACGTTTTGTTGCCCTTTGATCTGCTTTGCCGCCCAGCCCATCTGCGCCGCATTGTCACCGTCGATGAAATAAAGCGTCTCACTGAAAGCCACCCTGTCCAGTGGATTGATTTTGTCACCGGCACGGGCAATGACGTTGCCGCGCATATCTGTGATGGTTTCCTTTACCGTGAAGGTCGGGTCAAAACTGTAAACCCGGTCTTTTGTCGCAGGCGAAAGACCTGCAACCGGCGTCGGGCGAACGGCATGAGCTTTGACTCTTGCCTCCGCTTCCCGCTGCAGCCTTGCCAGCTCTCCGCTGTCCTGCATCCCTTTGAGCCGCTGAGCGATAAAATCCAGCAGATCAGGTTCGGATATCGGAAACAGATGACCAACCGTGCCCAGGTCTTTTGCGGCGGCTGGCCACACCACGGCAATACTGAGCAGCAGCGCACCCAGCCTCGCTCTCATCGTGCCTCCTTCATCTGGCGGGCTATGTCGGCCTGAATCTCTGGCGTGATATCCTCCGCACCGTTCACAACGGCCCCTTTCACCAGAATCAGGGCTGAATGGTGCTGTTGCCAGTCACTGAGACTGTTGTTCAGGGCTCTGCTGAAGCGATTTGTCAGTACCTCAGCCGCTTCTTTTGTGAGGGGGTTAAGGGCGCTCTGTTGCCTGAATGCATCAATTGTCCCCTTCATATCAAACACCACCGTGGCAGGCCTTGCGGCACTGGCCACCAGAGTGCTGATACCGGCGCTGAGGAGCAGAATCAGTGCCCCTCCGGCGAGGTAGCGCACCCCGGTTCGCCGCCAGAAGGGCTTCACTGGGGGAAGATGTGTGTCGTCAGACTGGTGTGAATTGCCAGACGACTGCCCGCCCTCACGGACGGGCAACGTATTTTCATCCTGCATCGTTATTTCCTCTGGTTATGCCGCCGTGATCCCGGCCCAGCGTTCGAGTTCTTCCATCTCTTCCTTATACATATGCGGCTGGCACGCAAGCAGGTAAGCCGCCTCCTCACTGGTCGCCCCCATCTCCTGTGCGTTCGTCATAAACTGATAATCATCTCCACGCGTACTGAACATGGCCCGCGTGACCGGATCGACAAACACACGATGGAAAGAACTGTGTTCACCACTGGAAATCATTACCGAACTGAACCCTGTGCTGCGCGCAGGCTGGAAGCCCCGGATGATTTGCGTCTCTGCCTCACTGAACTGATCGGGGTTGGCATTGAGGTAAGTTTTAAAGGCTCTTGCCTCCTGCAACAGCGTAACTTTGGTACCGGAGCAGTCCCATGCCGCAGCCGCAGCCGGTGGTGGTGCCTGGTCTTTGGTGCCGGTGAAGTCTTTGATGCCCTGCGTGATGGTAATGAACGCCCCCTTGTGGCGGCGCACGGTGCGGTAACCGGTATCGATAAATTTGGCGGCATGTGGGTTAGAGCCACTGAACAGTCGCCAGGCTTCATCGATAATGGCCAGTTTTTTCAGGTCACGCGGCGAGTGGTACATCTTTTCCTGAATCGCCAGAATGAGCGAATACAGGATGGCCGACAGCAGATGCGGCTGGTTTTCCAGGCTCAGCAATTCAAGAACTGCAAAGCGGGTGTTTGCATCGAGCGTCGGGTTATCGGAGTTGAAGTATTCCCCGTTGGCTCCCCATGTGCACCAGCGATCAAGCAGCAGTACCAGCTCGTTGATGCGGTTCATGATGGTAGGCTGCTCTGAGTAAGTCGCCTTCACTTCTGGCGACGTCATGTAATGAACCACGTCATCGATGCGGGCCTTGTTCTTCTTGGCCTCCCATGCGGCAACCACACCTTTAAGCAGGATGGTTTCGCTGACCTTGTCCAGCGGCTCATTCGGACTGGCCAGCACGGTCAGCAGCCCCTGAATGCCCTCAGATGACTCCTTGATATCGGTGACGTTCGCAAAGGGGTTAAAGCGCAGCGTGGCACCATCAAGATACGAACCGCCCGCCTGCCGGCAGAAGTTTTTATAGCTGCCGCCCATATCGATAACCCAGCCGAATCCGCCGGAGTTAAGAACCTGCCGCAGGATTTCCTGAATAAAGAAACTCTTCCCTGCGCCGGTTGTCCCCGTCACGGCAACGTTAAAATTCGTTGAGCCGTTGTGTTCATTGAACATGTCAAAGAAAGCCAGCGCATTACGGTAAGTGGGAAGCGGGCTGCCGGACTTAGCCATCTGCCGCTCTGCCACCACCGGCATCAGGTTCACCGCATTAAAGCTCTTGCAGCGCAGTGTGGCATTCATGTGTTTCATGTCATCCCACAACCCCTCCTGCATCATGAACGGTAGCGTGGTCAGCCAGTTACGCAACTGCATATAGCGCGGAGCCGAAATCTCCAGGTCATTCTTACGGAAGACGTTTATCGCCGACAGTTCGCATTTCTGCTGTTCACTGTCGTCGTCAGGACAGAACAGCGTAAGGTTGAGGTTGAAGCTGCACATGGCGATTTCGTTACTGGCCAGCCCCATACGCAGGTCGCGGTATTCCTGATAGGTCCGCTGGGTATTGGGAAAAAGCTTCCCGTAGGAGGAGTTGGCCTTTTTGCCCAGGTCCTGCTCTTTACGGAAAGCTTCGTTCTGGCTGGCCACCTGGTCCTCCAGACAGACCGTCCAGCTCAGCATAAACGGACACGGGATGCCCAGATCCGGATAACGAATGTTCTGCAGGTTGTCTGCGACCTGCCACAGCGCGAATCTTTTTGGTACGGTTGTCAGTTGCATGTTGACGATGCGGGAGCTGGCTACACGGGAGTTCCCCTCATCGCCCATTCGCCGGTCACTCGGTTTGCGTGCCGTGGTCAGACGAAGGTAATCCGGATGCACTTCCATTTCCGTACTGTGGTCTACGCACTGCCGATGCAGTTCCTGCTCTGGATTCCACTGCACGTCATCCCGGGTAACCTGCCCCGGTCGGTAGTTGAGCTGCTCACGGATGACGCTCAGGAATTCATCAGGCCCGACACGCTCAGTTTCCATATGGGCCGCGAGCAATGACACGCGCAGCGTTTCACGCAGCTGTGACACAGTGTCCATTGTTTTGATCCCGCCGCTGCCCGGATGCGCATACACCAGAAACACACGGTAGTTACGCAGATAAAGGGGGTACTCACGGTTATTGGCGAGTCCCTTCAGCGCTGAGCGCTCCCAGAAAGCTTTGGTGATGGCGTTAAGGCGGGGTGCCATGTTCCCTTTCCACATGTCGCGACTGAGGCCATCTTCGAGCATGTCGCCCACGCATTTGCTTGCGACCATCAAAACGGTCACGGGCGTTTTGCGCGGCAGCTTTTTACGGAGCAGGTCATCGAGCGCCTGCACCACCTGCTGATTGGCACCGGCCAGGGGGGCCACCTCAAGGATGAAGCCGACCGAGCGCGTATTGATAAAGAGGTCGGTCTTGTCATCAAACTCACGCCACGGCAGCAGGCTGGTAATTGAGGGGTGATTCATGCTGTCTTTAAGCATTTTACGCGCCGAACTGGCGCCGCCCTCATAGCGGCTGCTGTCCAGAATACCTGTCAGGTGATCGAGAACTTTAGCGAGCATGGCTGTCCTCCGACGGGGTCAAAAAGGGGTACGAGGCGTTACCAAAAGACATCCAGTGCCGGTCACCTGTTTCGGGTGACGTAACCTGCGACGCCAAAAATGTTCCAGAGAAGGTTTTACCGTGGCCCCCAGAATTTACCGGGCAGGTCTGCCAGCGGATCATGGGAGCATCCATATAAATGCTCCAGGGATGAGCTTTGTATGCCTGGCCGTTCAGGGCTTCTGCACTTGCCACACTTTCAGGCATATGCTGCATCATGAAAGCCCCGTAACCACTGCCTCTGCCGCTGAGCAGGCTCACGCTTTCACATCTCTTCATGGTTAATCCCCCTGACTTATCACGCGGTAATCTTCATCCCAGCGCGATTTTTTCTTCACAAACTCCACAACGGCAGGCTGATGAAAACTGTCTTCGCCGTCCACCCAGGGGGCAATCCAGAGGCGCTGCGTGGCATCGGGAATGCGTTTCGCATCCACATGGCCCGGCCCGCTGTAATCTGACGGCGTAATGCTGCCATCGGGTACAGACGTCGTTCTCACCGGGATGGTCGAGGTGCGCAGCGCATCACTGCTCAGGTGCGAACGGCCTCCTGCACGGGGAGTAAATGCCGGAACGGTGACTTTACGATTCGGATCGATGGCGGGCTTCACATTGCCGGGCGTCGCCAGCGCCTCAGCGGCAGGCTTTGGGCCTGCTTCTCTGCTGGCCGTCAGGTCATCAAGGCTTTTTCCCTTGTCTGCCAGGTGACTGGCTTCTGACATCGTCAGGCACTGGTCAGTCGCCGTTTTGTTGCAGTCAAAGTCGGAATTCATACCGGCACAGCCGGTCAGCGCCGCGCACAGCAGTGCGCACGCAAACAGTTTTTGCATGGGAGTTACCTCAGTGGCGGCGGAGCCGCAGGTTAATCGTAGTGAGTAGAAACAAGAGTGGCAGGTGAGTCCTGCTCATGGGTGCCGGAGAAAAGCCCTGGTGTTGGTGCCTTTCTTTTCATGCCTGAAACGTTGGTTTTGATTACTGTAAGAATCTGCTCTTAGTTTTATAGGTTCTTCAATTTCACAGGAAACTGAAGTTTGTGCCAAAGGCAATCTCTTCAGTTCTGAGCCGTATCCACAGGCATTCAGTGCGCTTTACCGAACCGGAAACGCCGTTTGCCGCCGTTGTTTTAATGCGCTTGGACCATCCCTTTAACATGTCATTGTAAAGGTCAGTATCGTAGCCACTGAGGATGACCGAGCCTTTTAACGCCTTGAGCACGCCAATAAGACGGACATGCTGAGCAGTGTTCATTTCATGCCGGTAGTACGAACTGGCCATCACTCTGGCCTCGTGCATGTAAGGGGGATCAACATAGTGCAGCGTGTCCGGCGTGTCATGGTCCAGCATGCACTGGATTGCCTCCCGTTTTTCCACCAGTACTCCCGCGAACCGTTCAGCCACTGCAATGAGGTTAGCGGGGGCCCATGACCACACAGCCTGCGCAGTCGCGTAGTTGCGGCGGGTATCAAGCCTGAAACCGGTCCTGCCTTTCGTTGCCCCGGCAGAGCCAAATCCCATTGTGGCGCGCACGATTGTCCGGCGAGCCTGCTCAACCGGTTCATCCGTATGTTCGTACGCTTCCTGAAATTCAACCCGTGAAAAGGGCGTCATCATGCATGCTTCTGCAAGCTGTCGGCTCATTTGCGGGTCGCGCAATACGCGAAACAGATTCACGACATACTCATCAAGATCGTTGTAGACCTCGGCTTCGCTTCGCGGTTTCTGAAGCAGAACGGATGCCGCCCCGCCAAAGGGTTCGACATAACAACGGTGTGGGGGGAAATGTTCAATAATCCAGGGGGCGAGTCTGAATTTACCACCATGATACCGCATGACAGGGTGTCTGATTGCAGCCATAGATTCCTTCCCGCGTAAAGCATTTTTAAACTTAAGCCGCCACTCCTCTTATCCTCAGCGCCCATTCCAACGCAGCCGGTCAGCGATGACTCGACTGCATGAACAAGGCCCGAGGAGTACCTGTCGGGTCGGATTGACATTGCAGGCGCTCAGGCACACTCGCTCTTTTTCTGCCCAGCGCACTGCCGCCCTGAGCGTGAGCCTGTGATTTAAAATCACGTCTTTCTTCAGCTCCAGCCAGGCTTCTGCACTGACAGGTTTATAACGTTCAAACTGTCTGTAAACACGTTCAGACCAGCTCTGAAAGACACGGTCAATCACCCAGGCGTAAGCAACTGACCATGTTCCCAACGCAATCATTACCACCTCGACCAGATTTTCGCTGGTCGCTGATGAGGCTTTCACAACCGCCACAAACTCTGCCGGTAGCAGCACCAGACCAATAAGAGCGAGATAAAAGCCGGGTCGTACCCACTGCACAGGGTTGCCGCGTTTTTTCCAGTCATCAAGGTCTGCCACTATCTGCCAGAACAGGCGCTGATTACTTGTTAACGTCAGGGATTCGCTGGCCACTCGCTGCTCCTCTTTTTTATCCACTCATGCAGAAGCACTGACACGTTCACGAAAAAACGCCTCAGCAAAACACGTCTGGTTTCTCAGTTTTTTTCCTTGTCCGTGCGTTCATAACAAATATCATTAACACACCAGTATTTACCGATATCCCGACCGTCCGTTGTGAGAGTGGTTATTGGCTCCATCACTGCTGTGCCGGGATCGGCATTCACACAGCCGCTGACTGTCACCACGTAACCACTGGTCATCACCAGCACAGAAACATCGTCATCGTGGTAAAAGAAGCCGTGGCAGTTGTTTTTCACCATCGCCAGCGAGCCAATCTGTTGCAGTTTATTTTCACTTTTAGCATGGAGCATCATCGGCAACCCATACAGCACACCTACCGTCAGTACCCCGCAAAACCCCGTGAGTAAGAGAAGTGAGCGCAGGATTTCAATGATCTTCGATGATCGGTTATCTAACACTTTACTGGTCTTCATATTCTGTCACTCCTTACCGCGTCATACCGCAGCTTATCTGTTAACTTCAGGAGATCGCTGGCCATTCGTTGTTCCTCTTTCATGACCGCTGCTGTCTGCTGAAGGCAGGGGTTCTGGCTCAATGCAGGGACCGTTCAGTGACTGGTTAACAGATTCAATGGCCGTCAGCAGCGCAGCCAGGGTGTTACTGTCGGCCTGTGACAGCCATGCTTTACGATACCGGATGCGGAGCGAGCAGAGCCGTATCCGCGCTTCACGGGTGCCGGTCGTCGTCATGATGGCGATCCTCTGTTTCATAGCCCATTTTGCGTGACGTGAAAGCGAACTCCCGACGGTTCAAAGCCTGTTGTTTGTCCCGAATTGCGCGTTCTTCCTCCTTTACCCATTCATCCAGTACCTTTGGGTCAAGGTGGCCATCCTTCAAAACACTTTGCTGCAGTCTGGCAAAAGCGTCCGGGTATGTGGGAAGGTACGAAACCAGTTCGTCTGCAATAAGGTCAGGCCAGTTATGCGGTTTCTTTCTCCACCGAAGCCATAACACACCCGATAAAACAACCGATGCCAGACCTGCCGTCAGGAGTACGGGACGGATTTGTTCCGAAAAAAAATCATCCAGATTGATTAACACGATAAAGACAGTAACAGCCCACACAGCAAGGGTTTCAACATGAGGTGGCTGTCTTTCCAGCCATCCAACATTCATCCAACGGATACGATTAAACTGTTTTCGCTGCCTGTTAAAAGTATCCTCATTCTGGTTCAGGTTCAGATTCACTTTCCCCTCCACTCATTTGAGAAACGGCAAGCAGACGCTGGTCTACCCAGCCCTCAGCCCTGCAGGTTGCCACGGCAGAAAACGTGTCTTCCGGTGTCCAGTTCAGCACTGCCGCGTTGTTTTCCGGCACACTCTTTACATCGTCGAGTTCACAGGAAGGCAAAACCGCCTTTCCGTAATGAACCGCCGTCACGACGATTTTTACCGGCAGACCACTCACAATGTGTGACGGAATGGCCCACTGAAAACTGACATCAGACTGTCCGGACACGGGGGCGGGTTGCTCACTGCTGCTGTCGCTGTTTGCCTCGCGCAGGCGACTGTTGATCCACTCGCGGTCGCTGTCAGACAGGTCGTGCTGACTGAGTAACCAGACCAGCGCGGCTGTACCTATCCAGCCGGGGCCACTGGCTTCTTTTTCCCTGATGATGGTCTGAAGCCGGGGCGAAGGCTGAGGCCCGCTGTTGTTCAGCAGTGACTGACGTGCCGAAGGCGAAGGCCGGTACCCCGGAGACGTGCCGTTTACCCTGCCTGCTGGCGTGCCGTTCCCTCCGGACGATGGCGTGCTGCTGCCCGATCCGGGACTGAAACTCCGGTAAACAGGCGTGTTGCCTGTTGAGGAGGGCCGGTACGACGGACTGCGTGCGGCAAAGCCTGATGATGATTTAAAGGATGATCGGGAAGCGGAACTGCCCGCCATGACCGGCAGTGACTGCAACAGGCAAAGCACAATTAGCAAAATTTTAACAGGAGGTTTCATTTCTCCTCCCAGGCTGCCTGCCCGTTAACGGTGACGATACTGCGGTCTTTGGCGAGAGACTGAATGCGCAGAATCTGTCTTGAACTCAGCGACGTGGGGTCATCGGTAGATTCCAGCCTGTCGTAACAGTCGCCGATACAGCGCAACCGCCACAGCAGCGCGCTGGCCTCATCGTGCTGCTCGCTGTAAAGGCGACTGAGACTGGCTGGTGCCAGCGTGTCATATGCAAGCCAGGCCTGAGCAAAGAGGGCAGCGGCACGGACGCTGTCTTTCTGCACCCATTGCCCCAGTTCTAATACGTGAGCCGCCGTAGCCAGAAGACGCGCTGATGCCCTGTTCCCCGCCGAATGCGTGGCAAGATTAATCAGTTCTTCAGCGAGTTTGGGCATCTGGGATTTCAGCTCATCCGGTGGGTAAGGCCGCATAAACAGATCAATGAAGGCTGCCGGAGAGTGTCGGTTTAACGCTGTGCGATAGAGTGAAATTTCGAGGTCGTGGTACTCCGTTATAATGTCGTCTGAGCATGTCGGTCTGAACAGCAGACCGTCGGGGCAGTTTTTATCGACTTCCTTACTCACCTGCAGATAGGCCTGAAACGGATCGGGATTCTGCAGTGCTCTGGTTCGGGCTTCGTCAAACCGCGATTCCGCCGTGTCGCAGGCGGTCAGCATCATGACTGACAGCAGGGCGAGCACTCTGAAAAATTGTGTTTTCATTACAGCCCCGCCCTCTACCGGCGTCTTCTTTCAAACATCAGCACGAATACGGCCGCGCCGAACGAGAGCACAACCCCTGTGCAGGGGCCCATATAAAGGAATGCTTTGCTGGCCACCTGTAGCTGACCGGCACGGGCAACCTCAACGAGCCAGCCTGCCGGCACGATAAGCCAGGTAACGATCCCTGCGAAAACCGGGGCCATACTCAATCCGCTACCCAAAGACAGCACCTGTAAGCCCAGCGTGGCCCAGGCAAGAAGGTTCAGCATCCGCCACACCTGCCACGTTATGCCCCCGGACGGTCCCACCCCCATGCGAAGCATGATGTATACAGCGACCAGATTCAGGGTAACCACAAGAAAAGTAAGCAGAAAAACTATCAGGCGTGCATTCGAATTATTCATATCCGGTTTCCTTGTCAGGTTCTGATGTGCTCAGACCCGATCAAATGTCAGTTCAAACAGGGTGATAGCAGGAGCAACAACATCCCCCATGCAGGCAGATACACACAGTGCGCAATACAAAAAAGCGGAGGATGGCCACGCCCATATGATGACTGAGTTAACGATGCAGACAATGAGCGACAGTGCCCATAAACCTGTCAGCGCCTGCACCGTAGTCAACAACGTGTGTTTCCCTCTCCGGACCTGGACTCCCAGTGTCACCAGCGACGCCAGCACCATCATTCGCCAGACCGGCCAGCTGACAACGTCAACCTGACCAGTCTTAATCAGCCACGCCATGACGAGATTGTCTGTCAACAGCATGGCGACAAGGCCACACAGGTTGATCCCTTTACCGCGTGGCCACCGCCGCTTAAGCATCACGTTCATATCCTTTTCCTGTCCGGCTGTTCCGCCGCCCGCGCGGCAATATGAAAACGCATGTGGCTTTCCACCGGCACCCGCATCTGACGGTTCAGAATTTTGAACAGCAGCACCGCGCGGCTCATTCCGTCCGGCTCACACCAGATGGCCTCGATACCCTCAAATGCGCCGTCCTGAATGATTACGCGGTCACCGTCTTCCGGCAGCTGCTTGTTCTGCGGCGCACCCTGCCAGCCCTTCTTCAGCTTTTCAATCACGCGCTCAGGTACAATGGCGGGCAGACCGCCAAAGCTGATGAGTGACGCAATGCCGCGTGTGGCCTTGATGGCGGTGGTATGCACCTTTTCCGGATCGAAACGCACAAAAATGTAGTTTGGGAAAAGAGGCTGCTCAGCGACACGACGTATTAAGCCGTTTTTCAGCCTGACCTCGGAAAACACCGGCAGCAGGGTTTCCACCCCCTGACTGCTCAGCTGCTGCTCCGCTTTTCTTTCCTGTCCAAATTTTGTCTGTGCCACATGCCAGTTTTCCATTCCCTGCTCCCTTAATTAATGGTGTCACCCAGTCTCAATTGGCTCGCCTGCTTAAGGACCTCGTTCGGGTCGGGGACTGTCGGGTTGCCATTGCCGGACGTGCCTGCCGTTGTGCTGGCGGCGGTCTGCTGCACCTGCGGCTGCGGTGCTTCTTTCTTCTCTTTTTCTGCGTCAGCCTCTTCGATGGTCTGAAGCCGGAAACCCTGCTGGAAGACCACGGTCACGGCATTGCCCGCACCAATGTCGATGACGGGGTGATACTGCTCTGCACGTTTGATGTAGTACTGACTCAGGGTTTCAGAGGCTTTGCTGGCACCGCCACCGAACCCCTGTTTGAGAATGTCGCCGGCACCGATGGTGGCCGTTCCCCCCAGCCCTACCATCGGCGTGGCCGCAGATTTGAAGCCATCCCCGAGGCCTGACAGGAAGCCTGCACCGCCCGCATTCATCAGAATCTGGCCGTTACGCATCACCGGTTTCCCGCGAATGCCGACCTTCCCCTGGAAGGACACGTGCCCCTCAAACGGCATATCAATGTGATCGCCGTTTTTCAGGATACAACTGATGTTTTTGGTCCGGACGTCACCGCGCTCGCTGGAGATATCCCCGTAGATTTCGCCGGTCACGCGGCACTTGTCCATGTTGTAGGTACGGCCGTTCGGCATAGAGACGTCGCCGAGCAGCGTGATGACCACGGGCGAGGTGTTCTGCTGACCGGTCACACTGGCGTTGGCGTCTGCGCCCTCAATCATCACGGCCTCAGAAAACGAGCCTGACGGTATCCAGGGCAGCTTGTGAACGGGCTTTTTCAGCGAGGCATAGGTAAAGGTATCGCGCTGAAGTCCACCCGTGCGTGGCGGGATATTGCCGGGCGCATACCCCTGTCCCTGCACCGGATAGAACTGACTGCCCTGCCCCGCAGCGGGACCGCGTTGCGGGTCGGTAATACTCCACTGCGCCGGACCGGCAGGGCCATGCGCAACCGGGCCGCTGGCAGAGGTCTGGCTGGCGGTGCCGCTCCCCTGTCCGGGTCCGTTTACGGGCTTACTTTCCTGAGCCTGCCGCGTCTGCAGCTGTGTCAGCTGCTCCGTGAGGGTGCTCAGCTGCTTCTTCAGATCCTCATTCTGCGTGACGAGGGTGTTTTTTATCGTGCCCAGGTCACGCTCCAGGCCGGCTGTCTTCTCCTGCTGCTGCTGAAGGGCTGAGGTGTTCACGCCCTGCGTGAATGAGGTGTTGACCAGCCCGCCCGTCATATCCGGTGCCGGTTTTGCGGTGGGGTGCTCCAGCTCGGCCTGATGATGCGAATAAGCCCAGACGCCGCCCCCGATGGCGAGCATCACGGCAGCGGATACGCCTGCAATGGTCCACTGGCGGCGGCGCGTGGCGATGTTGATGTTACTCATCCGCGCCCTCCGTTCCGGTGGAGAAGACTACCCAGAGCAACCCTTCACCACTGGCGTACAGGGTGTTTGTGGACAGCATCACCGCACGCACGCCCTTCTGCCAGAACTGCTTCTCGGCAAGCATGCGCGTCACGTAACCGGTGTTTTTCATGCGGTAGCGCACCACGCGCAGGTGAGAACCGACCAGCTGGCGCTCGGGCGTCAGCAGCACACCGGCGGGCGGATTGTAGGCCGGGCCCCGGCTGACCTTCATGTCGGTATAGCCGTCAGGCACACCCCCGTTCACGACGGTGCGGGCCAGGCTGACCAGCGTGGTCTGGAAAGGCTGGCTTTCCTCCCAGGCTTTCGCGTCCGGATTAGCCTTAACCGGCGCATCTGCCGGTATCAGTTCAATCGTGCGTCCGCTGCCGGGCCTGGGCGACACGTCCAGTGACAGGCTGATGCCGTTTGCGGTCTCGATAAATACAGTGAAGTCCCGTGTGGTGAGCGGGGCTATCAGCAGGGCACCATCGGCGGTTGTTTCTTTGGTGTACGCCCCTTCGGGACCGGTCACGCCGGTAATCAGCTCGCCCTCGATGACGATTTTGTTCGGGCTGGTCGTGCTCATCTGCGCCTTCAGGTGCGCATTGTTTTCAAACGGCGTGCCGGTCGGTCCGGGCACGGCATACTGTGCGGCGGCAGGCAGCGAGGCCAGTGCACCGGCAACCGCCAGGGCGGCAAGAGTTATCTTCATGGTTCATTCCTGTTGCGGGCGGCGTTCAGGTTTCGTCCAGGGCACTTCGCGGAAGGCTGTCAGGCGGATAAGCCCGTCCACGTAGTGCACGCTGAGCCGGTAGGCTTTATTCGCATCCGGGAGTGGCAGTTTGCCGTTTGACGTACTGGCGTTGAGTACCCCCTGGACAGTGATGTCACCGGTGGTGGTATCGGTGGCTGCATCGTCGATGCGGAATACGGAGGTCACCCCGCTCTTCTTGATATAGTCAGCTTCGGCGGCAAGCTGCTTTTTCATGGTGTCCCGGTCTGCCGGGGGGACGAAGCTCAGCAGGGCGGTGTGCTGGGCATCCACGGTTTCCGGCGTGACGGACAGGCGGAGATTGACGAATGCCCTGACCAGCATGGCATTCAGGGCCGCGTCACCTCCGGATTCGTCAGAGAGAAAAGGCCGGTCAAAGCCCATCGGTATGGTGAGCGTTTTCTGGGTGTGATAGAAATGCCACGCCAGTGAACCGGTGATGACATTGCCGGCACCGAGCAGAAAGACCAGCAACAGCAGCCCCGCCAGCGTCGCGACAACCACACGGTTACGCTCATTCCCGACCTGATACTTCATAGCGTTCTCCAGTAAGTCAAAAAAGCGCCACCGTGCGGTGGCGCCGGGTTTACTGCATCCAGTGCCGGTTTGCTGAGTCAGGTACGCGCCGGAACTGCAACCGCAGAAGCACGGTCGGCAGATACCAGTAGAGAAGGTTCAGAAGCCACCAGGTGCCCTGGCCCTTCTTCAGATGGCGGATTAACAGCCACAGCGCACCGGCCACAAACAACATCACGATGAATATGTCGCAGAGCAGCCCGATACCGGCGCAGGCAATGACAACAATGGCCTCCTCGGTCGGGAGTCCCATCAGGCGTTTTTGTTGGTTGAGTGTTTCCGGAAACAGATACTGCTGAGCGTCCCCGTCCATGTCGGTTTAACCGGCGAGGGCGAAGAACGTTTTGGTGATGACAATCAGGAAGGCAAGACCACCGACGAAGTGCATCGGGTTACGCGTTTTCATGTAGAGGCCTGCAGAGAGGATGATTTCACAGATGTAAATCCCCCACTCCACCGTTGAGCCGTGACCAAACGTATCTTTGGCATCCTGCTTCTGCCCTGCCAGCAGGTCAGTTGCATGCCCGATGTGCGGCAGTGCAAAAACCAGAATGGCCATACAGACAAGAATGGCATTTGCGCGGTGCTGACGAAGATACGAAAACCCCCGACTGGCCATGACGGTCAGGACCGTCAGCGGCGCCTCACTGAACGTCGGACAGGCTTCCGCAGCCCCCTCCGTCAGAGCGGAGCCGGATGTGGCAACTTTCATGTATAAATCCCTCTGTTTGAGTTAAGGAAATGTCAACGCACGTAAACAGACGTAACGCGATGCAAGTGTACATTTTCTCAAAAAAAAAAAATCTGTGACACATGTCACACTTTTACAGGTTACTTTAATGAATTTTAAGATTAATCCTGAAAGCACCTGGCGTAGGCTTTTGCTCCTGACAAGGGACGCCTCGCAAGGAGGAACCAGTAGCATGAAAGTTAAAGAAAAAATGGGTGGAGGCAGAGGAAGGCCCCGCAAGTATGCTCAGGGGGAAGTCCAGTACCGGAAGCTGTGGCTGCCGGAAAATCTCCTGACGGAGCTGCGCGTCGCGGCGCGGGTTCGCGGATATACCACCAACGATGAAATTATCAGCCGGTTAATATTCTCTCTTCAGTTCTCTCCACGAAGGCCGCTTATTAAAACCGATGAAGGCCAGCGGCTTATTGCGCTGGCCAGAATGTTCGATGAATTTATTCAGAGCAGACTGGACATCATTCGCCAGACGTATGCTGAAGACGAAAAAAAGAATGAGGATAAAAAAATCTTTATTCCCGGACAGAGGCGGGCATTCAGCAGCAGCTTTCCGGTTAACCTGCGGCGTGATATTGACATAAGTGCACGATTTAACAGGCGGAGCATGAACGATGAAATAATGCAGCGGCTGCTGGGCTCTCTGAATTATCTGACTGAACATCAGCTGCCGGAAAATGAAGAGGTTCACCGGTTGCGGGAACTGGCCGTGCTTTTTGATGAATTTATCTATGAAAAAGTGGGGCGTGCAGAAAACCCCTTATCTTCAGGTTAACCTCTTTCCTTCCGAAATCCGGAACCGTGCTGAAAAAAGTTAAGAGGTGATTAGCTCGTCACGGGCGTGATACGTACCGTTTATTTTAAGCCCTGTCGGGCCTGAAGCATTTCAGGCTTAACGTTGTCACGCCGTATTTCAGCGCACTGAAAAGAGGATATATGACGGCGTAAACGACACAATAAACATGTCGTTTGCGCCACCGGATAAGTGACATTCAGTCACGGCAGGGAGCCCTCTTATTTCACCGAAAGAAAGGTAAATGGAACAATTTCACCTCCCCAGCCAATACCTGATACCCACTCTGATATGAGGCTGATGATTTCAGTTAACCCCCGCACTTATCCAGCGCAGGGATAATGCCATCATGGCAGCGCTTACCGCAAAAGCATGAATGATACCGGCGAGAATTTAAATTTCACTCAGTCATTAACGAGTCGGGACTGAAGAAATATTGACATGCCTTTGACGCTATTCCTGTGCAAGGAAATGCTTACCGGATGCTTTGTCTTCAGCGTCATTAATTGCAGATAAATTCCTGTCCAGAAGTTCCTCCATTAACTCACTGGTGTTTTCTCCACGCATATTCAGGTACATCTCTGACACCATCGCGATTAAAATACTCACCCCTTCCCTCGTGCCTGACACCTTGCGAATGAGGTCACGATTAAACCCTTCTAAATCAAACTTACCGCCCTCATCCTGGTGTTTTTTTACCATCAGTCCGAAACCAACCAGTTCATTCACCATCGATGAGAAGTTTATTTCACCATGAGTCGCCCCGTTCTGGATTTCCATATCGACCATCTCCTGCACTTCCCTTTCTGTTTTTTCTTTGAAATAGATATTTCTTCTTCCCATCACTTTCCCCTGCGCTTCACCCGGCAACCTCGCCAGATGACAGCGAATAAATAACATTAAAATGACCTGTTCAATGCCACGCGAACCGTGTAAAAAGCAGGTAGCTTCTTTTTATTATTCGGCCTGTTTTAACTGTGTGTCAATCCGGCACTTTATAATTTTTTTCAGTACGCTTTTTTGGGTGTGTCAATTCAGCACCTCACATCATTCTGGTGTGTGTTAATGCGGCACTTCCGTTGCAAAATCACCTTTAAAAGCCACTTTAACGGGTGTGTTAATTGAGCACCACCACCTGAAATCAGGTGTGACAATCCGGCACTATGGGGCAATTTCAGGTGTGACAATTCAGCACTACACGTCCATTTAATGCCATTAAGCTATTGATAAAAATAAACAACCACAATAAACACACATGACAGTGCCTTTCATGGTGCCGGATTCACACACTGACCGGCACTATAGCCCCACACTATCCGGCACTTCAATCACACACAATCAGGCACTGTCATGTCGCTTAATCAGGCACTGCAATGTGTGCGGATTAACACACCATTTCATTCATACTTTAAAAAAAACAAAATAATTTCAGGCTAACTCTATGTTTTAAAAAAACAAAACCGCAAGATGAAATCTTGCGTGGGGTGTGATGAAAGAGAAACTATAAAAGCGGCTTGTTGAATATGTGTCTTAAGTGGAATTTAAATAACCTCTGCCAGGCACTGACAACACACATCAAGCGCAGAGTGCGCGCCTGTAACGAATTATCTTGCACAGGATGATCTGAGAAGGTATTTTTTGCGCAAACACAGCACGGCGCATTTTGCGCACGCACATGAGACTCCATAAATATGAAGTGGTTACCCGCCGCCGTCCTTTTTATCGCATTCACCGTTCAGGCTGAGCCAGAAATGTGTTTCACGAAAGCCGGGCACGATTTCGGTATTGATCCGCGTTTACTCATGGCACATTCCATTCAGGAATCACGCATGCGTAATAACGCGATAAACAACAAAAGCGCACGAAAAAGCACTGACGTATGCAATATGCAAATCAACAGTTCTAACTTCAATGCGTTAAAAAAATTCAACATTACGCGGGAACGTTTACTGGCCGATCCGTGTATTTGCATTTATACCGGCGCATGGATCGAGGCGAGCAATTTCAAAAAGTATGGCAGGACGTGGGATACGGTCGGTATGTATAACACCGGACCGAACCCGAAGTTAATTAAACAGCGCAGAGAGTATGCCGCGATAATTAAAAGCATCTACCGCGTTCTGGTTGCGAGGGATGAAGTTTATGCGCGAATGAATAAAACCGGGCCTCTTGAAAAAAAATTGCCTTCTATAACGCTGAGCCGGAATGAGCAAGGCACGCCCCAAAAATAAACCCCGGCGAACCGGGGTTTATTTCTTCAGCTTTTCAGCTTCGCGAATTCCTCCGCCATCTTCCACAGCGCCTGATTTAATTTTATGTCGCCGTCGATGCCGTTAACGGGCCGCGTGGTGGTTCGCTTCCCTTTTTCAGTGCGTCCCGACAGGCCACCTTTTACCAGATTCTCCTGCACGATATTAAAGGACGTCCACAGGTCGGTGCCTTTGTCATGCCAGCGGCGGGGGTGAATAATATTTTCGGCGGTCACCGGCGGTGCCTTGTCTTCATATTTGTATTCCAGCGCCAGCTGGCCCAGCAGCAGCCTTTCCGCCTTATCCAGCTGAATCCCCTTCATCATGCCGATATTATTTTCGACTTTTTCAAACACATCGAGAACCGAATACGCACCTTCGATCACCTGGCTGACAATATCACCTTTGTGCGGCACGCTGATTTCGCCAAATGTTTTCCAACAGACCAGCCCGTTGGTGCAGACTTCACGAAAAATACCGGGGATCATTTTATAACTGCTGGAACCGTCATGACTGTTCAGCAGAACAATTTCAGGCACCTCCTTGCCGCTGCCGTTATTTCCGCGACGCAGGCGGATCATATGTTTGGTAAAATCCCGGCGATCCTGATCGCGCACGCGGGACTGTTTTGCATAGAAAGGTTCGAACCCTTCGGAGCGGAGTTTGTCGAGCAGGGTAATCGTCGGAATATAAGTATAACGGTCTGAACGCGACTCATGTTTTTCAACGGAAAACGCACTCGGGACGAACCGCATCAGCTCGTCATTGGTGAGCGGGCGATTTTCGCGAATGGATGTTTTTGGAGCATAACGGCTTGCAAAACTGACCATAGTGATTACCTCTCAGATACGTTGTTATTACGCCGGGTTTGTCCCGGCATCGGGCGTTTGTCGCTCAGCGCGGTGCTGAGGAATGCTTACCGGCGTTTTCCAGTGACCAGGCGATCAGTTTTCGGGTCTGCGCGTAATTGATGGCCGTGTAGCCCAGGTCGAATTCATAAAGGGCGTATGGCCAGCCCTCCCAGACATAAATTTTGCGTGGCTCACCGTCTTCTGACGGGTCGGTGATTTCTTTAAACAGCGCCAGCTCCTGCCAGGTCACCCCACCCGGCCCGCAAAACGTGCCGTTGTCGATGATGAATTCGCTGAGATCCTGAAACTGATCTGCTGTCAGTCCGGTGTTGACTTTTGTCCCTTCAACCCGCGTTTCGGTGGTTTCGGTTGCGGCGGTTTTGACCCTGACGTTGTGTGTGTTCATGCTGGTTCTCCTCTGTCGGTTGCTGAAACCCTGTTTCGGTTGGTACGGCGCGGCGAAGGGCAAAGTGCCAACGGCAAAGGGA
>NZ_JASCAK010000035.1:0-70997 GCF_029967885.1 Pantoea sp. V106_11
CGGTGAACGCACCGGCGCCAGCCGGTTGCAGCCCTTGACCTCAGCCATCAGACCTTAGCCGGGAGGCCCGAAACGCGTCCCTTTGCGGTTCGGCGGAGACGGGCGGCAGCTTTATCGCCGCCGGTCGGAGTAGGGCTGACGACTGCCCGCCAGGGCAGGAGCCGAAGGGGGCCATGTTTCACAGGGGTTTGCTTTAAGAAGAACCGGAGAGAAAAACCGAGGCGAGCACTGAGAAAATGTATACCGGGAAGGTGAACACAGACAGGAAAAGGCCGGAAAAGTCCGCCTCAGGACAACCACTGAACAACCCCGCCCGGCTGAGCGGGGCCATCATTCAGCTTCAGCGCATCATACTGAGCAGCCTGATAAAACGTACAGCCCTCATTCCTGCCTGCCAAATGACATACAGGCTGCACACGTCCATGACCGCCATCAGTGACAGCGCCAGCGGATTATTCACCCCCGTCATCACCTCATGTATTTTTACTGCCTGGACTAAATCCATAACAACCCTCTCTGTCTCATTCTACTGGTTAACAGGTTTATCGGTCTTCGCCTCAATACAGCGCACTTTACCTGGCCGGGGAACGTTAAACTCGTAACCGGTATACCCCTGTGGTTTGATAATACTGTTCCTGAACTGCTCGCAGACATCCATATTGGGCATCCGGGTGACGTTCCAGGTACTGCCACCCGGTACGCCGGATGCGATAACGAGGTAAACAAATATGTGAGTCACAGTTTTTCCCTTATCAGAAGCACCTCATCAGGCGCTATATTACCGAAAATTAATCTGTTTATAGCTCTGCGATTAATACCCGTTTCTGAACGTCTCTGTTATTCATCGTCAGAATCACCGCCGCTGCGCCAGTACTCAATGTCTTCATCAAGCGCTTTGATGTGTTCGTCCAGCGCCACAAGAAGCTGCTCCGTACCCGTCTCCAGCGGCCCTGAAAGGCCGTCCCATTCCGACACCATTTCCGTTATTTTCGCGCGAATGGTGGAAAGTTTGCGGCGCTGGCTGCGTGCCGTTTTCAGTTCGGTAACGTAATCGCCTCTGCTCATGCTACCTCCCTGCCCTGCGTGAGCTTGTTCGGCACCATCCAGCGCTCCAGCACCCGCACCGCTTCGCCAGCCTCCTCTGACCGGAAACCGGCCTCGGCGGTGAGCCGCCACAGCGGTTCGCCATAAAAATACAGACGGACAAAACCGGCCATCGAGGGAAAGCGATCGGCCCAGCGGTAAAACTGACTGATAAGCTCGCTCTCGCTCACCTCTGTGTCTGACCACTTTGACGCCCAGCTGGCGACCGTGGCAGGCGTATGGAAGGCGAGTTCAATTTCAGCCTGCGCCGTCAGCGCCTGAACCGCCCGCGCCTTCAGCGCCTCCCTGCGGCGAAACTGTCGGCTGTATTTTTCGTCGCGCATCTCGGCCTTCCTGTGCCGCCGCTCGCCGCACTGGAAGATGACTTCCGGAAAGAGCAGGCGGGCCGCGTCCGACGGCAGCGGGTGGGTGGCGCAGCCCCCGCTTTCGATGAGCCAGTCAACGGCCCGCAGCCACTCGCGTTTGCGACCGCGTAATTCTTCCTCGCGCAGAACGGGATCGAAGAAGCGCAGTTCACGCAGGGTGATGCGCTTGCTGCCCTTCAGGAAGCGGAAGAACGCCTGCGCATAAGGGAAATCAGCGCGAAGCGTCTGACGTTCGCGCCTGCGCTCCACGTACTCAACAGCCTGAAGCATCGCGCGCCGCGCCTCGCACAGAGGCACCAGTGAACGGTTTTTCGGGATCATGCGTTGCCCTCCTGTACCAGGTAATCAGCCAGGCCGTTGACGCTGTACTCCAGCAGACAGGCCTGCGCCGCAGCGGCGATAAGGGCGCTGATGCGCGGCGGGTCGAACGGCGTCAGCCGAAGAACGTCGCGCACGCAGCCGCCATCCGCCGACGCGATCAGCACAATCCACTCTCCTGCGACTTCGCCGGGACTGCACACGCACAGGCAAAACGCCTCACCGGGCGGCGCGAAGCGCAACTGCACCGGGAACAGGCCGCCGAATTCAGCCCGGTACTCGCAGTTGACCGTCCAGCCCTGCGGCACGGTCAGGAGGGAAAGCACGGCGCTGGTCAGCACATGCCTTTCGCCCTCGCCCCGCTCACGCCACTCTTCAAACTCACAGGGATGCATTGACGCCAGCATACTGAGATTGTTGATTACGGTATTTTCCATGATGTTCTCCATGCGGCCCCGAAGGGCCGCGCTCCCTGTCAGGCCGCGCGAGCGGGATCGTTGTTATCCGTGTCGCTGTCAGCCTCGCTGGCAGCGGCGTCGTCAGTGGCCTTTTCCGGCTCCGGCCCCTTCATCCAGGCAGGCACCCAGCGCGTGTCGCGCATTCTGTTTTCAGCCAGTTCGGCGGCGTCGCCCTTCTTCATCTTCTCTGCATCCCGCGCTGCGCCCGTGAGTCCGGCCTCGTTCAGGGCATCAATGATTCGGGCGTGAGTCAGATCCCCGAATAAACCCGCTTTTGTCGGATGCCACCAGTCGCGAAGGTGGAAGCCCAGCGCGGCCTCCAGTTCAATCAGGTTACTGCGCGAGGTGTGGCCGCATTCGCGGGTCTGGACGCCGTCTACCGAGCAGGCGACACAGAAGGTCATCAGGGCCATGAGCGTTTCGCCGTTCAGCGTGAAAAACGCGGTGAGGTCTTCACCCCAGCCCTTCGGTAACAGTGCTTCCAGCCTTTTGCGCTCCTCCCTGAGTGCCAGAAAAGCAGCCCCGTTTTCGCCAGAAGGCGCATTACCCGTCAGGGTAGAATGTGACTCGGTCAGGCTGATCCGGAACGGCCTGCTGCGGAAATAACCGGCATTGAACACGCTCCGGCAGAGTTTCCAGGTCAGCAGGGCAATGGCTTTTTTCTGCTGCTGCATCAGCGCGGCCTGTACGGCAAGGGTGCGCTCTGAGGACATTTTCGTGAGCAGCGGCAGGCTGATCCCCTCGGCCTCATCGGGCGGTGACTGATATTCAAAGCGGCTGGCACCGGATGGTTCAACAGTGCTTTCCTGCGGCTCCTGTGGCTGCTCCGTGTCGCGGCTTTCTTCCGGTTCCACCGTCTCGATATCCGCAAGGCGGATCACGCCGCGCTGTACGCAGAGATCGCCGTAACCGTCAAAGCCCACCACAACGCCTGACGTTGCGCGAAACTCCGGCGTCCACGCGCGGATTTGCGCGGCTTTTTCAATGGCTTCCCACTCCCTCTCGGCATCGCTGTAGCCGTCATCGTCGCCGGCCTCCGCGCACTCGTCGCCTTTCTCATACAGCGCGGTCAGGCGCTGTTCTTCGTCACTGATGTAAACCGGCTCCGGCGCGTCCGTCAGGCGGTATTCCAGCGAATCCCCGTATGTCCTGATGGATGCCATCCGGCCCATGCTCCACTTCCAGCCCTCCTGCGCCTGGATTTCCTGCGCCATCGCCTCCAGCTTCTGCACGGTCAGCTTTTCCAGCAGCACGATGTCTGCCGTTCCTTCGCCCTCCTGCTGACTGAACAGGTCTTCACGCACCACACCGCCTGCGTTCTCGTAGGCTTCACGGCCTACAAACAGGAAACGACGGTCGGTGACGGAAATTTCTTTGTCGGTGATCTGCTTTTTCAGCATGCTGACCGGCAGTTCAGGCCAGCCCGCTTTGACCGACTCGTATACCCGCACCTGACGTTCCTGATCGTCTTCCAGGCAGAGCACCTGACACTGTTCAACGGTCAGTTTGTCGTCTGCCAGCAGCTTAAGAAGTGTCGGGGCGAGGTTCGCGAGTTTGAGCATGCGCTGGACGTGGCGGGTGCTGTAACCCACCTCTGCACCAATCTGCTCGGCGGTTTTACCCTGCGCCGCCTGCGTACCGAAGCTGGCTATCTGCTCTGCCGCATGCATGTCGCTGCGCTGGGCGTTTTCGACGTAAGAGACGAGCGCCGCCATGTCTTCAGACACGCGCTTGAACGGCACCGGATGATCGGCCCTCAGAACCTGCTGAGACAGCAGCAGATTCAGGGCGGTGAGGCGTCTGCCGCCTGCGGCTACAGCCAGTTGCCCGTCAGGGAGCGCGTGGGCGACAAGATTCTGCAGCAGGCCGACCGACTTAATGGTGGCCGCCAGGCTCTCCACGCTCTCAGCAGAATACGGGATGGTGCGCGCATTGAGCGGCGACACCACGAACGCCGACAGGGGCGCGCGCTCCAGTGGTGCGGCTTCCAGCGCCGCGCTGACCGCCGCCTGTTCGGCGTCGGTAACTTTTTTTACGCTGGTTTTTTTTGCTGCTTTTGCATTAACATTGGCTACTGACATCGTTGATACCTCTCAGATTAATGACTGTCACGCCCTGCGGAGTTCGCGCTCCGGCAGGGCACCTTTCACTGCTTACTGCGTTTTGCGGATGCCGTACTCACCGATATTACGGTTGAGCCAGTAACCCGCCTTTGCCTCAAAATTCCACGCGCGCCAGACCACCTGACCGTCTTTACGCACGACCAGGCGGAAGTGTGTTACCTGATCGTCCTCAATGGCGACGTTGGTGTACTGCGCGGCGACTGCGTTGGCTTCCTCACGCGTAAAGGTGTCCTCCGGTAAGCGCACCACTGCTGACTGTTCCACTGAAATCTCCTCTTTTTTTCCCTTAAAAACCGTCACCCGTTGAGTTGCCGGGGCCGCGGTCCTGACGTTTTGCGGGGAACTGCTGCTTTGTCCCCAGGTTGTATCCTTCACCCGTTTGAGAGCCGTTCGCCGCAAAGGGCGTAACGAGCACGGGCCGGTGCAGGTGTCCGGGAGCGAGCGGAAAAATTTTTAGCCACATCAAAAAATTTTCCGGCGAGAGGCTTCAGCCGTCCCTGGACAGCCAGGCGGTTTGTGCTTGTCTCAGCCCCGGCGAAAGGACTCAGACGGGCGAACACAACCTCTGAGGAAAGCAGGAACCCGCCGCAATGGCGTTGAGCGCGGTTGCGAAACGGCGTTGCCCCTTACGTCCCGCCGTGTGTTGTGGCGGGATGCACGGAGCGACGTATACGGCGCGACTGAGCGGCGCAGCCGGAACGGCTGCTGCAAGCGAGAGGTGTTGCGTCAGGATGGAAACCCGCTGCCCCGGAACGGGGCCGGGCAGAGACGGCTCGCCGGCTCTGTGCGAAGCATGACAGCCGACCGGACGCCCGGTGAGACAGCCCTCAGGCACGGCGCGACGACGAGCTGAAGGGAAAAACCGGCCTGACAGGAACATGCCCTTAAAACCGGCCCGCAGCCGCAAAGGGAAAGAGAGTGGCGCGCCAGCGCCGCTCTCCTTTCCTTTGCCGCAGGCCACAGGGGTTTGCGCGCGCCCGGACGACTGCGGGGGTCGGTTCCCCCGCGATCCGGTCAGACGGCTGGCGGCAGTGCGCCCGGATAGTGACGGGCCACAATGTCATTCACCTTTTCCACCAGGTCAGGCCGCGTAAAGGTGACGTGCGCAGAACCTTTTTTAAACGCGCGGACGGTGAAATAGGCACAGGTCAGCACCTCACCCAGATTCGACGATCGGGCATTGATAAAATCGGCCAGATGCGCACCTTCTGAAACCCGCCAGTCCGGCACGGTTTTGCCGTCAAGCAGCCAGAACGGACGGGCAAGGTCATTTAGCCGCTCCTGCCCGTAAGTGCGCACGGAAAACCAGCGGTTTGCGTTATTGTCTATCACGCCGTTGAGGATCACGCGTTTGCCGAGCATGCAGGGGTTATTGGTTTTGTAGTCCCACGACAGTTTGCGGAACACGTCGATTATCCCCTGCTCAAAGGTCGCAGCTTTATTCGCGTTGAGGTGGCGGAAGGTGGTGATCACGCTGTCAAAGCTGATTTCAGGGCAATCCTCGCCGTACAGTTCCACATCCCAGGCTTTTTTCTGCTCTGCGCTCATCAGCGTCAGCATGCCGGTATCACGCATAAGGCGATCCCATATCGGGCGATCCGCAAGGCGGCCAACCTGGCGGCGGAGGTTTTCACTCGCCTTGTCACCACGTGCCGAACTGAGGCCGGATTCGATGATGTCCTTCATGCCGTAAAACCATTCGCGCCCGGACGCCTGCGCAAACGCGGCCTGCGCCTGCTGTATCAGGTGCATACCCTGCATAAACCACTCCACGCCGCTGTTGCGCTGCGCGATGATGCGCTCAACCGGCACGGACGGGATGAGTTCGCCTGCATCCTCAAAACAGTGCATATCGGCGGTGAGTGCGGTCGTTGTGTCTGTCATGTTTTTCTCCTTCCTGTACGCCGCTGCGGGGCGGCGTGTCATATTGTTAAGGGGGGTGTTCATGCCTGGTGCTGATTCGGTGTTTCTGCTTCTGTCTGTGCCTGTTCTGTCACGTCCTCAGGGTCACCGAGGAACCAGCCCTTTACAGGCCTGAATTCCTCGATAAACCGTCTCTGCGCGCGCTTCGCCGTCACAGCCTCGACGCGTGTAAACAACGGTAACGAGCCTTTTTCGTCGCTGCCGAGAAACGCAACGTTGTAGATACGTTTTGCCTGCATCTGCCTGAACCTCTCTCCAGTCTGTTAAAGAACCATCATCCGCTGAGTTGCCGGGGCCGCGGTTTTGACGTTTTGCGGGGAACTGCTGCTTGCTCACCAGGTTGTAACCTTCACCCGCTTGAGAGCCTTACGCCGCAAAGGGCGAATCAGGCACGGGCCGGTGCAGCTGTCCGGGCGCGAGCGGAAAAATTTTTAGCCACATCAAAAAATTTTCCGGCGAGAGGCTTCAGCCGTCCCTGGACAGCCAGGCGGTTTGTGGCTGTCTCAGCCCCGGCGTACGGACTCATGCGCGTGAAACAACCGGCAGCAGGAACCCGCCGCAACGGCGTTGAGCGCGGTTGCGAAACGGCGTTGCCCCTTACGTCCCGCCGTGTGTTGTGGCGGGATGCACTGAGCGACGTATACGGCGCGACTGAGCGGCGCAGCCGGAACGGCTGCTGCAGGCGAAAGGTGTTGCGTCAGGATGGAAACCCGCTGCCCCGGAACGGGGCCGGGCAGAGACGGCCTGCCGGCTCTGTGCGGAGCATGACAGCCGACCGGACGCCCGGTGCAGAGAACGTTTTTACTGTTAAGCTGCAGCGAACTGAGAACGGGATCATATACCCCTTTTCTGAATTGAATATTAATTCTAATAAATAGCATATTAATTCACTAAAGAGAGGTTAAGTATGTCAGTTACCCGCCCCGTTGCTGCTCAGTTTGAGGCTTACAATGCCCATGATATCGACGCTTTCATGGCCTGCTTTGCTGAAGATTTTAAAGGCTATCGTATGCCTGCTGAAATGCCCTCAACTCAGGGTAAACCGGCTCTGCGTGATTTCTACATCAACAACCGTTTCAACAATCCCGCACTCCGGGCGGAACTGATCTCAAGAACGGTGCTGGGTAATAAAGTGTTCGATCATGAATTTATTCACGGCCTTTCACCCTCGCCCCTTGAAAGCATTGCCGTTTTTGAAATTAACGATGGCCTCATCTCAACGGCCTGGTTTTATTTTCCCTGATCTTCTGCATGCTGCCGGAATCAGCAGTACGGCGGGAAGCGCGCCGCCAGGCGCGTCTTCAGCCGTTCTGCCGCCGCAGGCGCAGGGTTTTGGGCGGACTAACAGGCGGCCGCAACCGCCTGAACATTTGTGGTTATCCTCAGTTGTGCTGCTTTATAAAGCGTCCGCCGATGTAGACGGCACACTGGCAGGTCATGAAATGGCAGATTTCATCCACGACTTCTTCCGTTCTGAGTTCTCTCAGTCCACTGCTGCGGCGGTGCTCGTTAATCAGCGCCCTGTACTGGCGAAGAATGTCGCGGGTTTGCGGTGACAGTTTCATTTTTTCTCCTTACCTGTTTAAAGCCACTCTCGCCTGGGCGACGGCCTGCAAAATCGGGTCGGGGTCGTCCTCTCCTCCGGTCTGGACTAAGCGCCCTGCGGCCTCGATCAGCATATGAAGGCTTCTGGCGTCAAGGCTGACTTCGCGCACCTGATGCATCGCCCGAATGTTGCTGAGATGCTCCCATACGGTCTGTCTGTTGATACCGTGCTCAATGTAGTCCTCATCCTGTGAGATGCGTCTGAGCACCTCGACAGACTCCTGTTCGGTAATGCCCATGTCTTCGCTACAGACTTCCACATCTTCAATTGTCCACACCAGAACGGTCAGGGTGCAGCCAGGGATATAAGTTTCCAGCAGCCAGGCGCAGACTTCATTTACGGTGCCATGCATGTTTTTTTCTCCTGTCTGGGGCGGCCCGCCGCCCCGTGGGTTATCAGTCAAGGGCGCAGAAAATCGCGGCGGCTTCGGGATGAACTTGTGCAAATGCGGTCAGCTGGCGGTAGCGACGGCAGAAATGCGCGCACAGTTCCTCGTCGTCGTGGCGGTCGTAGAGCCAGCTGCGGTGATTCAGTACCAGCGCCGTTATGATGATCCCCGCCGCGTCCGAACTGATTTCAAGGTCAGTCCAGACGTGGGGGCTGGAAAACTGCCAGCGTTCTTCTCCGGCCGGCTTCATGTAGCCGCCGCCGTGGGGCACGCCTGGCACCCGTACAAAGTCCCACACCGCCCCGTCATAGTTGGCCAGGTAGCGGTCAGCGTAGAGGTAAACGTTGTTTTCGGCCCGCATGAAGTCGTGGCCAAACAGCGCAGGCAGAAAATGCAGCCTTTCAGAATCAGCCAGCACGGACGCTGGCGGGTAAACCTGGAATTGTGTGTTCATCAGACATCTCCGCAGTCAGAGGGAATTACCGTTACGGCCTGTGCCGTGCCTGAATGACAGCCCGACGAAAAGCGGAGTGATCAGGAGCGACGACGAGGCCGCAGCGCAAGCGAGCGGAGACGTGATTACGCACGGCGCTGACGCGAATATTGAGCGGAAGCGCGACGGAAGTAAGCGCGGCGGAGGGAGTGCGAACGGGGGAGGAGTCGAGCGAAGCGGTCTCTTGATCACGCAGCGGTTGGGCTAGAGTGAAGGCACGGCACCGGCCGCAGACCGCACGGACCGGGTTTTCTGCCCTCCCCCGCCGCAAGGCGGCATAAAGCGGCGCGCAGCAACATCCGCATTCCTCGTTGTCCACAACCGGCGTGCATATCCCGGCCGGAACCCTGTGGATAACGTTATGCCGGCAGGGAAAGCCACCACACGGGAGAAGATGGTCAATAAACGACCACCTGTATTTTCACTTCTGTAACGATCCCGCCTGTCCGGGCGGCATCCGGAGGCAATGTCAGGGCCGGTAATCTTCCCACCGGCAGTCGCTGCGGTCACAGATGACGGGCGCATCCGGCGTGCCGCTTACCCCCCACTCATCAAGGAACCGCAGGCCGGTCAGGGTGTCGGCCTCCCTTTCATCAAGCAGGACGATGCTTTTGAACCAGACACTGCCCCGATCAAACTGCCAGTAGCAGCCCTGCGAGCAGACGGGCCGCTCCGGTGGCCACCAGTTTTCACCCATCCGCTCGCACGCCGCCTCCGCCAGGGGAAAGTCACTCCCCCTGAGCAGCATGTGATACTCGTGCGAGGTGCTGCCCACCTCTTCCTGCCAGCTGACAAGCCAGGTATTCATACGTCACCGCCCTGTTTCATTTCGCTGATGGCCCATTCCAGATGCCACCAGTTGAACCCCTCGCTGGCGTCATGGTTGTCTTCGGCAGTCTCCATTGCCGACGCGATTTCCTCTCGTGTCAGCGCCGGGTCAATGCTGAGGAAGTCATCTGCCAGCCAGAAGGTGCCGCAGCACAGTTCGTCATCCCCGATGGCATCGAGGCGCGCCTTAAATTCAGCTACCGTCATTTCTCTCACGTCGTTGTCCGGCGGGGTTTCCCCCGCCGCCTCCTGTCAGCCGCCGTAGTGCCCGACGTTGTTGATAATCCAGTCCGGGCCGGTCACGCAGGTGAAACCGTCCTCATCCTCTTCACCCCACTCCAGCGCACTGCTCAGGCTGTCTGTCAGTTCGCCGTTGCTGTACGTGTCATACCCGCAGAAATTGCAGCCGCTCTCGGCATACCAGTGCTCAATGGCCACGCCGAACCGCTCACTGAGGGTGGCAAACACGCAGTCGTTAAGGGGAGACCACGGGGTGTCATAATCCACCTCCAGAAAGTCAGGGCCGCCGTCACCCACTTCCAGCTGGTAGCCCACCGGCCACTTCACGCCGTACCGGGTGAGATAAAACCGGTAAGCATCCGGCACGCCGTCCAGCAGGCCCCCGTTGAATCCGTTGATTTCCACGTCCAGACGGGTCGGCAGCAGCAGGCGCACATCAAACGCGGCCGCCTCTCCGTCACCGGCATTACCGCACACGCGGTTCCAGAACACGCTCAGACTGCCCACGTTCATGGATGCCCAGTCGTAATACTTTTTCTTCCAGAGCGCGGTCATCGCCGCCTGCATGTCACCGTCCAGCGTGTCCCACGTCCGGCTGCTCAGGCCGGTGGCCAGCCACAGGTCGTGCAGCCGGTCGCAGTTTTCCTCTGTCAGTTCCACGCCGTCACGCAGCTGCGTGAGCCACGCTGTAAACGCGGCGTTTTCCGGGGTGTGCTCCCCTCGCCCCGCCGCCGTCAGCGCCGGATAAGGCGCATACGTTTCGTCCGTCACAGGACGCAGCACTCCGGCACAGCCCGCAAGAAACAGCTGGATACCCTGCGCTTTTGACCACGCGTATGACGGACGAACCGCGCCCGCCATCAGCGCCCGCACCTTACTCACGTTCTCCGCTAGGCCGGTCACACGCAGCCTGTTTGCACACCAGTTCGGCATGATTTGCTCCTCAGTCAGTGGTTGCACGGCCTCACCTGCGCCGTGCCGCCACAACAGCCGGGCGAAAAGCGGAGCAGTCAGGGGCGGACGCGCAAGCCGCACGCGCCGCCGGAGCGGACTGAATGTCCCGCGCACGGCGGGGAACGGGTGAGCAGTTGTGTTTAATGTCAATCAAGAAGAGTGTTTGAATACGTGAAGAGATTACAGGTGATGAGTGTCCGCTATGAGCGAGGAGCGGACATCAAATGGTGGTCACAGGGAAGCTCTGGCACATTAAACATAACAACCCTGTTACGATTTTGACGTCAGGCCTCTAAAGTGCTCCCTCATCATATCTGTTAACCCGAAAATACAATCAAGATGTGTACTATCTGCCACAACCCGACTGCTTACATTCGGATTGCCGCAATTCCTGAAAAACTCATCCATACGGCTTACATCAAACAGTTCATCATGCTCAGCAAGCATGATTGTTACTGGAATAGAGATTTCTTTAAGTTGCCTTTTGGGATTACGAGGGGTAAGGGCGTTAGCCATATTAACGCTGTATGTCTGAACAAAGTCAGGCCTCGCATTGATAACCTCACAGGGGAAATTAAGCCTGACCCCTGTACGACGTCCACACAGAAAACCTGCACTCATTGCATTAATTATGAAGCTCAAACGGTTTATCGATGCAAAGGGAGAGGAAAAGTCGCGGTTCAAATCAGGTGGTGAAAAAGGACCTAATGCTGGGGCTAGCAAGATCAGGCTTTCAACACTCCTCGATAGAGAGTATCGAGTAAAGTAATTTATCAGCATGCCGCCTCCACTGGAGTGCCCAAGCATGTGAATTCTGGCATCAGGAAAAGAGGTTCGTACATAATCAATGATAACATCTACATCCCGCCAGATTTGAACAGGACTGGAAGCCTCTCCCCGGACGCCAGCCGAACGACCGTGCCCACGGATATCAACTAGACAAACACAGACGGGCAGAACGTAACTCAACTGTCGCGCAAGAATGTCGTAACCGGCGTCAGAATTTACACCGCCACCATGGTAGACAATAAGAACCTCATCAAGATCCGTCTCTGGCCCGCATACCCGGATATATAAATCATTGATCCGGCTTTCGGTGATGTTATCAGAAGGGAATAATGAGGCGTTAAACTGCTCATAGCGCTCGACAAAGCGGGTGAAGTCAATCACGTCCTAAATTCCTTATTCAATAAGATTCACTACCTGTGAATTTGTAACATGAAGCATGCACCATTCCATGTATGCAGGAGAGTATTTTTAACTTAAGGCTACTTTGCAGCCCCGCTAAAACGCCCAGAGCGCGCTTTTGCGGCCAGATGGGCGTTTCCGGCACTTTCCCCGGCGCAAACCCTGAAACCTCCCACATGATTCCGGCGTATCTGCATGGCTATGCAGTGAGAGCTCTTCTCGAAAGTTTAATACATGCAGATGTTGGAAACGTCCGCTTCTGGCACAGAGCGGAATTAGGAACAGGCCGGTTTTCGCTATGAGCGAAAAGTGGACGTTCAGACGGCATATTTAGATCGAGATGTTTTCAACAAAAGGCGTAAGTCAGCTTGGGGCCGCTATCTGGAAAAAGCTTCACCTACAAAAAGTTTCGCCAGCTTTTCTTTTCACCTGGTTCAATGTATTGGATTGCTTAGTCAGTCATACTCCTTCCTTAATGTGTATACCCAAATGGGTAATAGCCGATTGCAGGTGTTCTAGAAACACCTTCACTTTGACCTGTAGATATTTTCTGCCGGAATAGAGCGCGTATAGCACCAGATCTTCAGGTTCGCGATTACAGTTAATTTTAACAAGCGAGCCGTTGTTGATTTCTGATTCACAGGCATGAAGAGGCAAAATGGCGAAACCAAGTCCTTTTAGCGCCGCAGCCTTGGCCATCTGTCCACTGTTCACCTTGTAGCTGGACTGCACCTGGACGGTTTGGTTCTGTTTGAATCTCCAAGGCATTCCCTGGAGCACCGACATACTTGTAATACAGGGGATTTTAGTTAGGTCATCAACTAATTGTGGTGGTGGATGACGTTCCAGAAGTTCTGGTGCGGCTACCACACAACTCGGCCAGCGCAGAATTTCTCTGGCAACCCAGCAAGAATCCTCCAGTGGCCCACGTCCAAAGCGCAATACCAGATCGAATCCATCCAGTAGTCCCTCTGTTGGATCTAATTGTGTGTCACAACTGAGCTGTATTTGTGGATGCTGAATGCAGAAGTCAGCGAGAATGTCTGCCATGAATGGAAGGTCTGGTGTAATGATCTTCAGGTGGCCTGATAGTGAATCACCAAATAATGATACTTGCTCCAGAGCATGATCCAAAGCGTGAGTGAGCGGCGTGATGGATTGATACAGCAGTTTCCCAGCTGCGGTTGGTATTATCTTACGCGTCGTGCGCTCCAGCAGCCGCACATGAAGTTGTTGTTCAAGTAAAGCGACATGTCGACTGACATTGGATGATGGCAATTGAAGCTGATCTGCCGCGAGCTTAAAACTCAACTTTTCATAAACGGCCTGGAAGCAGATCAGCCACTGCATTTCTAATTTCTTAAACATTTATTATCCCAAAAAATAAGATTAACAAAACTATAATTCCATATTTATCACTAATCAGGTGGTCATTACAATTTCCGTTAACTTTGGTAATAGGAAGGTAATGATGACCAGAACTAAGAGAATTGCCATCATAGGTGCCGGGATTGCTGGAATGTCTCTGGCAATCCTCGCAACCAGGCAGGGCCATCAAGTTAGCCTGTTTGAGCGTGGCAGCAACGTGTTGTCTATGGGCGCGGGTGTGACGTTATGGCCCAATGCCATGTTCGTTATGCAGAAGTTGGGGCTGGACAAAAAGGTCATGAAAGTGGGGGGCACACCACGCATAATGCGGCAGTTTGATCAGCATGGTCTCCTTCAGTCTGAGTTCAATATCTTAACGGTAAACTCACTTTGCGGTTTTCCCAGTGTGGCAGTTTTAAGGCGTGAACTCATGAGCTTATTGGCCGGTGAGTTAGAGAGTCTGGATAGGGGGATCAAGTTCAATTGTGTAATCACTGCAACGGACGTGATGAAGTTGAGCCATCAATTTGATCTGGTAGTCGGGGCAGACGGGCGTATGAATTCAGTCGTCCGCCGCGCATTATATACGGAGAAAGTCACTGCTCGTTATCATGGTTTTGTGAACGTAATAGGTATAGGAAAACAACGAAAGGGCATCCTGAAAAACGCTATTGATGAATTTCGCGGTCAAGGTGAGCGTTTTGGAATAGTACCAGTGAATGATGGGTGGTGCTATTGGGCAGGAGCCTGGAATGCGCCTGCTGACAATGAACATACCCCGACGCATTGGGGCGATGAGTTGCACCGGCGTTTTCGGAACTGGCCTGATCCTGTGCAGAATATGCTGCTGTCATGTGAGCGTTCATCAGTGAATGGTATTTTTGTTCATGACATTGATCCTCTCCCATTTTGGCATCAGGGCAATATCTTAATGATTGGAGACGCAGCTCATGCATCCTTGCCGACATCTGGACAGGGAGCATGTCAGGCGCTGGAAGATGCCTGGCATCTTGCTCGTTTACTGAATGAAACCGAAGATATGGAGAGTGCTCTGCAAGGATTCTACCAACACAGGCATATAAAGACCTCAGCAGCACAGTTGGTTGGAAGACAATTTGCTAAGAAGATTTTTTGTGAACAACCTGAACCCCTGCTGCCCGCATCCGCTATTTCCGCTGCAGAACTCAGTCGGTTTTGGATGCAAGGTTTAACGTAGTTAGCTTTTTAAACGAACTCATCTGAATTCAATATACCCTCATGTCAAACGAATAATGATAGATGCATGTTTTTGATAAGCATTGCCCTGCTGTGATAATAACACAGTACGGATCTGGCGATGTCCGCTTTTGGCACAAGGCGGACGGACGGCGCTGAAGGTCCGCTATGAGCGAAAAGCGGACGTTGACTAGTATAATTTGCAAATCTTACATAATACGCCAGCAGATATAGTGCCGATATGGACCTGAAAGTTTTTAAAGAAGTGCTTCTCAGGCTGTGTCCGAAAGATTACTGTGTTTAAAAAGCATTTTAATGGAAAGGAAGAGCTAATGTACTGGGAGTCAGAAAGACTACTCTACAGACCAGTAATTATGTCCGACGTGGAAGCACTGTTTCGCATATACGGTGACGTAAGAACGCACGCGTTTAACCCACGAGGTCCACATCGGGACATCGAGCAAAGTCGTAGTGTTATCCTTCAGCGAACTGCAGACCGTGAGCTGTACGGATTTGACGACTGGGCTGTTTCTGAAAAGATGGCTCCAGAAAGGATCATTGGATTTGGAGGCGTATTTGTCAGTCAGTTTAATGGCCGACAAACTAACAATCTGGGCTACCGGTTTGAACCAGAATCATGGGGGAAAGGTTATGCAACTGAGCTTTGCTGTCGCGCTTTGATATATGGATTTGACGAGCTAAAACTGCCTGAAATTGTCGGAGTGACACGCGAAAATCATATCGCCTCTCGCCGCGTTCTCGAAAAAGCAGGTTTGCTGTTTACCCAAAGGGTGGATAATCCTGAAGATCCACCGGCTAACCTGATGTTCACTCTGACTATCGAGCAATGGAAGAGGTTAAAATAACAGGCTTGAGGCATGGTTATAGCTTTTGACTACATAATGTTATGAGCGAGAAGCGGACTTGTTATTAGGGCCGATTACGCATTAGTAAATTAACCCCTCGGAGATTTAATCTGGCTTGTTCTGGTAAAGATCCCAGCGGTTGCCGTAAATGTCCTCAAATACCACGACCATTCCGTAATCCTCCTCGCGCGGCTCTTGGCAGAAGTGGACACCCTTCGCCTTCATGGCGTTGTAATCGCGCCAGAAGTCGTCAGTCTGCAGGAACAGGAATACCCGTCCGCCGCACTGATTGCCGATAAAGTCTTCCTGCCGCTCGTTTGAAGCACGGGCCAGGAGAAGATTACAGTCGCTCTCCGGGTTCGGCGTCACCACAACCCAGCGCTTGCCCGGTTGCGGCGTGTCTTCAACCAGCGTAAAGCCCAGCTTGTCGGTGTAGTACTCAATTGCGCGGTCATAGTCGTCGACCACGATGGCCACATAACCTATGCATCGTTTTTGCGTTCTCATTTTTGCTCCATCAGGGTTCAGATATGGCTTTCTTGAAACAGCTTTTTAATACGAGCTAACTCTACTGGCTGTATAGATGAGGCCAGAATAACGTCCGCTTCTGGCACAAAGCGGATATGAGTACCCGACCTAACATTAGATGCAACTATCGGTTGATAGTGTCACTTTAATGTACGCAAGACTTCTGAATTGAGATCGCCTGCCCTACGGTCTTTTTTTCTCCATCACGGACTATTGCATTTATGATTGTTATCAGCTTTCGCATACATGCCGTTATGGCAACCTTGAAAACCTTTCCTCTGGCGATCAGGTTTTCATAAAAAGCCTTAATTTCCGGGTTATAACGTATAGCCGAAAGTACAGCCATATACAGCATTGAACGGATATCAGATCGGCCCCCCCATATAGTCCTCTTCCCCCTGAAATTACCACTATCCCGCGAATAAGGGCAAAGCCCTATGAGGGCACTGATTTTGCGGCGATCAAGCGTTCCCAGTTCAGGCACCTGAGTAAGTAATCCTGCCATCACAACCGGCCCTACCCCTTTAACTTCCCTTAGCAATTTCACTTTTTCTTTCAGCATGGGCATTTTACCGATTCTTTCAGCGAGGACTGCATCGATGCGCTTGATTTCTGATGTCAGCCAATGAATATGACGTCGTATATCGGACTTGATTTCCTGATCTGTCTGCGCTTCGAGACGATTCGTTTCCATCGTGCGACTGGCAACAAGCTGACGACGGCGGCTCGCCATTGCTTTAAGCCTCAAGAGCTCACTGTCACACTTTTGTCTGATCGGCGGCTCCATACGCACGCCGTACTCGCGAATAACCCTGGCATCCTGAATGTCAGTTTTTGATCTAATTCCCATAGCCCGGCTGAAGTTCTTTATCAGGCGGGGATTAACCACAGCAACGGCAAAACCATTGAGTTCCAGTACATCTACAAGTGCTCTGTGGTAGTTACCCGTTGCTTCAATAACAAAAAGACTGATCTGTTGTTTTCTCACTGAATCCAGATTTAACAGTTCATCAAAACCTTTCGCCGAGTTTTCAAAATGAAAGGTGTCTGAGTTGTCACTGATACACACATCAAAGCTCTTCTTGGCTATATCAATACCTATGACAGTTTTCATGTTCATTTCAGTTCTCCCGGTCTTGCAAAATTCGGGCTGGTATTAACCGCCCAGGCAGTTGTTCGGGCTGCTTATGAAAAGAATGCTGCGCGGTCCGGCTCACCCTCGGGCTTCAAAACCCAGCAGGACGGTCGTGCTGCAGCATCGTGTAGCCAGTCTAAACGGGCTTTATGAACATACAAGCAGGACGCCCTTGACGGCGACGCGGCCCGGCTAACGTGAAGGCACGGTGCAGTCCTGAAAAATGAGGGGAAAAGGCGTCAGAGGGAGGGAACAGATCCGGCGTCAGGCGAAGCCGTCACGCCGCTTAAAAGCGGAGCGCAGCGACGGCCGCAAAAAACGGTGATTAACGGCCGTTAACTGATAAGAAACATTTGCCAATAAAGACATAGAACCCGTGATACCGCGTGCCGATAGTAACCTGTGGTTAGCAAACACAAACACAGCAGATAACTTTAAAAAGAGAACGTTTATGAAAATTTCCACACGCCTTGTCGCAGGTTTTGGCCTGCTCATTATCCTGCTCACGCTGTGCACCGGCACGGCACTGCGGGCGTTTCATCATGCCCGTGAGGGCATGGACGACACCGTCAACATCAAAATGAAGAAATACCAGCTCGCTCAGGCGATGTTCGGTGAAAACAGGGACATCGCCATTGCGGTCAGGAACATTATCCTGTTCAGTGATCCGGCGCAGATGAAGCCTGAAGTTGAGCGCATCAACAAACAGAAGGCTCTGTTTATTGCCAACCGCCAGGCCCTGGCCGACATCATGAAGACCGATTCAACACCTGCGGGCCGGGACGCCTTCAGACGTATCACCGACGCCGAAGGCCCCACCTTTACAGCCGTGGATAAAGGCCTTCAGCTCGGGCTGGCCAACCTTGACCAGCAGTCAACGGATTTCCTCATCCGGGAGTTACGCCCGGTCCAGGGTAAGCTCCTCGCGGCCCTTAAAGATATGGCTGAGATACAGGAGCGCAACAGTCAGGTTGCGGTGGAGCAGAACAGTTCCGCCACCGACCGCGCCTCGCTCATCCTGATGTTGCTGACGGGCACCTCCGTCCTTGTGGCGGCAGGCGCCTGCTTTGTGGTCATCCGGATACTGATGCGCCAGCTGGGCGGCGAACCCGCACAGGCGCAGGCGCTGGCCGCAACCATCGCAGCCGGTGACCTGACGTCACCCGTAACGCTTCGCCGAAACGACACAACCAGCCTGCTTGCCTCCCTCGGTACCATGCAGGCCAGCCTGCGCGGCCTGGTGACGCAGATTAAAGAGACCGCCGCCTCGGTCGCGCTGGCCGCCGACGAAATTGCGCAGGGCAACACCGAGCTGTCCTCCCGGACCGAAGAGCAGGCCGCCGCGCTGCAGGAAACGGCCGCCAGCATGGAGCAGCTCACCGCCACGGTGAAAAGCAACACGGCCGGTGCACAGCAGACCGCAGAGTCCGCCCGCGAGACCGCGCGGACGGTGGATGGCGACAAGGAAAAGGTGCACCACATGACCGAAACCATGCACAGCATTCAGGAAAGTGCCCTTAAGGTCCGGGACATCACGTCGGTGATTGAAGGCATCGCATTCCAGACCAACATTCTGGCGCTCAACGCCGCGGTAGAGGCTGCTCGTGCCGGTGAAGAGGGCCGCGGCTTTGCCGTGGTGGCCGGTGAGGTCCGTACGCTGGCGCAGCGCAGCGCCACGGCCGCGAAGGACATCAAGGAGCTGATTGAACAGGCCGTCGATCAGGTGGAAAGCGGCGTGGAGGTCGCGTCGGGGACCGGGCAGAGCATCCTGAAGATTGTCGGCATGGTCGGCGAACTGGCCGACTCCATGGACACGCTTGCCCTGGCCTCGTCGGAGCAGATGCAGGGGATTTCCCAGGTGAGCGTGGCCGTGAGTCAGATGGACGGCGTGACGCAGAACAACGCGGCTCTGGTTGAGGAGTCCTCATCAGCCTCCCGCTCGCTGTCAGAGCAGGCGCACGCGCTGAGAGGTATGGTGGAGGCATTCCGTGTCTGATGATAACCAGCCACATCCTGACGAGAAACTGGTGAAGGCCGTCAGGTCGATGAAAGCGGATCTGGATGTGATTTACACGCAGCTAAGGGACGGAGCCTATGCTGACCCGGACACCTTCGTCAACAACTGGGCGCATCTGATAGACCGGGTCAACAAAATAAAGCCGGTACTCAGTGAGCCCGGCGTCATGGAGGCGCTGCTGCGTACGGACGTGATGACTGCGGCAGAGCTGCTGGCCATGACGCATGCCGTAGGCATCATTGAGAACTTTATGCGGTGCCTGGAGCATCAGACCACAGAGAGAAGCCTTAAACCGCGCTAAAATCTGACCTCACCTGACAATTGCATGTCACAAAGTCAGGGTTTACTGTACAGCGGCTGTGTTGCATTCGTTGTCATAAATTTGCTCAGCGCCTGATGGCGCGCCCGCCGTGACCATTCCGGCGGTTTTTTTTGCCAGAATACCGCCCGTGTCCGGGATGAGTAGTCAGAAAACTGCTCATAAGCCCCCTGATAATCGCAACAGGGCCGGTTTTTTTTCCGCACAGCCCCCCTTTTTTACCCCGGCTAAAAGATATCCACCGGTTCATCTGGCGTGGGTACATACCCGTCCGTAAGGCCCGTCTTTATCTGTGATTTTCACCCATATCAGCGCTCCAGAAACACACAAAGTTTCTGGTTGAGCCTGTCGTTGAATGTTAAATTTCTCGGATCGAACCGGGTTAAGACAGGGAACTGACGATGTTAAAAGCGCTTGTTACAGGAAAACTGAGTCTGGCGAAGACATTCTGGGGATGGGGATTTGGCGGAACCGCGCTGATTGTGGCCATCAGCAAGGCAGGTGCATATGCAGGCCATTACTGGGTGATCCCGGTGAGTCATGTACTGCAGGCCCTGCTTTCACTGGCAGTGCTGTCCGGACTGACGTTCATCCTGAAAGAGAAGCACTCCTTTCTGGGTGTCTTACTCGGCGGCATCGCTTTTGCCATTTTTCTGGCGCACTTCATCCTGAGCGCAATATTTGCCGTGCGCTTTTCGTCAGTGATTTTTTTCTGATTACCGGCAGGCTTTAAAATGAGATGGAATGCTTCAGCTAAAAAACCTGCACAGTGTATCTGTGCCAGATGACATTCAGGACCGGCGTCTTACCCCGGCCCTCTCAGGAGAGGGCTGCAGGTGAAGCCGGTAACGCCCTCTTACAGACTGACAAATTTTTTGAGTACCACTGCACGGTACGTTGTTTATCATGAATGTGCTGTGAGTTTCCAGAAGCCTCATAAGAGTAGTCACTTGTCCTTCTTGCCCGGTTACCCGGGCTTTTTTAACTCCCCTGACTGAGTTTCCTGAGCTCCGACATCGCCTGACGGACCATCCAGAAGCCGGGCGAGTAAAACACGCGCCCCAGCTTTTCTGCCACGGCAGGAGTGACAGTCAGCACGTCCCGCAGAATAAGCCTGACCTCATGCTCCTGCAGCCTGGAACGCCGGCAGAATTTGTCCACGCTCATGTCGTATTCGGCCAGCAGGGACGCTAGTAAACGGCCAACTGATTCATTCTCATCCATAAAACCCTCCTCCGTCTGTGGCTTTCCCGGAAGATAAAACACCCGGCCGTCCTGTTCAAGGCTCAGACAGCCCGATAATTCTGCCCTTAAAACGTGAGCCGGCAACGCTCGCCGCAGAACACGGCTGAGGCGTACCGCAGCGCAGCGAGGAACGAACAGCCGTGTTGAGGAAGCGTAATTTCACTTATGTCAGCAACGACTGCTTACGCGCTCCCCTGACTGAAACTGCCCGACAAAAAAATAATTAGCCTGCTCAGTAACATAGGCATCCCTTTGACAGAGTACCGTTTCGTTCCTCTTGCCATGCGTCTCCGGCTCAATAATACTGTTTTTATATACAGTATTATTTATGGAGGAATTTATCATGTCAGAATCATTCACTGCCGCACCGGCTTCAGGCCATTCAGTCCGGAGAACGGCGCCATGAAAGCAACATCCTCCCGGGGCGGACTGACAGTATTCAGGCCTGCCGATATCCGCCCCGTCATGCGCATCCCGCTGTTTGTTGAGCGCTGCGCCGCCGGGTTCCCCTCCCCTGCCACCGATTATGTCGAGGCAGAGCTGGACCTGAACGAGCTCTGCATCACCCACCCGGCCGCCACGTTTTTCGTGCGCGCCAGCGGCAGCAGCATGGAAGATTTGGGTCTGTATGACGGGGACGTGATGGTCGTCGATCGCGCGAAGGAAGCCACGCACGGTGACATCGTCATCGCAGAGGTCGGCGGGGAGTTCACCGTCAAGCGCCTGCAGCTGCAGCCACAGATTGCGCTGCGCCCGATGAACCCGGCCTATCCGGTGATATACCCCGAGGAGCTGCACCTGCTGGGCGTGGTCACCTGGTTTTTCCACAATACCGAGGTGCGCCGGAGGTAACCATGCCGATGTTTGGTCTGGCTGACGTCAACAGCTTCTATGCGTCCTGTGAGGCCCTGTTCAGGCCTGATTTGCGGGGAAAACCTGTCGTCGTCCTTTCGAACAACGATGGCTGCGTCATAGCAAGAAGCAAAGGAGCCAAAGCCCTGGGCATAAAAATGGGCGCGCCGTGGTTCCAGATAAAGACGCTGGATTTCCCGGAAAAAGTGCATGTCTTCAGCTCAAATTATGCTCTATAGTAAGTTAAGTGGAATGCAACATTGATCGTATAGACTTTGAACAGCAACGCTGACCTCAGAGGTAAACGCAATGACGACTCCACTAAACAACAGTGCCATTTTACTGGCGGAACGCTGGCTGAAGCTGCTGTCCGACCTGGGGCGGGCACCCGCCACCCTGACCGCCTACCGCGCAGCCCTCTGTCATTATTTTGCGTTCTGCAGCCGGAACAGGATTGAACCTGAAAAGGTCAGGTTTGATGACATGGCTGCCTACATCCGTCCTCAGTTACCCGGTATGCCTTTCCCGGCCGCAAGCGCCACGCTCCAGCTGCGCCTGTCGGCTGTCCGTCTCTGGTACGACTTCCTGATGTATCTTGACCTGTGTAAGGTAAATCCGCTGCCCCGTTCCGGCACGCCGGGCATGCTGTGTTCCGCACGGGGGCTGGTTCCCCGTATCGTAAAGCTGCCGCGTATTCCTGACGATGCACAGTGGCAGCTTTTTCAGGCTCATGCCGCGGATTCTCCGCTTCGTGACCGGCTGATGCTGGCGTTAACCTACTGCGGTGCGCTGCGACGATCGGAAGTCACCGCGCTGAGTACTGATGACCTTGACTTTACCCACCGCCTCATCCGCGTCCGGGCTGAAACCACCAAGAACCGTCATGAACGGATCGTCTGTTACAGTCCCGCCCTGACGCCGGTGCTGGCGGCTCATCTTTTACAGATGAAGCTGTCGGGGATGGTAAAAGGAGCCCTGTTCCGCTCTGAGTCCGATCGTAATCAGGGGGCACCGCTCTCTTACTGGAGCTGGAGCAAAACGGTACGGAAATGGGCGCTTGAGTCAGGGCTGCCCGACATTTCAACCCATACTTTCCGCCACCTGCGGTTGACGCATCTGGCCCGTGCGGGCTGGAAACTGCACGAACTTGCCACCTACGCAGGTCACCGTGATCCGCGTACCACTCAGATTTATATTCACCTTTCCGGCAGGGATCTTGCCGCCCGGATGGCAGGAGCAATTGAAACGGCAGATATCAGGATGGCGAACCTCATTTTCGGCACGGAGGAATAATATGGCAGCGTCTGAACAGCCTGAGAATGTGTGGCTTCCCTTCGACCTCTCCGCTTACAGGCTTGATGCTTTACTGACTGAGCCTGAAAAGGCCGCACTGGCCACCTCTCACAGCCGGGGCAGGCTGCTGCGGATGAAACCTGCTCCTGAGTTTATCAGGCCGCTGAAAGACATCGCAGCAGAAAGCGGATGCAGCCGCGAGGTTGCTGACCTGATAATACTGGACCTCCTGCGTGAGATGCACCTTTCGGGTATACCGTACTGGCGATGGCCGCAGGAACGCTGGCAGACATTCAGCCGGACGGACGGAAAAGGACGGCCGCTGATGGCCGCCTTTGCATGGCATTTCGCCGGACGGTATGATCCCCTCAGCCTGCCAGACATCAGAAAACCTGCCCTGTATACCTGTGCCATTTTTGGTCAGGCTATTTACTTCCGGGAGCTTCACCGCCTGACTGAAACCCTGAAATCGCTGGGCTATGCTGCGGGTAGTCAGGTCACGCATCTGTCGGGCATACTGGCCACGCTGATGGTCATGAACAGAGATCCTCGTCTTGAAACCTTTACGCCTGAACTGCTGTGGGAAGCCCAGAACAACACAGATAGCGGGACATCCCGGTACATTGGCCGGATTTCACACGGCCTTGCTGCGCTGGGCATCTTCAGCGCCCCGATGAGGATGCGTAATTATACCCGATGGTATGAAAAACCCGTAGACGGGATCGATCCGGCCTGGGTCAGGTGGTGCCGGCGCTGGCGGGAAACGTCTGTGCTGAGGCCTCGCACCCGTGAAGGCCAGTACAGCTTTATACTGCGCTGCGGCCTCTGGCTGGCAAAGGCGCATCCGGAGGTGCGTGAACCGTCAGACTGGAGCATGGAAATCTGCGCCAGCTTTATCGCTGCGGTCGGCCGGATGAACGTGGATGAGCTACAGTTGGGCACGGAAAGGGGCACCCGAAAATCGGTGCGATCCGGTGAGCCTATGATGCCGCATTCAAGGGCGCATTTTATCTACTCACTGCGCCGTTTTATGGTCGACTACGAAAACTGGGGCTGGGGTCGCCTGCGCTTCAGCCCTGCCCGTCATCTTTCCACACCGGATACCACCCTGTTTCGGCGCGACGTCAATCCCCGTGTTATCAACGATCCGGTCTGGCTCAAGCTCATCTGGGCCAGCCTCAATCTGCGTCAGGAAGACCTGCTTACTGAAATACATTATCCGCTGGCCATGCTGCAGGCGATGGCCGTCATCTGGACCCATGCGGGGCTGAGGAAAAATGAGCTGCTCCGCCTGACTACCGGTTGCATCGCGCCGCAGGCAGATGAAATAACGAAAGATGACGGCAGCGTCATCCCGGCCGGAACCCTTTGTTACCTGCATGTCCCCGCCGGAAAAACATCAAAAGCCTTTGTTAAACCCGTGGCGACAGTGGTAAAAAAATATGTCGACATCTGGCTGGCCGAACGCCCGGCAGAACAGGCCATGCTGGCTGATGAGCGGACCGGTGAGAAGGTCCGGCTGCTGTTTCAGTACCGGGGGAAGCCTGCCGGCAGCGCTATCCTCAACCGCACGGTGATACCGATGCTCTGCGCAAGAGCGGGCGTTCCTTCTGAAGACAGCGGCGGAGTGATAACCAGCCATCGGGGACGCGCCTCAGCCGTGACCGCACTGGCCAGCGTACCGCAGGGCATGTCACTGTATGAACTGATGCAGTGGGCTGGTCACTCAACGCCCCAGTCCACCATGCATTATCTCCGTATCCGCCCGACACAGCTGGCCGCCTCGTTTGTAAAAGCAGACAGAGTCGCGCACATGATCAGCGTACTGATTGATCGCGACCCTGACGCCGCCAGCCTGACCGGACCTGCAACGTATTATGATTTAGGTGATTCATACTGCACAAATCCGTTCTGGAGCAGCTGCCCGCACCGGATGGCCTGCATCGGCTGCGATTTTAACCTGCTGAAGGACAGCGCGCGCGGGCTTATTCTGGAGAGTAAAGCATCCATCCGGCGTTACCTCGAAGAGGTCCCGCTCACTCCCGATGAGAAAGCCGTACTGGAGCAGGATGCTGAAAAGGTTGAGCAGGCTCTTACAAAATTGGGCCCAAAATCCTGAGTGCTCAAATGCTTTCAATGTCCGGTCTGAGGGTGTCAGTTCAGAGTCAGTACAGACGACCGAACGTCGTATTTGATATGAATCTGATTATAGCGGGCGTTATGACGTAACTGATGGAACAGCAGATGAGAAAACAGAAGCGATGTATGGGGTATGTGGCTGTCGTGGTCGATGACTACGATCGTGCAATTGAGTATTACACCGATAAGCTGGGCTTTACCCTGATTGAGGACACGCCGCAGCCGGGTAAGCGCTGGGTCGTGGTGACGCCGGACCCTGACAGCGACTGTGCTATTCTTCTTGCCCGCGCGTCGAACGACCGGCAGGAAGGCTTTATCGGCAACCAGTGCGGCGGACGGGTTTTTCTGTTCCTGCAGACCGACGACTTCTGGCGCGACTACAATGCTATGAAGGCAAAAGGCGTCCACTTCTGTCAGGAGCCGCGCGAGGAAGAATACGGAATGGTTGTCGTGTTTGAGGACATCTATGGCAATCGCTGGGACCTTTACCAGAACAGGCAGACCTGAAACTCTGTCACGACAGTGTCCCGGATTTAGGGGAAGCCTTACAGGCGTAAACCCTGTCGGATCAGGCCCGCAGAGAGCGCTTCTGAACAATATACTGAACTGTCTGACCTCAGTGCAGCGGTCGCTGCACTGAGGTCTCCCCTGGATAGAGGCCGTACGGTCCGGGTTAACCACACAGCGTCATGATATAAAATCCGGCCGCCGTCATGGCCAGCGAACCCAGCACGTGTATCAGCACCGAGGCGGCTGCCCAGGCATAGCTGCCTGACTGCAGCAGGGCAAAAACCTCAGCTGAGAATGTGGAGAAGGTCGTCATTCCGCCACACAGCCCGGTGGTAATGAGCAGCCGCCAGGCCGGATCGAGGCCGGGATGGCGCAGAAAATACGCCAGCGCCGCCCCGATGATAAATCCACCCAGCAGGTTGACCAGCAGCGTCCCCGGCGGCAGGTCCGGAAAAAGCGCGTTCAGGCGCGCGCCCAGCTGCCAGCGGATAACACACCCTAAAGCACCGCCGGTGATGACGGCAAAAAGCTGATTCACGTTCACTCCTTTTTTTTAATATTCAGAACATAACGGCACACGACCTGTGCGGCCGTATCCATTTCATATACAACCGGCACGCCGGTCGGGATGTGCAGCTGTGCCACGCTGTCGTGGGGCATGCCGTTCAGAAAGGCGGTCAGGGCGCGCAGCGTGTTGCCGTGCGCCACAATCAGAACGGTACTTCCGCAGCGCAGCTGTGGCACCACAACGTGGTGCCAGTATGGCATGACGCGACGCAGGGTCATTTCCAGGCTTTCCGTTGCAGGCAGGTCGGCCAGCGCAACGCGGCGATAGCGCAGATCCCGACGCAGCTGCGCCGGAGCCTCCGCGTCTGCGGGCGGAATGCCGCTGAAGCTTTTGCGCCATAGCCGGACGGTCTCTTCCCCCATCATCCGGGCAGCGTCCTCCTTGTTCAGCCCCTGCAGCGCACCGTAGTGGCGCTCGTTCAGTCGCCAGCTCTTTTCCACGGGCGTCCAGCTTCGGTCAAGACGGTCCAGCACCCGCCAGACCGTGTGAACGCAGCGTGTCATCACCGAGGTGAAGACACGGTCGGGCATAAGGCCCACTGCCCGCAGCGCGTCACCGGCCCGGTCGGCCTCCTGCCGCCCCCTGACCGTCAGCGGCACGTCCGTCCAGCCGGTAAAACGGTTTTCCCGGTTCCACTGGCTTTCGCCGTGCCGCAGGAGGATCAGCGTTGCAGGGGCCACAGGCATTCCTTCTTTGCCGGACGGGGACCGTCCGGCGGATGTGTTACGTGCGGCGCACAAACGCATGAAGCCCCGCGTAGTGCGCGTCCTCACCCAGCGCCTGCTCAATGCGCATCAGCTGGTTGTACTTTTCCACGCGTTCGCCGCGGCACGGCGCGCCGGTTTTCAGGTGTCCCGCGCGCAGGGCCACCGTCAGATCGGCAAGGAACGTGTCCGTGGTTTCCCCGCTGCGGTGAGACATGAACGCACCCCAGCCGTGCCGCTGGCAGAGAGCCACGGCGTCCAGCGTTTCGCTGAGCGAGCCTATCTGATTGAGCTTGATCAGCGCGGCGCTGGCGAGGTTTTCGTCAATGCCGCGCTGGATGTACTTCACGTTGGTTACAAACAGGTCGTCACCAACCAGCTCGGCCCTGCCCGCAAGCTGCTGGTGCAGATGCTTCCAGCCCGCCCAGTCGTCCTCGGCCAGGCCGTCTTCCAGCAGGATGACCGGAAACTGGTCCATCAGCTCGCCGTAGTATGCCGTCATTTCCGCCGCGCTCAGCGCGCTGCCCTCGGTGCGCAGATGATACTGACCGTCAGCGAAAAACTCACTTGAGGCAGGGTCCATGCAGATGCTGATGTCCTCTCCGGGCCTGTATCCCGCCTTCTCAATCGCCTGTACGATAAACGCCAGCGGGTCACGGTTCGACGACACGGCGGGCGCAAAACCGCCTTCGTCGCCCACTGCCGCTGAGAGTTTTTTTTCCAGCAGGATCTGGCGCAGCGCCTGGTAGACCTCGCTGCCCTGACGCACGGCCTCGCGCAGCGTGGGTGCCCCGTGTGGCGCTATCATGAACTCCTGGAAGTCCGCGCCCTGACCGCGGGCGTGCACGCCGCCGTTGATGATGTTCATGCACGGCACGGGCAGCAGATTCGCCTGCAGGCCCCCCAGGTAGCGCCACAGCGGCTCGTGCGAGGCCTGTGCCGCCAGCCGGGCCACCGCCAGCGATACGCCCAGAATGGCATTGGCACCCAGGCGACTCTTGTTCTCCGTGCCGTCCAGCATCAGCATGATGTTGTCCAGCTGCCGCTGCTCGCGCACGTCCAGGCCGCGCACGGCTTCGCAGATTTCCGTATTAACCGCCCTGACGGCATCCAGCACGCCTTTGCCGCCAAAACGTTGTGCGTCACCGTCGCGGCGCTCTGCGGCCTCGCGCGACCCGGTGCTGGCCCCGGAAGGCACCGAGGCGCGTGCCATCATCCCGTCCGGGGTCCGGGCCTCAACTTCAACGGTGGGGTTGCCGCGAGAGTCAAGAATTTCCCGGGCGGTCACGTTATCCAGTGTAAAGTGCATAGCGTTTCTCCCGGTTTAGTCATTCAGGTGAGTAATAAGCACATCCACCGTGAGGTGGTTGATGTATTCCGCCGAGCGGGACGTCAGCATTCCCATAAAGCGGTTGCGGTGCCCGGCAAGCACGAGGTCCACGCCCAGCTCATTGATGCACTTCTCCACGTCCTCAAAGCGGCGCATGGTCACCAGCTCCCGCGTGTCTACCGCCTCAGGCACGGAGGCCGCCAGCTCGCTCATAAACGCTTTGGCTTTCAGCACCTCTTCCGACACGACGTCGTCCATCAGGCTGTCGGACACGTAGTTCATTTCCCGGTAGTCGTCGCTGATGTGGGCCAGGGTGATTTTCATGCCGAGCGGCTGCGCCAGCGCGACCGCCCGTTTCAGCAGGAGGGTGCCGTCGTCTTTGTCGTTCACAAGTATCAGTGCGTGGGTGTAGCAGGTCATAATGAACTCCCGTTCTGGTTAAGGCGGGACTCAAGCCACGGCAGAAGCTGTTTTTTGCGGCTGAGCATGCCCGGTACGGAGCAGGAGGCCGCGTTAACGCTCTCCCGCCCGGCGAAGTAAAGCGTTGAAAACCCGGCGCGAATGTCGGTCAACATCAGCACCGTCAGCCCGGCACCCGACTGGTCCGCCAGATACGCCAGGGCAGCGAGCAGGTCGTCCATCACGGGGGCAACCTGTGTCGGTGAGCTGACCTCAATCTGGGCAATGCGCACGTCGGTGCCGGCAATGACGAAGGCCTTGAGGTCCCTGCCCAGCAGCTGCTGGGCGCTGAGGCCGCTGACGTCCGTTTTGGCGGTGAGGAGGTCACGGGCGAAGGCTCTGCGGTTTACGCCGGACAGCACGCCCAGTTCGGTCGCCGAACGGATATCGTCTTCGGTGGTGGTCGGCGAGCGAAGATTCACGGTGTCACTCAGGAGTGCGCCCAGCAGAAGCACGGCGAGCGTCGGGGGCAGCGTGCGGCGCGCTTCAGCGTCCATCAGCAGCCAGAGCAGCGTGGCGCTGCTGCCAACCGGGCGGATATGCACCTCCGGCGGCAGTTGCGTTATCAGCCCGCCCAGCCGGTGGTGGTCAGTGATGCCCACGACGTTGCTCCGGAGCAGGTCGTCAGGCCCCTGCGCCGGCTCGGTGAAATCGACCAGCCACACCCGTTCATCCTGCAGCGGAATAGCGAGCAGCGGCGGCAGCGTAAGACCGGCGGTGTCAAAGATAAAGCGGGTTTCCCGGTTAGCCTCGCCGAGACGCCATGCGCGGGCGTCCATGCCGCGCCCGGTCAGCCAGTGAGCGGTGACGACCGCCGTGCAGATGGCGTCGCTGTCAGGATTGATGTGGCCAAAAACGTGTATCAAGGGTCTCTCCCCGTAAAGGGAAGTACGCAGGCCGGGAGGAAAGTAAGGACGGCCTGACGCACCTCCTGAAAATCAAGAGTCGCATCAGGCGTCATCAGCTCCGGAACGGAGCGGTTGGGAAAGGTGGAACGCCATCACCCTGTACTCTGAGTATAGAGCCAGACGGAAAGCCTGTCAGTATTATTCTGCTGGCACCCTCAGCCCGCCAGCGCAGCGCGTGCTTCGCGGAGCACCCGGCGGATGTTTTCCGGCACCGCCGGGCTTGTGCAAAGTGAAAGCGGACTGGGGTGAGGCATCTTCAGCACCGTGACGCCGGGGCACTGATGACTGACCGTCCCGCGGGCCTGAGCCGCTACGGCACCGGCCAGCACCACCACGCGCAGCGCGGGCAGATACGCCAGCACGTCCTCAAGCCAGGCGCAGCCGCTGCGGATGTCCGCCGCTGAGGGCCGTTTCTGCGGCCCGTCGCTGACCCAGGGCACCGTATTCCACAGCACGCTGTCCCGGCGCGCAATACCGGCTTCCGCCAGAAACCGCCCCAGGTTCTGCTGGGCCGGCCCCGGGTTATCCCGCGACACAAACCGGGGTGACGGGCTGCTGCGCGCCGGCGACTGCAGCAGGACGAGCAGTCCGGCCCCGGTCCCGCCGTCGGCCGGATCAAACCACGGCAGCTCCACGCCGTGCTGACGCAGCCCGCTGACCCAGCGATTCAGCGCGGCCACGTGCGGCGCGGCGACTGCCGCGAGGCGTTCCTCGCGTAAAAACGGGTCCAGCAGCGACGTGCAGGTTTCACTCACGGCTTCCGGTCCAGGCCTGCCAGACAGGGGGAAACAAACAGTTTCCCGCTCCATGCCCCGCGCACCGTCTTCACCGCGACCAGCAGCCACATGGCGGCCAGCATGACGACAAGAAGCGCACCGAAGCCTTTAAAGAACGCCAGGTCAACGAGGGTGGACAGCTTCAGCGTGGCGACCGTGTACACGCCCAGCGGGAAGGTAAAGCCCCACCATCCCAGATTGAACGGAATGCCTTCACGGAAGTATCGCACGGTTATCAGCGTGGCCAGCAGCATCCACCACAGGCCGCAGCCCCAGAAGAGAATGCCGGCAACGAACCCCACGCCCTGCGCGATATGACCGATTTCCGGCATGCCCGCCGCGGCAAACACCCCGGGCGCATCTCCGCCGATGACCAGCATCCCCAGCGAGCCGGTACCAATCGGCCCCAGTGCCAGCCAGCTTGAGGCCGCCATGCTTTCGTGTGGTAGCTTGTGCAGCGCCATACGCAGCAGCAGGATGGCGAGGATGCTCAGCGCCACCGGCACCGAGTACGCCCACAGCACGTAGCTGGTAATAATGATGCCGAGCTGCGCGTGGGGGTCGGCAATGTGCGGTGCCAGCAGGCCGCCACTGACTGCCGCAACCTCGGCGGCCACGACCGGCAGTAACCAGACGGCGGTCATCTGGTCAATGCTGTGCTGCTGCCGGGTAAACATCATGTAGGGAATACACACGCCACACAGCAGCGACATCGCCACGTCCAGCCACCACAGGGCGTGCGCTACGGGAATGACGTCAGCCCCCCACCGGGGGAGGCCAAACGCCAGCAGCCCGTTGATGATGGTGGCCATGCCCATCGGGATGGTGCCGAAGAACATGGACACCGTTGAATGGCCAAAGATGCGCTTTGCCTCACCGAAGTACATCACCCAGCGGGCCAGATACATCACGGCAAAGACGCTGAACAGGAAGATGTTAAACATCCAGAGTCCCTCGGCGACGAGGCGTAATCCCGGAACCGGCCAGGGGAACTGCGCCAGAGACAGAGACAGGATACCGGTCCCCATGGTCGCGGCGAACCAGTTAGGCGTGAACTGACGTATAGCCTCTTTCGGGCTGCTCAGCGCGCTCAGCGGGCGCGCTCCGTTATGCAGGGTAAATATTTTATCGTTCATGCCGTAATCTCCTGAGTAGACAGAAAGAGTATAGGCACGTCGGGTTAAATCTTTAAAACAGGTTATTCAGTTAAAATAAACCAGTAAAAGTGGTTAGACTCTCCCACTCCGGGAAGGACCGTCACACCGCCGGAGTGAGGGAAGGACTGAATCAGGCCTGCGGCGGGCTTTTAATCGTGGCCGTGACGCGGTTCTGTTTCAGGTCAACGACCGCAATGCTGAGGTCTTTATTCAGCACCCACGCGCGGGCACCGTCTTTGCTGAAAACGATGGCCTGACGGGGCGCATCCAGTCCGGTAACGGTGGAGACCACCTTACCGGCGGCGGTATCAATAACGGAGAGGCTGTTGTCGCCCAGGTTGCCGCTGTAAACATAGCGGTTATCCGGCGTCAGGGCGGCACCGTAAGGATCCTGCCCCACGGGAATGGTTGCCGTAATGGCGCGCTTCTGCGTGTCAACCACGGCGATGGTGTTGCTGCCGCTGTTAGCCGCGTACAGTGTGCGGCCGTCGGCGCTGACTGAAATGGCGCGCAGCTTGCTGAAGCCTGTTATCTCGCCGCGAATCTCGCCCGTTACGGCGTCAACCAGGGTAATTTTATCGCCCTTAAAGTTAGTGACGTAGACGGTTTTGCCGTCCGGGCTGATTTTTATGCCCTGACGGGGCTGGGCAAAACCCGTCACGACCGCAACGGGCCGGTTGTGCGTCAGGTCATACACCGAGAGCGTGCTGGCGGCCTCGTTATTCACATACAGGCGCTGACCGTCACGGCTGATAGCTGTGCCGAATGCCCCGGGCCCCAGCGGCAGCGAGGTCTCCACGTCAAGCGTCCCGGTGCTGATTTTTCTGACCACGCCGAGGCTGCTGTCTGAAAGATATACGGCCTTCCCGTCGGGGGAGAAAAGCGCATTGCGGGGCGTGACGTATCCCTTCAGCACCTTTCTGACTTTCCCGGCAGCCAGGTCGTAGACCACCACCTCAGAGCGCTCACTGTAGGACGCCACCGCCGTTTTCTCATCGGGACTGACAGCAAGGGAATTGTTGTGGATATCGCCGTCAAACGTCCAGCGTTCCTCTGCGGCACCGGCGAGGGTGCTGATAAGAAGAAACGCCACCGCGGTCAGTCCCGGGATCCTGTATTTTTTTATCATCATTTTTCCTGCATTGGGGTGGGTAAGGGATAAGACTCATTGCCCGATTGAGGGCTTCAGAGTAAGCGTGGCAGATTAAATCCTGGCGGGGAAATCGATTTTCCGACTATGTCTTACCACCCTCAACCTTCCCCCCTGTCAGTAAGCATACTGAGGTAGTTCAAGGCTGAATAATTCCTGTTCAGAAAATAAACTTCAGAGGAATGGTAACTGAATTTTTTGTTTAAATTGCATTCCACATAAATCATAGCCTTAGCCAGCGTGTGATGTCTGCTCTGGAGGATAGGACGCCCAAAGTCGAGCAGTATTCTATCGATGAAATGTTCCTAGACCTGACCGGCATTGATGGCTGTGAAGACTTTGAGCACTTCGGCCACCGGCTGCGTGCCCATGTTCTGGCCAGAACCGGACTGACGATTGGCGCCGGCATCGGCCCGACCAAAACGCTGGCCAAATCAGCACAGTGGGCCTCCAAAGAGTGGCCACAGTTTAAGGGCGTGCTGGCGCTGACGCCCGGAAACCCGAAGCGGACCGAGGCGCTGCTGATGCGCCAGCCGGTCGAGGAAATCTGGGGCGTCGGGCGCCGTATAGGTAAAAAGCTGAACCTGCTCGGCATCACCAACGCGCTGGAGCTGGCGCGCACGCACCCCGCCTTCATCCGGAAGAACTTTTCGGTGGTGCTGGAAAGGACGGTGCGGGAGCTGAACGGCGAGGCGTGCATTCCCCTGGAAGAGATGCCGCCGGCAAAGCAGCAGATTGTCTGCAGCCGCAGTTTCGGTTCACGCATTACCACCAAAGTGGCCATGCAGCAGGCACTCTGCCAGTACGCAACGCGCGCCGCCGAGAAGCTCCGGGGCGAACGCCAGTACTGCAGGCACATCAGCGTTTTTGTCCGTACCTCACCGCATGCTGTAGGCGAGACGTTTTACGGCAATACGGCCGGGGAAAAACTCACCCTGCCCACCCAGGACACGCGGGACATTATCGGCGTGGCCATGCGCGCGCTGGACCGCATCTGGATAGACGGCCACCGGTACATGAAGGCTGGCGTCATGCTTGATGACTTCACGCCTCACGGCGTCAGCCAGCTCAACCTGTTTGACGACAACCGGCCGCGGGCGAACAGCGCACAGCTGATGCAGGTGCTGGACGGCATTAACCAGTCAGGCCTGGGACGGGTATGGTTTGCGGGTCAGGGGATCGATACGGAGTGGAAGATGAAGCGGGACATGCTGTCACCGGCGTGGACGACGCGCTGGAGCGATATACCGGTCGCAAAAGTTACCTGATGAATACTGCAGCTACGGGTATCAGAAACGCCGGGTTCAGCACAGATAATACTCCTCCCACTATTGCCAGCATCAGGAAAACAAACCGCAGTTTTCTTCGCTCGGGGGAAAGCGATAAATAGGTCACCGCGCCTGCAACCGCAATGGTCAGGATTAAAGGGAAGGCATTCATCATCGCCAAAAATGAAGGTAATGGTAATTCAGCGATGAGGTCGATTACGGATTTCACTGTCATATCGCCATGTCACCCTGTACCAGCGCCTTGAGCGAGTGACAGTGCGAACTGTCATTCAGATTGTCCGTCATCCGGAATGAACCGGTGGGCCCCGTATTACAAATGTGACTCGTCAATAAGCACAATCCTGTCGCCTGTGGGGGAGATGACATTCAGGTTTTCGTCGGCGGCGCTTCGTAAATCTTCCATGCTCTGTACCACAGATGCCACCGTCGTGACTGACGAGAAGCGTAAGAACGGATCATTATTTCCTGCCACTACGGGTACAGCGGGAAAGAAAATGGATGCCGTCGGCTCGCCGAGAATATCGCGGATGCGTGACAGTTTCTCGTCCGTCAGCGAGGCCGCAAATGCCCGCTGTCTTTCCCCACTCAGCTCTTTCACGCTGATCGTGACTTCCACCCGGTTGGCCGGTTTGGCCGGGCGTAACTTAGACAGGTCCCGCAGGTCTTCCTGCAGAGTTTTGTCCGTAAGCTCAACAGTCATGAGCTTGCCTGCTTCAAACCCGAGCCGGTATTCCACCCAGTAAACCAGCTTTTGATTGCACTCTTTAACTGAGGTGTAGATATCGACTGTGCCCGTATGCGGCACAGGCACCGCGGCGGACTCCCCTGCCCCGGCATCACTGACATTCCTGTAGAGCTGCGCGTTGAAGATACAGTATTCGGCCATGCCGTATTCCATATCCAGGTCTTTGGTCTGGAAATACTGGCCGTTGTGGCTGCGGTCAAACCCTTCGTTGGTAATGTTAACCGGCCGGATATCGCTGAAGCTGCTCATGGTGCCTGCGTTAATTATTAATTTTCAGACTGTCGTTAAGCTGCGCGCTAAGGTTCATCGGAAACTTAAGCTCAAGTTTCAGCGCTGCTGCTTGTTCTTTTTCCAGGTATCATTGGCCAGAAAAGCTGAACGGGTCAGAAAACCTGCCCAGAACAGCTGCAGCACAATTTTAATGACCTCTTTTTCAATCATCCCCAGTAGCAGCGGGACAATAAAAAGCATACTGAGCAGAAAACCCCACTCTCCCGCACTCTTTCTGTCTTTGCCGGTGAGCTTTCTTAATCCCAGAAACCCCGTTACCAGCAGTATCAATCTGTTCATGATGACCTCGTTAAATTAACTGCCGCCAAACATGCCTCTGGCATTACTGCGGGTTTCATCGACAGTGGCATTCGGGGATGCTTCAGCCGGCTCAGGAACGCTTTCAGCCTGAGGCGGAGTCTGCGCTGTGGCGCTTTTAGGGCTGACAGCACTTATCACCTGAAGCACTTCTTCTGCAGTCGTGTTTTCGCTCAGCAGTTCCGACAGCAGGAACGGCAGACGCGGATCAATGCGCTCAAGTGCAAACCCGCTGAGCATGGCCGCTTTCCAGAGGCGGCCGCGCTCACCCTGCGGTGTTCCATCGGTGTGACTGTCTGCATAGGCCTCACCGAGGCTGCTTTTGGGATTGATGTAAAACTGGATCTTTCTGCGCGTATCCATGTCGTTATCCGATAGCAATCATCCCCCTGACCAAATCGAACTGGGATGAGTCGGTTTTATAAAAGCGCTCTGCCCTCACACCGCAGTGCGTGCGAACGGCCTCAGCAATAATTTCAGCCCCCCCGCCAATGACCATGACATGGGTATAGCCTTCAAACGCCTTCATGGCGCTAAGAACACGCTGCGTGAGACGTTCAAGTGATTCGTTAATGGTACTTTTCACCAAGCTCACGCGTGAGAGATCGTTAATCCGGCGCTCCAGGTATGCATCATCATTACGATGGACAATTATATCATCGGCAAGATAACTGCTGCCCCGCGTTCCTGCAACACGCAGCGCGTCCGCGACCGCGGTCGTTACCAGTGACACACCAATGGTTGCGTCACCATGAATGCGCGTAATACCGCTCATGCGACCACGGACCTGTGAAATATCGAGCGTCGTTCCCCCCAGATCAACAATGAGAAGTGAATCGAGCGGGTCCAGCTCACTCAGCAACTCAAAGCCGGCAGGGATGGATTCGGGCATGACCGAGACGCTGCGGATTTTGAAGCCCTTACCCCCGTTCAGAGAAACCGGACGCAGCAGGCTCGCCTTTTTCTTTTCGATGTTTGCCGCTGCGGGCTGGTTATTGTGATCATAAAACTCTGTCAGCGGCAGCGTGACCGTAATGTCCACCTCACAGGGTTTGAGGCCGGTCTGCAGGAGCGCATGATGCACAGCAACCACGTTCACGTCGCTGTACTGCCATGCAATATTCGTGGTTTTCACCGCTTCCGGCGCAATCGGATCATAAGAGTACTGCTCGCCGTTCATGGTGTAATTGAAAACCGGTTTCTCACCAAATGCCACTGACCATTCGCGCTTGAAGCTGTTCGGGCTCAGGTACGTTCTGATACTGCCGTTGTCTTTCCAGGCCAGCTTTACGTTTGTAGAACCATCATCGATGAACACTTTCATATCCCAGATCACCCATTAATTGAGAAAAATATGAGACAAATATACACTATGGAGGAACTCAGATATATACCCAACCTCAATATTTCTCAAATTATTCTCTTAAATATCTCATTGAGTGTTTTGATCTTGCAGCAAGATTGCAGATAACATGAGCAGTAGGTCTGTAAATTGGTTTCCTGAGAGCAGAATTTTGAAGCAAGATGACAGCAAGATTGCTGCTAGCTTGCTGTCATCTTTTAACCAATTATCAATAAGCCACTTAGATTACATGCAGCAAGATTGCAGCAATCTTGCTGCAAAACAAAAATAAAGAAAACATCGGCCAATGAGTTAAAACAGATAGCAGCATGATTGCAGCAAGATAAAATCAATAAAAAGAAAGAACCTGAAGTAACAGAATGCTGCAAGATAGCAGCTATCTTGCAGGCAAATAAAAACTAACTTCAGGCTCCAGATGGATAAAATTAATCATGCTGCAATCTAGCAGCAATCTAGCTGCTACTTATAACCCTGTTTTTCTGCATAAGCTTGCAGGGCCTTTTCCAACAGCTCAACTATTTTGAGATCTTCCTGATAGGCTATATCCCGGAAGCGCTGATCAAACTCAGCAGAAACGCGAGTCGCGAAAGGAATTGTGCGATTGGTTTTGCGCATGCTTCTGCCATCACGCTTGATATAAGGCTCCTGAACAGGTTGTTCCAGTGACGCCCCAGTTGAAGACGGTGCTTTTGCCGCTTCAGCAATATCTGGAGCTGGCGCGACCTCTGGAGAGTTCAGACTCGTAGCGTATTCATCAGGTCCAGGAGGAGAGCCTAACCCTTTAGATTTAGATTTATTTTTCAATGCAGACAAATCAGCCATTTTGCTCTCCCACTTTGTTAATGAGAGCCTGAATCAGTTCATCAGCTCTTTCATTGAGACCTTTGTATCGGGTTTCAGTAACCGCAAGCCCTGCATTCATTGCTTTACGGTAAGCAGGTTTTTCGAAAAGACAGCCGTCGAGAACGTCATAGCCAGCCTCTAAGATATAGGCACGAGCATCAGCTTCTTCAGCATCAGTTCCAACCCTGCTCAATGAGAAAACGAGTTTATTGCGTGGAACGCCTTCTTTAACAAGGGCATGAAAAACTTTGATTGCTGGAACTAAGTCATCGAGTGATGCACCTGTAGGTTGCACTACGAGATCAGCCACTTTAGCAATTTCAGTCGTGCCCTTACTTGCACGAGCGGGACCATCCAGGATGAGAAGATCGACGTTGTCTGCAACGGATAGTGCCTGAGAAACAGTCTTGAAAAGCTCAACTGAACAGGCAGGGGGAAGACCATTGGAAAGGCGTCTACGATGCCAGTCAGTGGTAGTAGCCTGTTCAGTATCAAGATCAGCTATTTTAGTAACAATACCTCCAGCGTTTGCCTCTCGGCCAAATGCACGGGACATCGTGCTTTTACCAACACCACCTTTCTGGGAAATGAATCCAACAATCCAGGCCATACACCCTCTCAATTACGCAGCAATCTTGCTGCAAGATAATCTATTAAAAAAACAAGGCGCTTTCAACTTGTTTGCAGCAATAATGCTGCATGCTTCTATATTGCTGCAAGATATAATTTTTTTAGCATAATCAAATGAACCGCTAGCACGCCTAAAATTTATACAGATTTTTAATCTAAAAAAATGCAATCGCGGCATATAATTAACCTGACTTATAAAAACACACTTAATAGTGTTAAAAATCAATAGGTAACCTAATGTCTTTTTTTAAAGACTGAATCGCTGTATGTTTGTAATTATTAATAGCGCAGTGTGACATTACATATGATACCTATATCCAAACTACTACAGAAACAAGGTCCCTGTTTAAGCTCAACGTTAGCAGATCTGCTCATACGCGAGCGGGGCATTAGCCCAGAGAACGCAAGGAAGCTGATTTCAAGAGCAGTCAAGTCAGGTGAGATTAACAGTATAAAGAACATGTTTCCTAAGCGTGAACACTTTGTGTATCCAAAAGAAGATTACGGTAGTGGCAAGTTCTGGAGGGTCTTTACAGAACAGTTAATAGCTACGGGTTCGGCATATGGCTTAGCATTGTCAGCAATGTTGGCCAGAGGGGGTATTGTACCAGTTAATCACTTCGGGGCCGCCAGTGGCTCGCCTCTGGCTATGAAGAAAAAACTATCTTTCAATACAGTCATGGAGAATCTAATCAGTTTAGGTTTATGCAAAAAGTTAGCCCTACCAGGCACCGGTGAGTGCCTAGTAATTAGTGAAAAGGAAGATAAACGTTTTGCTCGACAAGCAAGACAGGTCAATGCACGACTTGTAACCGAGTCTGTATTTATCTCATCCATCGTTCAGTGGGCGCAAAACTTAAACCTGGTCAGTCACGACTCTGTCAAAACCCGGCTAAATGACACGCCATTTATTTCGAATTATCCGTTTGATATTACAGCCCCCTCATACCTGTCACCACTAATCACAAGAAACATTGAAAATATTAAGCCTGGATTTTTTGCGTGTGATGTTTTACTTGGAGTCAAGGTGTCGCTGACTGAAGTTCAGCCATTCATAGCAAAATGTAAATCTGTTATGTCCCTCAAAAACGTCGGGCGTACCCTTTTCGTATTCGCTGCGACAGAGTTCGATAAAGACGCGTTTATTGAATTAAAAAAGTTAGGAATAATGCCAGCGACACCTAACAATCTTTTCGGAGAAGAAGTTGCGCGTAGCTTGTACGAGCTAAATACTTTTCTTGCGCAATACTTTTCCCATAGAAATGATAAAGTTGAAAAAATAGACTCCATAATGACTTGTTTCTCTCAGATTAGAGGCGCAAACGCACAGCTGCAGGGCGCACTGTTTGAATACCTTGTCGCTGAGGCAGTCAGAAGTGATGGTGGAGAGGTCCAGATTGGTAGACTTTGCAAAGACAAGAAAGGAAAATTTGCTGATAGTGATGTATGCGTGACTAAAAGACACAGAGAAATCAGATTCATAGAGTGTAAAGGGTATAAACCCTATTCTATTGTAAAGCATGATGACATAAAGAATTGGGTGGGAAAACAGATACCTGTATTTATCGATCAGGCTAAGAATGATGCCCCAAATGCAGAAATAATAATTGAATTATGGACAACCGGAAAATTCAGCTCAGAATCAAGCGATGCTATTAGCCAATATAAAAAAAATAACGATATACGAAGGAGATGTGAAATACGAGTACTTGAAGCACATGAAGTGCGACAGAAATTTATTGAGACAAAGAATAAAAGCTTAATCAATGTTTACAACAAACACTTCGCAGAAAATCATTTCGAAGTAAAAGAAAAAAATTATGTACCCAGTTCACACAGACTTGCAGCAGGACCGCTATATGAATTTGAGGATGATGATTCATTCTAAGAAAAAAATAGCCCTTGCAGGGCTATTTTTTATTGTAGAGAGAAATATATTCAGATTTTCTAGAACCACGCCTAAATCTTTTAGGCTCCATAATTAAATCAACCGTATTAGCGATAGATTTTTTTGGGCCGATTTTTAAAGGTACAAACTTGCCCATTTTCGCGTCATAAGAAAATAACTCGCCATGAGCCGGTTTTCCATCTTTAGCTATTATAGATGCAAGTACATGAGCAAATATTTCATCTATATAACCTCGGATACTGCTTCGATAATGTTGTACTGCTTCGCTTCCGTATAACGGACCTGTACGCAAGGCATGACTCACACACTGAGCCGTTGCGTTTGGTAAACCTGGTCCAAAAAACTTATAATTACCTAAGTCAAAGCATTTATTTAAACGAGAATCTGACTTCGTTTCTTTCTCAATTGCCTTTAACGGGATTTGTTCTTTGTGAGCATGTGATACGTCTTCAGAGGCGGACACTGGTACAGGAGAAGATGTGACGACAGTAGTTCTGCCTTCATGAATAGCTTGCATCATCGCTTCCATACGCTCAGCTTGTCGTTGGCGATATAGTTGCAATCTGCTAGTAGAATCTTGGCGTTCGTAAGACATTCGCCTTCCCCTCTGGTTCCAGCCCAACTTCAATAGTTGAACCTTTATGCTTCTTTTTTGAAATTAGTCGGCAATATACACTGGTAAGCTTCAGATCAGCAGGAGCAAACGAGTATAGTCCAACCCTATACTCATTATAGTGGTCAAAAATTATTCTTTCAACGCATTTGATAACCCTTGTCCCAGCGCCCTCAGGTAAGTCAACTCTTTCGAAATGTGTTTTCTGATTCATATTTTGAACTGAATCAAAAGTTACGTCGTAATGATTAATATATTGCGGCATGTAAAATCCCTTCGGTAAATCTACAGCAGCATCTAAGGGATTCTTTGAAGTTATTTGTGTAAAAAAAACGACATATTCAATCTCTGCCACTTTGAACCGACTCGATTGCTGTCTTGGTAAACCACTCATATTCAGATCGTCAAAACGTGTCATATTCGATAATTTTCATTGGTTTTAAGTAGTATTTTCTTAAAATGCTTTCTGACAAAAAGATGTGTAAATAGACACTTTAACTTATTAGATCGCAAATTACTCGATAATTAACAAGTTAGCCAACATAGCGATCATCTCCAAAGTGACAGTGAAAAAGCAATACTAACCTAACGAAAATGCAACATATGAAACTATAACTACAGTTTATAAATATAAATTGAACCTATAGTTATATATAGTTTTCTAATAATTATGCCTTATACTGGCCAATTAGGATAGCCAAATACTGGCTAGCCAATTTAAGTCGCTCAATGTTAATATTGGCCTGTAAAAACAAACAGGCCAAATAGAGTATACCTCCTGAATCTTCCCCCTGGCACCATTCACGACAGTACTATGACATTTTGGAGGCTGGGCCCTTTATTTAGGGGTAAATACGCTTTATTTTCTCAGCCTATAAACCACAATTCATCCCTGACGTTTCCGGTCAGCCTCAGCCGCTCAGGCCCTGTTCGCCAGTGTCTCAGGGGAAGGCAGATAAGATAGATATGTTAAGATAGCCGGGTTTACAGGGGACACGAGTGATCGGGGGTGATTTATGGATATATCAGTGTCACTGGAAGAACTCGGCCATCGCATCTGCATTTTGGGCCCCTCCAACAGCGGTAAATCCACGCTGGCCAGCGCGATAGCAGCCAAAACATCTCTGCCTTTAATCCATCTGGACCAACTCCATCACCAGCCGGGTACAAAATGGATCCCCAGGAAATCAGAAGATTTTCATCGATTACATACCGAAGCCGTGAACACGGAAAAATGGGTGATGGATGGTAATTACACGAAGTGTTTACAACAGCGACTTGCGCGTGCCACTGGGCTGATACTGCTGGATGTTTCGATGCCTCTGGCACTGCTGCGATATATAAAGCGGTGCTATTCGTCGATTCCCAGAATCGGTGGTCTTTATACCGGAAAGGATAACGTGACCTGGGAAATGCTCAAATACATCACGCTGACTGCGCCTAAAAACCAGCTCCGTCACAGAGAGCTTTTCTGCAAAAGCACTCTTCCCAAAGTGATGCTGAAGTCATCCCGTGATATTAATGCCTGCTGTCAGCAATGGGGGCTGGAATTACTCCGCTGAAAGTAATACACAGCAGTACGCCTCGTCTTTTGCAGGCCCCGGTTAAAAACGATGTAAGTTCACGGCAGCAACAGTACACCATTTCTGTGCTTCACCGGCATCCGGTGGCTTTTTACGCAGGCCGTGGTATTTCATGTTGAGTCGGACGGTGCGTGACATTTTCCCCCGGGACGTTGTTCTGCAACTGCGCCGTCCGGTCCTTCCCGTGAATCCCGTGCGGGACGACTTTCACTGGATTAGAATTTTACTCGACAGCCTTTTCTTCACAGCGTACCGAAACGGCCGGGCAGAGGTGCACATCCTGAAACGCGGGGTATTGGCTGTCAGGTTTTTTTAAGAATAGCCACTGCGTCGGTTCCGGGCATGTGAAACTGCACCCGGTGACGCGCCGCCACATCGAGCGCAAAGACCTTCGTGTATACCTCAGTTGACTTCAGGCTCTTGTGACCCATAAGGCTCTGCAGCGCCTTCAGCGGGATCCCCGCGTAAAGCATGTGCATGGCATAGCTGTGCCGGAAGGTGTGCGGCGTCACCGGCACCGAGAAGGTCACACCGTCGGCCGCAGCGGCCGCCACGGCTTCATTGATCCAGGTCCTGACGGTGCGGTCGGCCACGCTCCACAGCCGCACCTTTTCCGTCCGGCCGGTGTCAGGATTGCGCCGTTCGACCGGGATCCGCAGCGTGGCGACCATCATCTCCAGCTGGGCGATATACTGCGGATCGGACAGCGGAACCAGCCGGTGCGGCACCACCCCGGACGGCGCGCGCCCGGGGCTACGGGCCGCCTTCTCACCACGTTGTTTCAGGGTGGCCAGCTGCACAAACGGGTAGGGCGGCGTCAGGGTGAAGTCGGCCCGCGTCAGGGCCAGCGCCTCATTGATGCGCGCGCCGGTGTTCCACATGGTGGTCAGCAGCATCTTTCGGTGCAGGTCCGGCACATAGTGCAGCAGGGCGCTGACCTCCGGCGCCAGCAGGTATCTGGGTAAGTCGTCAATCAGCGCAGCCATCTGTCGCAGCGCCAGCGCCGCCGGATAATCGATCGCGACGGGCAGTAAAGCAGGGGTCACCGCGGACGCCTGTGTCGGGTAAATCTGCAGATCAGTGTTAATAGTCATGTCTCCGTTGTGACGGGTTCCGGTCATCAGGCAGGTCGTCCGGCCGGCCGGCCTTCGTTCTTTTAAACAGGCGGTCTGCCCTGTTCAGCAGAAAAAACAGCCCGGCCCACAGCCCCGTGACAAGACGCACCTTCCACTGACGTTCAGTCAGGAAGCAGATACGTTCAGCCTGCCTTGCCACTTTCGCCTTCAGGTAATCAAGCTCTTGCTGCTGTTGCGTGCACGTCCGGCTCAGCTCGCTGACGGCCAGGTCCAGGCGAACGGCAGCCAGCGAAGAGCGCCGGCCTCTGGGGAACCGGAGATCACGGATACGCAAAGAAAAGGACTTATCACTGTTCTCTGCAAACCGGAAACCCAGCCCGCGCCAGAAGTTCTCACGCCGCAGGTAATTTTCTTCATCAGCATCGTCCCGGACTGAAAGTTTGATACGGCGGACACGCATATCCGCGGGCAGGGTTCTGGCCCAGCAGACAAGCTGCTGCATGATCCAGGATCCCAAACCGCGCCCCCTCAGTCTGCTGTCAATAACGAAATCCCCGCCGGTCAGATCCAGAAATGAATACTCACTGCCGTCCGGACGGATGTAGGTTCTCAGCACAGCCGCAAAAGTCTGGTCCAGGGTATTGCCTTCATATTGGCAACTGAGAAAAAGCGTGCAGGAGAGCCCATCCTCGTAGCGATCGCCACCTACAGTCCGGACAGCGACTATCTTGCAGGCCGGTATAAGATGCCCTTCCGTCCGTATTTCCGGCAGAGTCAGCAGCCACGCATTTTCATTTTCCCTGAACCACATATCTTCAGGCCTGTGAGTAAATCGGTCCATCCATCCTCCTTTGCTCTAAAGACGATCCGCCCTCAGGGGTGCCCGCATCGAGCAGCGGCATGGTTCCGTTTTGGACTGTCAGAAACCGGAGCTGAGCTTCCGGCAGCGATACAGGACGCTGGGGAAATAACAGATCCCGGCACTGCCCTCTGTTCATCAGAACCGGTAACGCCCTGAACAGTTACGCAGTAAATGTGTCCGTTTAGATATTGTCACGGAAAATTACTTGTTCATGCATGAAAATTCACCAGGTGATTATCAGAAATCATTTAATTTACCTGAGTGACTGACTTCGGCATAACGGTCACGCCTGAACAGATAACACACGATATATTCACCAATATGAAAAATAGCCTGCTTATATTCCTGCACCGCAATTACCGGAAGCCCTCAGTTGCCGGATCCGACTTTTTCCGTATCGGGCAGTAACCGGAAGGGTAGCACGGCGGCGGGGCGGGCGGAAGCGGGGTTTTCCGGTCGGGATTTCGCTGACGCGTCCCCTATGTTGTGTCATGTGCAGCTGAGTGAGCCACAACATGTGGTGTGCTGCGCAGAAAACGGCCGGTGGCGGGGAGAAGATCCGGTTTCACCTTTTTCCGGATCTGCGGAAGTTAACAAAAAGCCAGTATGCTGACTGCAGTGAATAAAGGTTAAAACCAGCCTGTGACAAAAAATTGCGATTACAGCAAGCCAGTTCAGCATAAAGACAGGAATCCTGAACACAGAGGGTAAAAGCCGCTGTATGCAGGATTTATGGTGATAAACGCTAATGATGCCTGAAAGCTGAACTGCAGTGTGGAACAAACCTGATGCGCTGACGGGCTTCATTCACGTTTAGGGACTGGATGAATCCGGCCTTTTCCAGCAGGCGCGCCATTTTGATGAGGGCCTTCGTGTAAGGCACCGAGCGGTGGGCTTTGGTACTGAGAAAAACCCGGTAGTCATCGTCGGAAAGGGAGCTGAGAACCAGCGTAATGATCTGATGGGAGAGATCCCCGGCGCTGAGCGCCTGCAAAAGCAGAGCAAGCCGCAGGTCATCATTTTTCAGCGCAGGCACAATGTGCCTGAGAGACTCTGCCGGTATAAACAGCGGCCCTTCAAAGATGTCAGGGTTGTAGCCCCACAACCAGTTCAGGGTACTTATGCCAGCGGATTTCATGACTTCATCATTGCTGAACAGCCTCTCAGCCAGGGGAAAATCGAGCTCATCATCATGCACAAGGACCGTCAGCGGATGGTTTGTGAGCAGAGACGGGTACTGAGAAACGAGGCTGGCCAGTATTTCACTCACGCCCTCATCATTATCTGTATAGGTGTCACGGATCTCCGTAAATACCTCGCCTGTCGGTGCAAGCCTCCCGTATTCAACCATAAGAGCGACCTGTTCAGGGGGCAGATTCCCGGGCAGAGACAGAAACACCACATGGAGGTTGGCAAGAATCTTTTTGCGGGAAGATTCGCTCAGTGCCGGAGAATTAAAAAAATGCTGCATCAGGTGGTAAGGCGAATCAGATGAATGTGAAAGGATATTGGTATCTTTAAATGCGAGGTGAATATCATTAAACCATTTTGCGATAGTCAGGACTGAGACGACTTCCTGGTGGAGCAGGTAACTCAGCTGTTTCCAGTTTGTACCGACCCGGTGATATTCAAGGAGAAGAGAATATAAATCATTGCCTTCCGGCTTACTTTCAGCCCCGTCGAACATTACTGAGCGGTTTTTGATCCCGCTGACTTCGTCTATAATGAACTGCATTCTGGTTACTATATCAAAACATCTTTCAGGGATGACTGAATTGTTATTGAGCAGCTCCGGTATGCGGGAGTGTTCCTGTGATTTAATAAAGTAATCGACTATAAAATTATTGATATTTTTCCACACGAGTGTTTTAAACGCCGGAATATTCAGCCCTTCAATGGCTGATAGGGGAAAGTTATGAAGATATTCACGATCTGTTTCCGCGCCGTCAGTCAGCATCACGAAAATATTTTTTAGGTTATCCGCAGAGTATGACCACTGCCCGTTATCGACAATACTTCTGACAATTTTTCTTCCCTCCGCTGACTCACACACGTCCAGCCTTGAAAGGTACAGACGCGTATTAATTACATTCCTGATGAACGTGCTGAGGTATCCTTCCGGCACCTGGTCAGGGAAAGTGCCGTTACTGGCGAGGATGGACCGCGCCCACCGCTTCATGTCGGTTGTTTCATGATTCCACCTGAGCCGGGAAGAACAGAGCTGCAAGATCAGGAGTTCAGACGCGGCCACACTTGCTTTCATTTCAGAGAGACGCTGGACAAACGCGAATGCCTTTTCTTTACTGGAAGCAACCCGTTCAACGTAACGAATACGCTGCGGCATACTCCACTTTTTAAAGGTATGTTCAGCCAGTCGGGCCAGGCGCCAGTCATGTCCGGCCTGAACCTGAATGATGGGCTGAAGTTCACTCAGGTTATTTTCAAGCAGGTAAAGCAGGACGTCAGGATGCCAGGCATTGTCGTCCATCATCAGCCCCAGACTGAACAGCTTGGCTGCGACGTTTTCGATCTGCCTCAGCGGCATGTCCAGTGTATAGGTCAGCCCCCGGCCGACACTGACCGCCTTGATAAATTCATTGTCCTCATGGCTGAGGCTGCCCGGCCTGAATACCGACCGGTAAAACATGTAGTCAGACGCAATATAGCTGTGGATCAGAAGAAAATAGAGGAACTCCAGGTGTTCAGTTCTTTTTTTATCTGTTTCAGGCGTTGGCTCGTCAGCGTTACCGTTTACGTAAACCCATTTTAAAAAACCCTCATGGCCCAGAGTGCGGGCCAAAGCAGCCAGGCTGGTTTGATTTAGCGCATTGATCTCATCATTAAGGCTGTCAATATCATTTCTCAGCTGAATGACTTCGCCATTCGTCTTTTTATCCAGAGTGGTTTTTCTGTCCTCATAGCAATCCATTATCTCCTTTATTGTATTCTGATTAAACGTACAAACAACCGCTCCCGCTTCCTTAGACCACAAATAGAACCTGGTAATATTCCTTAATTTATTGAATATATCCTCATTTTCTGAAAGTGAGCTTAAATCATAAACCTCACCTCCTCCAAAATGGAACTGTAAGTTTTGCTCCATTCTGGGCGTTATGTATTCGGAAAGGATGCTTCTCCTTATTTCTGCTAAACTTCCGGCGTCATCACTGAGAAGAGAAGCAATTTCAATCTGAGTTTTTTTTATTTTTTCAAGCCTTTCCTTAACCGGTTCTTCTTTTAACCCACCGGATACGAAGGCTCTGACGAAGGAATACAGCACCCCTTTTTTTTCATCAATACTGTGATAGTCCTCAGCGAATATATTTTTGTATGCAATCATAGAAAGAAGGCGCGTGATGTCACCGGCACCGTTTACCAGATTCTGATAGACCCTGAATTCATTCGCAATATTCCTCATGATCCGCATATCCGGTATGAAAAGGGCAAGGCTGGAGACACACTTAGTGAAGTCAGGATCCCCGAGTTCAGTTTCCCTGAACATACTGCTGAAATGCTCTGCGGCATTTTCGCTGTCCATGACCGGTATCACCGGGATCACAAAATCGAAAAATTTCGTCCTGGCTTCAGCGGTTGAGAAAAGCCCGTCCCTGACGGCGTAAATGAACCGGACAGGTTCGTCGTCGGGGCGGGTGTTATTGATAATCTGATTTATTTCCCGCAGCTTGATAAAAATGGCCCCGTCGTTATGGCGATCCAGATCTTCGAAAATCACCACGTTGTGCCCGGTCTGCTCAAAGAAATACACAATTTCGTCGATGTAGACATTAAGAAGGGACGGGGAAGAGGGACGGGTTGATATGGCCCCTTTCAGCATGTCGATCTTGTCAACGCTGACACGGCGGTCAAAAAGGCCGATACGGTGAAGTTTTCTGACAGACATAAACAGCGCGGTAAAAAGCAGTACTCCGGCCAGAACAAGTCTCCATGCTGTCCTGTCGATAAGATACTGGCTGATCATCCCGGGCAGGGAAAGTTTATTACTGACGTACTCCGGAAAGAGACAGAGCAGGCCGGCCAGCATAACAATCAGGATTAAAAGCAGGTCTGCGGCGACTCTAGCAACCTGAAATGAAGAGATATCGGTAATGCGTTCAATACGTGAATAAGGAAGCGCACTCTTTTTTTCTTTGTACAGCAGCTGCTGAAGGATGCTGTACTCGATGGTTTTTTCTTCCGCTGCGGCTTTTTTATCGTCGGCAGCGCTCGTGTTTCCTTCCTTGTCGGCGGGCTCAGCTTTTGGACGTGAAGCGGACTGCATCTCGAAGTCAGCCAGTGAGACAGTCATGATGCGTAAATCGTTATCAGGACACTCCTTCCATGTCCGCAGGACAGAGCTTTTACCCGCACCATAGGCACCGGTGACGGCAATGTTTCTGATATCCCCACGGGAACAGGCGAAGTTTAGTGCATCTGTATAAGTGGACGACTCCTGCGGCTCGATGATGCTGGGCGTAAGCGCTTCATACTCATCAGCGGTACTTATTTCGTCTGGCTCCGGAGAGGCTGCGTGAAAAAGAACATCAGCCAGCCTTGGCTGTTTAAGCATGTTGTCACCTTATTATTTTTTGTAATTCACATCAGTATATCTTCACTTTCCTGGTGAGTTCACTGTAATAAAGTACCCGAATGGTGGCAGCGACATATATATTGAGAAGGAGCATCAGACAGGGATGCGGTACCGCCTATTTACGAATGCCGGTACGTTAAAAAAGGCGTCATCAGGGTCAGCATCCCGGACTGTTGCGGGATTAAACCGAATCCGATGAACGGCCTGATGCGTTTTAGATGATTCAGGGGAAAGTTAGACCGGGGGTAGAGCTTTTACATACGAAAACCGCCCGTGATATTGCACACCGATAACACCAATCCCGGCAGAAAAGAATCAGTACTCCTGTGCTCAATGAATTCTCCCTGTCAACTCGTTGACGGACTCTGCACAGAGTAAAGGCCCGGTAATCCCGGTGCAGGGCCATCCCGGCTTTAATCCACCGGCGCAGCGGAATTCTCCATTTCGCAACGGGCTGCATTTTTTTTCAAGTAAAGATAAATATTAAGGGCAAACAGAAGAAAAAGCAGGACGGTATCAGCAGATAAAACCCAGGCAATTTCACCGGACTGCAACGCTGTACCTATAGTGGTCATCCCGAAGAATGTCACCACTGAACGCGGAACGCGGAATGCGGCCATGGTCTGGCCATATTCACCTTCATGACTTGCAGCCCTGACCTGACCGGCAATAAAAATTGACCACCATACTCCCGTGAGTTCAAGACAGAGGGCAAGAGAGGGAAGAAACCACGGCTTTTTGTCGTAGTCCCAGAAAGTAAGTAAGACCGCTCCCGAAAAAATAACTAAAAAGGTGCACAGAAAAAAACGCCACCGGAAGTTAACCGTAGTTTTCCCCACCGAGCGGGGATAAAACCACGAAGCCAGGCTGTCAAGAACGCCGCTGATCGCGCCCAGAATAAAAACAGCAGCGAAAGGTGTGGTACCTAGTGAAAATGCAATCACGTCAAAATTGGTATTAAACGACGTCTCCGTAAACGCCATCACGCACATAGCCAGCGCAAGAAACCAGTTTCGTTTCAGGCACCGGAAAGTCTGACGATAGATCCCGGAGAAGTCTCTTTTATCCGTCTCAGGGACAGCCTCATCCGGACCGGCGCAGCTCTTACCGCGGATCAGGGGAAGAAGAGTAAGGGCCGAAAGGAGGAAACAGCCGGCGGCCACACTGAAAAACAGGGGGGGTGAATAGCGGTCATAAAGGGCGGCAAGCACCAGTCCGGTGACGAAAACGGCGATCCCGCTGATATATGACGCCACAGCCACACTCGTTTCATAATCCCTGTGAAGTTCAGGCAGCAGATACTGATTAACGATAATCGTCGCAAAATTTACGGTGAGGGAAAGGGATATAACCAGCACAGGTGTGACTACGAGACTGAAATGCGACTGGTTTCCGAAAGCGAAAACCAGAAAGCCACAACACGCCTGCGCAGTCATCAGCCAGAAGAACCGGTGACGGCTCCTGTCGATGAGCCGCCCGGCCAGAGGCCCCCACGCCAGGCTGGACAGCGCAGTTGAACCAATCAGTACTGAAATAAAAAGGGGGTCGGTTTTGATTTTAACCAGATAAAAGGAAAAAAAACCCAGATAAAGGCAGAAACCGAGTGTGGACAAGAGTATGAAAAGACACAGCGTAAGCTGCCGGAAGCTCTTAATCATGCACATCTTCCCTATCCAGAAAAGCATACTCCATCACCCGCTTTCTCCCGGCACGCTCAGCGGCGCGTATTGAAGGATGGTTACTGCTTTCAATGGTTCCCCACAGCGATGCCGGTGTGCGGGGCGTGCTGAGAAAAGAAAGTAAGGCCTGTTGTGCAGAACCCGCAACGTGCTTTCCGCGAAAGCGCGGAATAACGATCTCTTCGGTGATCCACAGTCCTGATATAAACGCCCTGCGTCCGTTCTCACAGATGATAAAACCGGCATGCGCCCCTTCATAAACTATGATGAACAGGTTTCCATCCTTAATGGCGTCGCGAATGTCTTCTTCATCTGCGGGAAACACCTTATCCTTCAGGAAAGGATAGCGGGAATACGTCCCTGCATAGGCCAGTTCCAGAGCCTGAAAGCACCACTCAGCTGACTGTGGGCAGGCCCGCTCAATGCAGACAGTCTGGCCGCTGATAACCGCTTCATTGCTTTCATGCATGCTTTCGCCGACATAGAAAAACTGATCGGCACAACCACGCGTGTCCTCAGACACGGGCCGGAGAACGCGAACTGAACAGGCGCCCATGGGATGCCATACGTCCAGTATTGAGGCCATTGCCCGCCGGGTCAGAGGAGCAGAGCTGGCGACCAGATCAATGAACGGCTTCTTCAAATCGCCGCCTCTGTATCGTGGACCGGTGAGGTAGTCATTACCGTCGCAGGAAACGATTTTCTGAAGAAAAAAATCCTGAGGCAGGCCGGTCTCCCGGAAAGGAAAGTTTGATGAAAAATTGCTGTCCTCACACCAGAGCAGCTGTTCATCAATATAGTCTTTCATGCCGTTTCTGAGTAACCCGGAGTCAACAGGCAGCCTGCTGAACTGCTCAACCATGTAATCAAGCATTAACTTGTTCCTTTTATTTCCACGGGGATGCCTGTTTTATAGAAAGAAAGAATGAGGTTGATGACGTCTTTTCTGTCAGCTCCGGGGCGTGCAGAGAAACTGGTGAGGCTCCGGCGTTCAAAGATGTGATGAAAGACTTCTTTCGTTAATTCAAGGACATTTTCCCTGTAAATGAACCGGATGTAAGAATCCTCCTCATCCAATAAAACATCCTGCCCCGTATGCAGTACCGGTTCAGCCCCCCCGAGCAGATTGCCCATACTCCGGAAAAATGTCACCGCTGAGACATCGCCAGGGTGATCTCCTGCAGACGCGGGTTCGGGGAAAGCAGGGAAAGATGACACCCCGTAAACGAGCCCCACCGTCAGGTGCAGCGACTGGTGTCCGTCTTCCGTAACCGGGTCATGAAGCGTCCCTTTACGGACGAAGAGAATATCGCCTGCTTTTAGCGTGATGTCTTCGTGTTCAAACCTCCATTTTTTCTTACCCGCGAGCTGCACGATGACCACATCATGGTCATCAGTGTGGGCACCGGCACCGGTGCTGCCAGCGGGCGACCAGTAAATATTGTAGTGTGAAAGGATCCCTTTTTTATCAGCCAGATAAGTGTACAGAGAAAAGTATTCCGGCATCCTTTTCTCGAGGTGGTTGAATACGATGGTCCGCTTACGAAGCAGCATAAGGGCCATAGTGTAAAATCCCAGTATTCCGTCAGTACACGTCTCACTGGCAGGATAGTAGACATCGCCGCAGCAGAGCAATTTGATGTCTTTTTCAGGATGACGGATCCCGCGAAAAAGATAGTGAAGTGAGTAATTAAATAAAGCCTCAGAGAAGGAGGCATTTCCCTCTGACAATACGTAGTCCTTTTTAAAAGGTTCAGTGTCTGTCAGCAGAGCCGTCAGCTCATTCATCGGAAAGGTAATCATACCAGCACTCCGGTGCGGATCAGTTGCGTGATAACCTTATTGAAAACACCTTCCGCGTCAGTATCACGGAATTCAAAGCTGAAACCAGATCTGGCCATCTCATTTTTAAGATCAAACAGCTTGTCCGCCACTTCATTTCTGACTAAAAAATCTTTTCCACGGAGGTATATCCGCGTTGAGCTGCCTTCCGTTTCACCGAAGACGATGTCACCATGATATTGATAAGGCCTGTTAACGGTCATTCGGGCGGGTGAAGTATATTTGAAATAACTGTTACTTTTGAGCCGGTTTATCAGCCGGGCCAGACCTTTGTGTGCAATATCACCGAGGCTGTTTTTTGCAGAGTCAGGAGGGATAACGGCTGTAATAATATCGTTAACGTCAGCTTCGGCCCTCAGAGGCAGAGTGATATAAGGATCCTCGGTATCATGGACAGCCAGGAAATCTGACAAAAAAGACGTCAGTAATTGTGATCGTTTCATTTCATAAGGAGCAATACCCAGCGTGACGGAAAATTCGGGATTTTCCAGAACATGATACCAGTTCTGAGGAATAAACAGCGCATCCCCCGGACGCAGAGTGACCTCCGTCGCCCATGAGAGGGTTTCCTTCAGATTAAAGGAGTCAGACTTCACCACCGGCGCAATGTCTTTTATGGCCGGATCCCACACCCATGCTTTTTTGATTCCGGGGCCGAGGTGATAAAGAAACGTATGCTCCTGATCTTTGTGAATACCAAATGGTGTCAGGCTGTATCGCCCCATGAAGCTGTAAACATCAATCCCCTGGCTCGGAATACCGTATTTCTCAACCCATTCTTTATTGAAATCCCGGTTAATTTTCTGTGCCAGAGAGTCGGACCATCCGTTAAGCCCGTTAATAACGGCACAAAAACTGGAGGCGCCGGTTATTCGCTCAAGCCATTCACTGAGGTGCTCGTCTTCGCGAGGGGGATGATTCGACACACTGTAACCAAAGTCATCACGGGTGCCATTATTAATAAACACACGGGCATTGAGCAGGCTTTCTGAAATACTCCTTCTTTTACGGATAATATGCTCTATATCGGCAAGCAGCGCGCCAGGATCCGTCAGAACTCCTGCCTGATGGTAGAATTCATTGATATTGAATTCTGTCAGGTGACCGGTTAACATGCTTACACACATCTTTACCTCCTGATCTATCAGCTGATAATGAGAGAAATTATTTTATCCAGCAAGGGCATTTCATGGTTAAACGGATTTCCTTTTTTATCAAAACCACAGGTGAACTCCATGATATCGGCACCCACGACGGAAAGGCATGAATTCTTAATCAGGCTCAGAACATCCGTTATATTTTCCTCGTTCATCCCCTCATCCAGCGGCGTCGTGACGTGCGGAAAAACATCAGGATCCATCACGTCTGCATCAAAACTTATATAGACATTTTTCCCCTCGATTAACGACGCAAGCTTTATTTTATCGCCGGTGCTCATTACTGCACTGAACTGATTAATGGATGAAGATTGAAGATAATCCATTGAATATCTGATTGTTTTCTCTCTGACACCAATCTGTATCACTGACCTGATTGCGTTATCAGCAATGAGTTTTGAAACAAAATTTGCATGGTAAAGAGGCGCGTTTGACTTATCCGTGCTGGTATTGATATCGGAATGCGCATCCAGTTGTATCAGCACGAGTTCAGGGATAAACCGCGCGGTTTCTGCCACGGAAAAATAAGTCAGCGAGTGATCGCCACCGAACATCATAGCTTTATTGTTTTTCGCTCTGATTTTGGCGACAACATGCTGAATTTTCTCCCCGAAGCTGTATATATTATCAGTTGTACTATAAGCGATGTCGCCAACATCCCTCATTTCAGCGTGGTTGCGTCCTAATTTACGGTAAATGTAAGGGCCATGCGCCGGCGATCTGGGGGGGTCTAATGCAAAATCTGCCGGGGCACCAAAAAAGCACCACTGATCCTGCGGGGTGTCAGGTATGGATAATGCCACCTTTTGTATTCGCGCAGGGTTATACAAAATGCCGTCTTTTAGTAACTCATCGTCCTTCCGGGAGATTAATATATCGTTAAAGTACAGAAGTGAAGTAATTTCTTTAAGATGCGCATTGTCTGTCGAAAGCAGGTCTTTAAAGTTTATGTCCTGTTCTGTTATTTTTCTTAAAAGCTGATACAGCTTACCACTGACCGTCACACTGACTCTTCTTTCATTAAGCGTGAGCTCAACCTTGTCACCTTCTTCGTTGATAACCGTATTTCTGTTAATAACAATATCATCTTCATGCATATTTCACCCCCGCCATGGATAAAAAATAATTACCTCATATTCAGGTAATTTCAATATCCTTTTCCAGACGATTCAACTTTTCTCAAAAAAAATAACCAATAACCTCATGATTATCTTATTAAATTACATCTAAAAAAAACATAACCATCCCAACTTAATAGTTTAAACCTATCAATTTTGTTCAGGTTAAATTAGTTTTATTATTAATAATAAAAGGAAAATTTTTTTTAAAACTGCATTTTTTACTATTCAACTGAAGATAAAAGAAATTTATCCTTGCGCACTTTGTTTACGCTTTTAAATAAGTTTTTTTCATAGCTTTATGAGTTGACTTTCATTCAGGCCCAATACAAGAATTCTTCTGCCAGGCGTTGCTGGCAGTTTGACCAACTTTAAATATTGGAGGTATGTATGTCCTTGAATAAATATGGTGAGTCACAAAAAGATAATCTGGATAAGATCGCGGCTGAGCTGTCAGCTTTCAGCCACGATGATGTCATTGTGGAAGTAAAAAAAGACAGTAACAATCACATCGACATCGGTGGTGGTGGATTAGGACGTGATCGCCGCGATACTGGTCACTGATGAAAAAGAGGAGCAGCCGACAGGCTGCTCCTTTGCTGATTAACAGGGCTTTGCTGGCTGAGTTCAGAAAATTACCATTACTGATACCCGCTCAGGAAAATACACTTACAGCACCCGGAAAAATTGCTCCTCCTGGATGTGACAAGATTCTTTGTACAGTTTTAAATTTTCACTATCAGTAACAGGGTAGACATCACAATAAGAGAGATGATAACCAGTTTTCTCCGGAAGTTCTTCTCTCCGATGAATAATGCGGACAGAATGAACCCCACCACAAGGCTCATTCTCCTGAATACCGAAAGATATGTCACATTAGCATCGGGGTCTGTGATTGCAAAAAAATAGATGAGTTCCGCAATAACCCATGAAAAACCAACCAGGGGAATGTACAGACTCCACATGCAACGCAGGTTGCTCCGCCCAAGCCGGATAAACGCAAAGAGAAACGCTGCAGCGAAGATAAACCGGTAAAGTGAAGAATAAGCCTGAATGGTATAAGCCGATATATCGAGATTATGAACGATATATTTGTCAAAAACGGTTGTTAATGAGGAAAGTATGGTTGCAAGAAGCATCATGGCCACGGGGAGACTGCGTAGCGTGTTGATCCCTTCCTTTTTGCCTGTCTGTGATAACCCGTAATAACAGAGCACGGAAACGAGTACCGCTGTGAACTGCAGGGGGGACAGGAACTCGCCGAAAACCACGCTGCCGCCCGCAAGCGTCCATAACGGCCCTGAGGCCCTGACGGAACCTGAAAAGGACATCGGCAACTCTCTTACAGAGAAATAAGCGAAAACCCAAGACAGGGTCATCATCAGACTCTTTACCAGAATAGGCCACTGCTCTGTAAAACGAACAGGACCTATTTTCAGCTGCGGGCTCAACGCCTGTACCTGAGGCAAAAATACGGGCAGCCACAGCAGAGCTCCAAAAAAAGAACTGTAGAAAACCACCTGAAACAGACCATTACCTGACATGGCCTTTTTAGTCCAGAAATCATAAAAACCCAGAATAACGCCGGCTGAAACACCGTAATAAATCCACATGTTCGATCGGTCCTTCAGCCTGTCAGGCCTTTTTCACTGGGTGATAAACTGACTGCAGTTCAATTCCGCTCTCTTCAAAGCGTCCGGCGCCGTTGATGACGCGGCCTCGGGGTATGTTAAGGTTTCGGGCTGTACCAAATCCCTTCAGCAGCCCGGCTCTTTCATCAGGTGATGGCTCATGCCAGCCACCGCCGCTTTCGAGTGTGCAGCTGTCAACGGTAATCTGCCCCAGAATCTGGCTTCCGGACTGTAGGTCGGAGACGCCAAAAACTGACGCGCCCCCCAGATAACGGCCGTGGTTACCTATTTTTACAACGGCACCGGTTCTGTTAGCCTTAACGGTGAAGCCACCTTCACCAAACTGGTTTTCTGACCCAATGAAAACCGGTCCGGCCGAGGCATCGATCGATGTATTGCTGTAGAAGGTGTTGGAATCTCCTATCTCAAGGGTGTTTCCGTTTTTGCCAGCAAGAATTACGTTAGGGAAGAAAATGTTTCCCTTCCCGATTTTTATGTCCTTGTATATAAGTGTCGAGAAGGGATCGTAAATAATATTCCCGGCTTCACACAATCCACCGAGTTCGTCGAGCGTCAGAAATCCACTGTCTTTTCTCATACGGTTAAAAATAGTAATGTCCATCACGCAATTTTCTCCAGCACACGGAACTCATCACAGGGACGCATAGCAACAGAAGCGTTATCTATTGCGTCATGAAGATAGGCGACCAGCTTGTCAGTTAAAAACGGGGCTTCCGTCATTTTTCCGGGTAAGGCGAGTATATGGCCTGGCACCGGCTCTGCGATGGCAACGTTGAGTGAACGGTTGCAGTTCAGGGATGTCTGCAGATCCACTTTGACGCAGGCTATACTTACTGAATTCCGACTGTCCCAGCCGGGAAATATTGAAGCGATGCCCCTTTTAATATTTTCTGCTCTTTCATGAATCACCTCATAATCGGCACATGGCGACAGTAAAGCGTCTTCATTGAAACCCACAATGCTGTGGTCGCCGTGATGCATCATCGCAGCCTGATGCGGGTCCAGATAAAAAACGCCTTCTGCACAGAGCCTTGGTGTGATGATGAGATGACTTTTCCAGTACCTGATAGGAATGGCGAGGTCATGATGTCTGGTAAATAAATCCCTGGCCCCGGTACCGGAAGAGTAAACGATGCGCTGACCAGCTATTGCGGCTTTGTCACCCGAGAGGCTTTCGAGGTGAAGTGTCTGGCCCTCGATCGCGGTAATCTCATGCCCCAGGTAGAATACGCATCCTGCTTTCTGAGCAGCACTGATCAGCTTTCTGTAGAGTAAGCGGGTGTTCAGGCTGACGTCGTCGACCGCAAAAATAGCTTTCGTCTCAGTAAAATCGGCTTCAGGAACCAGGCTGCGCGCTTTTGACAACGTGAGTGGGGTAAAGGACACGCCGGCTTCATTCCAGCGGGAAATAACCTCATCCGCTCGCGATTCATCCTTTAATAACGCGAGAGGCCGCTTGTCAATATCCTCCAGGGCTTCCGGGGCAAACTCACGTATGTATTCGTGTCCATAAATACATCGCTTAGCCACCTGCACAGCCTCCTGCCTGTTTTTAATCGAGGTCGCGTGATAAGTCCCCTTATGGAGCCAGCCTTCATTGCGTGTGGACGGGCCAGCTGCGAACACAGGTTTGTTTTCAACCAGCGCCACAGATAGGCCAATATTACAGAGCTTATAGGCAGACATCAGTCCGGCAATACCCCCGCCGATAAGAACAACATCGTAACTGTTCATTTTATTTTATCCTTTTTTGGTGAAGCGCTATTTTTATGAACATATTGTTATTTTTCTATTTAATTTTTAACAGACTTTCATAAAACATCACTTTCAGAAATTAGCAAGCAAACTAAAAAAAACCAACCTCATGATTACAATGAAAAATAACAAGACACACATTGAAATTAAAATTTCATTAAAATTAAATAACAATGAAACACTAACAAAAAAATAAAATTTCAGACTGAGTTAACTCATAACCTCAGATCAACATGCTTACAGAGCCTAACATCTCAAGACCAAATAAATTGAAATAATTCATTTTCTGGAAATATGAGCGCCAGAAAAACCATAAAAGTGATGTCAACCCTGAAAGCGGAAGCTAAATGAAGCTTGTGCAGATTTTCAGTCCGTCAAACCTCTTTAATTTCATCGCCAGCAGGATTTCAGATACAGCTTTGATAAAAAAAAGGCCATTAAAGGTATACTCAAAATGCCCATAAAAGACCTTAATTAAAAAGTGGTTATACATGATGGTGACAATAATGAGAACTTTTCTGGAAGAGTAGAACGCGCTGTTCGTGTAGCCACGATCGACGACGTTAACCTGATGCTGCATGGGATTTTGCTTTCAGGAGAGCCTGGATGGTTGCGGATCTACACGACTGAGATCAAACACGCTGAAAAAATCGCTTTTCTCAGCCCGGACGCTTACGTTGAAATCAGGATATGCGGTGACATAGCTGTCAGGGAGACGACATGCATGGAATTTCACTTCCTCAGTTAACATCGTTTGCCCGTACTGAAAACATTCCCGGAGGTCGCAGTCAAACCCTTCAGCCTTTTAGTTAACCATCCACTGGATGAAACTTATCTCAGTCCCCCCGGAGACTACTGTGCAGAGGGTGAATTACCCGAAGAGGAGACTGAGGTGCGTCAGGCGCTTACAGCCATGTATGTTCTGACAAACCGCCTGATGAACATTAGCTTATGGGACCGTCTTTTAGGAACACGTAAATACTCATCAGCCAGCCGTTCGGCGACGGAGTCACAGCGGCGGCTGATGGTGCTCGTGAACAGTACGCCTTTACACAAAGCCGCGCTGCGGCGCATCGTGAGCGTCATGCCTGAAGACAATGGCGGCCGCAAAGCGCTCAGGGATTATTTAAGTTAAGAGGACAGGACCGCTAAACCCATGCAGATTGCACGTATCTATCTTCGGGTCAGTACGGATGAACAGGAACTGACGCGGCAGAACAGCATTATTGAGGATGCTCGGGGCAGGGGATTCTATGTCGCCGGCGTCTATAAAGAGAAGGCTTCAGGTGCCAGGGCAGACCGACCTGAACTCCAGCGCATGATTGCCGACCTGCAGCCCGGGGAGGTGGTTGTGGCTGAAAAGATTGACCGCATCAGCCGTCTTCCCCTTAATGAGGCCGAGCAGCTGATCGGCTCGATTAAGGCTAAGGGAGCAAAGCTGGCCATCCCCGGCATAGTGGATTTGTCGGAGCTGGCCATAAGTCAGGACGGCGTGGCCAGAATCGTGCTTGAGTCCGTCCAGGAAATGCTGCTTAAGGTCGCCCTGCAGACGGCGCGTGACGACTACGAAACCCTAAGGGAAAAACAGCGGCAGGGCGTTGAGCTGGCAAAGGCGTCGGGTAAGTACAAAGGGCGAAGGCCAGACGATAAAACGCACGAGCGCATTATTGCGCTTCGTGAATCCGGTATGACAATAAACCGGACCGCCACCCTAGCAGGCTGCAGCATCAGTCAAGTGAAACGGATATGGTCTATCTATAAGACGAACATGAAAACTGACGTTCAGGAGTAAATGCATTGGCTATATATGTGAGGTTAATCTGCATGACTATAAAAGCAGCAAGCAAAAAAACCTCTGAAAACAGCAGTTCTAAAGAGTAAATGATTTTTTGGATGGGCCATATTTTTGACGTAAACAGGCCAAGGATTTTACGGAAAAAAGAAATATTGCCAGAAGAATTGTAAATGCTTTTTCTTCTGACTATGGTATCTAAAGTGACTTTTCATAATAATATGGCGAGATAAAATCAGGAGGCGTATGAGTGACTCACCAGTTTTAGAATTGCAGGCCTTGGCTGGAGACCCATCCTCAGATATTGTCGCAGTTTTATTAAAAGCTAAGATGATAGCTGTTAAGCTAAACTTGAATGACCTTAGTGAATGGATAGAATATGAAATTGAAGGCTATCCGGCAGGTAACAATATTCCCCCATATCGGAAAGGTCAAGGAATAGTCAAGGCACTCAATCCATTTCATGGCTGGTATGCTGTTGATTTCAGTAATGTACCGCCAGAAATCATAGAGATGGTTACTGAGTTTAAAATTTATGAATCAATATCATCAATAAGTAAAGGCGAATCAAATGATGGTATGATGCGTCTCACTATGCCACCTAAAAAGGTAAACATGTTATTCGGTTCGGATAACATCCCTAATGAGGTTTGTTGGTTCTTCAGTAAAAACAAACTAAAACATATAGTTACAATAGTAAGGAATAAAGTTCTCTCTTGGTCACTGGAATTAGAAAGACAAGGAATCATGGGGGATGGTTTATTATTTTCCCAAAAAGAAAAGGATGCAGCACCAATGACAATCACAAATAACAATACGAACAACTTTCATGCCCCTGTAAACAATGCTGGCGCAATCGTAGCGGGTAATACTGGTAACATTAATCAGCAAAACTCTATCTCAGTTGGTGACATTGCATCCCTGGAGCGTGAGCTTAAGAGTCACGGTATTGATGATAATGATCTTGCTGAACTGAAAAAACTTGTTGAGCAGTCACCTAAACTTACTTCAAAAGAAGATGTTGAAAAAGGTTTTGGATCATGGATTGGAAAAATCACCGGTAAGGCTTTTACAGGTGCGGTAAAAATCGCTGGCGCGACTGCTCCTGCTGTTCTTACTAATGCAATTTGCTGTTATTTCGGAATTCCGGTTTAAACTTATTTTAAGTCAATTTTTATAAAAAAACATTTTGAGGGTAATTCCTGTCTATAAATACTCAGGCAAAGGTAAGAACATTAAACCACTTTTCTAGCCTCCACCATTACTCTCATTTTTTATATGACAGGCCGCCCCATAAAGTGTCCGCCTTAAGGCGGGCCTTACTTAGAAGGCAAAGCGGGTACTTCAGATATGTCGATGGCGTTCCAGTACCACCAGTAGCCCTGACCGTATTCCGCATTGTAATAAGCCGTCTTATGCTGCATGCGCAACTGGTACTCCGGCGTGTTCATGCCGAAGACTTCCATAGGCAGCGCATCCACGCCGGGAACGTCCTTCAGCACAAAGTCCGGAAACACGTCTTCCTCACCGTCGTAGCGCAGCGGCCTGATAAAGGCACGTTTTTCCTGCCACAGCTTTTCTTCGACAGCGCCCTCATAGCCCGAATCCAGCGGAATAAAGCGGGGGCTGACCGTCATCAGCGCCACGTCGATGACGGTGCTGCAGCTGGACGGCCGGTTGCGCCCGTCTGTGTGCCTGAACGTCGTTTCAGGCGGTTCCGTTTCCGCAATGACCACGACTTTCATTCCCCGGCGCCAGTCGCCCAGCTCGCGGCCAAAGCTCTTCTCCAGGCGCAGGCGCACATCCTCCGGCAGCACCAGGTCAGGGAAGCCGAAAAACAGCCCCAGCGGGAGCGTGGTCTGCAGCCGTGCTTCAGCAGCCTCATTCCAGCTGGCCAGCACTGATACCACAATGAGCCGCCGTTGGTTCTTTTCGGCTACTCTCATGTGTTCCCGGTTTGAAATGACCTGCGGCGTGCCCTTCATGGCCATGAGCAGCAGCGACTCCTCCAGTGGCACGCGGCCGACGCGTATCCGGCCCGCCGTCTGCTGCAGACGCCAGCTCACCCAGCCGGGCGTGCGTTTCTTTTTGTCGAAAGCAGGGTGCCAGACGTTGATGCCGGACTGTTCCCACAGCAGGTGAAGCAGCCCCAGCAGGCGCATCGAGGGCCGGCGCTTACGCTTAACCGGTTCATCACCAGACACGTCTTCAGCCGGTTTTGACTCTGACGCTGCCTTTTTCTGCAGGCCGGTAGGCAACCTGACCACGATGGTGCCGTCCGAAGCCGAGCGGACCGCATCGCCCTGATAAATCTCAGCCTGCCGTTCGTCTGACCACACCGAATAAAACCGACAGTCCGGCTTGTGTTCGTTACCTGTAAAGGCATATGAAGAGAGCCAGCAGCGTTCAGTCTCCTCAGAATAATGCACCTTCAGGCGGCGTTTTACGGGGTCGGTCTCTGCCGGCAGGCAGCTGCAGGTGACCACCGTGGTCTTTTTGTTGTCGCGGGCATGCTTCAGCCAGCGCTGCCAGACAGGCGTTGCGTTCTGCTGGAAAGCTTCTGACGCCTCGTGCTGGCCACGCTGACCGGTGAAGTAAACCGGATACACTTTTTTCTTGGTCATATACAGCCCACCTTACCGAAAATATTAATTATATTTTTATTAACGGCTGCACTGTACAGGCGATGATTCCGCCCAGAGCCGGTTAAATTCATCCTGATACTGCTTACTCACTGGCAAACTGTCTCTGATAACCAGCGCATTTTCGGCATTACGCTTTTCCGCCGACGAGGTGTAATTAAAAGAGCCCGTCTGCACGCCGTTATTTCCTGTCACGATAAATTTGTTATGCATAATACTGTACTGCGAATCTGTTCTGACCTGGATACCTGAACAGGCCAGCGTATTAACCAGTGACCAGCGGTCGTGACTTTTCTTTTCGTCGGCCACTAATCTTACAGGGACACCGCGGCGCGAGAGCTGCACAAAAGCCTCTGCCACAGGCTCACTGGTAAATTCGTACGCAGCCACGTCAGCAGAACCCGTAGCTGAACGAATAAAGTTGATGATGAGTTCCTGAGCAGTACCTCCCGGTGAAAAACCCGCCTGCAGGTCAGATCCTGAATATGTGAAAAAAGGAACTGTAAATAAAAAAAGACAGTAAGCCCTCAGGTTTCTCATTCTTTATAACCTCAGTTTCATTGCGGTTTAATAACTTATTTACCCCGATCAATAACTAATCAGATATTTTTCAGTATTAACGTTTTTTAATAACTTATAACAACTGTCTACTTAAGAAATCAGTTTACCCTCCGATAATTTTTTTATAAAGGACGGAGGAAAAATAATGAATCAGTTTCATGAAATTAATTTACTGACTTCACGTGGTGATATTAATGGTGCGCTGTCGCTGATAAATGGCTGGAGCGAAAGTGTTGCGCGCAAGATCATGAAAAAGGCCGGATATCCGGTGCCCTCAGAAAAAGGACGTGCTTTCTGGTTGTGGGTCCAGCAGACGCTGATGCAGGCCGCACGAGATAAACGCTGTGGCTACCAGCACCGGTTCTCACATTCGTTCAGCCGTGTAAGGTCAGAGGCAGAAACTCACTACGAAGATTATGCGAGAATGATGGCTGAACTGAGCGGAAAAAGTGAACCTGAATCCCTCTCAGAAAGTCAGCTTCCCGCGAAGAGAAGTGTAGTGTCCGTCGATACAGCTCCGGAAACAGGCATCCGGATCTCTGGCCCTGCAGAAGGTGTGGTAAACTCTGACCGGAACGCCCAGCCAGCGGCGACTGCTTCCGTTAATGTACTCCGGTTCGAGAAGGCCACTGGTTGCATCGTAACGCACAAGACTGAAAATCGAAGAATCAATAGAATGCGGTTTCATTTTACGGCGGATTCCCTCCTGTCATGTCCGGTATTTAACAAGCGCTCGCAGAACTCTAAAACTCAGGCCTGTTCTGGTTTGTCTACGTTACGGATCATTTTAAACGTTGCAGTTACTTCACTCAGCAAATTTCTTTTTGTTTATGGCAAATCCCTTGTCATGAGCGCTCACTTTTTTAAGGCAAAGTATGACAAAAACAGACTGGTTGATGAAATTCAGGCGTTGCCGTTCGATCGACACGCTGGAGACCGTGTACGAACATCTGAAGTACGAAGGCGATCCAAAAGAAGACTATGCGATGACCTCTGCATACGATCACCGTAAAGCCGAACTGACAGTGGACAAGTTGTTTGACCGCGTACCGGCTGATGTCTGGAGATTAGTAAACTGAAGTAATTCAAAGATTCTGAGCGATTTAACCGATAACGGAAATCGCATTCGCAAATCTTTTGCGTGTGCGATTTTCGTTGAACAAGCCGAAGGCGCGTTAGTAGAGACGATCATTTATCCACATGTGCACAGGCTCGATCCAATAAATATTCCAGTAAGATCCTTATAGCTCCAAACAGATCCCTGTATCTCACAGGCCTTGTGGTGACTGACTTCGAGCCGATTTCAGATGTGTGCTGGTGGGATATACATGTGTGCTGGCGGGACGAACATGTGTGCTGGCGGGCTGGTAATGTGTGCTGTTGGGATGTAATGTGTGTGCTGTTGGGATTAAGGTGATCTTTACGCACAGTAAGATCCTGTGACTACTAATTGAGATAATTATATGAAAGATGAGTCATTTATCGGTGATGCACTCTACAGTGACATGGTCAGTAAAGACAAACAACTCACAGTTAATTCCAACAACACCGTTCAGCCTGTAGCACTCATGCGCCTTGGTGTTTTTGTCCCCAAACCCACGAAGTCTCAGGGCGAAAACAACGTTGTGGATGCATCTGAATTATTCTCACAGTTAGAGATAGCCCGTGCTGAAGGCTATGATCACATCAACATTTCCGGGCCAAGACTCAATATGGACAGTGATTTCAAGGTCTGGATTGGGGTCATTTATGCTTTCAGCAAGTATGGTCTGGCATCGAACAAAATCGAACTGAAGTTCACTGAGTTTGCAAAAGGATGTGGATTTTCTGCTAAACGAATTGACGCACGTCTCCGGCTTACCATCCACGAATCTTTAGGCAAACTACGTAACAAATCAATCTCTTTCAAGCGCGGAAGTGATGCGAGGGGAAGTTATCAGACAGGCCTTCTGAAGACGGGTTATTTTGATGCTGAGAGAGATATTGTTCAGCTGGAGGCTGATGAAAAACTATGGGAGCTGTTCCAGTTAGATTACAGAGTCCTTTTGCAGCACCATGCCATTAAAGCTCTTCCTAAGAAGGAAGCCGCCCAGGCGATCTATACTTTTATTGAAAGTCTGCCTGCCAATCCTATTCCAGTCAGCTTCTCAAGACTGCGAGAGCGCCTTTCTCTCAGCAGTTCTGTCAGTGAACAAAACCGAACGATCAAAAAGGCACTTGAACAGTTACAGAATATCGGCTATCTGGAATTTTCGCTTGTCCGTAAAGCCCGTGAAAACTTTGTTATCATTCATAAACGTAACCCCAAGCTGAAACCTTCCGACATCTGAGTGTGTGCTGTTGGGACAGACAGGTGTTCGTCACAGCATTGTCAGGCTCTGAAGATACATCGCGGCCGGTGAACCCGCCAGCACACATATTCATTCCTCTACGTAGAGTGAGCACCTGCCAGCACACATGTTCGTTTAGTCATGTGGGAGATTACCCGCCAGCGCACATTTTCGTGCCCTAAACGCAGAATTATTACCCGCCAGTGCACACAGAAATACCGGTTGTTTCATCTTTATCTGTCTGCAGGGCAACCTGCATGTATGTGCACAGCCCGCCAGCACACATATCCACGTGTAGATAACATGTCAGGCACTTGCCAGCACACATAATTACTTCTCAATACGTCACTTACACCCGCCAGCACACACGTTTGTGCGTTCTGAACCCGGCAGCACACACCTGGCTTTTGATTACTTCCTTTATTCCCCATCAGCACACATACTTTCAGGCTCACATTCGTCGAATTTGCAGTCGCTTAACGTGGCGGAGAGAGCGGAACCAACCCGCCAGCACACATATCCGGGCGTTGGGTTGAGAAATCGTACGGCCGGCCAAAGATTTGACGTCCAGGGCTGTCGCTGTGCCCGTTAAAGAAAGAATGCCGGTCATTCTGGTTGCTCATGTATACGGAACAGTTTACCCGCCTGCACACACATTTGTTCATGACTTGTCCATTATCCCTCTGGCACACATGTTCCAGGGAGGGAATAAACTGTCCCTTCAGCACACATCTTTATCGGAAACATCAACGAAAACAGCTAATAAGTATTAGAAGACACCTCGAGTTTTGAATCAGAATTACAGCCGCAGAATACCTCTTACACACATTCATCAGGCATCTGCACTGTGTTTTGTGTCTGAAACATCATTTTGGTCTTCATTACAGGTGATGTAATGAACATGACTTCAATCCTGTGAATCCAGGCCCCATGAGTGACATAGCTTACCGCTTCCCTGATTTTTTCAGACAAGACATAAGGGAATTTCAATCTGAAAGATAAAGTTTAATATCAATAAAATCATATACATAAATAATGATTTGCCAAGGGAAGATACTTGTCAGTTTGCAACCAACGGATAAAACTTTTTTCAATTTTTTCTTTAACTGGATGACTTTTGACTGACAGACTGAAGAAAACTGACAGTTAGCATATTTTTCGCTTGTACAAGATTTTTATGATTTAACGAAATAAGTTGATCTGACCTTTTTCAGATGTACAATCAGTTTCAAAATTGACAACGGAACGGTTAAATGAAAAGTCATTACGGTGGCGTGGACGAGACGGCCCGCAGAGCGAGCGCGATGCTGCGCAGCATGAGCGACGATATTTCAGTCAGAAGGAATGAGTTTGGCCTTGATCAGTACTATCAGACGTTCACGCGCAATTCCGTGGCTAATCTTCCCAGACTCAGCCGCCGTGCCGTTGAGCAAGCCATTGAAGAAATGGAATCACAGGGACACGTTTTTGGCAAAAAAGATGCAGGTAACACCCGGCATTATGCGCTAACCATCCAGGACGTTGTCGATATCTATGCTCACCGTAAAGTGCCTAAATATCGTGATGTGCACGCGGGGGAAGGGCCTTTTGTTATTTTTGTTGTGAACCTGAAAGGCGGGGTATCGAAAACCGTAAGTACAGTAACCCTGGCGCATGGCCTTCGGGTTCATCAGGATCTTCTTCAGCACGATCTTCGTATTCTGGTTGTTGATCTCGATCCTCAGGCCTCCAGTACCATGTTTCTCAGCCAGGAAAACAGCATTGGTTCCATAATGGAAACAGCTGCACAGGCAATGCTTAACGATCTGGATGCTGGCCAGCTCAGAGAGGACATCATTAAACCCACGATTATCCCCGGTGTTGATGTTATTCCTGCGTCTATTGACGATGGTTTTATCGCAAGTCAGTGGAATGAGCTTGTAAGAGAGCATTTGCCTGACAGGCTTCCCTCTGAAGTATTACGCCGGACGATTATTGATCGTGTCGGTTCTGATTACGACTTTATCTTTATTGATACGGGTCCTCACCTCGATGCCTTTATGTTGAATGCACTCGCCGCGAGTGACCTCCTGCTCACGCCCACACCGCCCGCACAGGTCGATTTTCACTCTACCCTCAAGTACCTCACGCGGCTGCCTGAGATGATTGAGCAGCTTGAGGAAGAGGGCATCACGCCGCGGATAAAGGGAAATATTGGCTTCATGTCGAAAATGACCTCGAAGCGGGATCACGAAATGACACACGGCCTTGCCCGTGATGTTTTTACTTCTTACATTCTTGATGCAACATTGCCCAGGCTTGACGGATTTGAACGCTGCGGCGAAAGCTTCGACACCATTGTGAGTGCCGATCCCAGTTCCTATCCAGGAAGCGCCGAGGCGCTCAAGAAAGCGAAGCGTGAGGCGGAGCGTTTCACTCAGGCCGTGTTTAAAAGGATTGAATTCATCAGAGGTGTGAAATGAAAAAGGAAATGGTCAAACTGGGCCGGCAGCTGGGTAATTCCAGTTTTTCAAAAATGATGAACGAGTCAGACAGCGAGCGGGTGTTTACCCTCAAATCCGGTGCTCAGGCCCGGTTTGTCCTGACCAAGATACTGTATGACGAAATCGAAACGCAGACGTTCGTTGATGCCGCGGTCAATGGCCGTGACCAGGCGTTTCTGACGCGCGAATCGGTCAGTGACATCTCCCGTACTATCCGGCTTCAGCAGTTCTTCCCTGCCATCGGACGGGAGGTCGGCGGTCGAACTGAGATACTGGATGGTTCACGACGTCGTGCCGCCTGCATTTACAACGGGACCGCATTTGAGGTGCTGGTGACTCGTGATGCCTTGTCTCTCTCTGATGCCAGACAACTGGCCGTGGACATTCAGACAGCAAAAGAGCATACGTTGCGTGAACTCGGAAAACGCCTCAGACTCATGTATCCGGAAGACATGAATCAGTCAGAGATAGCTTCTGCAGAAGGGCTGTCTGCCGCCAAGGTAACCCGGGCTTTTCAGGCTGCCGCCGTGCCAGATGAGATCATCGCGGTATTCCCCTCTGTCAGCGAACTTTCCATCAGTGATTACCGGGCGCTGCTGGAGGTGACGGATAAAGCAAGGGCAAGACAGATCACCTCTGACGCCTTAGTCAGTTGCGTTCGCAGCCGGATAGAAGAAGATGCATCTCATGACATTGCCGAACCCGCTTATAAGAACCGTATAATCAGCTTTTTTCGTGCCGAAAGCGAAGGACCCCGCAAAACTGCGGGCAGCAAAAGAATCGTAACAGAGAAGCTGGCCGAGTTTACGGATAAAAAGCAGTTCGCCCGAAAAAAAACCGATGCTGATAAACGTCTTGTGACGTATGAATTCTCGCGTCTTACTGCAGCCTGTCAGGCTGAGCTTGATGCCGCCGTTCGAAGCGTCATTGACCGCATGGTGATTAAATCCGTGAACGACCGGTGAACGGGCCCTGCTGCCGGAACCTCAGTGAACAGATTTCAGTATTTGAAAAATTATTTTTACCCCTCGGAAATCATATATAAACTATTGATTTTAATAGATAAAGTAAAATAATTTCAGCCTGAAATTCCCATGGTTTTTTATGATGCTTGCCGGCTTGCGATCGGTTTTTTTTCAGTAACAGTAGATGCGGCAAAAAGTAAAGTCACGAGTAAATCTGGATTTTAAGCTTGTTCCGACGCATCCGAATTACAGAATAATGCGCAAACCCGGCGGTTAATGAGAAACCCACTGAATCAAAATGCCAGAGATGTATTCTCCGGGTTGGCGTACAAGCCAGCCTTTCATGCCCCGCTAAAGTTTTTTCATGTTAACGTCAGGCCGGTGATTAATCATGACTGATGAGCACACTAATGAGCTCAGGTGCCTTCAGCCAGAAACTTAAGCACAGAGCATGGCCCATTTCCAAACATTGAAATCCGAACCCTAATGAAAGGGCGCAGCAAAGGCGTTCCCTGATGAAAGTTCAGTCTGCATTCAGTGACCTGGAGCCGGCCATATTGCAGGGCTTATACTGACACTCTTAGGGGGCTCTGACAGAAAGGCTGACACTCCTGGGCAGAATTACAGTTATCAAGAATGGAGCAAATATGAAAATGAGTTCGTTAAAAGTTCGTTGCTTATTGTCCTGACTTTTGACCTGATTCAGAGCCGCCCCGGCGTTTCAGTCTTGAGCACCTCGCGGCAGTTTATTGCAGGAACTGATCGGTGACACTTTTCTCAGTGACACGAATAACTGTCATCGGGACTGACTGCTGAATCCCATGATGAGAAAAGCAAGGGCTGATAGTGTCAGTTATGTCGATGCTGGAGAATTATGGGCAGAACATGAGGCGTACTCCGAACAAAATATGTAAAACCTCCTGTTTGAATATTATCTCGTCAGGTTACGCATATTCTCCTGCTGTCCCTAGAAAGGCATCAGTCGGTTGGGTCTTCATAGGCTACCTGACAGCGCCAGTATTGAAAGAGGTCTTTTGTCGGGATAAAAACCTGACGTCAAAAAAACGCATCTTTTTGCATTACCTTTTTGCAATTTAGGAAGACCCGAATTCTGCCAGCCTCTATATGAATGGATTCTGAGGTGGGTCATGAAGCGAGCCCGGATACCACGGACCAGGTTCATTCTGTTCACTACTGCGGCACAGGCAGGCAGTGCCTGACCAAACGAAATCCGCCCTGCACCGGCTGCAGATAGACGGCTGTCATTCGGCATCAAAGGTATTCGTTTCAACTCAGTCATGTGGCCATAAAAATCCTGCGAGCAGGCAGGCGATTAAGTTTTTTTAGCCACTTACAAAAGCCCCGTCTATTTATGCATGGCGCCTCGCGGGTGACCTGTTCATTCTGAACGTACAGACAGATATTATTGGCAGTGTAGATAAGGGCGCTTTCCGTTTTCCGGGGAGGGGAGATAAATGACTTTTACAGTCCCCCAGAGGCGGTTGCAGGGATAAGCGCGCAGTTTTCGCGGTCGCGAGGCCGGGAAAAAAATCGCTTATTACAGACTCTCAGCTGAAACTGCCGGACACTGAGGTCAGCGCACATTCGAAAAAAATAAACGCAGCTGAAACTCAGGCTTATTCAGCATGTTGCTTAACTCTTCGCGTGAGCCGCGGCATGACGATGCTGGAGTTTTCCCCTGCCTGCTGCACTATGCGGCAGCAGCAGTAACGGCTGTGTTAAAAAGGTTTCGGGACTCACCGCCGATCCTGAAGTAAAGACGCCGGCTGTCACGATTTAAGTTTTTAGCTTCAGGGAATGGCTGTCAGCACAGTTTTGACATCCTCCGGGAGAGCAATACACGTGCCACGCTGCCAGAGGGTTTCACCCGTCATGAAAGTCCCGGACAGCGCCTGTATTTTGTCTGACAGCGACACTCCCGGAAAAACGGGCAAAGCTCACTTACGGTGTGCGGGTTTATCACAGCAGAGTTGATTTAACCCACTGAAGTGCAGATATCTCTTCATCTCCGGACTGAAACAGCCGGCAGGCTGAGCCGGAAAAAACGTCATGAGATTGTTCTCCAGAAGCATCACCGCACGCATCGGGATGACGTTAATGCCGTTTGTATTAAAAACGGCAGCGCAGTCAACAAGAAGCAAACAGTATATCGGCGGCCCACGCGTCCGCGGCCATATCGGGTTGATACCGTAACCAGGTCTCCGGTCGTTCCGGCCCCTAGCAGCAGATCATCTACACAGCAGCAGCCGTCTGGCCTCATCGGCATCCAGGGTGAAGCGCACGCCCAGCTGGCGGGTCACATCCAGTGCAAACACCCGCGTATACCATTCGGTCGACTTCGCGTCCTTGTGGCCCATCAGGGTCTGAATGACCTTCTGGGGTAC
>NZ_JASCAK010000036.1:0-67315 GCF_029967885.1 Pantoea sp. V106_11
GAGGGACTTGAACCCTCACGTCCGTTAAGACACTAACACCTGAAGCTAGCGCGTCTACCAATTCCGCCACCTTCGCGCAGTGCTCGCGATATGAAATATGTGATTTTGGTGCGAAGAGAGGGACTTGAACCCTCACGTCCGTTAGGACACTAACACCTGAAGCTAGCGCGTCTACCAATTCCGCCACCTTCGCATACCCGCAATACGTTACCGTATTACAACCACGGAGGCGCATTTTAGAGATTTTACTCAATGCGTCAACACATATTTCGCCAGACGGAAACGATCGCTGCAAAAAGCAACGTTTTCAGCCTGGCGACGCGCTAAAACGGCGAAAAAGGCAGAGAAAATGTATTAACGGGCTTTGGCACCGCGACCGTAAACCGCACGATAAACTTTAAAGCGGCCGGTTTGCGCCAGCACTTCGTGATTGCCAAAGGCTTCGTCCAGCACCTGGGGATAAGGAAGGAAGGCGTTCGCGACAATGCGCAGCTCTCCACCGCTGTTCAGGTGCTTAACGGCACCCCGGATCAGCGTTTGGGCGGCATCCAGGCTGGTCTGCGTGCCTTCATGGAACGGCGGGTTAGAGATAATCATATCAAAGCGCCCGGTCACGTCGGAAAAGACGTTACTGGCAAAGACTTCGCCTTCCAGGCCGTTAGCGGCAAGCGTGGCTTTACTGGCCTCGATGGCGGCGGCATGCACGTCACACAGCCACAGGCGCACTTTAGGTGAATGCGCCGGTAACGACGCGGCGATCACGCCTGCGCCGCAGCCGATATCCAACACTTTCCCTTTGGTGTGCGGCGTGAACGTGGATAGCAGTAATGCGCTGCCCGCATCCAGACCGTCGCGACTGAATACGCCGGGTAACGTATGAACGGTCAGATCATCCAGCTGGTAGCTGTTACCAAAGGCCGAGGCATCAAAGGCAGGCTGCTTCTCCAGACGACCATGATAAAGACCACAGCGGCGTGCACTGTCGATTTTTTCCAGGGTCACCCACTGCTCCAGCATCCCTTCCGCACTGCGCACGCCGCTGCGGTTTTCACCTACCACAAAGACATCGCAGCCAACCGGCAGCAGAGACAGCAGATTTTGTAACTGGAATTGCACTTCCGGTTTGTTCTTGGTCCAGAAGTAAACCAGCGTATCGCAGCCCTGAACATCCTCTGCCTGAGCGACCAGTCCATAACGCGCCTGTTCCCCCATACGACGGCTCAGGTTTTGCCAGTGATGATATTGCTGAGTGTGCACGCGTGAAGAGGCGGTCTCAAGCTGTGCGGGCAGGTCATCCTGCAGATCGCCAGCAAATAAAACGTGGCGGGCGGTAAATTCATCACTGTGGCGCAGAATGACTTCGCTGGCCGGGGTAAAAGCAGACATGTAGGGCTCCTGTAAGATCTGAGCGGAGATTATAGTGGTTTGTTGGCGCATGTTCGATGGGTTTGCTAGCATAGCGTCGCATTCAGCGAGCAAAGCAGGTATATCATGACGTCCAGGCGCGACTGGCTTTTACAGCAAATGGGGATTACGCAGTATCAACTGCGCCGCCCGCGCGTGCTCCAGGGCGAGATCGCCGTACGGCTTTTGCCGGATACGCAGCTGATTATTGTGGCGGAGAATCCGCCAGGTTTGCAGGAACCCATCCTGCGTGATGTCCTGCACACGCTCAGTCTTAAACCGACACAGGTGATGACCGTGACGCCTGACCAGCTGCAAATGCTGCCGGAAACGCTCAACTGCGCGGGCTGGCTATTGGGCGTTGAGAGCGAACAAACCTTTAATGGCGTTGCCTTAACCAGCGCTTCTTTTAATGAACTGCTTAGCAGCGGTGCCGCCCGGCGCGCGCTCTGGCAACAGATGTGTGAACATGACAGCCATTTCTTTCCTCACGCCTGACGCGATTCCCGAGGCCTTTGCTATTGAATGTCGCAGCCATGCATTCCCCTGGCGCGAAGAGACCTTTAACAGCAATCAGGGCGAACGTTTTCTGAATCTGCGGTTGGATGTCGATAACCAGATGGCCGCCTTCGCGATCACCCAGGTGGTTCTGGATGAAGCGTCGCTGTTTAATATTGCTGTCGACCCGGCTTATCAACGGCGCGGCCTTGGCCGGGCGCTGCTGCAGCATTTAATCGATCAACTGATTGCGCGCGATGTCATGACATTGTGGCTGGAGGTGCGTGCGTCAAATGCACCCGCCATCGCGCTGTACGAACAGCTGGATTTCAACCAGGTCAGCCGCCGTCCCCACTATTATCCCACCGCCAGCGGCCGTGAAGATGCACTGATCATGGCGCTTACGCTGTAGCCGTTTCTGAGGAGTTTTGATGTTAGAGAACTGGGATTGCATCCTGTTTGATGCGGATGACACGCTGTTTCACTTTGACTCGTTTGCCGGCCTGCAGCGTCTGTTTGCCGGATACGATGTGCAGTTCACCGACCAGGATTTTGCGGATTACCAGGCGGTCAACAAGCCACTCTGGGTGGAGTATCAAAATGGCCAGCTGTCCGCACTGGAGCTCCAGACCCGCCGTTTTGTCGGCTGGGGGCAGAAACTCAGCGTGGCACCGGCGATCCTTAACGATGGCTTTTTGTCAGCCATGGCGGAAATTTGTCTGCCGCTCGAGGGTGCAGTCAGCCTGATGACGCTGCTGCACGGCCGCGTCAAAATGGGCATCATCACCAACGGCTTTACCGCGCTGCAGCAGCGTCGTCTGGAGCGTACCGGCTTTCTCGAGTACTTCTCTGCACTGGTGGTGTCAGAAGAAGTGGGCGTGCCTAAACCTGACGCCAGGATTTTTGACTATGCGCTCGAACAGATGGGACATCCGCAACGCGATCGCGTGTTGATGGTTGGCGATACGCCAGAATCAGACATCCTCGGCGGCATGAATGCGGGCGTTAAAACCTGCTGGATCGACCACGGCTCGCGCCCGCTGCCCGAATCGATCAAACCGGACTGGCGGGTGAATACGTTATCCGAGCTGGAAGCGCTGCTAAAAGGCTGATCCTGGCGCGTTACGCGGATCTGGAAAGCAAAAGGCCCTTAAGACGGGCCTTTTTTCATCGAGTGGGTTGGTGAGGCATGAGAGCAATGTCTGGCAGGCGGTAAAGTAAACCGCGCCGGGCCGTCGCGTCAGACCGAGGGGTTTGCGGTATCGTCCTTTTTCTCGTCCTCATCATCATCCTCTTTCACAGGCGTACTGGCCGTGAGCAGGAACGGAGACTGCTGCCAGCGCGTGCGGCGGTCACGCAGTAACGTACGGCTGAGGATGATGCCAATCGCCAGCGCCAGCAGCATCATCAGGCGCAGAATATTCGTGGTGTTATCCACCTGACGCGATTCGGTGACCAGCACGTGCGTATCCAGCGTCACCCGCAGAAACCCTGCGGGGCCGTTGCCGCCGGTGAGCGGTTGAACGATTTGGTGATTGAAGTAGCTTCCCGCGCGTTTGCCATCCAGCGCCAGCCGATCGCGCACGTTAATATTTTCGCCGCTGTGCGCCACCAGGCTGCCATCGCCTGCATAGACGGACGCATCCAGAATACGGCTGTTTTCGGTCATCTGATTAATAATGGCTTCAATCTGACTGCGGTTGTCTTCGCTGTTATCCATCAGGGGCTTAAGACTGAACGCCACCTGGCGGGTCAGCGTTTGAGCCAGCTCTTCTGCCTGTTCAGAACGCGCCATTTGATGGCCAAGGCTAAACCAGGATGCGCCTTGCATAAGCACCACTAACAGCGCCAGCGAAATCAAAACGATCACCGTGCGATGTAAGCGAAATTTCAGTGCGGTTTTAGCCATTAATTATCCGAATCACGTTACGACAGAAAGCCTGGATATTATGTTGCCAGAAGCAGCGCAGACAAGGTAGCCTCTTGCGTGGTTTTGTTGTTCCTACAGGAGCCCTGATGTCAAATCATCTTACCTGGTGCGATCTGCCTGCTGATGTCTCTCTCTGGCCGGGGTTGCCCCTTTCACTCAGCGGTGACGAAGTCATGCCGCTGGACTATCGTGCGGGTCGAACCGGCTGGTTACTCTATGGTCGCGGCCTGGATAAACAGCGTTTGACCGATTATCAGCACCAGCTTGGTGCCGCGATGGTGATCGTCAGTGCCTGGAACGTAGACGACTACCAGGTGATTCGTCTGGCAGGTTCCCTGACGCCGTTTGCCAGCAAACTGGCGCACGATCTGGCGCTGGATGTGGCACCGCTCGGGAAAATCCCGCATCTGAAAACGCCGGGCCTGCTGGTCATGGACATGGACTCCACCGCGATCCAAATCGAATGTATCGACGAGATAGCCAGACTGGCGGGCTGCGGCGAGCAGGTGGCAGAGGTCACCGAGCGGGCGATGCGCGGCGAGCTGGATTTTACCGCCAGCCTGCGCCAGCGCGTGGGCAAGCTGAAAGATGCCGACGCCAATATTCTTAAACAGGTACGCGATGAGCTGCCGTTAATGCCAGGCTTAACCACGCTGACCAAAAAATTGCAGGCGCTGGGCTGGCAGGTGGCTATCGCCTCTGGCGGCTTTACCTATTTTGCGGAGTTCCTGCGCGACAAGCTGCATCTGTCGTCCATCGCGGCTAACGAACTGGAAATCCGCGACGGTAAACTCACGGGTGAAGTGCTGGGCCAGATTGTGGATGCCCAGTACAAAGCCGAGACGTTAAAAAAACTGGCGAAGCGGTTCGGGATTGCGCCAGAACAAACCGTCGCCGTGGGTGACGGGGCGAATGATTTGCCGATGATCAAAGCCTCGGCGCTGGGCATTGCTTACCACGCCAAACCGAAGGTCAATGAGCAAACGGCCGTCACCATTCGCCATGCCGATTTAATGGGCGTGTTTTGCATCCTGACCGGAAGCCTGATTCACGAAGAGCGTTAACTGAGGAGTTGTTTTGGCCAAAGCGGCAAAACGCGCATTTGTTTGTAACGAGTGTGGCGCAGATTATCCGCGCTGGCAGGGGCAATGCAGCGCCTGTCACGCCTGGAACACCATTACCGAGGTACGGATTGCCGCCTCACCCGCTGCAGCGCGCAATGAGCGCCTCAGCGGTTATGCGGGCAGTGCCGGGACCAGTCGGGTGCAAAAGCTGTCCGAAATCAGCCTGGAAGCCTTGCCCCGTTTCTCGACCAGCTTTAAAGAGTTTGACCGTGTGCTGGGCGGTGGCGTGGTGCCCGGCAGTGCCATTTTGATTGGTGGTAATCCCGGGGCCGGTAAATCCACTTTGTTGCTGCAGGTCATGTGCCGCTTAGCGCAGAACATGAAAACGCTGTATGTCACCGGCGAAGAATCTTTACAGCAGGTGGCAATGCGCGCCCATCGGCTGGGTTTGCCGACTGAAAACCTGAACATGCTGTCGGAAACCAGCATCGAACAGATCTGCCTGATCGCCGAGCAGGAAGCGCCGCAAATCATGGTCATCGACTCCATCCAGGTGATGCACATGGCCGATATCCAGTCTTCACCCGGCAGCGTCGCCCAGGTGCGCGAAACCGCCGCTTATCTGACGCGCTTTGCCAAAACCCGCGGCGTGGCGATTATCATGGTGGGCCATGTCACCAAAGACGGATCGCTGGCCGGGCCGAAGGTCCTTGAGCACTGTATCGACTGTTCGGTGCTGCTGGATGGCGATGCCGATTCGCGCTTCCGCACCTTGCGCAGCCATAAAAACCGTTTTGGTGCCGTGAATGAACTGGGGGTTTTTGCCATGACGGAGCAGGGCATGCGTGAGGTGAGCAATCCTTCCGCCATTTTCCTGTCGCGCGGTGAAGAGATTACGTCGGGCAGTTCGGTCATGGTGCTGTGGGAAGGAACCCGGCCATTGCTGGTCGAGATTCAGGCGCTGGTGGACCATTCGATGATGGGGAATCCCCGTCGTGTTGCCGTCGGGCTTGAACAAAACCGCCTGGCAATTCTGCTGGCGGTACTGCATCGTCACGGTGGATTGCAAATGGCGGATCAGGATGTGTTCGTCAACGTCGTGGGCGGCGTGAAAGTCACAGAAACCAGCGCCGACCTGGCGCTGATGCTGTCAATGGTTTCCAGCCTGCGCGATCGCCCCTTGCCGCAGGATCTGGTTATCTTTGGCGAAGTCGGGCTGGCCGGCGAAATTCGCCCGGTGCCCAGCGGCCAGGAACGGATTTCAGAAGCGGCTAAACATGGCTTCAAACGGGCGATTGTGCCTGCCGGTAACGCGCCGAAAAAGCCGATTGAGGGCATGCGCGTCTACAGCGCGAAAAAGTTGGCGGATGCGCTGGCGATTCTCGATGATCTTTAAGCTTTCCCCAATGCCCTTTTGCCGTTGCGCAAAAGGGCCGGTGAGGGACAACTGTCCTCACGTCGTTGATCATTTTTTGCAGGAGGCACCACATGTCGGCGTTTGATTATTTAAAAACGGCCATTCGCCAGCAGGGCCACACGCTACAACAGGTGGCCGATGCCAGTGGCATGACCAAAGGGTACTTAAGCCAACTGCTTAACGCGAAAATTAAAAGCCCCAGTGCACAAAAGCTGGAAGCCCTGCACCGTTTTCTCGGTCTGGAGTTTCCACGTCGCGACAAAAAAATTGGGGTGATATTTGGTAAGTTTTATCCGCTACATACCGGCCATATCTATCTGATCCAGCGTGCCTGTAGTCAGGTCGATGAGCTGCATATCATTATGGGCTACGACGAGCCGCGCGATCTGAGCCTGTTTGAAAACAGCGCCATGTCGCAGCAGCCTACCGTTAGCGATCGTCTGCGTTGGTTACTGCAAACCTTCAAGTACCAGAAAAATATTCGCATTCATGCCTTCGATGAAGAGGGCATTGAACCCTATCCACACGGCTGGGATGTGTGGAGTGCAGGGGTGAAAACCTTCCTGGACGAGCAGGGGATTGCCGCAGACTGCATCTATACCAGTGAAGCCCCCGATGCCGAAATGTATCAACAGCACCTGGGCATTGAGACGATACTGATCGATCCAAAACGATCGTTTATGAATATCAGCGGCGCGCAGATTCGTCAGGATCCCTTCCGCTTCTGGGAGTATATTCCCACCGAAGTGAAGCCTTTCTTTGTACGCACCGTGGCCATTCTGGGCGGTGAGTCGAGCGGAAAGTCGATGCTGGTGAACAAGCTGGCGAACATCTTTAATACGTCCAGTGCGTGGGAATATGGCCGTGACTATGTTTTTTCCCATCTGGGCGGCGATGAGATGGCACTGCAGTATTCTGACTACGATAAGATCGCGCTGGGCCATGCACAGTACATCGATTTTGCGGTGAAATATGCCAATAAAGTGGCGTTTATCGATACCGACTTTGTCACCACCCAGGCCTTTTGCAAAAAGTATGAGGGACGCGAGCATCCTTTTGTTCAGGCAATGATTGATGAGTATCGCTTTGACCTGGTCATTTTGCTGGAGAATAACGTGCCCTGGGTGGCGGACGGATTGCGCAGCCTGGGCAGCTCTGTCGATCGCCGTGAGTTCCAGAGCATGCTGATCTCGATGCTGGGTGAAAACCACATCGATTTCGTTCATGTGCAGGAAGAAGACTACGATACGCGTTTCCTGCGCTGTATTGAACTGGTGAAAGGAATGCTGGGCGAACAGAGCCCGCTCTAAGGCTTTTACCTTCATACCGGGGCGGGGAAGGAACAAGACGTCGCCCCTTTAATGGCTATTTTTTATTCATATTATTTGCGCCCTCTCTAACCTGAACATGAGAAATAATGGCTCGTGAAAAACCACGTGCAGCCAAATAACGCGCGTAACATTAGAAAACAAAAAAAGAGATTTTGAATTCCCAGGTAACATTATTACGTATTTAAAAACTGATATTATTTCATTTCTTCTGTGTGTTGCTGTTAAATGTAAGTTCAATATTTTTAACTGGTTTATATTGAGGGAATGTTCTTAAGATAGAAATAATGATATACCCGGATGTAATAAGATGAAAAAGATTAGTATTGGTAGCGATGTGGTTTTTTATCCTGGGAAAAGGGAAATTATTAGTCATGATCAGGCGGTGAAGTTGCACTCATCGGCCTCCTATTGTTTTGAATTGCTGATCGCGCGCCAGGGCGAAATTGTCGATCATGAAGCATTTTATCAATATGCCTGGCGCCGGTTCGGTATGGAAGTCAGTGCCAATGCCTTATATCAAAGTATTTCCCTGATCAGAAAAGCGCTGCTGGCATGCGATATCCGCCAGGACGTGATCAGAACAATTCCGCGTCGCGGCTTTATGCTTTCAAACGCAATCCTCATTGAGGAATCGACGACTGCGCCTGAAAAGCGTATTTCTGATGAGGAAGCAGTGGCTGGTAAATGTGCCCAGGAAGACGAACAGCGCATTCCGCTCTTACCTTCGGCCAGTGAAGATGAGGTTTTGCCAAATACGACGCAGCCCGTTATTCAGGATGATGAGAATATTTCAGAAAACCTCATTAATGACATGCCGCATTCTGAACCAAAATCAAAAAAACCGATCGGCGATCCTGAATCTGCTATATTAACACTCAGAAAAAGCGCAAATCGCTATGCGATTTCCCCTCGTCATCTGTTTGTGACAGGGCTGACGGGGTTGACGATACTGATTTGTGGTTTTGCCATCATGGTCTTTTCACTTTACCGCCAGGAAATGGATTTTGTTAAACGCTTTGATATGAATGGATGCGAAATATATGGCAATGAAAAAGCGGATAACAGTCTGGTGGCACGAGTCGCTGTCGATATTAAAGTCGGTTGTACGGAGCGACGAAAAATTTTTATTACAGCGTTCACCAATGGTGAAAGAATTTCAGTTTTACAGTGTAAAAATACCCTTTCACTTTTCGGCTCCCCGGACTGTGTTTCGTATTATTATATAAGGAGTCAGTGGTGAAGTTAACCTTTCTGTTAGCTGTAATCGTGATGACAGCAGCAGGCATTGTCGTATTTATGTTTCGACAGGATTCTGTCCATTGTATAGCAAACATTAATTACATCAGAGGCGGTGAGACATTTTCAGTGATCGCCTCTCACGATATGCGAAACGGTCAGGGTATTATTGCGATTACGGGCCGACTCACCGATAGCGCGCATAAGGTTATCAGCCTGAGTAAAATTATCCGTTTTACTTATCAGCGTGAGGGTAATCTGTATCTTGCGCGATCAACATTAATAGAACCCTCACCGGATAATCAAATGTCTTTAGAGGAGCAACAAAAGTGGCTGCCGGCATTTTTCATTACCGTCGGGGCGACATTTCCGTTTGTCATTAAAAGGACAGGCCTGCAGACGTGGGTATTCTATTCTGGGCCGGTACCGCTTTACCTTTGCGAAAAGTAATGTCGTCAATGTGGCGTTCGCCGTCGTCGCACGCACGGCCTGGCCTGTTGTTATCTTATGAAATGTCTCTCTTCAGCAACACAGGGTTAACATTATCATATTGAATTTAAATATATTTTTTGTTTTCTAAAGCCTTCTTCACATAAGGTCAGAACACTTCACACACAGTTTCTCTCCCATGCCCCTTATGATTCTCGCCGCCAATGAGCATGTTTATTAATCAGAATCACAAGAGGGAACCAATGAAAGCCAGGTCTTTATCACTCGGCATGACAATTGCCTTATGCGGTGCAAGTTTTATTTCTTTTAATGCTTTTTCCGCATCACAAAATACCATTCGCTTTCAGGGCGAGGTCAATGCACAAACCTGTAACGTTAATGTCAATGATGCAACCGGTAGCCCGATTATTCTGCTGCCAACGGTTTCCACTACCGCGCTGAGTACGGCAAAATCAACCGCCGGAAAAACGCCTTTTACCATTAACTTAACCGGTTGTGTTGCACCGGCATCAGGATCAACGCAGGCAATTAATATTAATCTGGTCGGCAACAACATTTCATCGACTGGTGATTTACTGAATACCGGAACAGCGAAAAACGTGGCACTGCGTTTGCTGGATAGTAGTGATAAAGCGATCGATTTATCTGGCGGTGCGGCGACGGTCAGCGGCATGACGCTGGCGAGCGGAAGTACCAGTGCATCACAAAATTTTTCGGTCGAATATTACAGCGACTCTGGAAGCGCTGGTGCAGGTACAGTTTTGAGTAGCGTCCAATATTCTGTCAGCTATCCATAACTATCAGGCCCTCTTTATTTAAGAGGGCAGGAGAAACCTGTGTTTAAATCTAGCGTTATTTTGTTGCTGATGCTGTCAGCCACTCTGTGTCAGGCGAATGTGGTACTAAACGGCACCCGGATAATTATTGATGGTTCGAAAAATGAAAAGACCATCCAGTTTACTAACGCAGGCGATCAGCCTGCGCTTATTCAAATTCAGGCAGTGAATCCTGATGCAAATTCAACGCCGCCCTTTGTGGCGCTGCCGCAAATTTTTCGTATAGCACCGGTCGCCGGTCAAACGGTGAAAGTCAACGTCACTGAAAAAAATTTGCCGCAGGACAGAGAGTCGCTGTTTTATCTGGACTACACGGAGCTCCCCTCTGTTAAAAAGGGCGATGAAGATAAAAATAAACTTTATCTGGTTATTAAGAACAGGGTGAAAGTCATCGTTCGTCCCGGGGATCTCGATTTCTCTGTGGATAAAGTCAGACAGGCGCTTTCCTGGCGTATCGAGGGGCACACAATCCTCCTTAAAAATGCGTCTCCCTTTTACGCCAATATTCGCTCGTTTGTCCTGGTAAAAGGTAATCACACGCTTCCCTGGGACGATGCCGTCACGCTGGCACCTTTTAGTGAACAGCGCATTACGCTGAAAAGCCATTCATCCCTCTCTGGATATGCGCTTAATGCCGTCCTGATTAATGATTTTGGCGCCGACGAAAAAATCAACGTAAACGAAAAATAGCAGAAATGAATAAAGCCACATTATTGTTATTCTTCGCTTCGAGCCTGATTGCAGCCAGGGCAAGTCAGGCGGCTGATGCGCAAAATGACTATACGTTTGATCCTGCTTTAATCCGTGAAATGATGCCGGGACAGGTTGCGATGCCCGTTGATTCACAGGATGCCTGGTTTCAGCCTGGCCGTTACGATGTCGATCTTTACCTCAATGGTAAGTTCCAGCAATCCACGGCTCTGCAAATCGTGCGCGCCGGAGGGCCGCTCTCCGTGTGTCTTACCTCGCCGTTTTATCGGGCGTTTGGCGTCAAAACCCCTTATCTGTCCGCCCTGAAGGCGGAAGACTGCGCACGGCCTGAGGCATTTTTGCCCGGCGCGACCGTCAACGTGAATACGGCAAGCTTACGCGTGGATGTGACCATTCCTCAGGCGATGCTGGTCCAGCGGCCCGTAGGCTATATCGCGCCCGAAAACCTGACGGCGGGCGATACCATGGCTTTCGTGAATTACAACCTTAACCAGTTTTATTCCGATTATAAAAATGCGCAGCGTTTTGAATCCACCTATCTGGGCATTAACAGTGGTATGAACGTCGGGATGTGGCGTTTCCGTCAGCAGGGAAATTTCACCCATGACGAGTTCGGCAATCGCTGGCAAAGCGCCCGGGCCTGGGTGCAACGTGCGCTGCCCACTTTACGAAGTGAGGCGGGGATAGGGGAACTTTTCAGTAACGGTGACTTATTTACTGCTGTCAGTTTTAACGGCGTCAGTCTGGACTCTGACGATCGTATGCTGCCGGATTCTGTTCGGGGTTATGCCCCGGTGGTGCGCGGCGTGGCAAACAGTAATGCACGGGTAACAATCTGGCAGGGCAAGCAGCGGATATACCAGACAACCGTGCCGCCGGGTCCGTTTATCATCAATGACCTGAGTCCGGTGAGCTATGGCGGCGATCTCAGCGTTGAGGTTCAGGAGTCTGACGGCAGCCTTCATCGATTTAGCGTGCCTTATGCGGTGTTACCGCAGTCGCTGCGTCCTGGCCGGACGGACTACAACTTTGCTGCCGGTAAAGTCAGGGATTACAGTAAAGACAACGCCTTTACCGAATTAACCGTTAAGCACGGACTGACCAACGCCATCACCCTTAATGGCGGCGTACGGCTGGGCCAACGCTATCATGCTTTGCTGGCCGGCGGCGTCTGGGCCTCTGACATCGGCGCAGTGGGATTTAACAGCGCGTATTCTGAAGCCGATCTGAACGGCGGTGAGTCGACCCAGGGATGGCGTTACGCACTGAGTTACAGTCGAACCTTTCAGCCTACCAATACCACACTGACCTTTGCCGGATACCAGTATTCCACTCAGGGTTACCGGGATCTTAACGACGTGATTGCATTGAATAATGCAGAAACGCCCGGCCGCAACCTTATCAACAGCGAATATATGCAGCGTAACCGCCTGCAAATGACCCTTAATCAAACGCTGGGGCAGTGGGGCAATGTCTATCTCTCTGGCTCGAAGCAAAATTACTATGATGGACGCTCCCGGACGACGCAGTTTCAGGTCGGCTATGGCACGGTGCTGCCCAAAAATATCGCGCTGAATATTTCGCTCTCCCGCCAGTATTCGCGCAGAGCCTACTCAACCGATCCGCGCATGGGGGTGATGGCCCAGCATGCAGACGATACCTTTTATAAAGATACCCAGTTGCAGGTCAGCCTCTCTGTGCCGTTGGGCTCGGACGCCACCTCACCCTATCTGGCTCTGGGCGGCACGCGGGGAAGCCAGAACGGCAGTAACTACAACGCGTCGCTCAGCGGACTGAGCGGCGAGAGCGGCACCAGCTATAGCGTGAATGTGAATCGCGATCAGCAGCAACGTGATACGACGTTAAGTGGCAGCCTGGGCAAAAAGTTTTCAGAAGCCAGCGTGACCGGTACCGCATCGACCTCTTCGCGGTTTAACCAGATGTCCGTTAACGCGATGGGCGCAGCAGTGATCCACAGCGGCGGCGTGACGCTGGGCAATTATCTCGGCGACACCTTCGCCCTTGTCGAAGCGAAAGGCGCCAGGAACGCCCACGTTCTCAACAGCCAGGGTACCGAGATCGACCGCTTCGGCTATGCCCTGGTGCCGTCGCTTAACCCCTATCACTACAACCGGATTTCGTTGGGAGCCGGCGGCAGCGATAGCCATGTTGAGATACAGGACAGCGAGAAAATCGTCGCGCCCTATGCCGGTGCGATGGTGAAGGTGTCGTTCAGAACCTTACGCGGTTATCCGCTCATGTTAAAGACCCGCACCAATCGCGATAACACGGTGCCGATGGGCGCAGATCTGCTGGACGAGTCGGGCAATCGGGTGGGGACATTTGGTCAGGGCGGCAATGCCTGGTTGCGGGTGGCTAAAACTCAGGGGCAACTGAAGGCCGTCTGGGGAGAGGGCGCACAGTCATCCTGTTTAATTGATTACCGCATCCCGAAACCCAAGCCCGACGCGGTGATCACCTACGCGGATGCCGTCTGTCGTTTTTAGAATCTGAGGTATAAATGATGAAGCGCATTTTAGCGGTAATAACAGTATTTTTTTGGACGGTGTGGCTCCCGGCTCACGCGACCTGCACGCGTATACAGCCGGTCGATCAAGGCTGTGATGCCTGTGGTGCGCCCCTGAATTTCGGCAATATCGGATTAATGAATCTTCGCTATCAGCCCGCCGGCACCGTGCTGGCCCGTTCGGTGTTTCGGGTGGTGCCGTCTGTGGCTAACAACAATCCCGATCGCGTGTTGTACGAGTGTGACCTTGCTGATAAAGACCAACTGTTTGAAGTCTTCGCCACCAACGGTGACAGCAACGTTGGCGGTGCCTGGGACATGGGGAACAACTATTTCCAGACCTATTTTCCTTTTACCGCATTAAAGCTGGTTCACGTGCGCAGCGGTAAGCCTTTTACCCGTATCTGGCAAAAAGTGCCGCTCACGCAGTATGAGATAGACGGGAACAAAATCAAGATCAGGGGGCGCGATTTCAGCCCCATCAGCGCGGAGCTCATTCGTACCGACAGCAACAACCGCACGCCCGGTTACGCGTCATGGGGCTGCCCCTGGGCGGCAGCCGATAATTATACCGGCGCATACAGTTGTAATCAGCCCAATGGCTATGTGGTGTTTATGGGGCCGGGAATGAATGTGCCCGAAGCGGGTCAGGACAGCTGGAACCATTTTGAAACCTGGGGTTCCGGACGTTATATGGCCTTTGGGATGAATACCGCGCCGGTCTCCACCCTGACGCAAAATATGACCCAGGGCTGTCGGGTGGAAAATTATACCGCAAACGTCATTTTCCCTGGCATCAGCATCAACGGGCTTAATGAAGGCCAGGCCGTGACAGCGCCGCTCAGCATTACCCTGGCCTGTGCAAACGGGACCGAGAACATCTCGGGTATTAACTCAGGCCAGCTCTCTCTGGGCTTCCAGCCAAGTTACGCGGCTTGGCTGCAGGCCGAGCAACTGAGTTTGACGACGGCAGGCGGTATCTCGCGCTACCTGGTGTCCGATCGCTATGACAGCGATCCTTCACTGGCAAAAGGCGTCGGCATTCAGTTACAGACGTCCAGTGGTCAGCCTGTCTCCTTTTTGAGCTGGAGCAGCTTCAGCAGTAATGCGGGCTGGCGGCCGGTACTGGAGGATGCGCAGGTCATCAGCGGTGGCCAGCAGAGTGACGAAAAGCTGTATCAGCGTACGTTCAGTGCCCGTCTTGCAAAGATTCCCGGTCAAACAGTGACGGCGGGCCGTGTTGATGCGACCGCATCCATCCTTATTCGGCTGCAATAACATGAAAACGTTTTTTTGGTTAGTTATGTCTATCGCGATTCATGCCCATGCCGCAGTGATTCCACAGCAAAGCCGGCTCATCTTTCATCCTGGCGAGGTACAAATTCCGTTGCTGTTGGTCAACAGTGGTGACGCGCCTGTACTGATCCAGACCTGGATAGACGGCGGTTCACCGGAACGATCACCCGGCAGTAAAGCCTTTCCCTTTGTTGCGCTTCCCGGCGTTTTTACGCTGAATAAAGATGAAAAAAAGCAGATTGCGGTTCTGCGCACCGAGCTGGCCGCACAGCTGCCAAAGGATCGGGAATCCCTGTACTGGCTCAATCTTTACGAGATCAGCGCAGTGAAAAAAAGCACGCTACGGGCGGGCAACGACAAGATCAGCATGGCGCTGAACACTCAGCTTAAAGTGATTAACCGGCCGTTCACGGACACCACGCCCTTTGCGGCACGTGTAAACGCGGTCACTTTTCAGGTAAGAAAAAAGCAGGGACAGTTTTTTATTCAGGCCATAAATCATAGCCGTTACTTTTTTACGCCGGGAAAAATGACGGTGACGGCAGGGGGGAAACGTTATCCCGTTTATCTGGACGGGGATAAAACGCTGGCACCTTTCACCCATAAAGAATATCCCCTCATGGGTGATGAGCCGCCTTTAGCCACAGGTGAGGGCAGCCTTAACTTTACCGCGCTGGACGATCAGGGTAATCCTCAGGTTTTCACGGCAACGCTGAGTCAGGCTTCGGCTTCCCCGTAACATAACCATACGCGGGTGCCCGTATTGTCTGGCACCCGCGAGTGATCAGTAAACCATGACAACCTTGCCGCGCATATGGCCTTCCAGCACGCGCTGGTGAGCGGTCTCAAGCGTTTCCACACTCAGGCCATGAAGCGTTTCGTTGAGTGTACTTTGCAGCTTGCCTTCGTCCAGCAGGCTGGCGACGGTATTGAGGATTTCACCCTGCTGCGCCATGTCTGGCGTGTTGTACATGCTGCGCGTATACATGAACTCAAAATGCAGTGCGGCGCTTTTTAACTTCAGTTGATCCATCGACAGCGGATGTTCATTCTCGACGATGGTGCAGATATGGCCCTGAGGGGCGATGAGCTGGCTCATGGTTTCCCAATGGCCGTCGGTGTCGTTAAGGCAGAAAATATAATCGACCTGTTTGATACCGTGCTTTTCCAGCTCCCCAACCATGTCTTTGTAGTTAATGACAAGGTCTGCCCCGCGATCGCGGCACCACTGGGCGGAATCTTCCCGTGAGGCGGTGGCAATCACTTTGGCTTTGCTGCGCATTTTTGCCAGCGGAATGGCCAGCGAACCGACGCCGCCAGCGCCGCCCACGACAAGCAGTGTTTGATCTTCACGTGCGGCGGCCATATCCAGCCGTTCAAACAGGCCTTCCCATGCGGTCAGCGCCGTCAGGGGAATAGCGGCAGAAGCCGCCCAGTCGAGGGTTTTCGGTTTGTGGCCGGTGATGCGTGAATCGACCAACTGCTCCGTACTGTTGCTGCCCGGGCGGGTAATATCGCCCGCGTAGTAAACCTCATCGCCTGGCTTAAAGCCGCTGACTTTGCTGCCGGTTTCCAGTACCACACCGCTGGCATCCCAGCCAAGAATACGCGGCACCTGTAAACCATTTTTGATCGCCCCTTTGTGGACTTTGGTATCCACCGGGTTGACCGAGGCGGCTTTCACCTGGACGCGCAGGTCATATTCGCCAGGCGTGAGGGTTTCTGGAAAAATTTCGACGAAGTTTTTTGGGTTTTCGGGATCGACGGCAATCGCGCGAACAGACATGGTTTATCTCCTGTAGTGTTTTCTCAAGTGTAGAACCCTGAGGCGATACTGATAAGATGGACAATCGTTATTAGCGTGTTCGTCTGAGGTGAACAATGGCGTTTCGTCAGTGGCAGGATATGGCGCTGTTTGCGTTAGTGGCAGAGTGTGGCAGTTTTACCGCCGCGGCAGAACGGGCGGGCTTACCCAAATCCAGCGTCAGTCAGCGCATCAGCCAGCTTGAACAGCGGCTGGGCATTCGCCTGTTAAACCGCACCACGCGCCAGTTAAACCTGACGTTTGCGGGCGAACGCTACCTGCTGCATTGCCAGGAGATGATGCAGGCCAGCGAACGTGCTGAGCAGGCTATTGCCAGTCTGCGGGAAAATCCCAGCGGTCGCCTGCGCATTACCAGCCCGGCGGGTATTGGCGCAACCTTACTGGCCCGCTGCAACGCCGCGTTTTTACGGCGCTATCCGGATGTGACGCTGGATATTTCCATTTCGGATGATATCCGCGATCTGGTGCAGGACGGTTTTGATCTGGCCTTGCGCACTGGCCAGCCGCAGGAGTCGTCTCTGATTGGTCGGCGCGTTGGCTACTGCCAGCGCTCGCTGGTGGCCGCGCAAGCCTATCTCGATCAGCATCCTCCGGTGACCCATCCTCAGCAGCTAGCCGCGCACCGTTGCATTGCGCACCGGGCCTGGAACGAGTGGGTGCTAAAACGGCACGATCAGTATCACCGTTGGCTGCTCCCGCCTGCACACCTCACTGACAATTTACTGTATGCACGCGAATCGGCGTTGGGCAGTGCCGGTATTACGCTTCTGCCGCGCTTTTTAATCGACGGAGAGATGCATGATGCGCGCCTGGTGCAGGTCTTGCCGGAATGGGAAATGGAGGGGAATGAACTGTGGCTGGTGTATCCCAGCCGAAAACTGAACTCGCCTGCGCTGATGAAGTACATTGAATTTGCGTTGCAGTCGCCGGTGTTTCGCGAATTCTACCACTGAAGAAAAGAGAAGGGCGGCATCGCTGCCGCCCCTGTGTTACTTAATAATACGCTTGTACTTAATACGCTTCGGCTCCAGCGCATCCGCGCCCAGCGTGCGTTTCTTGTACTCTTCGTATTCGGTAAAGTTACCTTCGAAGAACTCGATCTTGCCTTCATCCTGGTAATCCAGAATGTGGGTCGCGATACGGTCAAGGAACCAACGGTCATGCGAGATCACCATGGCGCAGCCAGGGAACTCAAGCAGGGCGTTTTCCAGCGCGCGCAGGGTTTCAATGTCCAGGTCGTTGGTTGGCTCATCGAGCAGCAGCATGTTGCCGCCAACCTGCAGCAGTTTTGCCAGATGCAGACGACCACGCTCACCACCGGACAGCTCGCCGACACGTTTGCCCTGATCCACGCCTTTAAAGTTAAAGCGTCCGACATAGGCACGGCTTGGCATTTCAGTGTTGCCGATGCGCATAATATCCTGACCGCCGGAGACTTCTTCCCATACGGTTTTGGCATTATCCATGCTGTCACGGAACTGATCGACAGAAGCCAGCTTCACGGTTTCACCCAGCACAATCTCGCCGGAGTCCGGCTGTTCCTGACCGGACATCATGCGGAACAGCGTTGATTTACCGGCGCCGTTCGGGCCGATGATGCCGACGATGGCGCCTTTCGGTACGGAGAACGACAGGCCGTCAATCAGAACGCGGTCACCGTAGGATTTACGCAGGTTGCTGACTTCCAGCACTTTGTCACCCAGGCGGGCACCCGGCGGAATAAACAGCTCGTTGGTTTCGTTACGTTTCTGGTAGTCGGTGTTGTTCAGTTCTTCAAAGCGAGCCAGACGGGCTTTACCTTTAGACTGCTGGCCTTTTGGCCCTTTACGTACCCACTCCAGCTCTTTCTCGATGGATTTACGACGTGCGGCTTCGGAAGAGGCTTCCTGTGCCAGACGGGCATCTTTCTGCTCCAGCCATGAGGAGTAGTTACCTTCCCACGGAATACCTTCGCCGCGGTCCAGTTCCAGAATCCAGCCAGCAACGTTATCCAGGAAGTAGCGGTCGTGCGTAATCGCTACCACGGTCCCTTCGAAGTCGTGCAGGAAGCGCTCCAGCCAGGCGACAGATTCGGCATCCAGGTGGTTCGTCGGTTCGTCCAGCAGCAGCATGTCGGGCTTTTCCAACAGCAGGCGGCACAGCGCGACACGGCGACGTTCACCACCAGACAGGTTTGCGACTTTTGCGTCCCAGTCCGGCAGGCGCAGGGCATCGGCGGCGCGTTCCAGCTGCGTGTTCAGGTTATGACCATCATGTGCCTGAATGATCTCTTCCAGACGTCCCTGCTCGGCAGCCAGCTTATCGAAATCCGCATCTTCTTCAGCGTATAAGGCATAAACCTCATCAAGACGTTTCAGCGCACCGACCACTTCGGACAGGGCTTCTTCAACGGACTCGCGCACGGTGTGCTCAAGGTTAAGCTGCGGTTCCTGTGGCAGGTAGCCGATTTTAATACCGGGCTGTGGGCGAGCTTCACCTTCGATATCTTTATCAATACCGGCCATGATGCGCAGCAGCGTAGATTTACCCGCACCGTTCAGGCCGAGTACGCCAATTTTCGCGCCGGGGAAAAAGCTAAGGGAGATGTTCTTGAGAATATGTCGCTTGGGCGGAACTACTTTGCCGACGCGATGCATGCTATAGACGAATTGAGCCACGTTGTATTGAGCCTCTGGGTCTGTTTGTCGTTTGGATGATGTCGAAGTTTAGCCTTTTTCGCCGCCTATTCACAGCCGATGGGCCGGGATAATTCCGCGCAGTCGCGCAGTCGGGCGTAACTGTTTGATTTGTGTCCGCTGTCAGACGGAGCAGCAAACGGCCGCCTTAGCGCAGCGCGTCTGCTGTCCGCGACGAGAATTTAGCAACAGCCTGTTGCCGCCGCGTGACAGAAAAGCGTCAGGGAAGGCGGACGGGAATGTGCTGTTGGGTTAACCACTCACGCAGGGCGGGTTCGGGCGCGCTGTCGCTGACCAGTAAATCAAAGCGGGCGAGCTCGCCAATGCGCGCGGGCAGCACTTTGCCATATTTGCTGCTGTCGGCAACCAAAATACGTTGGCGGGCGCGCAGCATGGCATGGTGTTTCATCGGCAGCTCGTTGAGGTTGTAGCAGGTCGCTCCCTGATCCCGATCTACGCCAGCCGCAGAGATAAACGCCAGGCTGGGACACAGGTCATCCAGAATGGAATGGCCGCCGACGGGCGTGAATAAGGCATTGTCTGCATGAAATTCCCCGCCGCTCAGGATCACGTTGCAGGCGGGTTTTTCTTTCAGCGCCAGAAAGGTATTCATGGCACAGCAGATGGCGGTAAAGGGCAGCTCATCCGGAATCGCATCCACGACATAGGGCAGGGTGGTGCCGCAGTCGAAAAACACCGTGTCGTTTTCACTAATCAGGCTGGCTGCTGCCTGAGCGAGCCGCTGCTTGCGGGCCGCATTTTGGCCATGTTGATCGGAGATGAAATAGTGTCCGGCGTGGTTTCGGGGATCGCTCACAATATAACCGCCCAGCAATACCACGCTCGATGTCGGTTCACTTAAGTCCCGACGCACGGTCATTTCGGAGACGTCCAGCAGCTGTGCGGCATCTTTCAGATGTAATTTATCGGTGCGCTTAAGTGCCAGAGCCAGTTTGCGAATGCGTTCGTCGCGGCGGGTTTCCATTGTCATTTCTGAACCTGTATTCCTTGAAGAAGACGTCATACGTCAGTGCCTGTCACATTGTTATCGCGCAATTAAATTTACCTGAAATCGCCGTGGTTTTATTGAGGCTGTGACAAATTTCAAAAAATATAAGGTGTTGCGTGCTCACCGGGTAAGATTTTTCATCTTACCCGCAATGTTATTACCCCGCAAACCTGCACTAAAGCTAAGAATAACGCGCCGTTCAGATAGCTTGCTTTGTTATAATAGTAACATCTTGAGGGCGAGAAATCCGATATATCGCGGAATCCTGTCACGTTAAATGTGAAATTTATCACATATTAAACGCCGGTGAATTGATAGTGTTATTTTTATAACATTTTAGCTGTTCATTACCGGGGGAAAAATGGATATCGCCGTTATTGGTTCAAACATGGTGGATTTAATCACCTATACCAACAGCTTTCCTAAAGCTGGAGAGACGCTTGAGGCACCCGATTTTGCGATTGGCTGTGGGGGAAAAGGGGCCAATCAGGCTGTGGCGGCAGCAAAACTGGGTGGCGAGGTGATGCTGGTCAGTAAAGTCGGCGATGACCTGTTTGCGCCCACCACGTTGGCTAATTTGCAACAGCAGGGCGTGGATACGCGTTATGTCACAACCGAAAAAGGGGTTTCCAGCGGCGTGGCCCCCATTTTTGTTGATGATCAGTCGCAAAACCGCATTTTAATTATCAAAGGCGCGAATCAGCACCTCAAGCCGGCGGATATTGATGCTGCGGGTGATGCGTTGAAACGCTGTCGGTTGATCATTCTTCAGCTCGAAATTCCGCTGGAAACGGTGTACTACGCTATCGATTTTGCCCGTCAGCATGATATTCGCGTCATCCTCAACCCTGCGCCCGCCGTGGCAGACCTGGATATCCGCTATGCCTGCCAGTGCGACTTTTTTATGCCCAATGAGACGGAGCTGGAAATTCTTACCGGGATGCCGGTGGGGACGGATGATGACGTCAGGCTGGCCGGTGCATCCTTGCTGAAACGTGGCCTGAAAAACCTGATCGTTACGCTGGGCAGTCGCGGATCGTTGTGGATGACCGGAGAGACACAGCACCAGGTTGCGCCTGTGCCGGTTAAGGCAGTGGATACCAGCGGTGCGGGTGATGCGTTTATCGGCTGCTTCGCTCATGAACTGGTGAAAACGGGCGATATTCCTGCGGCGATGGCCAAAGCCTCCGCCTACGCGGCCTGTAGCGTGACGGCGCGCGGCACACAACGTTCTTATCCTGATACAGCGGAATTTCAGCGCTTTCTTGACCTTCAGTGAGGTACAGCCATGCACCAGAACATTGTTCAGCAAAATGACGGTTATCTAAATAAGACTCCGCTGTTCCAGTTCATTCTGCTTTCCTGCCTGTTCCCCTTGTGGGGCTGTGCGGCAAGCCTGAATGACATTCTGATTACGCAGTTTAAAAGCGTTTTCGCCCTGAGCGATTTTGCCAGCGCCCTGGTGCAGAGCGCCTTTTACGGCGGCTATTTTCTGATTGCGATTCCTGCCTCGCTGGTGATCCGTAAAACCAGTTACAAGCTGGCTATATTAGCCGGTCTGGCGTTGTACATCCTGGGCTGCCTGCTGTTTTATCCCGCCTCGCATATGGCAACCTACACCATGTTTCTGGCGGCGATTTTTGCCATTGCCATTGGGTTAAGCTTTCTGGAGACGGCGGCGAACACCTACAGCTCAATGATCGGACAGCGTCAGCATGCCACGCTGCGTCTTAACATCAGTCAGACGTTTTATCCGGTGGGGGCGCTGATGGGCATTGTGCTGGGAAAATATCTGGTGTTTCAGGATGGAAAAAGCCTGGAAACGCAAATGGCAAACATGACGGCGGCGCAGGCGCATGCTTTCCGCCTGTCCATGCTGGAACATACCCTGGAACCCTATAAATATCTGGTGATGGTGCTGGTGGTTGTCATGCTGCTGTTTATGTTCACCCGCTATCCACGCTGCAAGCCGCAAAGCAACGAAAAATCGCTGCCAACGCTGGGGGAAACCTTTCGCTATCTGGCTAAAAATCGCCATTTTAAACGCGGTATTCTGGCGCAGTTTTTGTACGTCGGTATGCAGGTGGCGGTGTGGTCCTTTACCATCCGTCTGGCGCTTACGTTGGGAGCGGCCAATGAGCGCGAGGCATCCAGCTTTATGATTTACAGCTTTATCTGTTTCTTTATTGGCAAGTTTGTCGCCAACATTTTAATGACGCTTTTCCGGCCAGAGAAAGTGCTTATCGCCTTTTCACTCCTTGGCATCGCAACGCTGGGCTACGTGATGCTGGTGCCCAATTTCACAGCAGTCTACGCCGCGGTGTTTGTCAGCGTGCTGTTTGGTCCGTGCTGGGCGACGATCTATGCCGGGACGCTCGCGACCGTTGACAGTAAATACACCGAAGTCGCGGGAGCATTTATTGTGATGTCCATTGTGGGTGCGGCCTTTGTGCCCGCGCTGCAGGGCTTTGTTTCCGATCACCTGGGATCGATGCAGCTGGCATTCGGCGTATCGCTGCTGTGTTTCGCATGGGTTGGGTTCTATTTTTGGGGCGAGCTGCGCCACAAAAAGCAGCCTCGCCTTAGCGGAAACCTGGCGGAGGAGGGGCGATGAAAACCCGTTTACCGCTTTGTCGCGAACAGTTCACCTACACGCCTTGCCTGCTGCTGGAGAGCGAGGACTTCAGCGTCGAGCTGTTTCGTTATCCTGCGGGCATTGAAGCCATTCGCATTCACAACCGACGGGGCACGGTAATTGTGTTGCCGTTTCTGGGCCAGATGGTGTGGGACGTGAATTTTGACGGCCGCGCATTAACCATGGGACATCGCTTTAAACAGCCGCTGCCGGGTGATTCGATTATCGATACCTATGGCTGCTTTGCCTTTCACTCTGGCCTGCTGGCGAATGGCTGCCCTGCAGCGGAAGACACGCACGCGCTGCACGGCGAAATGGCCTGCGCACGCATGGATACAGCATGGATTGTGCTGGAGGGCGACAGACTTTCGGTGGAGGGCGAAACCGAATACATCAAGGGGTTTGGTCACCACTATCGGGCGGCTCCGGCGGTAAGATTAGGGGCCAGTCAGGCACGACTGGTGCTGGAGATGAGCGTCACCAACCTGGCTGGCGCGCCGATGCCGTTGCAGTACATGTGCCACATCAACAGCGCGTGGGTGGCGCAGGGGCAGTTCAGGCAGACGATACCGGATGAGGCATTTCAGCTGCGCCGCTCCCTACCGGCACATGTGCGGCCCACGCCGCAATGGACCGCTTTTACCGCTTCCCTTGCCAGCGATCCCGCAGCTTTACGCCGGTTGGATCAACCCGAGATGTACGATCCAGAGATTGTCTTCTTTGCCGATCATCTGGCGCAGTACGGTGAGAACGTTCAGTTTGAACTCCATTCTCCGGACGGTTACGCCCTGATGACCCGCTTTTCTACTGCGCAGTTCCCACATGCCACGCGCTGGATACTGCATAACGCGGATCAACAGGTTGCTGCCTATGTGCTGCCTGCCACCTGCCGTCCCGAAGGCTTTGCTGCGGCAACGCGCGCCGGAACGTTAATCGTGCTGATGCCCGGCGAGCAGCGCCATTTTCAGGTCGAAACCGGTCTGCTGTAAAACCCGTAAGGCGACGCTTCAGGGTCGCAACCTTACCGGGTGAAACAGGCTGTTGTTACCGCATCGTCTTTTTCCCCAGGGATTCCGGGAGCGTCATGCGCCCCGGATAATCCCTGTGGCGAAACGCGCTGGATAAGCCTGTCGGTATCTTCGTTCGCGCTGGCTTCTTACTGAAGCCAGCCTCTTCAGACCGGATAAACACACCGATATGCCGCGTCATATCAGAACCCCGCCGTCACGCCTCCTGTTTTTTGCCCGGCTGAGAGCCCTTCTTCTTTTGTTTTCGCACCGATGGAGGTGATTTTCGCCATCTCTTCCTCTTCCCGCGCCGAATATAAGCTGTTTTATGTGATCAAGATCACATAAAAAGACATTAGCCACCTTTATGAGAATGCTTACCCTTTTAAAAGTTGAATGATAATGATTATTATTAATGTTGTCATTATCGTTAAAAAGCGCATATTTAATGCAAATTAACCACATAAAATGTAGTTTTTAATGATTTTTTTAAACATAAATTCTTAATTTTCTTGATCTCATGGGTTAGCCAGCTCGGCTAAAGGTTACTGAATCTGAACTGACTCGCGCGGTCTGGCGCATGCTGCTGCCCTGTTTTCACGGTGGCCGGGCGGCCTACGTCTTTAACAAAGGAACAGGATATGGTGTTACGTAAGCAAAATCTGTCGGTGCCTCGCCGACATCTGCCTGATGAGGTCCTGACTGCTCAGGACTTTATCTTTAACGACGCGCAAATCCCTGCGTGGCATCAGCAAACGCAAGAGGCGCTGGCGCTGATCTCCAGCACCGTTCAGCGCGTTGAAAAGCCCTTCAGCGGTATTCTGCCCCACGAGCTGGCTCCGGCTTTCAGCGCTGTCGATCTTGACCAGCCGCTGGGAAATAACGAGGCCGCGCTGGAAGAGCTGCGGACGCTTTATCTGCGCGATGCCGTCTGGTTCCACCATCCCAAATACGTGGCGCACCTTAACTGCCCGGTTGTACTGCCGTCTCTGCTGGCCGAGCAGATCATGGCGGCAGTCAACAGCTCCGTGGATACGTGGGACCAGAGTGCGGGCGGAACGCTGATAGAACAGAAGGTGATTGACTGGACGCTGGGCCGCATCGGTCTGCCTGCGAGCGCAGACGGCATCTTTACCAGCGGCGGGACGCAGTCGAACCTGATGGCGATGCTGCTGGCGCGCGACAGCTGGTGCGCCGCACATCATCCGGGCCACCTGATCAAACATCAGGGCCTGCCTGCCGATGCGGCAAAATGGCGCGTGTTGACCTCCAGACTGAGCCACTTCAGCATCCAGAAATCGATGGCCATTCTCGGCCTGGGCTACGATGCGGTCATCCCGGTAGCGTATGACGACCATTACCGCATGGACAGCGTGCAGCTTGAGCAGGAGATTCAGCGCTGTCATGAGCAGGGCCTGATCCCCATCGCCGTCGTTGCCACCAGCGGCACCACCGATTTCGGCAGTATCGATCCGCTGGAAAGCATCGCGAAACTTTGTCAGCAGCACGGCATCTGGATGCACGTCGACGCGGCATACGGCTGCGGCCTCCTGGTTTCCGAACAGCATCGCCAGCGCCTCAACGGCATTGAAAAAGCCGACTCGGTGACGGTGGATTACCACAAGTCATTCTTCCAGACCGTAAGCTGTGGCGCGTTCTTTGTGCGCGAGAAACAGCACCTTAGCCATGTGACGCACCATGCTGATTACCTCAATCCGCTTAGCGCCCAGCAGGAAGGGACGCCAAACCTGGTCAATAAAAGTATTCAGACCACGCGTCGGTTTGACGCGCTGAAAATGTGGCTGACCTTACGCATTATGGGGCCGTCTGCACTGGGTGAGGCATTCGATACCATTCTGACGCTGACTCAGGCAACCCATCAGCGGCTGAACGCCCATCCGGCGATTGAGGTTCTGCATGCGCCTGAACTGACCACCCAAATCTTCCGCTTCGTGCCACGCCCTGGCATGAATCCCGCACAGCTGGATGCCATCAACGCCGGTATCCGCAAGGCGCTGTTCCGATCCGGTAATGCGGTGATTGCCGGGACCAAAGTGGAGGGGCGGCAGTACCTGAAATTTACCCTGCTGAATCCCACCACCTCGGTGGCTGACATTGAAGATGTGATCGCCCTGATTGCCCATTACGGTCGAGAACAGGCGCGTGACGTGACATTACCCGTGGCTAACCAGTGAGAACGGTGCAATGAACAACCAGGTGTATGACTTTATCGGTATTGGTATCGGTCCTTTTAATCTCAGCCTGGCCTGCCTGAGCGAACCGGTTGAGGGGCTGAAGGGGATTTTTCTGGATCAAAATTCGGGATTCGACTGGCACACCGGCATGATGCTGGAGAGTGCGCATCTGCAAACGCCCTTTATGGCTGACCTGGTGACGCTGGCCGATCCCACCAATCCCTATAGCCTGCTCAATTATATGAAACAGAAAGGGAAAATTTATTCGTTTTACATTCGCGAAGACTTCTTCCTGATGCGTAAAGAGTACAACCAGTACTGTCAGTGGGCCTGTTCACAGCTGAGTAATTTACGCTGGAACACGCGCGTAGACTATGTAAGCTACGACGATGCCCGACAGTGTTACTGCGTTCGCTCGGTGGATACGCTCACGGGTCAGCAGCAAGAGTGGCTGGCCCGTAAGCTGGTGTTGGGCACCGGACCCACCGCCTGGGTGCCGGCGTGCAGCCGACCGCACCAGTCGCGTTTCACCCATTCCAGCCAGTATCTGGCAGACAAAGCGGAATTGCAGAAAAAAAGCACCCTCACCGTGCTGGGAAGCGGGCAGAGCGCTGCAGAGATCTATTACGATCTGCTGACGGACATCGATCGGTTTGGCTATCAGCTGAACTGGATCACCCGCGCGCCGCGTTTTTATCCGCTGGAATACACCAAACTGACCCTGGAGATGACCTCGCCAGAATGGGTCGACTACTTCCACGCGCTGCCGGGGGAGAAGCGCGATGCGCTGAACGCGCGCCACAAAAATCTCTACAAAGGCATTAACAGCACGTTAATCAACGACATCTACGACCTGATGTACGTCAAGCAACTGGATGGCGCGCTAGACGTTAACCTGTTCACCCATTCTGAACTTACCGGTATGCGCTGGTTGCCAGGCGGTGAATGTGAACTCGCGCTGCATCATCAGGAACAGGATTGTGCTTACACGCGTCGTACTCAGGGCCTGGTCATGGCAACGGGTTATCAGTATCGCCCGCCGATGTTTATCGAAGGCATCAGCCAGCGTCTGCGCTGGGATGAGAAGGGCCGTTACGACGTCCAGCGCAATTACAGTATCGACCTGCACAACCAGGTCTTCGTCCAGAACGCGGAGCTGCATACGCATGGTTTTGTGACGCCGGATCTTGGCATGGCCTGCTATCGCAACTCGGTGCTCCTGCGTGAACTCACCGGGCGGGAAGTTTATCCCGTTGAGCGTCAAATCGCCTTCCAGACTTTCCCGGCCCAAACGGAACACTAATATGTCACAGTCCACACTTTTCACTGCGGCCCGTCCAGCGGGTCAGTTTACTCTTCGTCCCCTGCTGCCCGCTGATGTGAGGCTTATTCACCGCTGGGTCACGCGCGACTACGCCCGCTTCTGGGGAATGCAGGATCACGCGCCAGAGCAGGTCGCCGAATTCTATCAACAGCTGACGGCAAAAGATCCCCATGCGGCGTTAATCGGCTGCTGCGATGGCGAACCGGCGTTTCTTATCGAATGTTATCGTGCCAGTGAGGATGAGGTCGGCAGGCATTATCCCGCCCAGCCAGACGACTACGGCATGCATATTCTGATCGCGCCCGCGGTGACACCGGTCAGCCAGTTTAGCTGGCAGGTGTTCAGCACGGTCATGGACTACATGTTCAGCCGCCCCGAGGTTAACCGCGTGGTGGTCGAGCCGGACGTGCGCAATGACAAAATTCATCGCCTGAATAAACGTGCGGGTTTTCGCTATCAGCACACCATTGATATGGGACATAAAACGGCCTGGTTGGCTTTCTGCCAGCGCGATGATTATCAGCAGGCCCTACTGCAGGATTCACTTATGAATAACACCACACCGCTGTTGAACGGTTCACACCTCACCGGACATGACTGGCTGCAGGCCAACCGTTTACTGATTCGCAAAGCCATTGCCGAATTTGCGCACGAGAAGCTGATCACCCCTGTTGATGTCGGCAGTGGCCGTTACCAGCTGGCCGTGCCGAATGGCGAATCAGAATATGTTTTTTCCGCACAACGGCTGGCGCTTGACCACTGGGAAATCGATGTGGCTTCCCTGCAAAAACAGGAAAACGGCCACCGTTTACCGCTGGATGCGCTGCAGTTTATTGAAGAGTTCAATGCCCAAATCGGCATCCCTCAGGCGCTGTTGGCGACCTATATGGAAGAGATTAGCAGCACGTTGTGCAGTAGCGTGTTTAAACTGCAGAAGAACAATCCAGACAGCCAGGCGCTGGTGAAGGCGGACTTCCAGACCCTGGAGTCGTCGATGACGGAAGGGCATCCCTGCTTTGTCGCCAATAACGGCCGTATTGGTTTTGATGCACGCGATTATCTCGCTTATGCGCCTGAGGCGGCGACGCCGGTGAGATTGATCTGGGTCGCCGTGCATCGACGTAATGCTCACTTCTCCAGCATCAGTGAGCTGAGCTATGCGCGGCTGTTGCAGGAGGAGTTAGGACAGGCTGCCCTCGACCAGTTCGCCGCTCAGCTGGCGAGCAAAGACGTCGTTGCCGAAGACTATATCCTGATGCCGGTCCATCCCTGGCAGTGGCAGAATAAACTGCTGACGGTGTTTGCTGCGGATATTGCTAACCAGGACATTATTTATCTCGGAATCGGTGAGGACCACTATCAGGCTCAACAGTCGATTCGCACCTTCTTTAACCGCAGCCAGCCGCAGAAACGCTATGTGAAAACGGCGCTGTCGGTGCTGAACATGGGCTTTATGCGCGGTCTTTCGCCTTACTATATGGCGACCACGCCCGCGATTAACGAATGGCTGGAAACGCTGGTGGCAAACGATAGCTGGCTCCAGCGCTGTGATTTCCGCATCCTGCGTGAAGTGGCCGCAGTGGGCTATCACAACCGACATTACGAACGCGCGATCAAAGGCGACTCTGCCTACAAGAAAATGTTTGCGGCCCTGTGGCGTGATAATCCGGTCACTGACCTGCAGCCTGGCCAGCGTTTAATGACCATGGCGGCGTTTCTGCATGTCGATCATCAGCAGCAGCCGTTATTACCGGCGCTGATCGCCGATTCGGGGCTGCCAGCGGAACAGTGGATTGACCGTTACCTGAACTGCTATCTCAGCCCGCTGCTGCATTGCTTTTATCAACACGATCTGGTGTTTATGCCTCACGGTGAGAACCTTATTCTGCTGCTGGAAAACAATGTGCCGGTCAGCGCCTACATGAAGGACATCGGCGAGGAGATTGCGGTGATGAATCCGGATGCGGTTCTGCCTGAAAAGGTGCAGCGGCTGGCGGTGGACGTGCCTGAACATCTGAAGCTGCTGTCGATTTTTACCGATGTCTTCGACTGCATTTTCCGCTTTATCAGCGCGATTTTGCATCAGTCTGATACCTTGTCGGAAACCCAGTTCTGGCAGCGGGTGGCGCAGTGCGTCAAGGACTATCAGCAGGCCCATCCGCAGCTTGCCAGTAAGTTCGCCCGCTACGATATGTTTGCGCCCGAATTCACCCGCTCTTGCCTGAATCGCCTGCAACTGGCGAACAATCAGCAGATGATTAACCTGTCCGATCCTGCAGAAAACCTCAAGTTTGCCGGTACGCTGGAGAATCCCATCGCCAAATGGCGGTAACGGGATAATGACCTCCTTTCACATCAGCGCGGTCGCTCAGGCGACCGCGTTTTTTATCGTTTTTCTGGACATTATTCACGATGGCTCTTTTTCAACCGGTCTCGCGCCTCACGCGTCGACATTTCCTGTTCCCCTTATCGCTGGTGTTATTTGAGTTTGCCACCTATCTGGCGCACGACATGATTCAGCCAGGCATGCTGCTGGTCACGCAGGCATTTCACGTGGGTCCGGAGTGGGTCTCCACGTCACTGACCGCTTACCTGATGGGCGGCATGCTGCTGCAGTGGCTGTTGGGCCCGCTATCCGACAAGCTGGGACGACGTCCGGTGCTGCTGGCAGGCGTTGCCTTTTTCATGCTGACCTGCCTCGCAACCCACTGGGTGCAGAGCATTGGGCAGTTTATCCTGCTGCGCTTTCTTCAGGGCATCAGCCTGTGTTTCATCGGTGCAGTCGGTTATGCCGCCATTCAGGAGGCATTTGACGAAGCGCTCAGCGTAAAGATGATGGCGCTGATGGCTAACGTGGCGCTGCTGGCACCGCTGGCCGGGCCGCTGGCGGGCACGGCGTTTCTGGCTGTTGCGGACTGGCGCACGCTGTTTCTGTTTTTTGCCGCCCTGTCTGCTCTGGCATTGACGGGCCTGTGGCTCTCGATGCCGGAAACGGCGGGCGACAGAAACACCTCCGTGTCGCTGAAGTCCCTGGCTGCCGGCTATTACGCCTTGTTAAAAGATCGCCAGGTGATGTGCGGTTCACTGGCCATCGGCCTGGTGACGATTCCCTGTCTGGCCTGGGTAGCGCTTTCTCCCGTTATCCTGATTCACGATCTGGGACTGAGCCGCATGGATTATGCGCTGCTCCAGTTACCGGTCTTTCTGGCGATGATCGCCGGAAATCTGCTGCTGGGGCGGCTTGCCAGCCGTCTGCCGGTTGAACAGCCGCTGCGGCTGGGGGCCTGGCCGATTATGGCGGGTTTGACGGTGGCCGCTGTTGGCACCTTTATCAATGCAGGCAACGCGGCATGGCTGACGGCGGGCCTGAGCCTTTACGGATTCGGCACCGGAATGGTGAATGCCGGGCTGTACCGACTGACATTGTTCTCCAGCCGGGCGGGTAAGGGCAGCGTCGCGGCGATGTTAGGGATGGTCAGTATGGTGGTGTTTGCGCTGGGCATTGAGGCGGTGAAAGCGGCGTACTTCGGAGGCGGAACGGCCTGGTTCAGCCTGATTAATCTGCTGTGCGGGCTGTTATGGCTGGCACTGGTGCGGTCGTTTCTGCGCGAAAAACAGCGGCGACACAGCACCGTAACGGCCTGAGGTGAGACAGGCGGCCAGGTGCCGCCTGTGGGAAGGATCAGAAATCGTAGCCGACGGTGGCAACGATGGTGCGTTCAGCCCCCCAGTAGCAGAAGCCGGTGCCATAGCAGGCGGAGACATAGTCGCGATCGGTCAGGTTATTTGCGTTAACCTGCACAAAAGCCCCTTTCAGGCTGCTGTTCCAGACGCCTAAATCGGCACGTACCGAGGCATCAAACAGCGTGGCGGAAGGCAGACGAGTGGTGTTTTCATTGTCTGCCCACTGCCGACCAATGTAACGGACGCCTGCACCTACGCTGATCCCGGCATCAAACTGGTATTTTGCCCACGCAGAAGCCATCGAGTTGGGCGTCACGTAAGGCGTATGACCGTTGTTACCGTCGATAGAATCTTTGAAGCGCACGTGGTTGAGCGTAAAGCTCGCCAGCGTGCTCAGGCGCGGAGTGAGCTGATTATGGGCTTCCAGTTCGAGGCCCTGAGAGTGCACTTTCCCGGCCGGTTCGTAATAAGAGCCTACCACCACGCGGTTACCCACATCATTTTGCGTCAGGTCGTACACGGCTGCTGAGTAGAGATCGGACGTGCCCACGGGCTGGTATTTAATCCCGGCCTCGTACTGCTCAGATGTGGTCGGCTTCAGCAGGTTGCCGTCCTGTCCGGAAAGCGATTGCGGCGTAATGGCCTGACTGTAGCTGGCATACGGAGAGATACCGTTATCAAATGCATAGAGCAGCGCCGCGCGACCGCTGACGTGATCGTCTTGACGGCGATATTGCGTATCGGTGCTGTACTGTCTGTTTTCAGACACGATCCGATCGTAGCGGCCGGAGAGATCCAGATGCCACTTGTCCCATTTCATCTCATCCTGCAGATACATACCGGTTTGGTAGTAACGGCGCTGTGAGTTCTGGAATACGTAAGCCGGATTCGTCCCCACGGCCTGGCCTGTCAGCGCGTTAAGCTGACTGGCTAAGCCACCGGCATCACGCAAATCATTGGTGTACTGATGATATTCCGCGCCCAGTACGACCTTATGATCTACCGGACCCGTGGCAAAATCGGCTTCCAGTTGATTATCGATCGCGTACGCATTCAGTGAAGAACGTGAACCGGAATAGTAGCGATTAAGTAGTTCAGACTGCGGTGAATCCCAGCCAGCCTGATAAACCTGATCCAAATCGACATTGGAGTGGGAATAGCTGGCATTGGAGCGGAAGGCCCAGGTTTCATTAAAGCGGTGAGCGAACTCCGCGCTGTAAATTTGCTCGCGACGTTTGAACTGATCCAGTGTGCTGTCGCCGTCATAAAAACCGGTGCTGAGCTTACGTCCGTTATGCTCGGTTATGCTGCCATCACCCGGCACGGCACTGTGATAGCCACCGGAAGGATCCTTCTGCAGATAGGCGCGTAACAGCAGTGACGTATCTTCATCCGGTTGCCACAGCAGCGAGGGCGAAATCGCATATTTTTCTTCGCGGGTATGATCGTACTGCGTATCGCTGTTGCGCGTGATGCCGGTCAGACGAAAAGCCCACTGATCGTTAATGGCGTTGGTGTAATCAAATGCGGCGCTGTTGGTGTTATGGGTGCCGGTGGACAGACGGAAATGTCCTTCAGGCGCGTATTGAGGACGCTTAGAGGTCTCCATCACTAAGCCACCGGGAACGGTTTGGCCATACAGGGCAGAAGAGGGGCCTTTGATCACGTCAATGCGTTCGAGGAACCAGGGATCAACCTGCAGCACGTTGTAGCTGCCCGGATCGCTCATCAGCCGCAGGCCGTCCAGAAAAATATTATCAACGTCGCCGCCGTGGAAACCGCGCAACGATACCGTATCGTAGCGGGTGGCCGCACCGGCGAAGTTCGTAAAGGCGCCCGCAGTGTAATTCAGCGCCTGATTCACATCCATCGCACCCTGATCGTCCATTTGCTGGCGCGTGATCACCGAGACTGACTGCCCGGTGGTGATCAGCGGACGATCGGTCTTGGTTGCGCCTTTACTGACGGTCGCCGTATAGCCTTCTGTCGGGGTTGTCGACGTTTCTTCGGGCTTTGCTGTGACCACCAGCGTGTTGGCGGCAAAGGTCACTGCAGGTGTGGCAATGGCGATGGAACACAGCAACGCTAACCGTTTCCGGCAGAAAGGCATTCTCATTGTTTATCCCTTACAAATGGTAGATACGCCGCTCCCGACAGAGGAAAGGAGCGAAAATTGGTGTTAAGAACAAGTTATTTACATTGAATGCAAATGAGAATTATTGCCTTTACTGTTAATCATTACAAGATGTCTACAGCGTTATTGTTAAAGAAATTGCAGGCTAACGGGGTAAACACGCGTGGAACGTGCGTCAGGGAAGCCTTTTCGGGCAGGTTGTATCGGGCGGGGCGAGGGAGAAACATTCAACACGCTTCACGTACAACGTGAAGGCAGGCCAGGCGATCTGGCCTGCCGGGGAGGAGATGTCAGATGGCGACCAGACCGCGCACGTTCTCCGCCTCCATGTCACTGCCACGACCGCGCTGGATAATCTCGCCGCGCGACATCACCAGATAGCTGTCGGCCAACTCAGCGGCGAAATCATAGAATTGCTCAACCAGCAGAATCGCCATATCGCCGCGCTGCGCCAACTGACGGATCACCATGCCAATCTCTTTGATCACCGACGGCTGGATCCCTTCCGTCGGCTCGTCGAGGATCAGCAACTGCGGACGACTTGCCAGCGCGCGACCAATCGCTAACTGCTGCTGTTGTCCCCCGGACAGGTCGCCTCCGCGCCGCGACTTCATGTCGAACAGCACGGGAAACAGCTGATAGATCTCATCAGGCACCTGTTTGGCCTGTGAGGCGGAGAAGCGGGACAGGCCCATTAGCAGATTCTCCTCAACCGTGAGACGGGGGAAAATTTCGCGGCCCTGTGGCACGTAAGCGATGCCGGACTGCACGCGCTGATGCGGCTTGCGCGTCCCGATCGGCTTGTCCTGCCAGCGTACCTCACCCGATTTGGCCGGAATCAATCCCATCAGGCATTTCAGCAGCGTGGTTTTGCCCACGCCGTTACGGCCCAGCAGGCAGGTGATTTCGCCTGTTTTTACCTCAAAAGACAGGCCGCGTAGAATATGGCTGCCACCGTAATACTGATGCAGTTCAGATACCTGTAACATTTAGCGCCCCAAATAAACGTCGATGACCTGCTCGTTGGCCTGAACCTCGCGCAGCGAACCTTCCGCCAGCACCTTGCCTTGATGCAAAACCGTGACGTAGTCGGCAATGGTTTCCACAAAGCCCATGTCGTGTTCAACCACCATGAGTGAGTGTTTCCCTGCCAGGCTACGGAACAGCTCGGCGGTATAGTCGGTTTCCGCATCGGTCATGCCGGCCGCAGGTTCATCCAGCAGAAGCAGGTGCGGCTCCTGCACCAGCAGCATGCCGATCTCAAGAAACTGTTTCTGTCCATGCGACAACAGGCCCGCCTGGCGGTGACGCGAACCCGTAAGCCGCAACAGGACGAGGACCTCGTCAATCCGATCCCGCTGCTCGCTGTTAAGCCGTGCGCGCAGGCTGGCCCAAACGGTTTTGGTGGTTTTCAGGGCAATTTCCAGATTTTCAAACACCGTCAGCGCTTCAAACACCGTGGGTTTCTGAAATTTGCGTCCGATACCGCGACGGGCAATCTCAACGGGGGAGTGGCTGGTCAGGTCATTATCCTGATCGTAAATGACCCGGCCCTTATCCGGTCGTGTTTTACCGGTAATCACATCCATTAGCGTGGTTTTTCCAGCGCCGTTAGGGCCGATCACACAGCGCAGTTCGCCCACGCCTATCTGTAAGGACAGATCGGACAGGGCGCGAAAGCCATCAAAAGAGACGGTGACGGCTTCCAGTTGCAGCACCGGATCGCGCTGAACACGATGACGATCGGCGGGAAATGATTGGGTATACGGGTGCTCAGTCATCTTTTCTCCGGCGGAGTAAGCCAATCACGCCACGCGGCAGAAACAGCGTGACCAGAATAAACATCATCCCCAGAAAGAACAGCCAGTACTCGGGGAAGGCAACGGTAAACAGGCTCTTCGCGCCGTTAACAATCGCGGCGCCCAGCAGCGGGCCAATTAAGGTGCCGCGTCCACCCAGTGCGACCCAGATAGCGGCTTCGATGGAGTTGGTGGGGGACATTTCACCAGGATTAATAATGCCGACCTGAGGCACATAAAGTGCGCCCGCCATGCCGCATAACACGGCGGACAGCGTCCAGACGAACAGCTTAAAGCCACGGGGATCGTAACCGCAGAACATCAGACGGTTTTCCGCGTCGCGGACCGCCGTCAGCACCCGGCCGAATTTACTGCGTGCCAGGACAAAACCCAGGCCTAAACTGACTAACAGCAATATCACCGTCGCGACAAACAGGCCGATGCGCGTGCCCGTGGCGGTAACATTAAAACCCAGCAGGGTGGTGAAGCCGGTAAAGCCGTTGTTGCCACCAAAGCCGGTTTCATTGCGGAAAAACAGCAGCATGCCGGCATAGGTCAGCGCCTGGGTCATGATGGAGAAATAAACCCCTTTAATTTTCGAGCGGAAGGCGAAAAAACCAAAGACCAGCGCCAGCAGGCCGGGAACCAGTACAATCAGGCACAGCGCCCAGGCAAAATGCTGGGTGCCCGCCCAAAACCACGGCAGCCGATCCCAGGAGAGAAAGGCCATAAAGGCCGGTACGCCGTCGCCCGCCGCCTGGCGCATCAGGTACATGCCCATCGCATAGCCGCCCAGCGCAAAAAACAGGCCGTGTCCCAGAGAGAGTAAACCGGCATAACCCCAGACCAGATCCAGCGCCACCGCGACCACCGCATAGCACAGAATTTTACCCACCAGGGTTAAGGTATAGGTCGATATCGCCAGCGGATGGGTTGCCGGCAGCAGCGCCAGAAATGGCATGATCAGCAGCATCAGCGTAACCAGTGCGCCAATACCCAGCGTCAGGCGCGGGGCCTGACGAGCCAGACGTAAGGAGATGGGTTGCGTCATTAGTCAGTCACCCTTCCTTTCACCGCAAATAACCCTTGCGGACGTTTTTGAATAAACAGCACGATCATGACCAGAATCAGGATTTTCCCCAGCACCGCGCCGATTTGCGGTTCCAGCACTTTATTGAGAATGCCCAGCCCCAGCGCAGCCACGACGGTGCCGGCCAGTTGCCCCACACCGCCGAGCACCACCACCAGGAAAGAGTCAATAATGTAGCCCTGGCCCAGTTCCGGTCCGACATTTCCCAACTGGGACAGGGCCACGCCGCCCAGCCCGGCGATGCCGGAGCCCAGGCCAAAAGCCAGCATATCGACTCGGCCTGTTGGCACGCCGCAGCAGTCGGCCATGGCCCGGTTTTGCGTTACCGCCCGCACGTTCATCCCCAGCCGCGTGCGGTTCAGCAGCAGCCAGGTCAGGATCAGCACAAACACCACGAACAGAATGACCGCAATACGGTTCCAGGGCAGAACCAGATTCGGCAGCACCTGCAATCCGCCGGACAGCCAGGCGGGGTTCGCAACCTCAAGGTTCTGCGCGCCAAACAGCATCCGCACCAGCTGAATCAGCATCAGGCTGATGCCCCAGGTGGCTAACAGGGTTTCCAGTGGACGGCCATACAGGTGACGGATAATGGTGCGCTCCAGCGCCATACCGATAACCGCCGTTAACCCAAAGGCGACCGGGAGCGCCAGCAGCGGATACCAGCCGATGTAATGCGGCGCGAACTGCTGAAACAGGTTTTGCACCATCCAGGTCGCGTAGGCACCCAGCATCAACATTTCCCCGTGCGCCATATTGATCACGCCCAGCAGGCCGTAGGTAATCGCCAGGCCCAGGGCGGCAAGCAGCAGTATCGAACCCAGCGACAGGCCGCTAAACGCCTGGCCCAACAGATCGCCCCACATCAGGCGGCTTTTAATCTGTTGCAGGCTTTCTTTTGCCGCCTCGCGTACGGTTTCATCGGGCTCCACTGTGGGCTGGGTCAGCCGTTGCAGGCTGGCCTGGGTGTTAGGATCGCCGGACTCGCCCAGCAGTTTCACCGCCCGCAGCCGAACAATGGGTTGAGGGCTGGACAGTTGCAGGCTGGCCGCCGCCATCGCCAGCGCGGCATGCACGCGCGCATCCTTTTCGAGGCTCAGGCGTTGCGTAATCAGCGGGAGAAGATCGGCGGCGGCGTCATTTTGTAACTGCTGTGCCGCACTCAGGCGTACGCTGGCGTCGCTGCTCACCAGTTGATGTGCGGCGAGCGCACTGGCGACCAGCACGCGCAACCGGTTATTCATAAACAGTTTTTTTAGCGCGCCCTTCGGCTGTGATGACGTATCCAGCGGCTGGAGCCCATTACCGGTTTGGCTAAAAGGATGACGATCCTGATCCGTGACCACGGTTTCGGCTTTCAGCGCCTGAAGCAGCGGCAACAGGCTGACATCTGGCGCAGCGGCCCACTGTTGCAGCAATTCCGCCTGCTGAGCGCGGCTCGCCGCGGCGAAGTCGGCCGCCGGTCCGGCGCTGGCAAACAGCGGCAGGAGCAGCAAAAAACTAAAGAAACACAGGCGAAGCGTCATGGGAGAGCCTCATCAAATAGGCGATCATAGGAAGTCCTTACTGCCGCCCCACAGAGGGATCAGGGGCGGCACCTGTCTTACTGAGACGTTTTCATCGGGTGATCGGGTTTTTTGTCATTACCGGGGATATACGGGCTCCAGGGTTGGGCGCGTACCGGTTTGTCGGTTTGCCAGACCACGTTGAACTGACCGTTTTCTTCCACTTCGCCAATCATCACGGGTTTATGCAGATGGTGGTTAGTCTGATCCATCGTCAGGGTAAAGCCATCCGGCGCTTTAAAGGTCTGACCGGCCATTGCGGCGCGCACCTTATCCACGTCGGTGGTGCCCGCTTTTTCGACGGCCTGCGCCCACATATGGATCCCTACGTAGGTCGCCTCCATCGGATCGTTCGTCACAACGCTGCTGGCATTCGGCAGGTTATGGGCTTTGGCATAAGCACGGTAATCGGCGACAAATTTGGCGTTGGTCGGGTTATCCAGCGATTCGAAGTAGTTCCAGGCGGCGAGCTGGCCGACCAGCGGTTTGGTATCAATTCCACGGAGTTCTTCTTCGCCCACTGAGAACGCCACCACCGGTATATCGGTGGCTTTGATGCCCTGATTCGCCAGCTCTTTGTAAAACGGCACGTTGGAATCCCCGTTGATGGTGGAGACCACCGCGGTTTTCCCGCCTGCGGCGAACTTCTTGATATTGGACACGATGGTCTGGTAATCGCTGTAGCCGAACGGGGTATAAACTTCTTCGATGTCTTTATCCTGTACGCCTTTGGTGTGCAGGAAAGCCCGCAAAATTTTGTTGGTCGTGCGGGGATACACATAATCTGTTCCCAACAGGAAGAAGCGTTTCGCGCCGCCGCCATCCTGGCTCATCAGGTATTCCACTGCCGGAATAGCCTGCTGGTTAGGGGCTGCCCCGGTGTAGAAGACGTTCGGTGACATCTCTTCACCTTCATACTGTACCGGGTAGAAGAGCAGGCCGTTCAGCTCTTCGAAGACCGGCAGCACGGATTTTCGTGATACCGAGGTCCAGCAGCCAAACACCACCGCAGTTTTGTCCTGGGTCAGCAGCTGGCGCGCCTTTTCGGCAAAGAGCGGCCAGTTTGAGGCGGGATCCACCACCACCGGTTCGAGCTTTTTACCCAGCACGCCACCTTTCGCATTGATTTCATCAATGGTCATCAGGGCGACATCTTTCAGTGGCGTTTCGGAAATCGCCATAGTGCCGGAAAGCGAGTGCATAATACCCACTTTGATGGTGTCAGCCGCCTGGGCGTTCCATGAGAATCCCATACCTGCAACGGTAGCGGAGAGTGCAAAAGCCTTGAGCAATGAACGTCTTTTCATCAATGTTAAACCCCTGGTTAGATGGATGCGTTATTCGATGGGTTGGAGCCTGGCCTGCTGTAACATATGGATCGTGATCTTCCTGACCTCAGCCTTACTGGCGGCAATGTGTTCGCTCAGCATCTGCTGGGCTTTGCCGGTCTGCTGCAAAAAAATGGCCTGTAAAATTTGCGCGTGCTCGCGATACGTCGCCGCGATCCTGTCTTCGCGGGTAAAATCGAGACGACGAATAATGCGGATCTTCTCGGTCAGTTCAGCGTGAATACGCGCGATCTCACTGTTGCCTGCGGCGGCGACCAGCGTCATATGAAAGGCCTCATCGTGCTGCGACACTTTCTTGCCGTCATCCAGCCGGGCGGCCTCACACCAGAACTGATAAAGCTCGCGCAGCCGGGCGGCGCACTGCGCCGAGGGCAGTTCGCACAGACGCTTCACGGCTTCGCACTCCAGTACCGTGCGCAGATCGTACAGCTCTTCGAAATAGGCAAAATCGAAGGTTTTGACCTGCCATCCGCTGCGAAACCACACATCGACATAGCCTTCACGCTCCAGCCAGAACAGTGCCTGCCGGACTGGCGTGCGGCTGACCGCCATACGTTCAGCAATTTCACTCTCGCTGAAGCGGTCACCGGGCATCAGGCGAAACTCAAAAATGTCGTTTTTCAGCGTCTGGTAAACACGTTCCGCCAGGGCTTCCGGACGCGCTTTATTACGGGGTAAACGGGTTGTCATCGGCTCTCCTTATTCCAGCCACAGCAGCGTATCGCCAGGGCTGACGGCACGCCCTGCCTGACAGGCGATGCGTTTCACCCGACCGGCGCAGGGGGCTGCAATCGCCAGCTCCATTTTCATTGCTTCAACAATCACCAGCGTCTGACCCGCGCTGACGTCATCCCCGGGCTGTACCAGCACTTTCCAGATATTGCCGTTCATATCTGCCTGCACCGCGTGCGCGCTGTCATCTTCAGCGGCGGTATGAGGCGCTTTATCTGGAGGAGAGGCGATCTCCTGTTCCTCCTGCGACCAGCGCGTGACTTCCTGCTCGAAAGCCGCTGCCTGACGCTGGCGAAACGCCGTGATGTCCTGAGCGTTATCCGCCAGGAATTGTTGGTGAGCGGCAAAGTCAAATTCAGTTTCGTCAATACGCAGCGTGGCGCGACCTTCGCGGAAATCGTCACGTAACTGCGTCAGCGCCTCTTCCGTTACGGGATAAAAGCGCACCTGATCGAAGAAGCGCAGCAGCCAGGGTTCGCCTGCAGTAAACTGCGCATTTTTGAGGAACTTGTTCCAGATAGGTAAGGTACGGCCCACCAGCTGATAGCCGCCGGGCGAGTCCATGCCGTAAATGCACATATACATCCCGCCGATGCCGACGGTGCCTTCTGCCGTAAAGGTACGGGCGGGGCTGTATTTGGAACTCAGCAGGCGGTGACGGGGATCGACAGGCACGGCGCAGGGCGCGCCAAGGTACACATCCCCCAGCCCTAAAATCAGATAGCTGGCCTCAAAGATCGTGTCGCGGACCTGGTCGCGGCTGGTTAATCCGTTAATGCGCTGAATAAAATCGACATTATTTGGCAGCCAGGGCGCGCTGGCACGCACGGTTTCTTTATAGCGTTCCACCGCACCGAGCGTCGCGCTGTCTTCAAAGGCCATCGGCAGCCAGACGATGCGTGACGGAACTTTCAGGTGACTGACATTGCCGAGCATCGCTTCCCGTTCCAGCAGCACGTTCATTAACTGCGACTGGCTCAGGACCAGGCTGTCGTAGCGAATTTGCAGCGAGCGCACGCCAGGAGAGAGCTCTTCGATCCCGGTAACAGGCTGAGCACGCAGCGCCTCCATTAACAAATGCACACGCAGACGCAATGCCAGATCGAGGACGTTGTCGCCATATTCGATGAGGATGTATTTATCACCGGCCTGGCGATAGACCGCCCTGGGGGAGGTTTCCGTGGCGGCGACAGCGGCGAGCAGGGTGCCGGAACCAAAGCGGTTTTCAGCCAGCGAGGGGACGTCAAACGCGGGCGCAGAGTGGGGCCGCAGCGTGGCAATCACCTGCTTCTGAGCCTGTTCCCGCGCGGTCGCTTCCTCTACGCTGATGGGGTGAAAACGGATGCTGTCACCAGGTTTAACCTGACCGACTTTCCACAGCTCGGCTTTGGCTATCGTTACCGGGCAGACAAAGCCGCCAAGGCTGGGGCCGTCGTGGGTGAGGATCACCGGGAAATCACCGGTAAAGTTGACTGCGCCGATAGCATACTCGCAGTCATGTACGTTGGAGGGATGCAGACCGGCCTCACCGCCGTTAGCGCGAGCCCAGCTCGGTTTTGGCCCGACCAGGCGTACGCCAAGGCGGTTTGAGTTGTAGTGTACCTGCCAGTCGCTGGCAAAAAAGTCGTCGATGGCGGCCTGGGTGAAGAAGTCAGGTGCGCCGTGCGGCCCGTACAGCACGCCAATGTGCCATTCGTTCGTGTAGGTCGGTATCAGCGCCGGGCTGAGCGCCTGGGGCGCGCTGATCGGGGCCGGTGTGGTGCAGGCGGCCAGCAGCGGCTGGGAAACCGGCAGCATATCGGCAACCCGCAGCGTCCGCCCCGCGTGCCCACCAAACTGACCGAGCGAGAAAGTGGAGCGGCTGCCGAGGTATTCCGGTACGTCAAAACCATTACGGATGGCCAGATAACAGCGACAGCCTTGCAGCGCGCGGCCCAGCGTGAGCGTTTGTCCCGCATTGACCGTGACAGGCTGCCAGTTTGCAACGGGTTCACCATCCAGCATGGCGGCGCAGTCAGCGCCGGTCAGGGCAATTGTCGTCGCACAATGAAAACGCAGCGTCGGGCCCTGTAAGGTAAATTCCAGTCCTGCTGCGGCCTCATGATTGCCGACGATACGGTTAGCCAGCCGGAAAGCATAGTCGTCCATGGGGCCGGAGGGCGGTACGCCGATATCCCAGTAGCCAAGGCGGCCCGGAACGTCCTGCACGGAGCTAAAGGTGCCGGGCTGCAGAACTTCCACTACCGCGGCCGACGGCGTGAAATCATCCAGAAAACCAGTCCAGACGTTGCCGCTCTGGAAGGCGTCGGTGGCGATGACCTGCCGCAGGTAATCAAGATTGGTGGCGATGCCGTGCAGTTGAGTGGCATTAAGCGCGCGTTGCAGTTTGGCCAGCGCGGCGTCCCGGGTTTCAGCATGAACGATCAGCTTGGCGATCATGGGATCGTAGTAGCTCGATACGTCGCTACCGGTGCTGATTCCACTATCGACGCGCACATCCTCGGGAAAGTGCACATGGGTTAAGACACCGGGACAAGGCTGAAAGTGTTTAAGCGGATCTTCAGCGTAGAGCCGGACTTCGATCGAGGCGCCCTGAGGTGCCTGCTGCAGGCGCGGCCAGTCGATCGCTTCATCGGCAGCCACGCGCAACATGCACTCGACCAGGTCAAGACCCGTGACGCATTCGGTGACCGGATGTTCAACCTGCAGGCGGGTATTGACCTCCAGGAAATAGAAGGCGTCCTGCTGCGCATCGTAAATGTATTCGACGGTGCCCGCGCTGCGGTAATTGACCACCTCGCCCAACCGGACTGCCGAGGCGAGCAGCGCATCGCGGGTTGCAGCGGGCAAACAGGGAGCGGGCGTTTCTTCTACCACTTTCTGGTTGCGGCGTTGCAGAGAGCAGTCGCGCTCGCCCAGAGCGACCACGGTGCCTTTGCCGTCGCCAAAGATCTGTACCTCAACATGGCGGGCATGATCGATGCAGCGTTCAAGAAATACGCCTGCGTCGCTGAAGAACTGTTCGCCAAGCCGGCGCACGCTCTCCCAGGCATGCCGGAGCGCCTCGGCATCCGCGCAGCGCGTCAGGCCGATGCCGCCGCCCCCGGCCGTGCTTTTTAACATCACCGGATAACCAATATGACTCGCGGCGGCCAGGGCGTCATCCAGCGAGTCGAGCAGCGGCGTGCCTGGCGTCATGGGAACACCGGCGTGCGCTGCCAGTTCACGGGCACGGTGCTTTAAACCGAACTCACCAATTTGCTGCGCTGTCGGTCCAACAAATACGATGCCGGCCTCCTCACAGGCGGCGGCAAACGGCAGGCTTTCAGAGAGAAAACCGTAGCCCGGCCAGACAGCCTGGGCGCCGCTTTCCTGCGCGGCCGCCAGAATTTTATCAATGCGCAGATAGCTGTCGCTGGCTTTGTCACCGCCCAGACAAATAGCGATATCGGCATCTTTGACATGTTGCGCGTTACGGTCGGCATTGGAAAAGACCGCGACGCTGGTAATGCCCAAACGTTTCAGGGTACGGATAGCGCGGCAGGCAATTTCGCCACGATTGGCAATCAGAACGGTGCTGAACATGATTGATTAACTCTCCAGAGAAGCGAGCCAGTTACGCCAGCCGCCGAATTCGGTAATCTCCAGCGCGTGCGTCAGCGCGGAACCTTCACAAATAAAGCCTTTCACCACGCGACCATCGGCAAGCGTGAGGCTGCCAATGCCCAGGGGTTGTGGGATCTCGGCCACAAATTCGCCAAAGCGCGCCAGGGGGATATCCCAGAGCTCGACGGCGATGGCGGCGCCCTGTTCCGCCCGCATCAGTCCCGGCTTTTTGACCGGGCCATCCAGCAGGGCAAACAGGCGATACTGGCTGGCCGTCTGGGTCTCTTCTACCCGGACGGCCTGGCGTTGCGTGAGCTGAAAGTTAAGTGGCATGCCGGTCAGGTGCGCGCCCACCACTGCAATGCGAACGTGGTCGCTGGAAAGGGGAAGCGGCGCAGGCTCAGCGGGTTGGGCCTTGCCAGTGGCGCCGCGCGGCAGGGCCATAGCCTGCTGCCAGCGCAGGCCAAACTGCGCCAGCGCGCGGTCATGCCAGGCGGGGGCGATGAGCGTAATGCCCGCGGGCAGATCGTCGTTTCTGAAAGGGGCGGGCAGCGCCAGTGCGGCAAGATCGGCCAGATTGGTAAAGTTGGTGTAAGTACCAAAATGTGAGTTGTAAATCACCGGCTCCTGCTGCATCTCATCCAGGGTATAGATCGTGGGGGACGTGGGCACGACCAGCGCATCAAACGGCGCCAGAGCCTGCTGAATCTGGCGCGCCAGCCGGGCGCGCAGGTATTCGGCCTCAAAGGCCTCGACGGCACTGTATTTCAGACCCGTCGAGATAATGCTGTGCACCACCGGATCCATCTTCTCCGGGTGGTTGAGCATCTCGCCTACGGCAGCGGTACGCTCCGCCACCCACGGGCCGTAGTAGAGCTGTTCGGCGAGCTGCGTGAAGGGGGTGAAATCAATCGGATGCAGCGTGGCGCCGCTGTCCTGCAGTGCGGTCAGCGCGGCGTCCCAGGCCGCTTCGGCAGCCGCATCATCAAAAAACACGGGGGCGGCAGGAATCGCGAAATCAGGATGGGATTTCATGCCCGCGGGCGCCGTACGAGGATGAACGCGCGAGTAGGCATCCTGAGCATCGTATCCTCCCGCCAGGCTGGCGACGCGAAACGCATCGTCCACCGTCAGCGCAAAGACGGAAATCGTGTCGTTCAGGCGGCAGGCAGGAACGACACCGCGCGCAGACAGCCAGCCCTTGGTCGGTTTCAGACCGACAATATTGTTGAAACCGGCGGGCACCCGGCCTGAACCGGCGGTATCGGTACCCAAAGAGAACGCCACCAGCCCTCGAGCCAGTACCGAGGCCGATCCCGAACTGGAGCCGCCGCTTACAAAGTCCGTGTCAAAGGTGTTACATACCGCGCCGTAAGGTGAACGTGTACCGACCAGTCCGGTAGCAAACTGGTCGAGGTTAGTTTTCCCCATCACCACCGCGCCCGCCGCTTTAAGCTGTGCCACCACAAAGGCATCCTCGGCGGCGATATAACGGAATGCAGGGCAGGCTGCCGTTGTCGGCCAGCCAGCCACGTCAATGTTATCTTTCACGGCAAAGGGAACACCGAACAGTGGAAGGGCATCCGGATCCTGCTGGTAACGTGCCAGGAGCGGCTCAGTTTGCGCCATTAACTGGGCGGGAGTGGCAAGACAGATCCACGCATTATCGTCTGGATCCAGCTCAGAAAGGTGTTCAGCCAGCAGCGTGTGAACCTGCTCCGGGTGTTGCCGAACGCGTTGCTGCCAGTCATTAAGGGTCAAACCGAATGTCGAAGCCATGCAGTGAATTCCAACAGGTATACAAGATGGGATTCAACAGAGCAAAGGACGTGCCAGAATTTTAATGCCATGAATCAATGAGATAATTTGAACAGCCATAAGAAGATGTGATGATAAAACGCACAGTTGTCGCGCAGGCAGTGTGACATCAGGGTGCGTTAAAGCGGTGCGAAGGTAAATTTTGTGAAGAACATGGCAAGAGTGGCTTCCCCTGGTTAGCATGAATAACGTCTGGCACAGAGCCAGCGCCCAGCAACAGAGGAGATTTACGTGGAGAAGTGGCGTAACTGGATGATAGGGATCTGCCTGGTCAGCACGGCCGGCAGCGCATGGGCTGATTCGCTTGATCAACAACGGCAACGATATCAACAAATTAAGCAGGCCTGGGACAGTAATCAGATGGCAACAGTTGAACAGCTGTTACCGACGCTACAGGATTATCCGCTTTATCCTTATTTAGAATACCGTCTGCTGGCGCAGGACCTGGACCAGGAAACCAGCCTGGCAGTACAAAATTTTATTCAAAAGTATCCGACTTTACCGCCAGCGCGCTCGCTGAAAACGCGTTTTGTTAACGTACTGGCGCATCGTCAGGACTGGCAAGGCGTGCTTAACTTCAGCCCCGACGAGCCCACGCCGGTGCAGGCACGTTGTAACTGGTACTATGCCAAATGGTCAACCGGAAAGCAGCAGGCGGCATTTGACGGTGCCAAAGCCATTTGGCTGCGCGGCACGGCCCTGCCGAATGACTGCGATAAGCTCTTCTCCGTGTGGCAGGCCAGCGGTCAGCTTTCTCCCATCACTATTCTTGAACGTATCCGCCTGGCAATGAAAGCGGGCAATGACAGCCTGGTCAGCTATCTGGCCAAAACGCTGCCTGCCGATTACAAGACGATGTCGGATGCATTACTGGCGTTGCAGAAAGATCCTCAGTCCGTCACGACCTTTGCCAACAGCGTGGGCGCAACCGACTTCACGCGCCAGGCCACGATTTTTGCCTTTACCCGCGTTGCCCGTGCCGATATGGAAACAGCCCGTAGCCTGATCCCTGAGCTGGTGCGCGCGCAAAAAATGGGGCCAGAAGATGAGCAGGCGCTGAAAGAGATTGTCGTCTGGCGGATGATGGGCAGCGATCTGACCTCCGAGCAGGCGCGCTGGCGCGATGCGGTGGTGATGAACAGCGAATCGACCGCGTTAGTAGAACGGCGGGTGCGCCTGGCGCTGAGTGAAAACGATCGTCGTGGCCTGAACACCTGGATTGCGCGTCTGCCGGTTGAAGCGAAAGAGAAAGACGAGTGGCAGTACTGGCAGGCCGATTTGCTTTATTCAAAAGATCGCAAAGAAGAAGCCGATGACATTCTGCGTAAGCTGATGAAAGAGCGCGGTTTTTATCCTATGGTTGCCGCACAACGTTTAGGGGTGGACTATCCTCTTCAGGTCGATGCGGCACCCAAACCTGACGCGGCAACCACCCAGGGGCCAGAACTCGCACGCGTGCGTGAGCTGATGTACTGGGGCATGGACAATCTGGCACGCAGCGAGTGGGCCAACCTGATCGGCAGCAAAACCCATGTCCAGCAGCAGATGCTGGCGCGCTACGCAAGCGAACAGGACTGGTGGGATCTGAGCGTACAGGCCACGATCACCGCGAAAATGTGGGACAGCCTGAAGGAGCGTTTCCCGCTGGCATGGCAGGATCTGTATAAGCAGAACACCCAGGGTAAATCCATTCCGCAGAGTTATGCGATGGCGATTTCCCGTCAGGAAAGTGCATGGAACCCGAAAGCCCGTTCCCCGGTGGGTGCCAGCGGACTGATGCAGATTATGCCGACGACCGCGACACACACCGTGAAGATGTTTAGCATCCCGGGCTATGTGAACGCGTCTCAGCTGTTCGATCCGCAGACCAACATTCAGATCGGGACGCAATATCTGGAGTATGTTTATCAGCAGTTTGATAAGAACCGGATATTCGCCTCAGCGGCTTACAATGCCGGCCCGGGACGCGTACGGACCTGGCAAGGCAGTACAGCAGGCAATCTCAACGCCGTCGCCTTTATCGAAACCATTCCGTTTTCGGAAACCCGGGGTTACGTGAAGAATGTGCTGGCCTATGATGCGTACTACCGCTACTTCCTGGGTCAGCCGGACAAGATCCTGTCCGATGCTGAGTGGAATCGCCGCTACTAGCTGTGTTAAGCTTCCGTACTCTTTAGCGAGTACGGAAGCCTCTCATGAATCAACCCTCTGTGCCATCCACGACTGACCCGGCTACGGACGCGCACTGGCTGCGTTTTGTTGAGCTGATGCAACAGGCTTTTGCGGATAACCAGGCGCTGCCGCTGTTACAGCTGATGACGACGCCAGATGAACGAGAGTCCTTTGGTACACGCTTGCGTATCATTGAATCGCTGCTGAATGGCGACATCAGCCAGCGTGAACTGAAAAACGAACTGGGCGTGGGGATTGCCACGATTACCCGCGGATCAAACAGCCTGAAAGAGGCGCCTCCGGCACTGAAGCAGTGGCTGGAAGCACACCTGACGCGTCGCTGATTACTGCTGATAGAACGGATGGGTTAGCGGGCAGAGCGCCAGTATCAGAGCCTGGTGGTAAACGCTGGAGCGGCTGAGCAGGCCCTGGGTCAGGGTACCGATTGCGCCGCCTTTGTGCTTAATATTGTCGATGCCGGTGAGGCGCGCCATCTCCTCACCCAGTTCGCGTCCTTCACGTAAACCGGCCATCACCACCGGCGGCAGGGTAAAACTGGCCGAACGTGACTCTCCCCGCTGTTTCTGGTTTTCCACCACCATCCACGCAAAAGCGCACTCTTCTTCAATTCCGGCTTCAATCGCCACCCAGAAGTCGGCTTCCGGACGAACCTGACGGGCATTCATCACGCGCTGGCGTGCGCCAGTTCGCGTTTCGAGGTTGGTTAAAGGCTGTGCCGCAACGCCGCTCTCGACCTCGACCCCTTCGATATGGCAGGATCCCTCGCCGAAAACGTCGTTGAATGCCTGAGCAATCGCACGAATCTTCGCTGGATTGATGGTAGCTGCGACAACATGGTACATAATTAATTGAACCCTCAGGTAATTAAGGCGATTTTGGTCGCAGTATAACGGAAACTAAGCATGCTACAGGTCTATCTTGTTCGTCACGGTGAAACGGTATGGAATGCAGAACGTCGCATTCAAGGGCACTCCGACAGTCCGCTGACGGAAAAAGGTGAGCAACAAGCCCGTCAGGTCGGTGAACGCATCAAAAGCGCCGGTATCACGCATATTATTTCCAGCGATTTAGGGCGCACCCGGCGCACCGCTGAAATCATTGCCGATGCCTGTGGTTGTGATATCACTTTCGACCCGCGACTGCGGGAGCTGAACATGGGCATACTGGAAAAACGATTGCTTGATGAACTGAGCCCGGAAGAAGAGGGCTGGCGTGCTTCGCTGGTGAACGGCAGCGAGGGCGGCCGCATTCCTAAGGGCGAATCCATGACGGAACTGGCGCAGCGTATGCAGGAGGCACTTAATGCCTGCCTGGCGCTGCCGGCAGGGAGCCGCCCGCTACTGGTCAGCCACGGCATGGCGCTGGGCGTGCTGGTCAGCACCATTCTGGGACTACCGGCCTATGCCGAACGTCGCCTGCGCCTGCGCAACTGTTCGATTTCCCGCGTTGATCATCAGCAGAGCGCATGGCTGGCACAGGGTTGGGTCGTGGAAACGGCGGGTGATATTGCCCACCTCGACGAACCCGCGATGGACGAGCTTCAGCGTTAATCGATGATGCCGTCATTACGGCGGCATCACACCAGGTATTAACGGCGAATCGGGATCAGATATTCACAACGAATCTCTGTAGGCGGTTCGCTGCGCTTTTTACCGCCGTGGGTAATAAAGCGCTCGATGTCCTGCCCCATGCGGCGCGTCAGGCCCAGCGTCGGCATGCAGGTACCGTATAACAACAGAATAAACTCCTGAAGTTCAACGCGCGGACCGCTGTAGTTGAACTGAACGTAATCCCCGGCTTCAAGAATGACCTTCTGGCCCGAATGCATATTGGTCGCGCTGTCGGTTGGCACGGCTGTGGTGTACAGAATCTCCTGCTCATCGTCTTTTTCATGACTGGCACGGACCTGGTGCAGACCGTAGAGCACGGGCGGAACCGTATCCGTTTCCAACAGAAACTGTTTCCAGAAATGGACACGCATTTCATCGCGGTAGCTGGAAATTTGTTCCAGGGTACAGGTGTAGCTCTGTGTCTGTCCCACCAGAACGGTCTCCGGCAGGGTGACGAACTGCGATTCCGGCTGCTGATCGTTTCCTAACCGAATGGGTGGGCGAATACCAAATGAATTCCAGTCAGACGAGCGGCGATACCATGCAGGTGTTTGATTAAACTGCTTTTTAAAGGCTCGTGTAAAGGTCTGCTGTGAATCAAACCGATACTGCAAAGCAATATCGAGAATCGGGCGGCTGGTCAGGCGAAGTGCCACCGCGGCTTTGGAAAGACGTCGTGCCCGGATATAGGCGCCAATGGCGTGTCCGGTAACGTCTTTAAACATCCGTTGTAGATGCCATTTAGAATAACCGGCTTTAGTGGAAACGTTATCCAGTGAAAGTGGTTGATCCAAATGGCTCTCCAGCCAGGCAAGCAAATCGCGAATGATACCGGCTTGGTCCATAAAACATCCTCATACTCTGGTGGCGCAGCTAAATGAAGTCGACGAATAATAGCACTTATTGCTTTAAAGACATGTTTGGTTTTGACTGGGATGGTTGTGCTATCTACGCGGGAATTTATACCCTTTTTACGTTGGTTATTGTATCGATTGACAGTACATTACATGCTCATCTATTACATTTGCAATGGTAACTCAATGACAATACCTCGTCTCCTGCTCGTCACCTTCGCGGGTTTGCTGTTTTCCAGTCCGCTTCTGGCTGAAGAGATTGGCTCCGTCGACACTGTGTTTAAGATGTTTGGACCCGACCACAAAATTGTGGTTGAGGCATTCGACGATCCCGACGTAAAAAATGTCACCTGCTACATCAGCCGGGCGAAAACAGGCGGTATCAAGGGCGGGCTGGGATTAGCGGAAGATACATCAGACGCGGCCATTTCGTGTCAGCAAATCGGGCCGGTAGAACTGAGCGAGAAAATTGCCAAAGGCAAAGCACAGGGTGACGTAGTGTTTCGTCAGCGCACATCGCTGATCTTCAAGAAACTGCAGGTCGTGCGTTTCTTTGACAGCAAGCGTAACGCATTAATTTATCTGGCTTACTCAGATAAAGTGGTGGATGGTTCACCTAAAAATGCGCTAAGCGCCGTACCGATTATGCCGTGGCACTAAGGCAATCATTAAACGCCCGTAAGGGCGTTAAATGATTGCCAGCTTAATCCTGCAGGTCACCACAGAAACGATAACCTTCGCCGTGAATGGTGGCGATGATTTCAGGGGTATCTGGCGTGGATTCAAAATGTTTACGGATACGACGGATTGTCACGTCAACAGTACGGTCGTGTGGCTTGAGATCGCGTCCGGTCATTTTCTTCAGCAAATCAGCACGCGTCTGAATCTTGCCGGGGTTTTCGCAGAAGTGCAGCATGGCACGGAACTCACTGCGCGGCAGTTTGTACTGCTCACCGTTGGGATTGATGAGTGAGCGGCTGTTGATGTCCAGCTCCCAGCCGTTGAACTTATAGCTTTCAACCTGGCGACGCTCTTCATTGGGTAAAGGCAAATTCATGGTGCGCAACAGCAGGTTACGTGCACGAATAGTTAATTCGCGTGGGTTAAACGGCTTAGTAATGTAGTCGTCTGCACCAATTTCCAGCCCAAGAATTTTATCGACTTCGTTATCGCGTCCGGTCAGGAACATCAATGCGACATTGGCTTGCTCACGCAGTTCACGTGCCAGTAACAGGCCGTTTTTACCCGGCAGATTGATGTCCATAATAACCAGATTGACATCATTGTCGGTCAACACCTGGTGCATCTCTGCACCATCGGTCGCTTCGTACACGACATAACCTTCCGCCTCAAAAATGCTTTTGAGGGTATTGCGCGTGACCAGTTCGTCTTCAACGATGAGAATGTGCGGGGTCTGCATGTTTAGCTACCTAATTTTGCCAACTAAATTGAAAACAGGGCGTACAGCGGTTAGGTGCTCTCCAGTGCGGAGAACGGCAAGCTTTGCTGAACCGTTGTACAAAAGTAAATTTTGATAAGCTTTTATCAAGGTCAACAACCGTATTCGCCAGCCTGCCGGGGTAAAAATTCCATGCCCTGCGGAATAATAATTTGAAACACATACTAACTGTATTAACAGCAACCTAACAGCAATAACAACAACTGGTAAGCATAAAAACAACGCTTCGTTGACTTATATCAAATGCAATTGTAGCACGTTAACATTTCTGTGAAAAACATCTCAAAAAATAGCGTGCTGGCTGACATTACGTCTCATTTTTGTCCCCGCCAGCCCGGCTTATCACTAAATATGATGTTAGAAACTTACTATTACAGTGGACTGAAATGAAAGGCTTTTATTTTGAAGGTTTTGATAATGTGCACTTTATGATAAAAAGGCGCGCTCCGGCCTTTTTTAACGTGTTTTAACATGTATGTCAGAGTCTTAACATGACCACCTATATCCCTCAATAAAGCAGGTGCGTGTTACACTAGCAGCGTGCACATTTACTGATGGAATGATCATGCTTTTTCCTCTTATCCTCGTCTCACCTGCCCGGGCAGAAAATATTGGCGCGGCGGCGCGTGCCATGAAAACCATGGGCTTTAATGAAATGCGTATTGTTGCCAGTGATGCATGGCAGGATCCGGCCGCCCGCCGCGTAGCTCATGGCGCAGGTGATATTCTGGACAGGATAAAAACCTTTGATACGCTGGCCGAAGCGCTGGCAGACATCGACTTTTCCGTCGCCACGACCGCGCGAAGTCGGGCCAGGTTCCGCTATTATGCAACGCCGCAGCAGGTGGAAGCGCAACTGCGGGAAAAACGTCAGTGGGTAAACAGCATGGCATTGGTATTTGGCCGTGAAGACAGCGGGCTGACCAATGAAGAGCTGGAGCAGGTTGACCTGCTCACCGGCATTCCAATGGCAAACGATTATCCTTCACTGAACCTGGGGCAGGCCGTTATGGTTTACTGTTACCAGCTGTCGGCGCTCAATCAGGTGGCTGCGCCTGTCGCCCCAGCGGCCGATGGTCAGCAGCTCCAAGCCCTGCGCCAGCGGTTTGAACAGTTACTGAGCCGGTTAGAGGTGAGTGACGACAATAAAATGGCCGACTGGATTAATCAGCGTATTGGCCTGTTAGAGCAGCGCGACAGTGCGATGTTGCACCGTTTGTTGCATGACGTGGAAAAAAAGCTGGCAGATAAATCCTCGGGTTAAGCGTGACTATACAGTCACAGATGTTAACGAAATGCGGTATAACAAACGATTCACCAGGCTTTTTTTGTTTAACAGCATGCTAAACATTGTGGTCTGTATTTGCGCAACGGATAAAACCGTTGACTTAATGTGCGCTTTGCTTTACTTCTTGACGCAGACGGACAATCAATGACAGACAGAAAAAATAAATCTGAATGCGTAATCACAGCCTGAACACCACAATTATTACCACCACCATTACCATTACGATCGGTAAAGGGGCGGGCTGACGCATCCAGGAAAAACAGAAAAGAAGCCCGCACCTCACGAGTGCGGGTTTTTTTTTGACTCAAAATCAGGAGAGTTGACATCATGCGAGTGCTGAAATTCGGTGGGACCTCGGTTGCTAATGCAGAGCGTTTTCTGCGCGTGGCCGATATTCTGGAAAGTAATGCGCAACAGGGACAGGTTGCCACCGTGCTTTCTGCGCCCGCTAAGATTACCAACCATCTGGTCGCGATGATCGAAAAAACCATTAGCGGTCAGGATGCGCTGCCGAATATCAGTGACGCGACGCGCATCTTTGCGGAGCTGCTGCAGGGGCTGGCCGAGGCGCAACCCGGTTTCGACTATGACGGGCTTAAAAGCCGCGTAGACAGCGAGTTTGCTCAGCTTAAACAGGTGCTGCACGGGATCAGCCTGTTGGGACAGTGCCCTGACAGCGTCAACGCCGCGATGATCTGTCGTGGTGAGAAGCTCTCGATTGCGATTATGGAAAAGCTGCTTGAGGCACGAGGTTATGGCGTCAGCGTTATCGATCCGGTCGAGAAGCTGTTAGCCATCGGCCACTATCTCGAGTCTACCGTGGATATCGCAGAATCAACCCGCCGCATCGAAGCCAGTAAAATTCCGGCTGAAAATATGATCCTGATGGCCGGTTTTACCGCCGGTAATGAGCGGGGCGAGCTGGTGGTGCTGGGCCGAAACGGTTCCGACTACTCTGCTGCCGTGTTGGCGGCTTGTCTGCGTGCCGATTGCTGCGAAATCTGGACCGACGTAGACGGGGTTTATACCTGCGATCCCCGTCAGGTGCCGGATGCCCGCCTGCTCAAATCCATGTCATACCAGGAGGCGATGGAGCTCTCCTATTTCGGGGCGAAAGTCCTGCATCCACGGACTATCGCGCCTATCGCCCAGTTCCAGATCCCTTGCCTGATCAAAAACACGGCCAATCCGCAGGCCCCAGGTACGCTGATCAGCGCCAATGGTGAACAGGATGAATTCCCGGTTAAGGGCATCACCAACCTGAATAATATGGCGATGTTTAACGTGTCTGGCCCGGGGATGAAAGGCATGGTGGGCATGGCCGCCCGCGTGTTCGCGACCATGTCACGCACCGGGATTTCAGTGGTGTTAATCACCCAGTCTTCTTCTGAATACAGCATCAGCTTCTGTGTTCCTCAGAGCGAGCAGGCGCGAGCGCGCCGTGTGCTGGAAGACGAATTCTATCTTGAACTGAAAGATGGATTGCTGGATGCGCTGGACGTTATCGAAAATCTGGCGGTGATCTCGGTTGTAGGGGATGGCATGCGCACCCTGCGCGGGATTTCAGCGAAATTCTTCTCTGCCCTGGCGCGCGCCAATATCAACATTATCGCTATCGCTCAGGGATCGTCTGAACGCTCTATTTCGGTCGTGGTCAATAATGATGACGTCACCACGGGCGTGCGCGTCGTGCATCAGATGCTGTTTGCCACCGACCAGGTGATTGAGGTTTTTGTGGTGGGCGTCGGCGGAGTCGGCGGCGCCCTGCTGGATCAGCTGCATCGCCAGCAGACGTGGCTTAAACAAAAGCACATCGATCTCCGCGTTTGCGGCATTGCGAATTCCCGGGCGCTGTTAACCAACGTGCACGGTATCGATCTCAGCGACTGGAAAGGCGAAATGGCGCAGGCCAAAGAGCCGTTTAACCTGGGGCGCTTAATTCGCCTGGTTAAAGAGTATCATTTACTGAATCCGGTGATTGTGGACTGTACCTCGAGCCAGGCGGTTGCCGACCAGTACGCAGATTTTCTGGCGGAAGGTTTTCACGTGGTCACGCCGAATAAAAAGGCCAACACCTCGTCGTGGGAATACTATCAGAAGATGCGTGTGGCGGCGGCGGGATCGCGTCGTAAGTTCCTGTATGACACTAACGTCGGCGCGGGTTTACCCGTCATTGAGAACCTGCAAAATCTGCTCAATGCAGGCGATGAGTTGATCAGGTTCTCGGGAATTTTATCAGGATCGTTATCCTATATTTTTGGCAAGCTGGATGAAGGTGTATCGCTGTCAGAAGCGACCAGGATGGCACGCGAGATGGGCTTTACCGAGCCCGATCCTCGTGACGATCTCTCAGGTACGGATGTCGCGCGCAAGCTGCTGATTCTGGCGCGTGAAGCGGGGCATTCGCTCGAAATGAGCGACATTGAAATCGAACCCCTGCTGCCCGCGCATCTGAATGCCATCGCCGATGTTGACCAGTTTATGGCGCAGTTACCCGAAGCCGATGCGGCGATTGCAGCCAGAGTGGAACAGGCACGTGCTGAAGGCAAAGTGTTGCGTCTGGTTGGCGTGATCGAAGAGGGCGGGGCATGTAAAGTGAAGATCGATGCGGTTGACGGTAACGATCCGCTTTTCAAAGTCAAAAATGGCGAAAACGCGCTGGCCTTTTACAGCCGCTATTATCAGCCGATTCCGTTAGTATTGCGCGGATACGGTGCAGGAAACGATGTGACAGCTGCGGGCGTGTTTGCCGATCTGCTGCGCACACTGTCATGGAAGTTGGGAGTGTAATGATGGTAAAAATTTATGCGCCGGCCTCAATCGGTAACGTCAGCGTGGGTTTTGACGTGCTGGGCGCGGCGGTATCGCCAGTGGATGGTACATTGCTGGGTGACTGCGTGTCGGTCGAGGCGGCCGACAGCTTTAGCCTGAGCAATGCGGGACGTTTTGTCAGTAAGCTGCCCAGCGATCCCAAAGAGAACATCGTCTATCAGTGCTGGCAGCGTTTTTGTGAAGCGATTGGCAAAACCGTACCTGTAGCGATGACGCTGGAAAAAAATATGCCGATCGGCTCCGGCCTCGGCTCCAGCGCCTGCTCCGTGGTGGCTGGCCTGATGGCGATGAATGAATTTTGTGGTAACCCGCTTGATGAAACTCAGCTCCTGACCCTGATGGGAGAACTGGAAGGGCGCATCTCCGGTAGCGTACATTACGATAATGTCGCGCCCTGCTTCCTTGGCGGTATTCAGCTGATGCTGGAAGAAAACGGCATTATCAGTCAGGCCGTACCCGGATTTGACGACTGGCTGTGGGTCATGGCCTATCCGGGTATTAAAGTCTCGACGGCGGAAGCGCGGGCGATTTTACCTGCGCAGTATGCAAAGCAGGACTGCATCAAACACGGTCGTCTGCTGGCAGGCTTTGTTCACGCCTGTCATACGCGCCAACCTGCGCTGGCGGCTAAACTTATGCAGGATGTCATTGCTGAGCCTTATCGTACTCAGCTGTTACCGGGCTTTGCCGAGGCTCGCCAGGCCGCGCAGGATATTGGCGCGCTGGCCTGTGGAATATCGGGCTCCGGCCCCACGCTATTTGCCGTTTGCAACCAGATGGAAACGGCGCAGCAGATGGCCGACTGGCTGAGCCAGCACTATCTGCAGAACGATGAAGGCTTCGTCCATATCTGCCGTCTTGATACGGCTGGCGCACGTAAACTGGGATAACGCATGAAACTCTACAACCTTAAGGATCATAACGAGCAGGTCAGCTTCGCCCAGGCGGTGAAACAAGGTCTGGGTTCACAGCAAGGGCTGTTTTTTCCGCTCGAACTGCCGGAATTTGAACTGACCGACATCGATGCCATGCTGGAAATGGATTTTGTTACCCGCAGCAGTAAAATCCTTTCAGCCTATATCGGGGATGAAATCCCGGCAGCGCACCTGACTGAACGCCTGAAAACCGCGTTCACCTTCCCGGCGCCGGTTAAGGCCGTCAGCGACGACATTGCCTGCCTGGAGTTGTTCCACGGCCCGACGCTGGCGTTCAAAGATTTTGGCGGCCGCTTCATGGCGCAGATGCTGTCATACGTCAGCGGGTCCGATGAGCAAATTACCATTCTGACGGCGACGTCCGGCGATACCGGTGCTGCCGTGGCTCACGCCTTTTACGGTATGGAGAATGTGCGTGTTGTCATCCTCTATCCGCAGGGGAAAATCAGCCCGTTACAGGAGAAGTTGTTCTGCACGCTGGGCGGCAACATCGAAACCATTGCGATTGACGGCGATTTTGACGCCTGCCAGTCGCTGGTTAAGCAGGCGTTTGACGATCAGGCGCTGAAAAAGGCGATCGGCCTGAACTCCGCTAACTCGATTAACATCAGCCGCCTGCTGGCGCAGATTTGCTACTACTTTGAAGCGGTTGCCCAACTGCCGCAGGAGAAGCGTAATCAGCTGGTGGTCTCCGTGCCAAGCGGAAACTTTGGTGATTTAACGGCCGGCCTGCTGGCGAAATCACTCGGCCTGCCGATTAAACGCTTTATCGCCGCGACCAACGCCAACGACACGGTGCCACGTTTCCTGGGCAAGGGTGAATGGCAGCCTAACGCCACCGTGGCGACGCTGTCGAATGCTATGGACGTTAGCCAGCCAAACAACTGGCCGCGTGTGGAAGAGCTGTTCCGCCGTAAAACCTGGCGTCTGAGCGATCTGGCTTACGGTGCGGTAACGGACGATGTTACGCGTGAAGCGATGCGCGAGCTGGCGAAGCTGGGTTACGTCTCTGAGCCGCATGCAGCAATTGCCTGGCGTCTGTTGCGTGACCAGCTGCAGGAAGGGGAGTTTGGTTTATTCCTCGGAACGGCCCATCCGGCTAAGTTCCTGGAGAGCGTGGAAAGCATTCTGGATCAGAAACTGGCATTGCCTGCCGAGCTGGCTGAGCGCGCGGATCTGCCCCTGCTGTCGCATCAGATGGGCGCAGATTTTGCCCAACTACGGGCGTTTCTGCTCAAGTAATGCTCTGTCAGTCAGGATGAGGTGGGCTGACCACCTCATCGCTTTTGCAGGGCTCATGCGTCGGGCTGTTGTTACCGTTCGGCGCGTTTAAACACCATCTCATTCTCACGGCTTTCCTCAGCCGCAAAAGCATAGCCATCCACGTCGAACCGCGTAAGCTGCTCTGGCTTCGTCAGGCGATTCTGAATGATGTAACGGCTCATCAGTCCCCGTGCTTTTTTCGCATAGAAACTGATCACTTTGAATTTGCCATTTTTCTCATCCAGAAAGACCGGTTTAATCAGGCGCGCCTGCAGTTTCTTGGGTTTGATGGCTTTGAAGTACTCATCGGAAGCCAGATTGATCAGCACGTCATCGCCCTGACTGGCCAACGCGTCGTTCAGTTTTTCCGTTAACAGATCGCCCCAGAAGCTGTAGAGATCCTGACCGGCCGGGTTAGCCAGTTTGATGCCCATCTCCAGCCGATAGGGCTGCATTAAATCCAGCGGACGCAGCAGGCCGTAAAGTCCGGACAGCATACGCAGATGCTGCTGGGCAAAGTCGAAATCTTGCTCGCTAAACGTCTCAGCCTGTAAACCGGTATAGACATCACCTTTAAACGCCAGAATAGCCTGACGGGCATTCTTCAGATTGAAATCCGGCTGCCAGCTGTTAAAGCGGTCAGCGTTTAAGTGTGCCAGCTTGTCGCTAATGCTCATCAGTGAAGCGACCTGTGCCGGCGAGAGCTTACGCGCAATTTCAATCAGCTGTTGTGACTTTTCTAACAGCGCGGGCTGGGTAAAACGCTGCGTCGTCAGGGGGCTTTCATAATCCAGCGTCTTGGCAGGAGAAATCACCATCAACATCGTCGCTTCCTCAATGAGTCCCTTTTTTTAAGGGGTTAGCCTGTAATTGTTGCCTGCGAGTGTAGCAAAAAAGCCGCAAGGATCGGCAAATCACTCCTATTTGTTCGCGCTATCGTAAACGGCATTCCCTGACCTTGCACCACCGTTACCGCGTGATATTATCCCAACAGCCTTTTATCACCCTGACAGTTAACTAAGAGAAAAAACATGACGGACAAACTGACCTCCCTGCGTCAACTGACCACCGTAGTGGCCGACACTGGTGATATCGCAGCGATGAAGCTGTATCAGCCTCAGGACGCAACGACCAACCCTTCTCTGATTCTCAATGCTGCTCAAATCCCTGAATACCGCAAACTGATTGATGAAGCGATCGCCTGGGCGCGTCAGCAGAGCAGCGATAAAGAACAACAGCTGCAGCTGGTATCCGACAAGCTGGCCGTTAACATCGGTCTGGAAATTCTTAAGCTGGTGCCGGGCCGTATCTCCACCGAAGTGGATGCTCGCCTTTCTTATGACACCGAAGCCAGCATTGCCAAAGCTCGCAGCCTGATTAAATTGTACAACGATGCCGGTATCAGCAACGATCGTATCCTGATCAAACTGGCCTCCACCTGGCAGGGCATTCGTGCAGCAGAGCAGCTGGAAAAAGAAGGTATCAACTGTAACCTGACCCTGCTGTTCTCCTTCGCTCAGGCGCGTGCCTGTGCTGAAGCGGGTGTTTACCTGATTTCGCCGTTTGTTGGCCGTATCCTCGACTGGTACAAAGCCAACACGGACAAGAAAGAGTACGCGCCACACGAAGATCCTGGCGTGGTGTCCGTGTCTGAAATCTACGATTACTACAAGCAGCACGGTTACGAAACCGTTGTGATGGGCGCCAGCTTCCGTAACGTCGGTGAGATCATCGAACTGGCCGGTTGTGACCGTCTGACCATTTCGCCTGCGCTGCTGAAAGAGCTGGCGGAGAGTGAAGGCACACTGGAGCGTAAGCTGAGCTACAAGGGTGAAGTTAAAGCGCGTCCGGGTAAGATGACAGAATCCGAGTTCCTTTGGCAGCACAATCAGGATCCTATGGCTGTGACCAAGCTGGCCGAAGGCATTCGTAATTTTGCCATCGACCAGGGCAAGCTTGAGAAGATGCTGGCAGAAATGCTGTAATCGTTTTACCGTGGCGGCGCTGTCGCCACGGTTTTCCCTTTCCGCCACCGTTTGTTATTCTTCTTAGTACCTCCTTCCCCATGCACCGCACTGCGGTAAATCACAGCGAATATCATCATGAACACATTACGTATCGGATTGATCTCGGTTTCCGATCGCGCCGCGAACGGGATTTATCAGGATCAGGGGATCCCTGCCCTGGAAGCCTGGCTGAACAGCGCGATCAGCACGCCCTTTGAAGTGGAAACGCGCCTGGTGCCCGATGAACAGCCCATGATAGAACAGACGATTTGCGAGCTGGTCGATGAGCGTTTTTGCCACCTGGTATTGACCACCGGTGGGACAGGCCCGGCCCGGCGTGATGTTACGCCCGATGCCACGCTGGCCGTTGCCGATCGCGAGATGCCGGGGTTTGGTGAGCAAATGCGGCAAATCAGCCTGCAGTTTGTGCCGACGGCCATTCTGTCGCGTCAGGTAGGGGTGATCCGTAAACAGTCGCTCATTCTCAATCTGCCCGGCCAGCCGAAGTCCATCAGGGAAACCCTGGAAGGCCTTAAAGACGACCAGGGCAAGATAAACGTTCCGGGCATCTTCGCGGCTGTACCTTATTGTTTACAGCTTCTGGAAGGCCCTTACGTGGAGACGCACGCGGATGTGGTAGCAGCTTTTCGCCCCAAAAGCGCGATACGTGAGATAAATAACTAAATATTTTGCTTTTCAGGAATAAGCTACAGGCTCGCTGGTGTGGTGATAAATTGACGGTATAGTAAGAGAATCTTTACAACTGTTTTCACTTTCTCTGGACGCTTATGACCACATTTAAGACACCGCGCCTGAAACCCCAGGATTACAAAACGCTGGCACTCGCGGCGCTGGGTGGCGCGCTGGAATTTTACGACTTCATTATTTTCGTTTTTTTCGCTGCCGTGATCGGCGAGATTTTCTTCCCCAGCGATATTCCTGAATGGCTCCGCCAGCTCCAGACGTTCGCCATTTTTGCAGCGGGCTACCTGGCGCGTCCGCTGGGCGGCATCATCATGGCCCACTTTGGCGATAAAGTGGGTCGCAAAAAAATGTTCAGCCTGAGTATTTTGTTGATGGCGCTGCCCACGTTGGCTATGGGCGCACTGCCTGGCTGGGACGCGATTGGCCTGGCGGCCCCCCTGTTAATGCTGCTGATGCGCATGCTACAGGGCGCGGCGATTGGTGGGGAAGTCCCGGGCGCATGGGTTTTTGTGGCGGAGCACGTGCCCTACAAACGTATTGGTATCGCCTGCGGCACGCTGACCGCCGGACTCACTATCGGCATCCTGTTAGGGTCGGTCGTGGCAACCTTAATTAATACCACCATGACCCAGCAGGCCATTCATGATGGCGGCTGGCGCATTCCTTTTTTCCTGGGCGGATTGTTTGGCCTGGGGGCGATGTATCTTCGCCGCTGGCTACATGAAACGCCGGTTTTCATTGAAATGCAGCAGCGTAAAACGCTGGCGCAGGAGCTGCCGCTGAAAACCGTAATCCTTAAACACCAAAAATCGGTCGTGATTTCGATTCTGCTGACCTGGATGCTGTCTGCCTGCATCGTGGTGGTGATTTTAATGGCGCCGGTCTGGCTGCAGAAACAGCATGGTATGGCCCCGGCGCTCACCTTAAAGGCCAACAGCATCGCGATTATCATGTTATGTATCGGGTGCATCGTTGCCGGGCTGTTGGTGGACCGTTTTGGCGCCAGTCGGACGTTGAGCCTCGGTAGCGTGCTGCTGGCATTGTGTAGCGGGATGTTCTATTCCCTCGCGCCTCAGTATCCTGATTACCTGTTTCAGCTCTATGGGCTGGTGGGTTTTAGCGTGGGCGTCGTGGGGATTGTGCCCTTTGTGATGGTACGTGCGTTCCCTGCTGAGGTGCGTTTCACCGGCTTGTCGTTCTCTTATAATCTTTCTTATGCGGTATTTGGTGGCCTGACGCCGATTTGCGTGACGCTGCTGATGAACGTTTCCACCATGGCACCCGGCTGGTATGTCATGACGCTTGCGCTGGTCGGGTTGCTGATCGGTCTCTGGCTCAGACAGGATATCAGCCATGAGCCGAATCTGTGTGACGGGATAAAACAGGCATAAACACGCACGCGGAGCCGGGCTCCGCGTGCTGCCTCGACCATTTGCTTACGCGCCGATGGGCAGAACGATCCGTCCGAAGGTTTCGTTTAGCACTTCACCTATGGCCAGGTAACAGGCGCTGGCACCGCACACCAACCCGACCCAGCCTGCGCAGGGGATCAGCGCGGGAAGATGCGCCAGGTGACCCGTCGCCAGTAACAGGAACAATAACGCCAGCGAGCCGAAAACAAACTGCAGCATCGTTGCGCTCCGCAGCGTGCCAAAGAACATAAACAGGGTAAACAGGCCCCACAGTCCTAGCCAGGCGCCTAAAAAGGTCTCATTGGCCGGTTTCGCCAGCCCCATTTCAGGCAGTAACTGAATAGCCACAAAGCTTAGCCAGAAAATGCCGTAAGAGGTAAAGGCCGTCAGTCCAAACGTATTATTCTTTTTAAACGCCAGCAGTCCGGCCAGCACCTGCGCAATCCCACCATAAAACATGCCCATCGCCAGAATGGTCACATCCATGGCAAACAGGCCCGTATTGTGCAAATTCAGTAAAATCGTTGTCATGCCGAATCCCATCAACCCCAGGGGGGCAGGATTGGCCAGTGTTGTCGTTGTCATCGTTCCTCAGCGGTGTTGTTAGCGTAAAAGGCGCTGCCCGCCTCAATGCAGAATAAGCGCGGCGAGCCGCATAATAGTCAGCGTATTCATAGCCGTCTTTGATCCTGGTCTGACAGGGACTGAAAATTTTTTTTCATTTAACCCTTGATGCGCTTCTAAGCGACCCCATTTACTTGTCATCGAGCGTTGTGAACGTTGTAAAAAAAAGCATGTGAGGTTGGGTTGAATGTAAACAACCTGCCCACATAAAAGGTTCACAACCCAAACTGGCAACGAATTTAAGTGGGAGATGTTTAGATGGGTAAGATTATTGGTATTGACCTGGGTACAACCAACTCTTGTGTTGCGGTCATGGACGGCACCAAAGCGCGCGTACTCGAAAACGCGGAAGGCGATCGCACCACGCCTTCGATCATCGCTTACACCCAGGATGGGGAAACTCTGGTCGGACAACCGGCTAAACGTCAGGCCGTCACCAACCCGCAGAATACCCTCTTTGCGATTAAGCGCCTGATCGGCCGTCGCTTCCAGGACGAAGAAGTGCAGCGTGATATCAAAATCATGCCATACAAAATTGTGGGTGCCGATAACGGCGACGCATGGCTGGAAGTGAAAGGCCAGAAAATGGCACCGCCGCAGATTTCTGCGGAAGTCCTGAAAAAGATGAAGAAAACGGCTGAAGATTTCCTGGGTGAGCCAGTGACTGAAGCGGTTATCACTGTTCCAGCCTACTTCAACGATGCGCAGCGTCAGGCGACCAAAGATGCCGGCCGTATCGCAGGTCTGGAAGTCAAACGTATCATTAACGAACCTACCGCCGCGGCACTGGCTTACGGTCTGGATAAAGGCCAGGGCAACCGCACGATAGCGGTTTATGACCTGGGTGGCGGTACATTCGATATCTCTATCATCGAAATCGATGAAGTTGATGGCGAGAAAACCTTTGAAGTGCTGGCAACCAACGGTGATACCCACCTGGGTGGTGAGGACTTCGACAGCCGTCTGATCAACTATCTGGTCGCGGAATTTAAGAAAGATCAGGGCATCGATCTGCACAACGATCCGCTGGCGATGCAGCGCCTGAAAGAAGCGGCAGAGAAAGCGAAGATCGAGCTGTCTTCTGCGCAGCAGACCGATGTTAACCTGCCGTACATCACGGCGGACGCAACCGGTCCTAAGCACCTGAACATTAAAGTGACTCGTTCTAAACTGGAATCACTGGTTGAAGATCTGGTTGCTCGCTCTATCGAGCCGCTGAAAGTGGCACTGCAGGACGCCGGACTGTCAGTTTCTGACATCAACGATGTCATCCTGGTAGGTGGTCAGACTCGTATGCCACTGGTTCAGGCGAAAGTGACCGAGTTCTTTGGTAAAGAGCCACGTAAAGATGTGAACCCGGACGAAGCAGTTGCCGTAGGTGCTGCGGTACAGGGCGGTGTGTTAGGTGGTGATGTTAAAGACGTTCTGCTGCTGGACGTGACCCCGCTGTCACTGGGTATCGAAACCATGGGTGGCGTGATGACATCGCTGATCAGCAAGAACACCACCATCCCAACCAAGCACAGCCAGGTGTTCTCGACGGCAGAAGACAACCAGTCTGCCGTAACGATTCACGTGCTGCAGGGTGAACGCAAGCGTGCCAACGACAACAAGTCTTTGGGCCAGTTTAACCTGGACGGCATTCAGGCTGCGCCACGCGGTATGCCGCAGATTGAAGTGACCTTTGACATCGATGCGGACGGTATCCTGCACGTGTCGGCGAAGGACAAAAACAGCGGTAAAGAGCAGAAGATCACCATTAAGGCGTCTTCCGGCCTGAACGAGGACGAGATTGCGAAGATGGTTCGTGATGCTGAAGCGAACGCAGAATCTGACCGTAAGTTCGAAGAGCTGGTGCAGACCCGTAACCAGGGCGACCAGATCGCGCACAGCACACGTAAGCAGCTGGATGAAGCGGGCGACAAGCTGTCAGCTGATGATAAAGCGCCTATCGAAGCTGCACTGAGCGCGCTGGAAACTGCGCTGAAAGGCGAAGATAAAGCAGAGATCGATGCCAAAATGCAGGCGCTGATGGAAGTGTCCAGCAAGCTGATGGAAGCGGCACAGCAGTCTCAGGCAGGTGCAGCGGATGCCCACGATGCGTCAGCGAAGAAAGATGACGACGTGGTTGATGCTGAATTCGAAGAAGTGAAAGACAATAAGAAATAATTGCCCCTGACCGGGCGCGACGGTTGCCCTGACAGCCGTTGAAACCAGCACGGGCGTAGGAGTTTTCTCCACGCCCGTGCGATCATGTTAAGGGCTAAATAAATGGCGAAGAGTGATTACTACGAGATTTTAGGCGTCGCCAAATCTGCAGACGAGCGTGAAATCAAAAAGGCTTACAAACGCCTGGCGATGAAACATCATCCGGACCGCAATCCCGGTGATAAAGAATCTGAAACCAAATTTAAAGAAGCGAAAGAAGCCTACGAGATTCTGACCGACCCTCAGAAGCGTGCGGCCTACGATCAGTACGGCCATGCTGCCTTTGAACAAGGTGGTATGGGCGGTGGCGGATACGGCGGCGGCGGCTTTGGCGGCGGCGGTGCAGATTTCAGCGATATCTTTGGCGACGTTTTCGGTGACATCTTTGGTGGTGGCCGCCGTCAGCGCGCAGCCCGTGGTGCAGATTTGCGCTACAACATGGAGCTGACGCTGGAAGAAGCGGTTCGCGGCGTGACCAAAGAGATCCGTATACCGACGCTGGAAGAGTGTGACGTTTGCCACGGCAGCGGTGCCAAAGCGGGCACCAAACCGCAAACCTGTTCAACCTGTCATGGTGCAGGCCAGGTACAGATGCGTCAGGGCTTTTTCACCGTACAGCAGGCTTGTCCGACCTGTCACGGTCGCGGCTCGGTGATTAAAGATCCGTGCAATGCCTGTCACGGGCACGGTCGCGTAGAGAAATCGAAAACCCTGTCGGTAAAAATTCCTGCCGGTGTGGATACGGGCGACCGTATTCGTCTGAGCGGTGAAGGTGAAGCCGGTGAGCAGGGCGCACCCGCGGGCGATCTGTACGTGCAGGTGTCGGTGAAAAAACACCCGATCTTCGAGCGTGAAGAGAACAACCTCTACTGCGAAGTACCGATTAACTTTGCGATGGCCGCCCTGGGTGGCGAGATTGAAGTGCCGACGCTGGACGGTCGCGTGAAGCTGAAAGTGCCAGCGGAAACCCAGACCGGCAAGCTGTTCCGCATGCGCGGGCGCGGTGTGAAATCGGTGCGCGGCGGTGCGGTAGGCGATCTGCTGTGTCGTGTGGTGGTGGAAACCCCTGTCAGCCTTAATGACAAGCAGAAAGCGTTGCTGCGTGAGCTGGAAGAGAGCTTTGGTGGGCCCAGCGGCGAGCATAACAGTCCGCGCTCCAAAAGCTTCTTCGACGGCGTGAAGAAATTCTTCGACGACCTGACGCGTTAATCGCGTTACTGACGTCAGACCCGATGAAAGCGGAGAGGAAACTCTCCGCTTTTTTTTGCGTCCTGCACTGCTGAAACGGTTTCTGGCACAGACCAGCTCTGCACCTTTCACGGCTATCCGGTTCTCCCGTCGGGTTATCATTCGCGGGCTGTTGTAGCCAAAAGTCTAACGTAATGTAAAAGCGACTAAATAAGCTTTTTATCAGGTTCGTTGAATCGTTACACTGCTCAGCATTCTGTATTACGCTCAGGAGGAGTGCATTTTGTCAAAACCTCGTCGAATTAAGCATTTACTGAAAAGTTTTATTGAGAGCGATGCCAGCAACGGCATGGTGCTCATTCTGGCTGCGGTCGTCGCTATGATCCTCGCCAATGGCGCTTCCACCGCCCAGGGCTACCAGGCTTTGCTGGATACACCGGTACAGATTCGCTTCGGCGAACTGGATATCAGTAAAAATCTGCTTCTATGGATCAACGACGCCATGATGGCACTGTTCTTCCTGCTGATTGGTCTGGAAGTGAAGCGCGAGCTGATCTCAGGCGAACTCGCCAGCCGCGATCGGGCCATCTTTCCGGTGATTGCCGCGTTAGGGGGAATGGCGGCACCGGCACTGGTGTTTTTGCTGTTTAACCACGGTGATGAGATTGCCCGAAATGGCTGGGCGATCCCCACCGCGACGGATATCGCGTTTGCGCTCGGAGTCCTTGCCCTGCTTGGCAGCCGTGTGCCGACCGCCCTGAAGGTATTCCTGATGGCGCTGGCGATTATTGATGACCTGGGTGCCATCGTGATCATCGCGCTGTTTTACACCAGCGATCTGTCTGTGATGTCTCTGAGCGTGGCGGCAGGCGCTATCGTGGTGCTGGCGGTGCTGAACCGCTGTAACGTGCGGAATATCGCCATCTATATGCTGGTCGGCATAGTGCTGTGGACGGCCGTGCTGAAATCGGGCGTCCATGCTACGCTGGCGGGCGTGATCGTGGGCTTCTTTGTACCGCTGGAAGAGAAAGACGGCCATTCGCCTGCGGAACATCTGGCACACGGATTAATGCCGTGGGTGAACTGGCTGATTCTGCCGCTGTTTGCCTTTGCGAATGCCGGGATTTCGCTGACGGGTATCACCTTTGGCGATGTGCTGTCACCAGAGCCGCTGGGCATCATCCTGGGCCTGTTGATCGGTAAGCCGCTGGGGATTACGCTGTTTTGCTGGCTGGCGGTGAAGCTGAGGCTGGCAGCCTTGCCGAGCGGCACGACTATTCGCGATATCATGGCGATTGGCGTGCTGTGCGGCATTGGCTTTACCATGTCGATATTTATCAGTTCGCTGGCCTTTGACGCTGCCCACGAACAGTTAGTGACGTTCTCTAAGCTGGGTATCCTCAGCGGTTCGTTGCTTTCCGCCGTTCTGGGTTACACTTTATTGCGAATCAAGCTGCGATAAAAATCCATTGCTGCAACACATTCATCCGGTGTTGCAGCAATGCTGGTTCCTGTCTCAACATCTCAACATCTCAACATCTCAACATCTCAACATCTCAACATCTCAACATCTCAACATCTCAACATCTCA
>NZ_JASCAK010000001.1:0-54635 GCF_029967885.1 Pantoea sp. V106_11
CGAAGGAACAGCGGCGGCTGCCGGACGCCGGGATTGTTAAGGGGCTGGCGCAAGCCCCTTAACCCGACCGCCTGCACAGACAGGCTGAAACTCCCCACCGCCTGGCGGGCGGAATCTGCACGGAGCAAAACCGTAAATACCCGCAGGCAGGCAAAGTATGCGCCAGCCTTAAGGGCAAACTCATTAAAGAAAAACCCTCCAGGCAAAACCCCACCAAACAAAGAACAAGATCCCACAGGCGGGGGTTTTCCTGAGGCATCCGCCGCGCTGAGGAGAGAGCGAAGGCCAGGACGGCGCGGCAGGGACGCCGCGACGAGGACGGCTGCGCCAGGGAGGGCGCATCCGGACGGTCCGTCAGGCCGCAGCAAACGACGAAGGAACAGCGGCGGCTGCCGGACGCCGGGATTGTTAAGGGGCTGGCGCGAGCCCCTTAACCCGACCGCCTGCACGGGCAGGCTGAAACTCCCTGCCGCCTGGCGGGCGGAACATACTCAGAGCAAAACCCATCCCCGCCAGCGGCGGAACTCCCTCTATATGCCCAGCAACAGCTGCCGCTCCAGCTGCGGATCCACCAGCGTCACATGCAATCCCACCAGCCGCACACCGCGACCCGCCCGGCGCTCATCCCAGGTTTTACGCGCCACGGCAATCATGTCTTCTTTATTTAGCACCGGCCAGACATGCTCCTGAGTCGTCTGTTGGAAATCACTGAACTTCAGCTTCACGCCCTGGCGCGCAATATGCTTATCGGGGCGAATCTGCGTCAGGCGCCGATCAAGCTCGGCATAGAGGTAATCAATGATTTCCAGGCAGCGCTCCCAGCTGTCGATATCGTCAGCCAGCGTACGCTCAACGCCTAATGATTTCCGTTCGCGTTCCACCACCACACCGCGTTCATCAATACCGTGGCTGCGCTCCCATAATATCCGGCCAAACTTACCAAACCGTTTTAGCAGCAGCGCCAAATCGGCATTTTGCACGTCGGCGCAGGTGTGCAGGCCCATCTCTTCCAACTTTTTTGCCGAGACTTTCCCCACGCCGGGGATTTTTGCCAAGGGTAACGCCAGCAAAAAGTCAGACATCTGCGCAGGCGTGATGACGTACTGACCATCCGGCTTATTTAAATCAGAGGCGATCTTCGCAAGGAACTTGATCGGTGCGATGCCCGCCGAGGCGGTGAGCTGCGTTTCGCGAAAAATAGTGGCGCGGATCTCCTGGGCGATCAACGTGGCAGAGCCCTGGCAGTGCGTACTGTCGGTAACGTCCAGATAGGCTTCATCCAGCGACAGCGGCTCAATAAGGGAGGTAAAACGGGAAAAGATGGCGCGAATCTGGCTGGAGGCTTCTTTATAGACTTCATAGCGCCCAGGCAATAAACGCAGATGGGGGCAAAGCTTTAATGCCATACCGGTCGGCATCGCACTGCGCACGCCATATTTACGTGCCGGATAGTTAGCGGTACTGATCACGCCGCGGCGATCGCGGCTGCCGCCAATGGCCATGGGAATATCACGTAATGAAGGGTCATCACGCATTTCCACTGCTGCAAAAAAGCAGTCCATATCGACATGAATGATCTTACGCATCGCCCCTCCAGTACTGGATAAGTATACAGTCAGAAGAGACTTGTGCAATATTTCTTGCAGTTGCTAACAAACTTTACAAATTTTCAGCGCTATTCCATCAAAGAAATGGACATTTTGCTCTGCGCTGTATTGCTAAAAAAACACACAATGTTTAATGTTGCGCTGCGGTAGCGGAAAGTTCCGATAATGCAAACAGAGGCGCACTTACCGCGCCATTGTTCTTCTTCACTTCAAGGTATACACAGCATGGGCAAAATCGCACTTCTGTTTGCGATGATTTTACTGCCAGCCCTCAGCATGGCAATGACTCCTGAGCCGGTTCAGCAACTGGCCCCGGTCAGTAAAGAATTAAAGAAACAGCTAATTGGTACACCGGTTTATATTCAGATCTTTAAGGAAGAGCGTACGCTTGAGCTATACGGCAAAATTGGTAATGAGTACCGTTTGCTGGATACCTACCGCATCTGCAACTTTTCTGGCGGCCTTGGCCCTAAACGTCGTGAAGGCGATTTTAAAAGCCCGGAAGGTTTTTACAGCGTAAAAATGAATCAGCTGAAGCCAGACAGCCGTTTTTACCGCGCGATTAATATTGGCTTTCCCAACCAATATGACCGCGATCAGGGCTACAGCGGTAACTACCTGATGATTCATGGCGACTGCAAGTCTATCGGCTGCTATGCCATGACCAATGCTTACATGGATCAGATTTTCACTTATGTGAACGCCGCATTACGCAATGGCCAGCAGGAAGTGAATATTGCCATTTATCCGTTTCGTATGACGGAGAGCAATATGCAGCGTCATCGCTATTCCACCTATGCGGATTTCTGGAAGCAGCTTCAGCCCGGCTATGCCTACTTTGCGCAATATCATCAGCCGCCAACGGTAAATGTTGCCAGCGGCAGATATGTGATGAACAGCAGCCCGGTCATCACACAACCTGAGGCGGCCTCACAGTCGTTCCTGGCGCTCTCCAAGGTAAAATAAAGCCCATTCACCTGGCACGATCCGGTGCCAGGTTTCATTCCCCGTTAACGGCTGTGTCGCAATGACAGTGACCACATCGTTCGCGCCGGTATGTTTCTGGAAATCAATTTCCACATCCTGATCAAGTAGCTGCGCCCGGCCAAAAGGGGCTCGGCGGGTAATCCAGAACAGATTGGTCGAGCAGAACGCCATTAAGTAGCGACCATCCGACAGCAGCATGTTAAACACGCCCTTCTGCCGCAGTTCGCCCGCCAGTTCGCCGATATAGCGAAAGACCGCAGGCCAGTTACCTGGCGTACGCGGATAGCGCGTGGCCAGCTTGTGCAGGATCCAGCAGAATGCCTTTTCGCTGTCGGTTTCACCAACCGGACGAAAGGTTCCGGTCTCCAGTTGCCTGTAGCCTTTAAGCTGCCCGTTGTGCGCATAGGTCCAGTTTCGCCCCCACAGTTCCCGCGTAAACGGATGGGTGTTTTCCAGAGAGACCGGCCCACGGTTCGCCTGGCGAATATGCGCCACGACGGAATGGGACTTGATCGGGTATTCCTGCACCAGACGCGCAATGGGGGAATTAAAACTTGGCAAGGGATCTTTAAAGGTGCGGCAACCTTTATCTTCGTAAAACGTAATACCCCAGCCGTCTTTATGCGGCCCTGTTCCGCCGCCGCGCTGCACTAATCCGGTAAAACTGAAACAAATGTCGGTGGGAACATTGGCGCTCATCCCGAGCAATTCGCACATAGCAACCGCCTTATGTCAAAACGCCTCCTGCCGCTCAGGAGGCCAGTCGTGCTGTTACCTGACCATCTCTTTTTCAATCAGCAGCATCAGGATATGAATCACTTTAATATGGATCTCCTGAATGCGATCGGCATAGCCAAAATGCGGCACACGGATTTCAATGTCCGCGCTGCCAGCCATCTTGCCGCCATCTTTACCCGTCAGAGTGATCACTTTCATCCCCTGCGCACGCGCAGCCTCAACGGCCTTGATGATGTTGGCCGAGTTTCCTGACGTCGAGATCCCGAGCAGCACGTCGCCTGAACGCCCTACCGCTTCAACGTAACGGGAAAAGACGTGGTCATAGCCGAAGTCATTGCTCACGCAGGAAAGGTGGCTGACGTCTGAAATGGCAATAGCCGGATATCCAGGACGATTTTCACGGTAGCGGCCCGTGAGTTCTTCAGCAAAGTGCATCGCATCACAGTGAGAACCACCGTTGCCGCAGGAAAGCACTTTGCCGCCCGCTTTGAAGCTGTCAGCCAACATCACCGCCGCCCGTTGGATGGTGTGAATGTTCGCGTCGTCACTCAGAAAGTGATTCAACGTCTCTGCCGCTTCATTGAGCTCTGAACGAATAATGTCCTGATACATAGACTTGTCCTTTGTAGGGGAGGTTAATCGCAGCAAGTTTAACGGAATGGTTGACCTGCGCAAAGCACCACAGGGTCAGATAGCCGTGTGCCCGCCGTTTTTTTCACGTTCGTTATTTTCATTACGGGCGCTGTTTCGCTGATTTTGTGAGTCAGGTTGTAATTGCGATGTAAACAAATTGATAAATGCCAGCAGGTGATTTAAACCTCTCTTTATAACAGGTCAGACCTCTTACTACTTAACGGAGCACTTCATTATGATGGTTGTCTCGATTCTTGCGACAGTGGTGCTAATTGGCGCCCTGTTTTATCACCGCATCTCTCTGTCACTCAGTAGCGCAATCCTGCTGCTGTGGACCGCTGCGATGGCGGTGGCCCACCTGTGGACGCCGTGGCTGCTGTTGCCGCTGGCGATCATCCTGCTGCCGCTGAACCTGACCAGCCTGCGCCGCAAACTGTTTTCCAAACCGGTGCTGCAGCGCTTTCAGCAGGTCATGCCGCCGATGTCTCGTACGGAAAAAGAGGCGATTGAGGCGGGCACAACCTGGTGGGAAGGCGATCTTTTTCAGGGCAAACCTGACTGGCAGAAACTGCACAACTACCCGCAACCGCGCCTGACGCCGGAAGAACAGGCCTTTATTGATGGCCCGGTGGAAGAAGCCTGCCGCATGGCGAATGATTTCCAGATCACCCATGAACTGGCGGATATGCCGCCAGAGTTGTGGGCCTATCTGAAAGAGCACCGCTTCTTCGCCATGATCATTAAAAAAGAGTACGGCGGACTGGCATTCTCCGCCTATGCCCAGGCACGCGTGTTGCAAAAACTGTCGGGCGTATCGGGTATTCTGGCGATTACCGTGGGGGTGCCTAACTCACTGGGTCCGGGCGAACTGCTGCAACATTACGGAACGGAAAAACAGAAAGACCATTATTTGCCGCGTCTGGCGCGGGGCGATGAGATTCCCTGTTTCGCCCTTACCAGCCCGGAAGCGGGTTCCGATGCCGGGGCAATCCCCGATACCGGCGTCGTTTGCATGGGCGAATGGCAGGGCCAGCAGGTGCTGGGCATGCGACTGACCTGGAACAAGCGCTATATCACGTTAGCCCCAATCGCCACCGTACTGGGTCTGGCCTTTAAGCTTTCCGACCCCGAGCACCTGCTGGGCGAGAAAGAGGAACTGGGCATTACCTGTGCCCTGATCCCAACCAGCACGCCGGGCGTGGAAATCGGTCATCGCCACTTCCCGCTCAACGTACCGTTCCAGAATGGTCCAACCCGGGGGAAAGACATTTTTGTCCCCATTGATTTCATCATTGGCGGCCCGGAAATGGCCGGTCAGGGCTGGCGGATGCTGGTGGAATGTCTGTCCGTCGGCCGTGGCATCACGCTGCCGTCAAACTCAACCGGTAGCCTGAAAACGGTGGCACTGGCGACCGGCGCCTATGCGCACATCCGTCGTCAGTTCAAACTGTCTATCGGTAAAATGGAAGGTATTGAAGAGCCGCTGGCGCGCATCGCAGGTAATGCCTATGTAATGGACGCGGCCGCTACGCTAATCACCACCGGGATTATGCAGGGTGAAAAACCCGCGGTTCTGTCAGCCATCGTCAAATATCACTGTACCCATCGCGCTCAACAGTCAATCATCGATGCGATGGATATCGCGGGTGGTAAGGGCATCATGCTGGGTGACAGCAACTTCCTGGCGCGTGCCTATCAGGGTGCGCCCATCGCTATCACCGTGGAAGGCGCGAACATTCTGACCCGCAGCATGATTATCTTTGGTCAGGGGGCAATTCGTTGCCATCCTTATGTCCTGCAGGAAATGGCCGCCGCCGCCAGCAACGATGTTGCCGCCTTCGATAAGGCGCTGTTTAGCCATATTGGTCACGTTGGCAGCAACGCGATGCGCAGCCTGTGGCTAGGCCTGCTGGGCGGTCGCACCAGCGCCGCGCCAACCCGCGATGTAACGCGTCGCTATTATCAGCACATGAACCGCATTAGTGCCAACCTGGCCTTGCTGTCAGATGTCTCTATGGCGGTCTTAGGCGGCAGCCTGAAACGTCGCGAACGGATGTCTGCCCGCCTGGGTGATGTGCTGAGTCAGCTCTACCTGGCGTCTGCCACTCTGAAACGCTATGACGATGAAGGACGCCACGAAGCCGATTTACCGCTGGTGCACTGGGGCGTGCAGGATGCACTGAATAAAGCAGAGAAAGCCATGGACGATCTGCTGAGTAACTTCCCGAACCGCCTGGTGGCTGGCGTTATTCGACTGATGGTGTTTGCCGGTGGTCAGCACTGCCCTGCACCGTCCGATCGTCTTGATCACAAACTGGCAAAAATGCTGCAGGTGCCTTCAGCGACGCGTACGCGCCTGGGCCGCGGTCAGTATCTTGCGCCGAGCCAGCATAATCCTGCAGGTCAGTTAGAGCAGGCATTGCAGGACGTGATGGCGGCGGAAGTGATTCACGACCGCCTGTGCAAGCAGCATAAAAAACACTTCTCATTCACCCGACTGGATGCGCTGGCTAAACAGGCGTTGGAACAGGGCTGGATTGACGACAAAGAAGCTGAAGTGCTGAAACGCGCCGAGCAGAGCCGTCTGCGTTCCATTAACGTGGATGAGTTTGAGGCTGATGCGCTGGCCGTGCCGGCAAAGCAGGATGTCTCAAAACCCGCCCGCCCCAGTGAGGCGGCATAAACAATCAGGCCGACATCATGTCGGCCTTTTTTTATCCTGCCTGACGAATGCGGGCAATCAATGCCTCGACATCGTCCACGTGCCCGGCGGCCAGAATCAGGGTGCGGCCTAGGGTAATCGCATTGCGAATACAATCGGTGCGCATTTCATCATCCCGAATCAGTTTCATGTCCGCCACGTGCGACATGCCCACCGTTCGACGGATCAACTCCGTTCCACAAAAGCCAATGGTGTCCGCCCAGACTTTGCGCAGAAACGCCTGTGCATAACCCGGATACGCCATGGCCACATCCTGGGTGTGACTTTCTGCCAGCGCCAGGAAGCGCGTCGCAAAGGTATTCCAGACATCACGCACGTCGCTAAGGCGCTGCTCACGGGCATCAACGGCTTCGCGGGGAGGCAACAGGCCCGGTAAACCACAGTAGTTGATCAGCAGGTTACCCAGCGCGGTGCCCACGTCAAAGCCGATGGGTCCAAAATAACCAAACTCGGCATCAATCGCTTTCAAGCTGCCGTCAGCCACAAAAATCGAGCCGCTGTGGATATCCCCATGCAGTAACGCCTCGGCATGGCTGAAGAAAACGTGCTTGAGCCCGGCCACAGCAATACGCAACGCGTCGTCAGTGCGAAGGGATGCGACCAGCGGCTCCAGCGCGTCAGGATAGCTGTTGCGCTCGTGGTCAGTGTAGGGATCGTTAAAGAACAGATCTTCGGTGATTTCGCACAGCTCAGGGTTGATAAAGCGCGCCACCTCGGCTTTCTTGTGATGCGGGTGCAGAATAAAGTCTGAGGTGTGAAACAGCGTCTGCGCCAGATATTCACCGAGCTGACGCGGCGCTTCAGGGTAGTAGGCGCCTTTCACCAGCTCACTGCGCCAGATGCGGTGGCTGGAAAGATCTTCCATCACCATCACCGCCAGATCCGCATCGTAATGCGTAACCTTAACCGTGTGCTGGGGGCAATATTTGTAGTGCTCAACCAGCGTTTGCGCTTCGATACGCGCACGATCCAGGGTTAACGGCCACGATTCGCCGACGCAGCGAACATAGGGCAGCGCCTGTTTGACTACCACGCGGCTTTTACCCTGGTTGTCGTAAATTTTAAAGACCAGATTGAGGTTACCATCGCCAATCTCTTCCGCGCTGCTTAGAACAGAAGGATCATCCATGCCGCCAAACGTTTTGGCATATTCCACAGCATCGGCTGCAGTGAACGTACGGTATTGCGACATTGACCTTTCCTCATCAACAAACGCCGGTGCAAGCCGGACCTGATTAATCTTTCGTAATAAGCCGTTCAGACGTCTATACATCCGTTAAGCATGTTGGCACAATATCCGCTATTAACGCAACATGGATTTCACCAACAATGCAGACATTCCAAACTACCAGCTTACAGGTTCGTAACAACCAGCTCTGGATACTGGATCAGCAGGCCCTGCCCCAGCAAAAGAACTGGCTGCCTGCCCATTCGGTCGCGCAGTTGGTTGAACATATTCATGCGCTGCGGGTGCGCGGTGCGCCGTTAATTGGCCTGTCTGCATCCCTGCTGCTGGCATTGCTAGCGGAACAGGGTGAAACGCGCGAGCAGCTGGTGCAGTCGCTGGAAATATTGCGGGCCGCCCGCCCGACCGCGGTCAACCTGATGAATAACCTCGATCGTATGAAACAGGCGCTGGAGCAGCCAGACAGGGTGACGAGCCTGGCAGAAGAAGCCTTGCGGCTGGTGCAGGAGGATAAACAGCTCTGCGATCGCATCGCCGAAGCCGGAAACTCGCTGGTCAAACCCGGCAGCCAGCTGTTAACCCACTGCAATACGGGCGGCCTGGCGACCGCAGGCGTCGGCACAGCCTTGGGCGTTATCGCGCGCGCGCATCAAGAAGGCAAGGTCCGAAATGTTTGGGTCGATGAAACGCGTCCCCTGTTGCAGGGCGGGCGCTTAACCGCCTGGGAACTCGGCGAACTCGGCGTACCTTACCAGTTGATCACCGATTCGATGGCCGCCAGCCTGATGGCTGCGGGCAACGTGGACGCTATCTGGGTGGGCGCGGACCGTATCGCCGCCAATGGTGACGTAGCGAACAAAATCGGCACCTACAGCCTGGCGGTGTTAGCGCACTATCACGGTATTCCGTTCTACGTTGCGGCCCCGCATACCACGTTGGATCGGCTCTGCCCGACGGGCGCGGCCATTCCTATTGAACAGCGTGCCGCCAGTGAAGTCACCGGTGTGTCCGGAAGCTTCGGCAGCGTGCAGTGGGCCCCTGAAGAGGCGCAGGTCTACAATCCCGCCTTTGATGTTACGCCTGCCGCGCTGATCAGCGGTTGGGTGCTGGATACCGGCGTGATCGCACCGGCTCAGGTTGCCGCTGGCATCTTCCAGCCACAGTAAGCAGGACGGGCGGCATATTGCGTCAGCCGCCCGCAGAATGCGCCGTGATTACGCGAGGCGCGGATAAGCATCGGCAATCTTGTCGCCAGTGAAATTAGCGATCCAGCCTTCCTGATTATCAAAAATGCGAATCGCGGTGAAGTGCGGGGACGATCCCATATCAAACCAGTGCGGCGTGCCGGCGGGCACCGAAATCAGATCGTTCTTTTCGCACAGGATCTGCAAAATTTCACCGTCCAGATGCAGACAAAACAGCCCTGCGCCCTCGACAAAGAAGCGCACTTCATCTTCGCCGTGCGTGTGTTCCGACAGAAACTTCTGGCGCAGAACGTCCTTCTGCGGGTTATCGGCACGCATGCTAATCACGTCCCAGCTCTGATAGCCTTTTTCGGCCACCAGCCGGTCGATGGCATGCTGATAGGCGTTGATGACCGTTTCCGCATCCGGGTTTTCGCCCAGATCGCGGTCGGCCTGCCAGCGTTCAAAACGGACGTCTTTGGCATTCAGCCGCGCGCGAATCGCCTCAGCATCGGTGCTGTGCCATATCGGCTGGCTGGGATCGCTATCGCTAAAAATGGTCAGTGCACTCATCTCAAATCGACTCCGGGTTAATCTGGGAAAAATCGGCGACCTGACGATGATGGCTGTCATCATCTGCCGCGTCACGAATCAGCTGCAGCGTGTGCCAGCCGGCCTGCTCTGCTGCGTCCAGCTCCTGATGAATATCAGAAAGAAACAGCAGTTGTTCGGCGGGCAAGCCCGTTTGCGCAGCGATGTTCTGATACGACGTCTTCTCACGCTTGGCGCCCACGTGGGTATCAAAATAGCCGCTGAACAAACCAGTAATATCACCTTCGTCGCTGTAGCCAAATAACAATTTCTGCGCGGCAACCGAGCCAGAGGAATATATATATAATTTAATGCCTTGCACGTGCCAGGCCGTAAGCGCGGGCAGCACATCAGGATAAAGGTGCCCGGTAAAGCGACCGCTCAGGTAGCCCTCGCGCCAAATCATTCCCTGCAGCGCCTTCAGGCCGGTCGATTTGCGATCCGCATCCATGTAAGAAAACAGAATAGCGATGACCTCGTTTGTATCGGCATCGGGTTGCCCCGCTTCGGTACGCACGGCGTTTAGCGCCTGTTGCACCTCAGTCTGCGTCTGATTCTTGCGAACATAATCAGCCAGATGCGCTCGGGCATAGGGAAACAGAACGTTATGTACAAAGCGGATATCGCTGGTGGTCCCTTCAATATCGGTAACAATGGCCTTTATCATGCTTTCTCCAGCAGGCGACGTTGGCGCTCGCATTCAAATAAAAATTCCAGACCTTCAAGATGACGACGGGCTTCAGCGACATCTTTGCCCCAGCAGGTCAGGCCATGTCCGCGCAGCAGAAAGCCATAGCGCAGGGGAAAACGGGCGGCATAATCCTCGATCTCTGACGCCAGCGCCGCCACATCCTGACTGTTGTCGAACAGGGGAATCGCCACGGTAGCATCGTGGGTCGTTTGCCCGCTCAGCGACTTTTGCATCTCATAGCCGTAGAGCAGCACGGCGGCGCCCTGCTCGACCCGCGACAGCACCGTGGAATTGACCGTGTGCGTGTGCAGTACCGCGCCCGCCTCCGGGAACAGACGGTAAATCAGCGTGTGCAGCGCGGTTTCTGCCGAAGGCTTGCGGCCCGAGGGGGCCAGATTAGTGGCAATGTGGACCTGAATAAAATCATCCCGCGTCAGGCTGCCTTTGTCTTTGCCCGACTCACTCAGCAGGCAAACATGTGCATCCTGGCGCACCGACATATTGCCACCGGTGGCCGGTGCCCAGCCCTTCGCGCCTATCCAGTGACAGGCTTGCACCAGCTGATCTACTGCAGAAGAATCGGACATCATCGTTCCTTTTAGCCGTCTAAGCGTCTTGATTGCCAAATACTAGCATCCTGTTTATAGTGGCATCAACTAAGGGTTTTTCCGCTACCGTTTTTGCGCGTAAGGCTACCTAATCATGACGCAGTCCAACCTGACGCCCGAGAGCAAGCTGCCTGCACTCGGCACCACCATATTCACGCAAATGAGCACGCTGGCACAGCAGCATAATGCGATTAATCTTTCTCAGGGATTTCCGGATTTTGATGGTCCGTCTTACCTGCAGGAAAGGCTGGCTTACCACGTCAGTCAGGGCGCGAATCAGTACGCACCCATGACCGGCGCACAACCGCTTCGCGAAGCCATTGCGGATAAAACCGCCGCGATCTATGGCTATCGGCCCGATGTGAACAGCGATATCACCGTGACGGCAGGGGCTACTGAAGCCCTGTATGCCGCCATCACCGCCCTGGTGCGGCCCGGTGACGAGGTCATCTGTTTCGATCCCAGTTACGACAGCTATGCGCCCGCGGTACAGCTGGCGGGCGGCACACTGAAACGCCTCACCTTGCAGCCACCGTTGTTTACGGTTGACTGGCCTGCGTTCTCCGCGCTGCTAAGCGACAAAACCCGCCTGGTCATCTTAAACACGCCGCATAATCCCTCGGCCAGCGTCTGGCATCACGCGGACTATGCCGCGTTATGGCAGGCTGTCGCCGACCGGGAAATCTACGTGCTGAGCGATGAAGTCTATGAACACATCTGCTTTGCACAGGAGGGTCATGCCAGCGTGCTGGCGCACCCTGAGCTGCGTCAACGTGCGGTGGCGGTGTCATCCTTTGGCAAAACCTTTCATATGACGGGCTGGAAAGTCGGTTACTGCGTGGCACCGGCGGCCATTAGCGCCGAGATCCGTAAGATCCATCAGTACCTGACGTTTTCAGTCAACACGCCTGCGCAACTGGCGATTGCCGATATGCTGCGCCAGCATCCCGAACACTATCGTGAACTGCCCGAGTTTTATCGCGCGCGCCGTGACCGACTGATACAGGCCTTGCGCAGCAGTCGTTTTCACCTGTTGCCCTGTGAAGGCACCTACTTCCTGCTGGCGGACTACAGTGCCATTTCGGACCTGGACGATGTCAGTTTTTGCCAGTGGCTGACGCGTGAAGTGGGCGTAGCCGCCATTCCGCTGTCGGTATTCTGCGAGGCGCCTTTCCCGCACAAACTGATTCGGCTGTGCTTTGCAAAACAGGAAGCCACACTTGATGCGGCAGCGGAGCGGTTATGTCGACTCTAGCGATAACGCTGCTACAGGAGCCACTGACGTGGATGGATGGCGAGGCCAACCTGCGCCATTTCGATCGGATCTTAGCCGACCTCACGCAACGGGATGTCATTATTCTGCCCGAAATGTTCACCACCGGTTTTGCCATGGAGGCCGCACAGCAGGCCTTGCCGCAGCCGCAGGTCGTGGAATGGTTACAGCACCATGCTAAGCGCAGCAATGCGCTGGTGGGCGGTAGCGCCGCCGTTCATACCGCTGAGGGCGCCGTGAACCGTTTTCTGCTGGTCGAGCCGGATGGCACGCTGCACCAGTATGACAAACGTCATCTGTTTCGCATGGCCGATGAACAGCAGCATTATGTTGCGGGCAAGGCGCGTACGGTGATTCCGTGGCGCGGCTGGCGTATTCTGCCGCAAATCTGTTACGACCTGCGCTTTCCGGTGTTCTCACGCAATCAAAATGACTACGATCTGGCGCTGTATGTCGCCAACTGGCCTGCAGCGCGCGCCCTTCACTGGCAGGCCCTGCTGCTGGCTCGCGCTATCGAAAATCAGGCATATGTAGCAGGCTGCAACCGTGTGGGCAGCGATGGTAATCAGCATCAGTACAGTGGGGACAGTCGAATTATTTCTCCGCAGGGGGAGATTCTGGCGGCGGGCGAGCCGTTCAAAGCCGGTCAGGTTGAGGCGTCGCTGTCGCTAGCCGAGTTGCAGGCTTATCGCGAGCGGTTTCCGGCATGGCGCGATGCGGATGGCTTTACGTTGGCAGAATAAAATCGCCCCCGGCCAGGCCGGGGGCGATTCAGGCGTTTACTGCAGGTCGAAACGGTCCAGGTTCATCACTTTCGTCCAGGCCGCCACGAAGTCGGTAACAAACTTCTGTTTTGCATCGCTGCTGGCATAAACTTCGGCCAGAGCGCGCAGGATGGCGTTGGAACCGAACACCAGATCGGCGCGCGTCGCGCTGTACTTCACTTCTCCGCTCTGACGATCGCGGCCTTCGAAGATCTCTTCACTGCCGTCGGTCGCACGCCATGCGGTGCGCATATCCAGCAGATTCACAAAGAAATCATTACTCAGCACGCCCACGCGGTCGGTGAACACGCCGTGATGGCTGCCGTCAAAGTTGGTGCCCAGGACACGCAGGCCACCCAGCAGGACGGTGAGCTCTGGGGCACTCAGCGTCAGTTGCTGCGCCTTATCCAGCAACAGGGTTTCAGTGGATGATCCTCCCTGTACGCGACGATAGTTACGGAAACCATCTGCCAGCGGTTGGAGTACGTTAAAGGATTCTACATCAGTTTGATCCTGACGAGCATCCACGCGGCCTGGGGTAAAGGGCACCTGTGCGCTGACGCCGGCTGCGGCTGCGGCCATTTCGATGCCGACGCTGCCCGCCAGGACAATGACGTCAGCTAATGAAGCTTTACCGGATTCCTGCTGGATCTGCTGCAGTTTCGGTAACACATCGTTAATGACGCTGGCGTTCACCGCCCAGCTGTTCTGGGGCGCCAGCGCCAGACGGGCACCGTTTGCGCCGCCGCGTTTGTCGCCACCACGGAAGGTTGAAGCCGAAGCCCAGGCCGCCGAAACCAGCTGGCTTACCGTCAAACCTGATGCAGCGATTTTCGCCTTCAGTTCACTGATATCATCGGCCGTCGGCTGATGCGTTGGCTGCGGTAACGGATCCTGCCACAGTAAATCTTCCTTTGGCACTTCCGGACCGATGTAACGCGCTTTTGGCCCCATATCGCGGTGGGTCAGCTTAAACCAGGCGCGGGCAAAGGCTTCGTTAAAGGACTGCGGATCGTTCAGGAAGCGGCGAGAAATCTTCTCGAACTCGGGGTCGAAACGCAACGTCAGATCCGTCACCAGCATGGTCGGTTTGCGCTTTTTCGCAGGATCGAACGGATCCGGAATAATGTCGTCAGCGTTGACCGCTTCATACTGAATCGCACCCGCCGGGCTGTGCGTTTTCACCCACTCATATTTGAACAGGTTCTCAAAGAAGTAGTTGCTCCACTGGGTTGGCGTTTGCGTCCAGACGACTTCAAGGCCGGAGGTAATCGCATCTGCACCCACACCGCTGCCGTGGCTGTTGTTCCAGCCAAAGCCCTGTGCTTCGATAGGTGAGGCTTCAGGATCGACGCCCACGTGACTGGCGGCGGCGGCACCATGGGTTTTGCCCAGGGTATGTCCACCCGCAATCAGCGCCACGATCTCTTCGTCGTTCATGCCCATGTTGCCGAATGTCGCGCGAATCGCTGGCGCGGCAGAAGCGGGATCGCCGCTGGCTTCAGGCCCCTCTGGGTTCACGTAGATCAGCCCCATTTCGGTCGCGCCCAGCGGTGCGTTAGCCAGGCTTTCCGGATGGCGATGGGCCAGCCACTCGGTTTCGTTACCCCAATCCACGTCCATATCCGGTTCCCAGACGTCTTCACGACCGGCACCAAAACCAAAGGTACGGAAACCTGAATTTTCCAGCGAAACGTTGCCGGCGAGGATATAGAGATCGGCCCAGGAAATTTTCTGACCGTATTTTTGTTTTACCGGCCACAGCAGGCGGCGGGCTTTATCAAGGCTGACGTTATCTGGCCAGGAGTTCAGTGGTGCGAAACGCTGTTGACCCCGGCCTGAGCCACCGCGCCCGTCGACGGTGCGGTAAGTACCGGCACTGTGCCACGCCATACGAATAAACAGGCCAATGTAGGTGCCCCAGTCGGCTGGCCACCAGGATTGGGAGTCGGTGAGCAACGCCCGGATGTCGGCTTTCAGTGCGGAGTAGTCCAGCGTGCTGAACGCTTCGCGGTAGTTGAAGTTTTCGCCGAGGGGATTAGAACGGTTGGAGTGCTGGTTTAGCAGATCCACGCGCAACATGTTTGGCCACCAGTCGCGATTGCTGGTACCACTGCCGGCTCCACGAGCCAGAACGCTTTCTTCTTCCGATTTACCGTGATGAAAGGGACATTTACCTGAAGCGGCTACATCATTATCTTTTGGCGTGCTCATTATCGGCTCCGTTGCCTTCACATTATTGACCTTAAGATAACCCTGGCGTTAGCAGGAATATAGTCGGATGGGCCGAAGGTATTGATAGCCGATAGCTCTCAAGCGCAGCGGAAAAACGCTGCGCCTGATGCACCTGTTAACTGCCGCGATAGGTAGACCAGCTCCAGGGCGAGATTAAAAATGGCAGATGATAATGGCTGGCGCTTTCCGTCAGCACAAAATCAATTTGCGCACTGACGTACAATGTTTCTCGTCCGCCTGCGCGGAAGTATTCGCCAATCGCGGCCGTCAGGCGGTACTGTCCCGGCGCAAGCGGCTCGGGTGTCAGATCCTTCAGGCGACCATCGTTATCCGTGATGCCCCGGGCACAGGTTACCCACCCTTGTGCCCCGTGCTGTTCCAGCAACATGGCTACGCCTGGCGCGGGTTTACCCAGCGCGGTATCCAGAATATGGGTGCTGATAGTGCTCATGAAAAACTCTCCTTAAGGCGCAGCAGGGTGATTTCCCGCAGTTGTTCCAGAGATTCCTGGCGCTCGCTTTCCGGGCTGTTGTCCAGCCGCCGTGTAAGTTCATCAAGCATATTCTGTGCGCTGCGCCCTTTCGCCCGGATCAAAAAGACCCGGTTAAAGCGCGCCTCATAAGCCTGGTTGCCCTGCACCATCGCCTGCTGTAACGCATCGTCTGCCTGTTGCATGGCCGCTTGTTCGCTGCGTGATAACCGTTTTTCCTTCTCGTCGCCCTGTGCCTTTTCCCCGATGCGCGGATGAGCTGAAAGCGCCTGATTCAGATCGTCTTCCTGCCAGGCCTGGGCCAGCCGTTGTGCCTCAGCCAGCAGGGCCTCAACGCTGTGAAACGGGCGGGCCGCCACCAGCGCCTGCTGCCAGCGAGGAATCGCGACGCAGTGCGAGAGCGCAAGCTGAGCGACGGCTTGCGGTAGCTGGTTAAAGGTGCCTAAATCCATCTTAATGCTGCTCCGCAAGGTGACATATCGTCTGCAAATAGGCCTGAACCGCCGGGGCGACATCGGCTTCATTGACCGATTCGGCCGGATGGTGGCTGATACCGCGATGGTTACGCACAAACAGCATGCCTACCGGCCAGCGTTCTGCGATTGCGATAGCATCATGGCCTGCGCCACTGGGCAGGGCCAGGCTGCGCCCCTGTACGGTTTCAACCGCGTGGCTCAACGCCTGTTGCAATCCGGCATCGCAGGCCGTCGCCGCAATGCGGTAATACTCATGAGATTCGAAGGTTAATCCCCGACGCAGCGCAATGGCTTCCGCCTGGGTCAGCAAGGCGGACAGCAGCGCTTCAAGCGGTGCGTCCTCGGGTCCGCGCACATCCAGCGACAGATTCACCTCGCCCGGAATGACGTTGACCGCGCCCGGTGCGCAGTTGAGCGTGCCTACCGTTGCCACTAACTGCCCCGGCTGTTCGCGCGTCGTGTGTTCAATAAACACCATCCATTCCGCCGCGGCCGCCAGGGCATCTTTACGATGCTTCATCGGCACCGTACCGGCATGGCCCGCCTCGCCCGTAAAGCAGCAGTTCAGACGACGGGCACCGTTGATCGCCGTGACCACCCCGAGCGCGAGATCTTCCTGCTCCAGGCAAGGTCCCTGCTCAATGTGCAGCTCCAGATAGGCCACGATATCGCTGACGTTGCGCGCGGCACGCTGGATCTGACTGGCATCCAGCCCCACGTCGCTCATCGCCTGGGAAACCGTGATGCCGTTGCCGTCAGGATGTGTCGGCCAGCTGTCAGGCCAGGTGCCGGTAATGCCGCGACTGCCCAGCAACGTGATGCCAAAGCGCGTGCCCTCTTCATCCCCGAAGCCGATGACTTCAATGGCCAGCGGCAATCGACGCTGGCGATCGTGCAGCCACTGGACGGTTTCAATGGCGCTCAGCACGCCTAGCATCCCGTCATAGCGGCCGGCGTTGCGTACCGTGTCCAGATGCGAACCCAATAACAGTGCGGGAGCGCCGGACTGCGCGGCCTCATAGCGACCGCAGATATTGCCCACCTCATCCTGCCAGACCGTCATACCGGCAGCCTGCATCCATTCGCCCACGCGCGCATTGGCCCGCAGGTGCTCTGGCGACAGGTAAACCCGTGTCAGGCCCTGATCGCTTTCACTGATCTCAGCCAGCGCGTCACAGCGCGCCATCACGCGCCGGGCGGCAATCTGAGCCTCGCTGGCATTCATCATCATGCATGGCTCCCATAGTGGTTCCATGCCGCCTGCGAACCGGCCCCCTGTGGCGTACGATAACCGACATGGGACAGGACCATTTCCAGCGCCGCCAGCGTTTGCATCACGCAGTCTTTACGCGCGTTATAACCCATGGTGCCGATGCGCCACACTTTGCCATGCAGCGGGCCAAAGGACGTGCCGATCTCAATGCCAAAATCCTCCAGCATGAGCTTACGCACTTCATCGCCATTGACGCCCTGGGGAATCACCACGCCCAGGACATTGCTCATCTTGTTACTGAGATCGCCAAAGGTTTCCAGCCTCATTCCCTGAATGCCTTTCAGCATCGCCTCGCCGTGAAGCTGGTGGCGGGCAATGCCGTTGTCCAGCCCTTCCTGCAGAATCAGACGCGCACACTCACGCGCGCCGAACAGGGCGCTGGTGGCTTCAGTATGGTGATTGAGCCGTTCCGGGCCCCAGTAGTCCATGATCATGCCGAGATCGAAATAGTTGGAGTAGATCATCTCGTCGTCACCATCCTGATGCGCGTCGGTGCGGATCCCCTGCTCCACGCATTTGCGCTTGCGGACTATCGCCGCCATCTCATCGCTCAACGTAATCGGGGAGGTTCCGGACGGGCCGCCCAGGCATTTCTGCATGCCCGCGGAGACCGCATCCAGTCCCCATGCATCGGTTTCCAGCGCATTGCCCGCCAGCGACGCCGTCGCATCGGTATAGAACAGCACGCCATATTTTTTGCAGATGGCACCCAACTCAGCCAGCGGCTGCAGCATGGTGGTCGAGGTATCGCCCTGCACGGTCAGCAACAGGCGCGGTTTGACTTTTTTGATGGCGTCTTCAATCTGGTCTGGCGTAAAGACCTCGCCCCATGGCACGTCAATCGTGTGCACATCGGCACGGCAGCGGCGGGCAATTTCACACAGCAGATGACCAAAACGGCCAAAGACCGGCACCAGCACTTTATCGCCGGGGCGAATCGCCGACAGCAGAATTGCCTCAATACCAGCGCGTGAGGTGCCGTCAATCAGTAACGTCCAGCGGTTTTCCGTGCGAAACACGCCACGATACAGCGCCATCACCTCATTCATATAGTGCGTCATGGCCGGATCGTATTGCCCGAGCAGCTGGCTCGACATCGCACGCAGCACGCGCGGATCGGCATTGATAGGGCCAGGCCCCATTAACAGACGCTGAGGAGGATTAATTTGCGGAAATTGAGAGATATCCATAGTGAATTCCTTGTTAAGCACTCAAAGACGCACAGAGGAAATAAACTGCTTTAGCTCCGCCGTCTGTGGAGAAGCGAACAGCGTTTTACTGTCGCCCTGCTCCCAGACGCGCCCCTGATGCATAAAGACCACACGATCGCCCACGTCGCGGGCGAAGTTCATTTCATGGGTGACGAGAATCAACGTCATGCCCTCGGCGGCAAGCTGTTCCAGCACTTTTAGCACTTCACCGACCAGCTCAGGATCCAGTGCAGAGGTAATCTCATCACACAGTAAGACGCGGGGTTCCATCGCCAGCGCGCGGGCAATGGCAACGCGCTGCTGCTGACCACCAGACAGGCTGGAAGGGTAATAATCCAGCCGCTCGCCCAGCCCCACTTTCTCCAGCATGCGCGCCGCCAGTTCGCGGCACTCCGCCTGGCTTTTTTTCAGCACCCGACGCGGCGCCAGCATGACGTTTTCCAGCGCCGTCATATGCGGGAACAGATTGAAGTTCTGAAACACCATGCCGACTGAGCGGCTGATTTCCCGCGCCTGGGAATCACGGTCGGTAATCGTCATACCGCCGAGTTTAATGCTGCCATCCTGATAGCCTTCCAGCCCGTTCATGCAGCGCAACAGCGTACTTTTGCCTGAACCGCTGCGCCCGATAATGGAGATCACTTCTCCCATATCGATATCCAGATCCACGCCTTTGAGAACGTGGTTGGTGCCGTAATACTTCTGCACCTGATTAATGGTGATGAGCGGCATTAAATTTTTTCTCCAGATACTGGCTGTAACGCGACAGCGGATAACACAGCAGGAAATAGCCCAGTGCCACCAGCCCAAAGACTTTAAAGGGCTGATAGGTCACGTTATTCAGAATGGTGCCGGCCTTGGTCAGCTCGACGAACCCGATAATGGATGCCAGCGCCGTGCCTTTGATCACCTGCACCGCAAATCCCACCGTGGGGGCAATCGCAATGCGAATCGCCTGGGGTGCGATGACCCGCGTCAGCGTCTGACCAAAATCAAGCCCGAGGCAGCGTGATGCTTCCCACTGGCCCTTGGGCAGGGCCTGAATACTGCCATGCCAGATATCCAGCAGAAACGCGCTGGTATAAAAGGTCAGCGCCAGCGAGGCGGCGGTCCAGGGCGCGACGTCGATACCGAACAGTCCGACGCCAAAGAAAGCCAGAAACAGCTGCATCAGCAGCGGCGTGCCCTGGAACAGTTCGGTATAGGCACGGATCACGCGCGTCAGCCATTTACGCTTTAACAGGCGTAAAAACAGCAGCGGCAGCGTGACCAGCGTGCCGCCTAAAAAGGCCACCAGCGACAGCGCGATGGTCCAGCGAGCCGCCAGCAGCAGATTGCGCAGGATGTCCCAGTCAGTAAAGGTTGTCATCATGCCTGCACCCCCAGCCATTTGCGGCCAATCGCCAGCAGCAGCTGACGCATCACAATCGACAACGCCAGGTAAATCAGCGTGGTCACCGAGTAGACTTCAAAACTCAAAAAGGTGCGCGACTGAATCAGGTTGGCGGCGAAGGTCAGTTCCTCGTAGGAGACCTGCGAAACCACCGACGATCCCAGCATGACAATGATGCACTGGCTCACCAGCGCCGGATAAATCCGCTGCAGCGACGGCGGCAAAACCACGCGTAAAAACGTCTGGCTGCGCGTCAACCCCAGAACCCGACCGGCTTCCCACTGCCCTTTTGGCGTGACCTGAATACCGGCACGGATAATTTCCGTACTGTAAGCCCCCAGGTTAACCAGCATGGCCAGCAGCGCGGCTTCACCCGCCGTGAGTTTCAGCCCCAGGTTCGGCAAGCCGAACACAATAAAGAACAGCTGCACCACAAACGGCGTGTTGCGTATCAGTTCAACATAGAGGCCCCACAGGCGGCTTAACCAACTGGGTTTACCACTGCGCAGCGCCGCGCCGATGATACCGATACTGACGCCCCCGACCGTTGCCAGCACGGTTAACTGGATCGTTACCCACAGGCCGGAGAGCAACTCCGGCCAGTACGGCCACAATGCAGGGAAATTAAGTTGCCCGGTCATTGCTCCGTCCTTATGCGCCCAGGTTGGCTGGCAGCGGCGCTTTCAGCCACTCTTCGGACATTTTATTCAGCGTGCCGTCTTTAATGCCCTGCTCGATCAGCGTATTCACTTTGTCTTTCAGCGCCGGCTCGTCTTTCTTCAATCCGATATAGCACGGAGAGTCTTTCAGCATAAATTGCGCAACAGGGGCTTTTGCCGGGTTCTGACGCGTAATGGCCGCGACCACAAGGTTACCCGTTGCCACGTACTGCACCTGGCCGGAGAGGTAAGCGGATAAGGTGGTGTTGTTATCTTCATAACGTTTCACCTGCGCATCCTTAGGGGCTACCTCACTCAGTACCATGTCCTCTACCGCACCGCGGGTGACGCCAACAGATTTACCGCTCAGTGCTGCGGCATCCTTCAGATGATCGCCTTTAGGACCGAAAACGCCCAGGAAGAACGGCGCATAGGCCCGGCTAAAGTCGATCACCTTTTCGCGTTCCGGGTTTTTCCCCATGCTGGAGATCACCAGGTCAACTTTGTCCGTTTGCAAGTAAGGTACGCGGTTCGCGCTGGTGACCGGCACCAGCTGCAACTTAAGTTTCATCTGCTTAGCCAGATACTTCGCCATGTCGATGTCATAGCCCTGGGGTTGCAGATCGGTTCCCACTGAGCCAAACGGCGGGAAATCCTGCGGTACCGCAACCCGCAGCACGCCGCGTTTCTGGATATCCTGCAGTTGATCGGCCAACACGTTGCCCGCCTGCACCATCAATACTGCCGCTGCTGCGACCGCCATCAGAACTTTTTTCATTATGCACCCCGGTGAGATTATGTGAAACAAAAGATTCTTATTGAAGGCATTCTGCAACTAATGTGCCAACGCGGACGCACGCTGAAAAATGCGACTTAATGGCTGATAAGCGCTATTTATAGCAATACAGAGGCATCAGACGTTGCCCCGCAGGACGTTCCAAAACGGGGCAAAGCACCAAAACGGTGCCTGTTAACGGTGCTCCAGCTCGTCAAGCTGGTGATAAAGATCGGCAATATGGTGAATGCGCTGGCGTCCGTCTGACAGCAGTTCATGCAGCAAGGCATTGGCAAGCAGGTTGATCAGGCTCATGGCCGACGCGTAACTGTCAAACGCTGACACGCTGTCCAGCGGTGCGCAAAACTGCCAGCGCGCCAGGGCGATAACGCTCTGCGCCTGAGGCTCGCACAGCGCCAGCACGGGAATAGCGGCGCTTTGCAACTGCTGCATCAGCGGCTGGATAATGCGGGTGCGCCGCCGGAAGGCGATAACCACGACCATATCCTCAGGCGTTATATCCACCAGGTCCTCGGCCAGCGTCTGTCCCGGCTGGGGCAGGATATGCACCTGCGAACGCGTCTGGATCAGCTGTTGGCGCAGGTGCAGCGCCACCGGATAGGCATTGCGCATGCCGACAATGTAGATACGTTTCGCCTGAGCCAGTTGAGCGATCACCTCAGTAAACTGCCGGGCATCAATGCTGTTTACCCACTGTGTCAGGTTGGCCATCTCCTGCTTGTAATGGCGCGACAGTAAGGTATTGCCCTGCACGGCATCGCGGTTATCCGTCAGCGGCATCCCGCTCTGGCGCAGGGTACGCAGCTCATCGCGCATATCTTTGTACTTGTCATAACCGAGCCGTTTAAATAGCCGGCTGACGGTCGCTTTTGACACGCCGCTCAGGCGCGCCAGCTCGGCGCTGTTATAGCTAATCAGATCGTCGAAGTGGTCAAAGATAAAGTCGGCAATGCGCTGCTCCTGCGGCGAAAGCTGGGGGTAGTGGGTTTTGAGCCGTTCATCAAGCTGTTTCATTCAGGTCCTGTAACTTTTGTTTCAACCGCGGGGTTTAACAGAAGCTAGCATAATTTGGGCCAGATAAACCGGTTCCGATCCTTCGCGGCGATAAAAACTGGAACGGCTCTTGCTTAGTTATTGGTTCTGTACCCTGAATAACACAATGAGAAGAGCATGATTCAGAGCAATATGGCCCCGCTGGGCATGGCGGTAACGCCTCATCATCTGGCCAGTGAAAGTGCGCTGGCGGTGCTGCGTGAAGGCGGCAATGCGATTGAGGCCATGGTGGCCGCTGCTGCGACTATTGCCGTCGTCTATCCGCATATGAACGGCCTGGGCGGGGACGGTTTCTGGCTGATAATGCCGGGTAAGGGCGACCCCATTGCTATCGACGCCAGCGGCAGAGCGGGTTCTCTTGCAAATATCGACTTCTATCAGGGTGAAACGCAAATTCCACATCGCGGGCCAAAAGCCGCATTAACGGTGGCGGGCACGGTGAGCGGCTGGCATGAGGCATTGGCGCTGTCAGCCGAGCTGGGCGGCACGCCCCTGCCCCTGGCACGATTACTGCGTGACGCGGTGCGTTACGCAGCAGACGGCATTCCGGTCACGGCCTCGCAGGCCGCGGCCACCCGCAGCAAGCGCGAAGAGCTCCAGCATCAGCCCGGCTTTTCCGCCCTGTTTTTGCCGGACGGAGATGTTCCGGCGGAAGGCAGTCGTTTCACCCAACCCGACCTGGCGCGCACGCTCAGCCTGCTAAGTGAAGAAGGGCTGGAAAGCTTTTATCGCGGCACGCTGGCGCACCATCTGGCACGCGAGATGGTCAACCTGGGCATTCCCGTTACCCTGGCCGATTTGCAGCAGCAGCGGGCCAGTCGGGTCAAGCCGTTGCATGTCAGACATAGTGAAGGCGATATCTGGAATATCACACCGCCGACGCAGGGGCTGGTTTCTCTGGCGATCCTGGGCATTACCGATCATCTGGATATGGCGAATGCCGATGAAGCACAAACCATTCACCGCATCGTTGAGGCGACAAAAAAAGCGTTTGCTTTACGCGATCGGCACATCACCGATCCCCGTCATGTGGTGGACGATCTGCAGGCGCTGCTCGACAGCGATCTGCTCACAACGATCGCCAGCCAGATTGATGATAACCGCGCCGCGCCATGGGGAACCGGACGAGGCCCCGGCGATACCGTCTGGATGGGCGTCATGGACAGCAGCGGCCTTTCCGTCTCTTTTATCCAGAGCATTTATCATGAATTTGGCAGTGGCGTGGTGATGCCCGGCACCGGGATCGTCTGGCAAAACCGCGGAGCGGCTTTCAGCCTCGATCCCGATCACCTGCTGGCACTCGCCCCGGGTAAACAACCTTTCCACACGCTGAACCCTGCCGCGGCGCGCCTGAAAGACGGCCGGACGATGGTATATGGATCCATGGGCGGTGACGGACAGCCCCAGACCCAGGCTGCCATTTTTACCCGCCATGTGATCCAGCGCCTGCCGCTGCAACAGGCGGTCAGCGCACCCCGCTGGCTTTTGGGGCGAACGTGGGGACAGACCTCGGATTCCCTCAAGCTGGAGAGTCGCTTCGCGCCAGAAACGCTGGAGCGGTTACGTCAGTTAGGCCATGAGGTGGAGTCACTTCCGCCATTCAGTGAAGTCGTCGGCCATGCAGGTGCGATTGTTCGTCACAACAACGGTATGTTCGAAGGCGCAAGCGATCCGCGTAGCAACGGCAGCGCCGCCGGTTTTTGACAGGAGTACGTTATGAATCACATTGAGTGGGCAACCTATATCGCCCAAATGGAACACATTCTTCATCTGGAGCTGGACGACGCACGCCGTGCAGCCCTGCTGGTCCAGATGACGCGCATTGCCGATATGGCGGCCCCGCTGATGGCTTATCCGCTGGACGATCGTCTTGAAGTTGCAGGAGTGTACAACGCATGAGGCTGAGCGAGGTTTCCATTCAGGCACTTCAGCAGAAGATTCAGCAGGGAGAGATCAGTGCGCGCGAAGTGGCGGAGCAGACGCTGACCGCGATTGAGAAACAGAATCCGCAGCTGAATGCCTGGACGGATATCACTTCAACGCGAATGTTGCAGGAAGCGGATGCGATTGATAAACAGCGCCTGCGCGGTGAGATGTTACCGCCGCTGGCGGGCATTCCCTATGCGGTAAAAAACCTGTTTGATGTGCAGGGTTACTCAACCCTGGCTGGGGCTGAATTATTTGGTCAGCGCCCGGCAGCCAACCGTGACGCCTTTGCCATCGCCCAACTGCAGCAGGCCGGCGCCCTGCTTTCTGGCATGGTGAATATGGATGCCTATGCCTACGGTTTTACCACTGAAAACAGCCACTATGGCGCCACGCGCAACCCGCATGATCTGGCGCGGATCGCCGGGGGATCCTCCGGCGGTTCAGCGGCAGCCGTGGCGGCCGGACTGGTGCCTTTCTCGCTGGGCACGGATACCAATGGATCGATACGCGTGCCGGCTTCCCTGTGCGGCATCTTTGGCCTGAAGCCAACCTTTGGTCGCCTGTCCCGCAGCGGTAGCCATCCGTTTGTCGCCAGTCTGGATCACATCGGTCCCTTTGCCCGCCGCGTTGACGATCTGGCGCAGGTTTACGATCTCCTGCAGGGTAAAGACAGCATGGATGCCTTTCAGGCCGATCGGCCTCAGGCACCCACGCGGCCTCAGTTGGAACGGGGGGCACAGGATTTGCGCTGTGCGGTTCTGGGCGGCTTCTTTTCGACGTGGTGTGATCATGATGCCCGTGCCGCGCAGATTCAAATCGCGACCGCGTTGCAGGCTAGTGAGGAAGTGATTATGGCGGAAGCCGAACTGGCCCGCTCAGCCGCCTTTATTATGACCGCGTCAGAAGGCGGCAATCACTATCTGCCGGCGCTGCGTCAGCAACCTGAACGGTTCGAACCTCATTCCCGTGAGCGCCTGCTGGCGGGCGCGATGCTGCCGGGTGCGTGGTATGTGCAGGCGCAACGCTTCCGTCGTCATTTCCAACAGCAAATACTGCCGTTGTTTGAGCGGTTTGATGTCCTGATCGCCCCCGCCACCCCTTGCAGCGCGCCGCTGATAGGTCAGGAAACTATTGCCATCAACGGGCAGAACTTGCCGACCAAGGCCAGCATGGGCATGTTAACCCAACCGATCTCTTTTCTCGGCCTGCCCGTCTGTACTGTTCCACTGGCCACGGCAAGCGGCTTGCCGATTGGCGTGCAGCTTATCGGTGCGCCGTTTAACGAACAGGCGGTATTACGAGCCGCCTTTGCCCTTGAACAACAAGGCCTGACATTTTCGCCTACCTGTATGGCTGGAGCCTGATGAATACTGAAGAGATTAACCGCCCCGACGTGCTGGATGCCGTAACCGCCGCCTTTAACCGTTACGAACAGGCGCTGACGGGCAACGATATTGCCGTTCTGGATGCGCTGTTCTGGCACGATGCCAGAACGGTGCGGCTGGGTGCCGGAGAGAACCTGTACGGCATTGATGAGATTCGCGCTTTCCGTGCCGCCCGCCCTTCGGCGGGGCTGGATCGCACCTTACAGAATACGGTGATCACTACCTTTGGCGATGCCTTTGCCGTGTGCAGTACCGAATTCACCCGTGCAGGCACGGAGAAAATTGGCCGTCAGCAACAAACCTGGGTGAAATTCCCCTCAGGCTGGCGCATCGTCGCGGCCCAGGTCAGTCTGATGAGTTAAACCGAACCCTTGCGCCAGAGGCAAGGATGCCTCACCTTCATGCTGGTCGATCATCGTCCCGGTGACCAGTGCAGGCCCCTCAGGAAAGGGAGGCGGCATCCCCAGTTGGCTTTCCGGCGGGACCGTGCTCTGCCGCGCGTTCCCGCAGCCAGGCAATCATCTCTTCACTTCCCTCCTGGCTGGTTGTCCGCGCAGGCCAGGCAAGATAATAGGGTTTACTGAGCGGCAGACATAAGGAATCGATCGCCAGCAACTCGCCCCGGGCCAGTTCCCCGGCAATCATGTGACGTTGCCCTAACAGCATCCCCGCGCCTGCCACCGCCGCATCAATCGCCAGTGAGGTCAGATTAAACGTCAGGCCGGGCTGCGCCACGGGCTCAGGGAGTCCTTTTGCCTCAAACCACGCAGGCCAGTCCGGCAGAAAACGTCCCTCTTTCCCCCAGTCGAGATGAATCAACGGAGCCTGGTTTAATCTGTCTGCGGCAGCAAAGGTATTGATCAGCGCGGGACTGGCGACCGGAAAAACCTCATCATGGAACAGATACTGTTTGTTCAGCCTGGGATAGGCCTCTTCCCCAAAGCAAATAACAAAATCAGCCGGGGTTTTACTGAAGTCCACGTCGGCGTGCGTGCCATGAAGAGAGAGGCCGACATGCGGGCAGCGCGCGCGCCAGTCAGACAAATGCGGCAGGACCCATTTTGATGCCAGTGCGGGAAGCGCATACAGCGTAAGCTGAGCGGCGGTATCTTTTCGCCCGATATTCCGTTGACCAAGCTGCAGTATATCGAAGGCTTCCGACACGTAGCGGAGATACTGCCTGCCCATCTCAGTCAGCATGACGCCATGCTGAGTCCGTAAAAACAGGACGCAGCCAAGGTGATCTTCCAGCTGACGAATCTGCTGGCTCACCGCGGCTGGCGTCAAGGCCAACTGCGCCGCCGCCTTTGTCAGGCTGCCGGTTTCCGCAGCGACCTTAAATGACTGAATAACGTTAATTTTAGGCAGGCGCAACGACGGCGTGGGCATTAAGGCTTCCTTATCAGGGTCTTAAATATTTATTGGTATTCAGTACAATCGGGCCTCGTTACAGTGATGACTAAATAATCACGCGTAGGAAATAAACGATGTCTGAATCTCTGGTACGCACTGACTTACATCCTCTGTCCAGTCACGCCTGGCGTCAACAGTGTCGGACGCAACTTCATCAGCAGGGCGCGCTGGTGCTGCGCAATTTTTTACAGCCCGCCGCCTTAGCGGCCATCGTCGCAGAAGGCGATGCGCAACGCCACCGTGCTTACCATACCCAAAGTAAGCATAACGTCTACCTGATGAAAACGGACCCTGCGTTTAGCGATACGCATCCCCGGAACCGCGAAGTCAGTAGCACTAAGGGCTGTATTACTGATGACGTCATCGCGCCGGATTCTCCGCTGCGTCAGCTCTATGACGATGCACTTTTTCAGTCTTTTTTGTGTGAGGTGCTTGATGAAGAGGCGTTGTATCCCTACGCCGATCCTTTGTCGTCCATTAACCTTCACTATGCCTCGCACGGGAAAGAGCTGGGATGGCATTTCGATAACTCGTCGTTTGCCATCACGTTACTGGTGCAGAAACCAACCGGCGGCGGGCGGTTTCAGTATGTGAAAGATCTGCGGGATGCCGATGCGGGCGAGATGAATTATCCGGGCGTGGCCGACGTGCTGGATGAACAGCAGCCCGTCGAAGAGCTGGCAATTGAAGCCGGTGACCTGGTACTGTTTCGCGGACGTAATTCCCTGCATCGCGTGACGCCTACCGAAGGCGACGTGACCCGGATGCTGGCGGTGCTGGCTTACAATACCGCGCCCGGCATCGCCTTGTCTGAGACGGCCCGGATGACATTTTACGGTCGGTTGTAAACGGCACCTGCGAGCGGATAGGCTCAGGCCACACGGGGCGTTCCGCCCTGCGTGGCTTAACCGGCCGCGTGCATCCACTGGCGCAGATTTTTTAACATCGTCATACAGCGTTCAAGCTGTTCAACACTGACAAACTCATCTGCTTTGTGTCCCTGTTCCATACTTCCCGGCCCACAAACCAGGGTCGCTATTCCCATCTCGTTAAATAACCCGCCTTCGGTGCCAAAGGCCACCGTGGTGAAGTCGTCTTGCCCACTCCACTGCGCCAGCCAGCGGGCAAAGTCGGTCTGCGGATCCGTCAGCAAGCCGGGATAGTCGCTCAGCGGCTGAAAGACAATGTGACATACCGGATCAATGCGCTGCATTTCAGGCATCAGCTCAGCTTCGGCGAAGTGGCGCACACTGTCATACAGGTTCTGGACATCCGTATCGGGCAGCGTTCGCCACTCCACATCAAACTGGCAGGTTTCAGGCACAATATTGAGTGCTGTTCCGCCCTGAATCGTGCCCACCTGCAGCGTGCTGTAGGGCGGTTCGAACCGTTCATCACGTTGCTGCCTGAGCGCCGCTTCCTGATGCAACAGATGCGCAATTAGCCGCCCGGCATAGTGAATCGCGTTGACGCCCTGGTGCGTATAGGCGGAATGGCAGGCAAGGCCCTGTACCCGGCAGCGCACCGCCCGCTTTCCCTTATGTCCGTAAACCGGCTGCATGCCGGTCGGCTCACCCACGATACACATCGCAGGCTTTGCCGCTGAGGCATTGAGCATCGCCACCAGCGAGCGCACGCCCAGGCAGCCGACCTCTTCGTCATAGGAAAAAGCAAGATGTAAGGGCATGCGGAGGGGCTGTTGCAGAAAGTCATCCAGCGACGCCAGCACGCAGGCAATAAAGCCTTTCATGTCGGCGCTTCCCCGCCCATAACATCGCCCGTCACGCTCCGTCAGGGCGAAAGGCGGAACGGACCAGTTTTGTCCCTCAACCGGCACCACGTCCGTGTGCCCTGACAGCATGACCCCGCCCTCGCCGTCCGGCCCCAGACGCGCATACAGATTGGCTTTTTTACCGCTCTCATCAAGCAGCCACTGCGTCGTCACGCCTCTGTCAGTCAGGTAGTCGTCAATAAACTGAATCAGGGCCAGATTTGACGCCCGACTGGTTGTGTCAACGGCCAGCAGTGAGGCCAGAATCGCCCTTAAACGATCATTCATCGCCGGGCACGCCATAGGAGGGAGCCTCACGCGGATCCAACGCGCGCGTGACATAGGCTTCCATCTGCGGTTCATAGGCAAGCCACAGTTGCGTCAGTTGTCCAACAGGATCGCCCTCTGTCCAGTCGATGCGCAGATCCACCAATGGCCAGGTGTAGTCATCCACCAGTTTGAGCGCGGCAGAATGTAACGGTCCGGCTTCTCCGCCCGCCGCTACACCGGCCTGAAGGGCCGCAAGCAGCCTGCTGGCCAGTTCACCGGAGGCCGCAGCAAAAGCCGCACACATTGCTGCCGTCACGCCTTTGTCCGCCAACATATTACCTGCGGCGATACAGTTTTTTCCTTCAGCCACGCTCCAGATCCCCAGGGTTTGGCTGCCACTGAAAAACGCCGTATTCCCCTGGATATCGATTGCGGCGACCTGACGGTAGTCACTGAATCTGTCTTCAGCCAGCGCCAGCTTGAGCGCCACATCGAGCGCGCGGCCCTGATCCAGATACACCAGAATCTGCTGCCCCAGAGAAGGCAACGTAATGTTCTGGCTGGATACGGCCCCCACGCCAGCCTGCAGCCAGGGGCAGCGCGCGCCCACGGCGATGCTGGATGAACTGATGGCGATGCCAAGTTGACCGGTTTCTTCACAACGTGCCGTTACCGATAAGGTCATTGGGTCGCTCCACCTTTCCAGTCATCCGGAATCACCGCAATGACATCTATTTCCATCAGCCACTGCGGCTGCGCCAGGGCTGAAATCACCAGACCAGTCGAGACGGGGAAAACGCCTTTAAGCCATTTTCCCACTTCACGGTACACCGGCTCGCGATAGCGCGGATCGATAATATAGGTGGTGGTTTTGACGATATGCGACAAGTCGCTTCCTGCCTCTTCCAGCAGTTGCTTCACATTTTTCATCGCCTGCGCCGCCTGCGCAGCCGGATCGCCCAGGCCAATCAGATTGCCGTCGAAGTCAGTGCCGACCTGGCCCCGCAGATACACCGTGTTACCTGCACGCACGGCCTGGCAGAGATCGTTGTCCAGCGTTTGATTGGGATAGGTTTCTTTGGTGTTAAACATCCGAATACGTGTATGGGTTGGCATAAAGACAGTCTCCTGGTTCAGTTTTCTGAAGCGGCACGGTAATCCTGATACTGGCGCTGGATAGCAATATGGTCGGCGACATATTTTGCGTCATGCCACACGCCCCAGATAAACGAGGACCCCCGGCGCGACTGCCAGGGAAGCCCGAGAAAATAGAGCCCGGACTCGGTGGACACGCCGCGTTGATGAACGGGTCTGCGCTTCTCGTCAAAGGCGTTAACCTTCAGCCAGCTGTAATCGGTGGCATAGCCCGTTGCCCAGATGAGGGTGGTGATCCCTGCGCGGACGAGATTGAGCGACTGCACAGGATGCGAGATGCTTTCCGGATCGGGCAGAAACGCGCGCGCGGCCGGATCCTCGGGCAAATCGAGGCCATGCCGTTTTACCCAGGCATCTGCCGCGTCAAGCAGGGATAAATAGTTTTCATCACCCGAGGCGATGTTTTGCGCCAGATCGGGCTTAAAGGTCACGACATCACCGGAAAAGCGCTCCGTTAACCCGACCAGGTTGATGCCCTGTTCCGCCAGCCTGCGAAAGTCAACGGTGTGGCCGCCTCGCGCGCCGCTGACCGCAATGGTGACGTGCTCTTTACCCGGTTGACTGGCAGCAGCATCCCACAGGCCGAGCACACCTAACCACCAGCAAAAATCCCGGTTGCGATAACGGCGCGGCGGCCGATCGTGCGGCCCAACAGAGAGCCAGACGTCTTTTCCTGCACGCTGCAGCTCATCGGCAATCTGCACCCCTGACGAGCCTGCGCCGATCACCAGCACGCCGCCTTCAGGCAGTTGTTGCGGGTTGCGATAGTCTGCTGAATGCAATTGAGTGAATCCCGCATCCGTGGGCGCAATCGCGGGGATAATGGGCTTCTGAAAGGGGCCTGTGGCAACGACCACGCGTTGAGCGACGAGCGGGCCTTCAGAGGTGAGGACATCGAACCCGCTGCGCCCGGCACGGGGCGCCACGCTGATGACCTCGACGCCCGTCTTGACAGGGGCTTTAATGTGTTGCGCATAGGCTTCAAAATAGTCCGCGATCTGTTCTTTAGGCACAAAGCTGTCGGGATCTTGCCCCGAAAACGTCATGCCGGGAAACCGGTCGTGCCAGGCCGGGCCGTTGGCGACCAGCGAATCCCAGCGGCGGGTCCGCCATGCCTCAGCAATACGTTTTTTTTCCAACACGCAATGCGGAATGCCGAGCCGCCCCAGATGCTCGCTCATGGCGATACCGGCCTGTCCTGCCCCAATCACCAGGGTGTCTGTTTCTTGCTCTGTTATTGTCATTCCACCATCCTCAAGCCCGCCGTTTCAATGACGTGTTCCTGACACGCGATAGCGCCAAGACTATTTGAGGCAAGTGAATGGGTAAAATATTATAAAGCTAATATCTGAATAAGAAATTAATAAGCAAAGGATGTGCAGCCGATTATTATGGCCACCCAACGATTACAACGCGGAATGACTCAACACCGTGGTCAAAAATACTTTTCCTTTTCTTACCGAACTGCACGATAAATGCACCCTGCTTTTCACGCCGTCGGCCCTAATGCACTATTCTGGCAATAGTCCATAAAAAGTTTTGTTGGGCGCGTCGGTTCATTATGACTTAACCAGGCCATGATTAACGTCGAGGCTTCCATCTCATCTTCAATATCAATCTGCGCAAGTTTTTCACCGTCATAAGTCATATCCGTGTAAGGCCGGGTGACCAGCACGGAAAAGCCTAATCCCTGCCCCACCATGCACCGTACCATTTCGATGGAGGGCGAACTGTAGGCAACCTGCGGGTGATAACCTTTGCTTTTGAAAATATTGATGAAGTAATTCCTGCTGGGTACAGCATCCAGTAAAATCATGGGTTCCTGACTCAGCTCACGCAATGTGACGAGGGATTTTTGCGCCAGCGGATGCTTTACTGGCAAGAGCGCATAGGGTTTATGCGGCGCGTTCAACGCCGCTTTTTGTATCGTGTTATCCAGCTCAAGATCGTACAGGAAAGCCAGGTCGAAACGTCCGCGATGGAGCCCGTGCATCAGTTCATGCTGCTCGCCATCGTAAAGTTCAATGGTGATGTCGGGATAACGCTTTTTGAAGCCCGCAATCAGTTTTGGCATGTACAGCGGTGCCGCAGATTCGAAGCAACCTATTGCAATCGTTCCTGAAATCAGCGTGTTATCTGCACGTGAATTTTGCTCAAACTCATGCGTCAGGCGTAACAGCTCCTGGGCTTTTTCATAAAAACGGCGGCCACCGGGCGTCAGAGAAACCCCTTGAGCATGATGACGGATCAACAGCTGCTGATCGAAGGCGTCTTCCAGATTTTTAATGGAGACAGAGATAGAGGGCTGTGCGATATGCAGCTGGCGCGAAGCTTCAGCAATGCTTTCTGTCTCTACGACGGCGACAAAATACCTGAGCTGTTTAAGTGTAAAGCGACTCATAGCGTTACCTCTGTTTTTTATGGCTACCCGGAAGCCTTGCTTCGTTTTCGACTAAGTAGCGCTGCAAATGCTGTGCCACATCACGTTCAGTTAGCCTGCGTGCCCTTTATTCAAAAATACCGCCCGCCTGTTTTTTTAGCCGCAACCGATCGCGACGCTCAAAAAAAGAAATTGCACCAATAACTCTCACGTTGCGTCTTAATGATCAGCGCCCTGCCCTAAATAAGCGCAAAAAGGGAAGCAATACGCAAAATATTCCCCTGTGATATTAAAAAGACGTCATTTAAAAAGGCAGATAGCCATTGGATAGTTTTTTTAAAATCAGAACCAAAGAAATTACTAATTGCTATCGTTCCCGTCATGCCGCCATAGTGAATTACAGAATTAAATGACTAACCCTCTTCTGTTTAATGTGAGCAAGCCCATGACATTTAACTGGAACTATATGTTCAGTCTGTTTAGCGACGCTAACTTTTGGCTGGCGACCTGGACCGTCATCAAACTGAGCCTGCTGACCTGGGGAATGAGCATTATCGCGGGATTTATTCTGGCGCTGGCCAAGCAGTCGCGCCATCCCTTGTTGACACTGCCTGCCCGATTTTATATCTGGCTCTTTCGCAGCCTGCCCTTACTGGTTCTGCTGATCTTTGTTTACAACCTGCCTCAGGCAGTGCCCGCCACGTCGGCGATATTGAGCGATCCGTTTTGGGCCGGGTTTATCGCGCTGACCATTTGTGAGAGCGCCTACATCGCGGAGATTCACCGCGGTGGGCTGCTGTCAATTCCCAGGGGCCAGAGCGAGGCTGCCCGGGCACTGGGACTACGCTATGCCGGTATTCAGTGGCGCATTATTATTCCGCAGGCTCTGCGTGTGGCCTTGCCAGCGCTGGCGAACGAATACATCGCGATCGTGAAGCTGACGTCGCTGGTCTCTGTTATCTCACTTACCGAAATTTTGATGGTCGGCCAGCGGCTTTACTCGCAGAACTTTCTGGTCATGGAAACCATGGCTGCCGTGGCCTTCTATTACGTGCTGATCGTCACCGTCTTTGATTTCCTGTTAAAGCAGCTGGAGCGCTATCTTGACGTCACGCAGCGTCAGCCTTCCGGCAAACCCGATGCGCAACTGTTCGACCTCGCACAACGCACGGCGGTGAGCCCGGTTCGTCAGGCAGTGCACGACAGCGGGCCAGCGTTGCAGGCCCTGCGTCTTCACAAGGCTTACAACAATGTTGAAGTACTGGGCGCAGTGAACCTGCAGATCCACGCTGGTGAGGTGGTCTCGGTGATCGGGCCTTCAGGCTCGGGAAAAACCACGCTGATTCGCCTGCTCAACGGCCTGGAGCAGATCGATAACGGTGAGATTCGTATTAACGGAAAACCTTTTATTCACCTTCGTCAGCAGGGAGAACAACGTAAGCCACGCTTCATTGAGCATACCGAGCACCGCCTCAACATTGGGATGGTTTTTCAGAGCTTCAACTTGTTCAGCCACCTCAACGTTATGGATAACCTGATGCTGGCACCGCGCTATCACAAGCTCGCGCCCACCCAGGCCTTAAAGCAGCAGGCCGCCGCGCTGCTTTTCAAAGTCGGCATGCTCGAACATGCGTGGAAATACCCTCATCAGCTCTCCGGTGGTCAGCAGCAACGCGTGGCTATTGCACGCGCCTTAATGATGCGCCCCCAAATCATGCTGTTCGACGAACCCACGTCAGCGCTGGACCCTGAAAAAGTGAATGAAGTCCTTCAGGTGATTGAAGCCCTGGCAAGCGAGGGCATCACCATGGTGATCGTGACCCATGAGATGAACTTTGCCTTCAAAGTTTCTGACCGAATTGTCTTTATGGAAAAAGGACGCGTGGTCTGTGACGACGCACCCCAGGCGCTGCGCGATGGCCAGCATCCGCGCGTGGAAGCATTTCTGAAGGATGTCTCGCTGGCGTAACGATGTATTCAACACGAGGGCACGACCATGATTGAACAGTGGCAGGTAGATCAGTATCACCAGCAGGGATTTCTGGTAGTTGAACATGTCCTGACAAGCGAGGAAATCGCCGCGCTGCAGCACGATTTTGACCAATGGGTTGAGGAAAGCCGCAGCCAGAGTGCCCCCTGGGGCAATACTCAGGATGGCCGTTCGCGTTTCGACATTGAGAGCGATCACAGTGCCGACCATCCTTCTTTGCGTCGCGTGAGCTCACCAAACGACATCTCTGCCGCCTATCGCCATGCGGCACTGCAGTCACGAATGGCGCAGATTGCCGGGCAGTTAATTGGTGGCAGCGGCGCACGCTATCATCACAGCAAGATCAACTCGAAGCTGCCCCATACCGCAACGAAAGTGGAATGGCATCAGGATTTCCTGTTCACCCCGCACAGCAACGACGATATCGTGACCGCGCTGCTGATGGTCAGTGAGGTCACGCCGGAAAATGGCCCGCTGAACGTGGTGCCGGGCAGCCATCGGGGACCACTGTATTCGCACTGGCAGGACGGGCGTTTTACCGGGGCCGTCGAGCCTGAGGTGGTGAAAGAGCAGTGTCAGCAGCCCAGCGCCTGCTTTGGTCCCTCCGGGTCCGTGTGCTTTATGCACACAAGGCTGCTGCACGCCTCCAGCCCCAATGAAACCGAGTGGCCGCGCACGCTGTTTATCGCCGTGTACGCGGCGGAAGACGCGCTGCCTTTCGGTGAAAACCCCTTGCCCAGCCCGGATGCCGGAACGCTGGTTTATGGTGACGAAAGCGGCATGGTCCGCAGCACCCCAAATGAACTTCGCCTGCCGCAGAAACCGCGCGGAGCCTCGTTCTTTGTTCAGCAGGCAGGTCAAGATCTTGCCAACGTCTGATTGCGCCTAACAGAGAGATAATAATGATGAAAACATGTGTATTAAGTCTGCTTGCCGCAGGCGCTGTCCTGGCGTCATTTAACGCCTCAGCCTTTTTACAACCAGGTAAAATCATCGCCGGATCGGATATGACCTTCTTTCCGTATGAATACATGAAGGATAATAAACCTGCCGGCTTTGACATTGAGTTTCTTGATGGCCTGGCAAAAGTGATGGGCCGTCAGGCCGTGAATATTGATACCCGTTTTCCTAACCTGATCACCGGTTTACAGAGTAACCGGTTCGATATCACTAACTCGTCGATGTATATCACCGCCGATCGCATGAAAGTGATCGACATGATTCCCTACCTGAAAAGCGGCGAGGCTATCCTGTCGCTGAAGGGAAGTGATTATCAACCCAAGACGCCTGAAGAATTCTGCGGCCATAAAATTGGCTCGATGGGCGCCACCTCCTGGCTACAGCAGTTGCATAAACTGTCTGACGATTACTGTGTGAAAAACGGTAAGCCCCCTATCGCGATCAGCGAATATGCGACCGATCCTCAGACGACTCAGGCGATGCTTTCCCATGCGGTGGAAGCGCAGATCACCGATGCCGCGGTGGCGCGTGGCGTTGTCCAGAAGCTGGGCGACCGCATCCAGATATCTTCCCCGACGCTCATCTATCCCGTATTAAACGGTTTCGGCGTGAAGAAGGACAATACGGAGGTGAAACAGGCCCTGGTTGCGGCGCTGGAAGCCTACAGTAAAACGCCAGAGTATGCCGCACTGCTCAAAAAATACCATTTTGAAGCGCCGACGGCGGACGATCTCAAGACCTTGATGCCTAAGCCTTAATCTCAAACGCGTGCCGGGCACGCGTTCATTTTCTGGAGGTAATATGGCGCTTTCTTTCGAAGAACAAACGCGTATCGATCTGGCGGCAGCCTTCCGCATTATTGCCCACCTGGGCATGCATGAGGCGGTAGCGAATCATTTCAGTGCCGCTGTCTCACCGGATGGTAAGCAGTTTCTGATGAACCCAAAGTGGAAACACTTTTCACGCCTTCGCGCCAGCGATTTACTGCTGCTCAATGCTGAGGATGCATCCTGTGCAGAGTGGGATGATGTTGATGCCACCGCCTGGTCCATTCATGGGCAAATTCATCAGCGGCTGCCAGAAACCCGGGTCGTGATGCATCTGCATCCGGTTTACACCACCAGCGTTGCCTGCCTGGCGCAGCCGCACATTCCGCCTGTCGATCAAAACAGCGCGCGCTACTTCAACCGCATCGCGGTAGATACGTTATACGGTGGCATGGCCGATACGAAAGAGGAAGGCGCACGTCTGGCCAGCCTGCTGACCGATAAGCGTCGTCTGTTAATGGGCAATCACGGCGTCATGGTTACCGCCCAGACCATTGGCGAGGCCTTTGATGACATCTGGACGCTGGAGCGCGCCTGCCAGATTTTGGTCACCGCCTGGTCTACCGGGCAACCCTTGAAAGTCCTGAGCGATGAGGTTGCGGAAAAAACGGCCCGCGACTGGGAAGGTATTCCCGACTTCTCTCTGCGGCATTTCGAGGAGATGAAGCAGTTGATGATTGAGGCCGATCCCGCCCTGTGCGACTGAGCGCTTCCACGCACGGCTGTCACGCAGGTGACAGCAACAGAGAGAGCACGTGGCGACAGCCTTTTGCCGCCACGCGCTTGCCGCCCGGAAGCGATTACGCTTCTGAAGCGGGATGCGTTTTTATCCAGTGCTCGGCAATCTGCTGCCGGGTACAGATCCACACATCCTTATGCTGCTGAATGTGGTCAAGGAAGTTTTGTAGCGCGCGGAATTTTCCCGGGCGCCCTAACAGGCGGCAGTGCATCCCCACCGACATCATTTTGGGCGCGGTCTCGCCCTCTTCATACAGCACGTCGAACGTATCGCGCAAATATGTGAAGAACTGCTCTGCGGTGTTAAAGCCCTGGGGCGATGCAAAGCGCATATCGTTACATTCGAGCGTATAGGGAATGATCAGATGCGGTTTTACCGTACCATCCTGACAGGTAACCTGCGTCCAGAAGGGCAGATCGTCGCCATAATAGTCGCTGTCGTAACTGAATCCGCCCTGTTCGACCACCAGACGACGCGTATTCGGGCTGTCGCGTCCGGTGTACCAGCCCGTCGGCGCCTGACCAAACAGATCCGTTAACACATCCACCGCCTGCTGCATGTGCTGACGCTCGGTTTTAGCATCGATGCCCTGATAGTGGATCCAGCGCCAGCCGTGACTGACCACGTCGTACTTCGCCTGTTTAATGGCGTCTACGATTTCCGGATGACGCGCCAGGGCCATCGCCACACCGAACACGGTGAGGGGCAATCCCCGTTTCTGAAACTCGTTATGAATGCGCCAGAAACCGGCTCGGGAACCGTATTCATACAGCGATTCCATCGACATGTGACGATCGGGATAGCTGGCGGCACCAATGATGTCAGACAGGAACTGCTCTGAACCCGTGTCGCCATGTAATACGCTGTTCTCGGCCCCCTCCTCGTAGTTGAGCACAAACTGCACCGCCACCCGCGCTTTTTTGGGCCACGCCGCATGAGGAGGATTCGCGCCGTAACCGATTAGATCGCGCGGGTAATTTTTATTGAAGCTGTAGGTTTTCTTATCCTGGCTTTCAGTCATAACTTGCATCCTGTCGGTGAACGGGAACATCTGCTTAGTTTAGGTGCTGAAAGGCACCCGAGAGGGGTTTATGTAAAGGATAAGCCAAATCGCCCTGTTTGCTGGTGCCAAATCCCAGCGCCACCAGCGATTCCACCATTTTTACCGCCGCACTGACGCCATCAATCACCGGCATCTCCAGCTCCTGTGTGAGCGACGCCGCCAACGTTGCCATGCCGCCGCAGCCTAAAACAATCGCCCCACAGCCATCTTCCCGTTTTGCCTGTATACAGCGCTGGCGCACTTTCTCCTGTGCCAGCCCGCTGCCATCCTCCAGCGCCAGCACGGGTAAATCGATAGCATGTAAGGCCGCACAATGGTGGGTAAAGCCATACTGCTGAAGTAAATGTCGTGCGATGACCAGCGTGCGCGGCAACGTGGTGACGATCGAGAAACGCGTTGCCACCAGTGTGGCCGTATGCATGGCCGCTTCTGCGATGCCGATGACCGGACCGCTGGCCAGTTCACGTGCCGCCAGCAGTCCCGGATCGCCAAAACAGGCAATCACGTGGCCACTGACGCCCTGTGCTCTGCCAAGTTTCACCTGCTCCAGTACGCCTATCGCCGCAATCGCCTCATCGAAATGCCCTTCAATGGAGGGCACGCCCTGCGAAGGGCACACGGCGAGGATGTCCGTACCCGGCGCGGCAACGGCGCGGGCTGCCCGACCGATGGTTTCCGTCATCGCCTGGCTGGTATTAGGATTAATAACCTGAATCAGGCTCATGATACGGCTCCTTTGTGACCCGAAAATAGTCGGGTGAAATCGGGCAAGGTTTCGCCGCCGCGTTCGAAATGCAGGCTGGAAACAATGTGTTCAAAGTGGTGCTGCAGTGAGTCAGTGAGCGGCACCAAGGCCTTTTCACGTAGCAGCTGTAACAAACGATCGTGATCATCACAGCGACAACCGCGTTGCCACGGCGCGCCCCACGCGGCAATCACCAGAGACGATCGCTGCGCCAGGCGCGTAACAAGATCGGTTAACACCTGATTGCCGGAAATCGCCTGCAGCTGAATATGAAATGCCGCCGAGAGACGAATCGCCGCAGGGCCATCGTGATGTTCGATGGCCGCCTTTTCCTGGGCGACCAGCGCAGCCAGCCCGGCAAGGTGAGGCGGCTGCATATGTTCCAGCACAGCGGGAAGGTTGGCGCACTCGAGTAAACTGCGGGTACGAAAAATATCACGGGCTTCATCAACGCCGGGCGTAGCAACATGTGCACCACGTTTGGGCGTAAGCGTTACCATTTGCACCGCGGCAAGGCGCTGCAACACTTTACGGATGCCCGTGCGGCTGACGCCAAAGACCTCTGAAAGCGCCTCTTCCGGCAATTTGCTGCCGGGCGGCAGTTGGTGTTCGACAATGGCGTTCATTAACGCCTGATAGATAGGTTCATCTTTATCATGCAGATCGGCCGCCGTTCTCTGGCCCTTTTCACTCTTCATTACCTGCTCCGGTAAACAGCGTTGCGTCACTTATCGTATACGTTAAAAATAAATTTTGTATACAAAAAACAAATTTGGCCTGGATCCTGCAAAGTCATTTCACAAGGTTATTTTATTCATGTCTTTGAGAGGAGCAGGTTTCATGCCAAATCATTCAACGGTGAGTAGCACATCGGCCTCTGAAGCCGGGAAAGCATACAGTCCAAAGCTATGTAATGAAGACCTGGCGCCTACGCGCCATCAAAACTGGTCCTGGTACAACATCTTTTCTTTCTGGATGTCGGACGTACACAGCATGGGCGGCTATGTGGTAGCGGCGAGCTTCTTCACGTTGGGCCTGGCGAGCTGGCAGGTGCTGCTCTGCCTGTTGGCGGGGATCTGCATTGTTCAGCTCTGCGCCAACCTGGTCGCTAAACCGAGCCAGATGGCCGGTGTGCCTTATGCGGTTATTTGTCGCCAGGCATTCGGTGTTTTCGGGGCTAATATTCCGGCGGTGATCCGCGGCCTGATTGCATTTGCCTGGTACGGTATTCAGACCTGGCTGGCGGCAAACGCGCTGATGCTGGTGCTGCTGAAGTTTTACCCGTCGCTTGAAAGCCTGACCCACAGCCACTGGCTTGGTTTATCGCAGCTGGGCTGGTACTGCTTTGGCGTGATGTGGGTTCTGCAGGCAATGGTGTTCTGGCATGGCATGAGTGCGATTAAGCGCTTTATCGATATCGCAGGCCCCGCAGTGTATGTGGTGATGCTGGCACTGGCGGGCTGGATTGTATACAAAACCGGTTTCGACGGTATCTCCTTTACGCTGGCCAGCAAGTCGCTGTCGGCAGGCGAACAAACCTGGCAGATGATTACGGCAACGGCATTAGTGGTGTCTTACTTCTCAGGCCCGCTGCTGAACTTTGGTGACTTTTCCCGCTATGGCAAAAGCATGGGCGAGATCCGCCGGGGTAACCGCTGGGGACTGCCGTTCAACTTTCTGCTGTTCTCCATCGTGACCGTTGTCATTGTATCGGGCACTCAATCCCTGTTTGGCAAAATGATTACCGATCCTATTGAAACCGTCAGCATGGTCGGCAGCGATTTAGCCGTGGCGATTGGCTTACTGACCATGATCACCGCAACGATCGGTATCAACATCGTGGCGAACTTTGTCTCGCCTGCTTTCGATTTTTCAAACTGTTCGCCGCAGAAAATCAGTTTCCGCACCGGTGGCATGATTGCGGCAGTCGGATCGGTCCTGCTCACACCGTGGAATCTGTTTCAGTCTCCTGAACTGATTCACTACACGCTCGACGTACTGGGTTCGTTTATCGGCCCGCTGTTTGGCATTCTGTTAGCCGATTTTTATCTGATTAAGGGCGGCCGTATTTCAGTAGACGATCTGTTTGATGCCACACCGCAGGGGCGCTACTGGTATCGCGGTGGATTTAACCCGAAGGCCATTATCGCTTTGCTGCCCTCAGTCGCTATCTGTCTGGTGATCAGTTTTATCCCTTCCCTGCATCAGGTGGCCAACTTTAGCTGGTTTATCGGCGTGGCGCTGGCGGCAAGCTGCTACTGGTTAGTGGCGCGAGAAAAGCAGACTGAGCAGAAAGACCTCACTATGCCTGCCGGCACGGTGGTCATGCAGAAGGAATAACGCCCTGTTCAGACGCAGTATGCCTGTACAATAACCATATAAACGACTCTGACTGGAGTCGTTTTTTTTAATAGCCGAACACCGGATCGCCTTGATGGCGAATACTGCTGACTGTTTGGCGCGCCAGCCCTTACCGCCCCAGATAATGTTCGCGTGTGAATACGCGCTCATCCTGTTTGCCCCTCTCCCTTTCGTGCAAAAGCGCCGTGTGCCCGTTACCCCCTGTCTTGACCTGCTAGAAATTTGCAGTGACAAGGCATTTAAAATCAGCGAGATAAGTCATTAAACCCTCTGCGTATCCCGGCGTCGCGGTAACGAAAGAACGCGGGATTCCCGCACCCGATAACATTCATTTCAAAATAAAAAAGATTCAAAATGAAAGTTAAATGATTTATTTGTGATCCATATAAAATATTTATGCCTTTTAAACGACTATATTTTCTGCGTGTTAAGACCTAACCAACGTGAAAATCCGGGCAACCTTAAAAGGAGCGGCACATGATTGATGCAATCACCTTTGGTGCGGAATGGTTTATTGGACTGTTCCAGAAAGGAGGTGAAGTTTTTGTCGGCATGGTGACAGGAATTTTACCTTTGTTAATTAGTTTATTAGTCGTAATGAACGCGTTAATACGATTCGTAGGGCAACATCGAATTGAACGACTGGCACAGAAATGTGCGGGCAATCCTGTATCACGCTATTTGCTTTTACCGCTTATTGGCACCTTTGTTTTTTGTAACCCGATGACACTCAGCCTGGGGCGATTTATGCCCGAGAAATATAAGCCAGGATATTACGCGGCCTCGTCATACAGTTGCCATTCAATGAATGGGTTATTTCCGCACGTGAATCCGGGTGAACTCTTCGTTTATTTAGGGGTTGCCAGTGGCCTGACGACTCTGGGCTTACCCCTGGGCCCTCTTGCTGTCAGCTATTTTCTGGTTGGGCTTTTTACTAACTTTTTTCGCGGCTGGATTACCGATCTCACCACCAGCCTGTTTGAAAAAAAGATGGGCATCAAACTCGATAAAAACGTTCAGCTCTAATAAAGGCGGAAAATAAAATGACGACACAAATCCGTATCGAAAAAGGAAACAGCGGTTGGGGCGGCCCTTTACAACTTGATATAACACCCGGGAAAAAAATTGTTTACATCACCGCCGGCGCCCGACCGTCAATCGTGGACAGGATCAGTGAAATCACCCATTGGGAAGCTGTAGATGGTTTCAAACAAGGGGAACCGCCAGCCGATGAAATTGGTCTGGCCATCATCGATTGTGGTGGCACGCTGCGTTGTGGTCTTTATCCCAAACGCGGTATCCCCACCGTGAATATCCATGCGACAGGAAAGTCCGGACCGCTGGCACAATATATCCTGGAAGACATTTATGTCTCTGGCGTTAAGCCTGAGAATATCAGCATCTTCAATAGCGAGGATCACGGCAGTAAAGACGTCATTCACACCCATGACGAAAAACGTGCTGCCCCCGCGCCCCGTGGCGCTGGCGCGGGGAAAGATTATGACTCGAGTAAAAAAATTACCGAGCAAAGCGACGGTTTACTGGCAAAAATTGGCACAGGAATGGGGACCGTCGTTGCCGAATTTTTCCAGGCCGGGCGGGATACCATTGATACCGTACTCAAGACCATCCTCCCTTTTATGGCATTCGTGGCGGCCATCATTGGCATCATCATGGCCTCAGGTTTGGGCGACATGATTGCCCACGGGCTGACGCCACTCGCCACCAATCCGCTTGGCTTAATCACGCTGGCCTTAATCTGTTCCTTTCCGCTCCTGTCGCCGTTCTTGGGGCCGGGCGCCGTGATAGCCCAGGTTATTGGTGTACTCATTGGCGTTCAAATCGGGCTGGGTCATATTCCGCCCCATCTTGCCCTGCCAGCCCTGTTTGCCATCAATGCACAAGCCGCTGCAGATTTTATTCCTGTGGGTTTATCGCTGGCGGAGGCGAAACAGGACACCGTGCGCGTGGGGGTTCCTTCCGTTCTGGTCGGCCGCTTCCTGACCGGTGCCCCTACCGTGCTGATTGCCTGGGCAGTCTCTGCCTTTATTTATCACTAAACGCCCCCCTTCTGGAGAAAAGTCATGACGCACTTTGAAACCGAAATAATCAAAGTGGGCATAAACGCCCACGATGCGCTGCTTGAAAACATGATGATTTTATTTCGGGAAGGCGCACCCGCCGATATTCAGGATTATTGCTTTATCCACCAGCATGGCACGCTGACGGGGCATCCTGTCACGGGTTCAACCCTGCAGCTGGGAGAACGGTGTTATGCCGTGACGGCCATCGGTGAGGTCGCGATCGAAAACTTGCGCGAACTGGGCCATATCACCGTTGTTTTCGACGGGCAGCCAACCGCGCAACTGCCTGGTTCAATCCATGTTAGTGGAAAAGCGCCCGACAGAATTACGACGGAAACATCCGTAAAACTCTTTGCATAGGAGCGAGTTATGTCTGAAGTTGCTGTGGTTATCGGTGGTGGGCAAACGCTAGGGGCATTTCTGGCAAAAGGGCTGGCCGAAGCAGGTTACCGCGTTGCCGTCGCGGATTTGAAAGGGGAAAACGCCCGAAAGGTCGCCTCAGAAATTAACGCCGAATATGGCGCCGATCGGGCCGTGGGTTTTGAGGTTGATGCAACAGATGAGGCGAGTGTTATTGCGCTTGCTGGCAATATCGATAAGGTCTTTAAACAGGTCAATGTGATGATTTACAGTGCCGGCATGGCAAAAGCGTCCTTTGTCACTGATTTCGCCTTAAAAGATTTTGAAATATCTTTGCAGGTCAATCTGGTTGGGTATTTTCTCTGTGCACGTGAATTTTCCCGACTGATGATTCGCGATAATATTCCGGGCCGCATTATTCAGATCAATTCGAAGTCGGGCAAAACAGGCAGTAAACATAATTCGGGCTACAGCGCGGCTAAATTTGGCGGCGTGGGATTAACACAGTCACTGGCCCTCGATTTAGCGGATTATGGCATCAGAGTACATTCGCTGATGCTGGGTAATTTGCTTAAATCGCCGATGTTTCAGTCTCTGCTTCCTCAGTATGCAAAAAAACTGGGCATCTCGCCCGAGGAAGTTGAAGCCAGCTATATTGCAAAAGTGCCACTCAAGCGCGGTTGTGAATACCAGGATGTGCTGAACGTCTTGTTGTTTTATGCAAGTGACAAGGCCTCATATTGCACCGGGCAGTCTATCAATATCACGGGCGGCCAGGTGATGTTCTGATTGCCCCCTTCAATATCGCTGGCCTGGTATGTTGGCCTTGCTCAGGAGACGAAGATGAGTAGCGGGATAATTGCTGTAGCACTGTTGGCGTGGCTGGCACATTCGTTGTTTGGCTGGTATCAGTTACAACGCTTTAACCATATGCTGGAGGGGTTATTTCAGCAAGGTCGGGTTGGCATCGGGCGATCGGCTTCAAACCGCTTCAACGTTAAACCCCGCGTAATTATCGCAGTCGCGGTCAATCCCGAAGGACGAATCCTGGCGGCTGTCATTATGAAAGGCTTCACCGTTTTTGCGCGTCCACATGCCTTGCCTTTGTTAACCGACTGTTATCTTGATGATATCGATGCGAAAAAAATTTTTCCCGAACGTGAAACGTGTCAAAAAGCCTTACTTTCCGCCATATCAATGAAAGAGTGATGTGTTAAATTGAAAGCAGGATGAAAATTTTAGCGCTGCTTTAATTTTGACAAAACCCCTTTCAGATAAGGCGTTACTGATGAAACCGCAACAAAGACAGGAAGCTATCCTTGCCTATCTCCAAAAAAATGGCAAAACCACCATTGGCGATCTGATCGACTATTTCAAAGCAACAGGCACGACGATTCGCAAAGATCTGACCGAAATGGAAAAGCGCAGCGAGGTGATTCGTATTCACGGTGGCGTCATTCTGAGCCATGAAGAAGGCGATCAACCTATCGACCATAAAACGCATATCAACAGTGACAGAAAAAGGCACATTGCTGAATCGGCCATACAGCTGGTTAACGATGGTGATTCGCTAATCCTGGATACCGGCAGCACCGTGCTTCAAATGGTCAGGCATCTCAAACCCTTCAATAACATTACCGTCATGACAAACAGCCTGCACATTGTGAATGCGTTAATGGAATTAGATGGCGATCAGACCATTTTAATGCCCGGCGGAACGTTACGAAAAAAGTCCGCCTCATTTCATGGCGGACTTGCCGAGTCAGCCTTCCGCTCTTTTAACTTCGATAAGTTATTTATTGGCGCCGATGGTATTGATTTGGATATGGGGATCACCACCTTTAACGAAGTTCATGCCGTCAGCACGTCGATGTGCGCGGCGGCTGACAGGATTATTGTTCTTGCTGATTCATCCAAGTTTGGTCGTAAAAGCCCAAATGTGGTGTGTAGTCTGGATAAAGTGGATACCATTATCACGGATGCCGGTATTACGCCTCATTACCTTCAGCGACTCGTGGACAAAAAAATCAACGTCATTGTCGCAGGAGGGGAGGATGAAGAATAATGAGGTGCTGCTCGAGTATGCCAGAGAGGCGCTGTCGCTTGAAATTGCCGAGGCTCAGAATCTGTTTTACAGCTTAGATGACGCGTTTATCAATGCGTGTGAATTAATTCTGCAATGTCAGGGCAAAACGATTGTTTCTGGCATCGGTAAATCTGGCCATATTGGAAAAAAAATCGCCGCTTCGCTGGCCAGTACCGGCACTCCCGCTTTTTTTGTGCATCCTGCTGAGGCCTTGCATGGCGATCTGGGCATGATCACTTCGCAGGACGTGTTTATTTTTATCTCGAATTCCGGCAGCGCGGCTGAATTACAGATTATTGTTCCTGCCCTTAAGGCGCTCAACGTTCCCATTATTGCGATCACTAATGTCGCCCACTCCTTTCTGGCCCAGCAGGCCAACCACGTACTGCATCTTGCTGTTAATCGGGAAGCCTGCCCGATGGGGCTTGCGCCCACGTCGAGCGCCGTGAATACCCTGTTATTGGGTGACGCTTTGGCAATGGCGCTGATGCGTTCACGTAATTTTAATGAGGAGCAATTTGCCCGCTCCCATCCCGGAGGCAGCCTGGGCGCAGGCCTGCTTAATTCGGTTGCGCAATGTATGCGAAAAGGCGAACGCATTCCTCGCGTAAATAAAAACGCCTCCGTGTTAGATGCCATGGAAGAACTGACCCGTACCGGTATGGGGATTGTGATTGCCTGTGATGACGACAACGCTATCGAGGGTATTTTTACTGACGGCGATCTGCGCCGCGCGCTGTTAGCCGGTAAAAAGCTGGACGATCGGCTTGATCCTCTCCTGACGCGCCCCGGCTACAAACTGGCCGAACACCTTAGCGTTGCGGCCGCTACGCAGAAATTATATGACCGACGCATTAGCGCGGCGCCAGTCGTCAATCAACAGGGTCAGTTAGTTGGAGCCATCAATCTCTATGATTTGCATAAATAACATTTATTTAGCCCGTTTTTAATCTATCAGCCACCTGGGAGGGAATATGGAATTGTATATCGATAGTGCAGATACGTTAGCTATTCACGATCTGGTCAACGTTTTACCCGTTAATGGCGTGACCACCAACCCTTCGCTCGTCGCCAAATCTGGCGTCGAACTGACGAAGTTAATCAGCGAGCTACGCACGATTTTAGGGAACGAGAAGCTTATCTTTGCTCAGGTTCTGGCAAAGGATACACCAACGATTATTCGCGAGGCGCAGTACCTCCATGAGCTGTGCGCCAATATGGTCGTGAAAATCCCCGTCGACCGGGCCGGACTCGCCGCGATTACCCAGTTGAAACAACGTAACATTCCTACTTTAGGCACGGCGATTTACTCTACCTCACAGGCGATGTTGGCGGCCTTTGCTGGCGCTGATTATATTGCGCCCTATTTTAACCGTATGGAAAATAATAATATCAATGCAAAGCAGGCCGTTTCAGATATGCAGCAATTTATTCAACTGCATAAGATGGAGTGCAAGATATTAGCAGCCAGCTTTAAAAACACGACGCAGGTAGCGGACTGCCTGCTCTCTGGCGCGGCGGCTGTCACCTTACCTGTCGATGTGATGTGCGAAATGTTTAACTCCCCTCTGGCAAAGCATGCCATTGATGATTTCAGTCATGACTGGAATCGGGCGTTTAACCGTTTGCAGTTAATGATTTAGTGGTGCGAAGATGTTAATCGTGCTGGCGTGAGACAACGTTTTTATTTGGCAGCATTAATACTTTGGTTGCCTGAATGAAAGGAAATTGTTTCGGAGTTTTCGACGCTAGAAAAGCAAAAACGCCATGCTGATAACCAGCATGGCGTCGAAATTTGGCGGAACGGACGGGGCTCGAACCCGCGACCCCCTGCGTGACAGGCAGGTATTCTAACCAACTGAACTACCGCTCCGCGCTTTGTTCCCCGTCGGGAACGAGGCGCATATTAATCACAACAAGAGTACGCGTCAACGCTTTTCCCCGTGCAACATTCTGTTTGCTGCTATTTTCGCCCCAATGTTGATTTTACACACAAATCTTTGCGACTCAGGCGCGCCACAGACAGCTGCCGCCCTTCTTCATAATCAGGTCTAACCGGGACTCATGCTGGTTAACTTCCTCATCGCTGGCGGTAACCACACGCAATCCCGAGTTGGGGCGAGCAATACGCTGAATACCTTCGCTCTGCTGCTGACGTGCTCGTTCCTCTTCCGATGAGAACGACAGCGAAGTTTGCCCGCCGGTCATCGTTAAGAAAACTTCGGCCAGTATCTCGGCATCCAGCAGTGCGCCGTGCAGCGTACGCTTGCTGTTATCTATTTCGTAACGTGAGCACAGCGCATCAAGGCTGTTGCGCTTGCCGGGAAACATGCGGCGCGCCATTGCCAGGCTGTCGGTAATCTTGCAGAAGGTTTCGGTTTTCTCGATACCGCGCTGCAGTTTACCGAATTCGTAATCCATAAAGCCGATATCAAACGACGCGTTATGAATCACCAACTCCGCACCGCGGATGTAATCGAGAAACTCATCGGCAATATCGCTGAAGGTCGGCTTATCCAGCAGGAATTCATCGGCGATACCGTGAACGCCAAACGCTTCAGGATCCACCAGCCTGTCGGGCTTGAGATACATATGGAAGTTATTGCCCGTCAGGCGGCGGTTAATGACTTCGACGGCACCAATCTCAATGATGCGGTGACCTTCATAATGTACCCCGATCATATTCATACCGGTGGTTTCAGTATCGAGAACAATTTGACGGTTATTTGCAGTGCTCATAGGCCTCGTTTTATGTCAGACTTGGCGTTTTGTCAGAAGGAAGTCTACCAGAGATGCGTAAACAGGTAGAGATTTTCACCGATGGATCTTGTCTCGGCAACCCGGGCCCCGGTGGTTATGGCGCAATTTTGCGTTACGGGCAGCATGAAAAAACCTTCAGTGCGGGTTATCGCCTGACGACCAATAATCGCATGGAGTTAATGGCGGCCATCGTGTCACTTGAAGCCCTGACGCAACCCTGCGATGTGGTGTTAAGTACCGACAGTCAGTATGTGCGCCAGGGTATTACACAATGGATACACAACTGGAAAAAGCGTGGCTGGAAAACGGCTGAGAAGAAGCCGGTTAAGAACGTCGATTTGTGGCAACGGCTGGATACCGCGCTCAGCACACACCAGATTCAGTGGGAATGGGTTAAAGGTCATGCCGGCCATCCCGAAAACGAACGTTGTGATGAACTGGCGCGCAGCGCAGCGAACAACCCGGCCTTTGATGATATTGGCTATCAGCCAGAATCCTGATCTTTGACGTGTCGGAACTGGCGCGTCGCGTTGACCGTCTGGGGCAATTGTCTTTTGCTCAGGCTCATCCGCGCCTTGGTGGGCGTAAGGGGAAAACTTCGTTTACGCGCCACAACAATGTTCAGGCAACCTAACGCGGGAAGATGGGCGCTGATCATTTTCCCCCCCTGCCGATGCCAGGGCAGCACCTGGAAACGCGTGCGATAAACCACTTCGTAATTCAGCAAGCCCAGCCAGTCCAGTAATCGCATCTGACTAAACATCCGACTGCTCCAGGGCGCTTTACGCTGGATGCCCGGCACCATCTTACTGATCCCCAGCAGACTGAACGGATTAAAGCCACTGATGATCATCCAACCGTCATCGATCAGAACGCGATCAACCTCGCGCAATATCCGGTGCGGATCCTGACTCCAGGATAACGTGTGGGCCAGTAAACAGGCATCAACAGACTTCGATTCAAACGGCAGCTGTGCCGGATTTGCCAGCACCTGTAGCTGTTCCCCTTCAGTGCCTACACTGACCTGATGTGAGATTGCACAATTTTCCGTATTGATTTCTGCGCTGAGGTTGCCAAGCTTAAGCATATGAAAGCCGTACAGCTTTCCCAGGTAAGGCTGAAGCTGCTGTGTAAGCGCATCGCGGAAATAGACGCCCCAGGGCATATCGTGCCATGAGCGTGGCGCGTTCAGGATTTGGCGTGTTTTAGCGGGCTTCATGCTTTACCATTTTCCTTTTTATACGGCCAGCGAGAGGTATCTATGAATCTTACCAGTATTCCTGCATTACAAGATAACTACATCTGGACGTTAACAGATGACAACGGAAAATGCCTTATTGTCGATCCCGGTGAAGCTCTGCCGGTACTGGAGAAGATCAAAGCTAACGGCTGGCAGCCTGAAGCGATTTTGTTAACCCATCATCATAATGACCACACAGGCGGTGTTAAAACCCTCTGCGAACATTTTCCTGACATTGCCGTTTATGGTCCGCAAGAAACAGCGGACAAAGGTGCAACCGTTCGGGTCAGCGAAGGGGATAAATTTAACGTTCTGGGTCTGTCTTTCGAGGTTATCGCTACGCCGGGACACACTTTAGGACATATCTCATATTACAGTTCGCCTTATCTTTTCTGCGGTGACACTCTGTTTTCGGGAGGCTGCGGTAGATTATTTGAAGGTACGCCAGAGCAAATGTTTGAGTCTTTTCAGAAGCTTAACCAACTCCCAGAGGATACCCTGGTGTGCTGTGCACATGAATACACTTTATCCAATCTGAAGTTTGCTGCTGCAATTTTACCCCACGATCCGCAAATAACGGCTGAATACCATAAAATTAAGGACTTACGGGCCGAAAATCGCATTACTTTACCTACAAAACTGGCTCACGAGCGTGTGATAAATTTATTTCTCAGAACGCAAGATCCTGATTTACAACATGCTTTGAGCGTTGATTCAGAGGTAGAGCCTGTATGGAAGACATTTGCCGTTCTACGCGAGAAGAAAGACCGTTTTTGATTTTTCAGGTTGTGTTGTGAAGGACCGTCACGTATAGTTGCTCGTCTTTTAAGCGAACTATTGACACACACATGAAGGCTAAAGCGATATTACTCGCCTCGGTCTTGCTGGTAGGATGTGAGGCATCACGGAATGACGCCAATATCCCCGAACAGCATGCACAGAGTCTGTCTTCAGCTGGTCAAAGTGAAAATGGAAAGTACGGTGATCGACTTTTATCGCCGCGATGGCAGGAAGATGGAACTGGCCTCGCAGAAGATAGTGATCTCTGGAGTTTCATTAGTGACGAGTTGAAGATGGGGATTCCGGAAAACCCCCGGATCCGCGAACAGAAATTAAAGTTTTTAAAAAATAAGAGCTATCTCCACGATGTAACATTACGGGCAGAGCCGTACATGTACTGGATAGTCGAGCAGATTAAGAAACGTAAGATGCCGATGGAACTAGTACTGCTACCCATAGTGGAGAGCGCTTTTGATCCTCACGCAACGTCATCTGCAAATGCCGCTGGCATCTGGCAGATTGTTGGCAGTACGGGTCGAAACTATGGTTTAAAACAAAACCGTTACTACGATGGTCGTCGCGATGTTGTCGCTTCAACCAAAGTAGCGCTGGATATGATGCAGCGTCTAAATACCATGTTCGGTGGTGACTGGCTTCTGACAGTTGCGGCTTACAACAGTGGCGAAGGACGCGTGCTCAAAGCGATTAAGCAGAACAAGGCACGCGGTAAGCCTACCGACTTCTGGCATCTTTCGCTTCCACGTGAAACGACGGTTTATGTTCCAAAAATGTTGGCCTTGAGCGAGTTGCTTAAGAACAACAAGCGTTACGGTATCAAACTGCCGACGCCTAACGAAAACCGTGCACTGGCACGTGTTGAAGTGGGTCAGCAGATAAAACTGACGCAAGCCGCTGAAATGGCCGGTATGTCGCTCACTAAGTTGAAGAGCTTCAATACCGGGTATAAAGGCGGTGCGACAGCACCTAATGGGCCACACTACATTATGGTGCCGAAAGCTAACGTCGCACAGTTGCGGGATTCACTGGCTTCCGGTGATATCTCTGCAGTGCAGCCCACCCAACTGGCGAAGGCCAGTAATGATGGTGGCTACAAAGTGCGAAGCGGCGATACCCTGTCGGGCATTGCCAATAAGTTAGGCGTCAGCGTTGCAACACTGAAGCAGCAAAATAACCTGCGCAGTGCCAGCATTCGTCCGGGCCAGATACTGACCGTCGGATCGAGCGGCACGAGCCTGGCGGATAATGGCAACAGCATCACCTATCGTGTTCGTAAGGGTGATTCTCTTGACAGTATCGCCCGTCGTCACGGCGTGAATATTAAAGACGTGATGCGCTGGAACAGTGTTGTGAGTAATGCAAAAGATATTCAGCCTGGCGATGAGCTAACGTTGTTTGTTAAGAATAACGCAACGCCAGATACCTGATACGTTGAAAAGGCTGACAAATGTCAGCCTTTTTTCTTATTCGATTCTTCTGCACTTTGCATGATCTCCCGGCGTTTCGCCCTCTCCTCCTGACAGAACGTCTCTCCGCGATTCTCCTCACCGACTGGCGTTAAATTCGACCAGTAAGGGATTATGATCGGATGCGCGCGTCACCAGCACTGACGCCTCACTAACGTGCATGTCGCGATAGAAGACGAAATCTAACGGCCGGCCAAAGGCTTTACGTCGATGATCCGCGGTGAACATCACCTCTTCCAGCTGCATCTGATGAGCAAACCGGTAAAGCGCGTTAATCCGTTGACGACTCCACGCATTGAAATCGCCAGCCATGATAACCGGACCACGGTGGTGAACGATCTGTTCGCCAATAGGCCCAAGTTGTTTACTGTAGACATCCACGCCCAGACTAAAGTTTACGGCATGAATGTTGACTACCATAAGCGTTTCACCCGTGGGTAACGGATAGGCCGTGACTAAAGCCGATTTAGAGAGCCTCAGAAGCGGCTCTCGCTCGCGCAAAGGGCAACAGTAGACTGGGTGAGCGGAAGCCAGTGTCATCACGCCAGAGGGATGCTGAGGCAACACGAATGCCGGAACCTGATCGGCCGCCAGATAGTTGCTGGTCGCAAACCGGATAAGCTCTGGCGTGGTTTGCGCTTCCTGGAGCAGAACCAGATGCGCATCTTTACCAAAGCCTTCCAGTACGGACATCCAGTCGGCACGCTGCTGTTTAAAGATATTCCATACCAGCACTTTAAGATTGGGGTGAGCGGGGAGCGGCGCGCCGGGAGGCAGCGCCTGGCCGAGATGAAACGTTGCACCCGGGGGAAAGATCCTCTCCGCTGGCTGTCCGGCTACATATCTCATCGCGTAGGTTTTTTTGCGCACTTTCCCGCCTGGCTAATCGTTCAAAAAGTCGTATGACTTATCTGTTATAGGGATTTTAGTACGCGGTTTCAATGGATGCTGCCGATTGTTCCAAACCCACTCTGTTTATTTTAATCATAACGGGCTGTATTGATACGCTGTCTTGTGGGCCGGTCTGCTCAAGCGCGGCATAATTTATCATCTGTCTTATCGGGAAAAAGCCTTTCGCGCCAAGGGGCCAGGTCAGTGCTGTGCTTTAATAACAGTTCTATCGGCCTACAGGCTATTTGGCGTGAAGAGACACCATGAAGGCATCGTCTGAAGAACTGAAAGTATTTGTGAGCGTGGTTGAAAGTGGAAGCTTCAGCCGGGCTGCCGAGACGTTAGAGATGGCCAACTCTGCCGTAAGCCGTACGATTAAGAAGCTGGAAACTAAGCTGGGGCTGGCCTTACTTACGCGAACGACCCGCAATCTTGCATTAACGCAGGAAGGCGAACGTTATTTTCAGCAGGTCCAACATTTTCTTCAGGTGATGACCGCGGCGGAAAACGAGTTGATGGAAAGCCGTGATGTGCCCAAAGGGCTGTTGCGGATAGACGCAGCTACGCCAGTCATATTGCATCTCATCATGCCGATGATAAAGTCCTTTCGGGAACGCTATCCGGACATCGCGCTTTCGCTGATTTCTTCTGAAAACTTTATCAACCTGATTGAGCGAAAAGTCGATGTGGCAATTCGGGCAGGCAGCCTGACGGATTCTGGCCTCAGAGCGCGACTGCTTTTTATTAGCTATCGCCGTCTCATTGCCTCTCCCGACTATTTGAAAAAACACGGTATACCTTTGCGGGCGGCCGATCTGGATAATCATCAGTGTCTTGGTTTTATTGATGCACCGCGCCTTAATCGTTGGCCTGTGGCCTGTGAAGGCGGCGAACTTTATGGCATTCGTTCTGAGCTCGATTCAAATAGCGGAGAGACCATCAAGCAGCTTTGCCTGGAAGGGAATGGTATCGCCTGTCTGTCAGATTACATGGTGCATAAAGAAATTGAAGAAGGCAGCCTGGTGGAGATCATGGCCGATCAGCGTTTGCCGGTTGAGATGCCCTTTAACGCCGTGTATTACAGCGATCTCGGCGTAACCCAGCGCGTGCGTGCCTTTATTGATTTTCTCAGTGAGTGGGTGGTCAGACAGCCCTGGCATGTGCAAAACGATTTGCAGCAACACCTCTCTATAAAGCCCTGAAGGGCTGTGCTCGCTACAGCCTGTGAGACGTTGCCGTGTGGAGGAGTAATGGCAATTATTTTGGCTCAGAAATGGAAAAAGCCCTGACCGTTAAGTCAGGGCTTTCCAATTAAGTGGCGGAACGGACGGGGCTCGAACCCGCGACCCCCTGCGTGACAGGCAGGTATTCTAACCAACTGAACTACCGCTC